>NZ_JAVREP010000012.1:0-157472 GCF_031845465.1 Nocardiopsis lambiniae | reverse complement strand
CCGTCAGCGCCGTCGCGTCCGCGATCGCGAACGGCACGTTCAAGATCCGCGCCAACGTCTGCGCCAACAACGTCTTCCCCGACCCCGTCGGACCCAACAACAAGATGTTGGACTTGGCGATCTCCACGTCCTCACCACCGGGACGCTCACCCTCCGAACGCACCCGCTTGTAGTGGTTGTACACCGCCACCGACAACGCCTTCTTGGCCTGATCCTGACCGATCACGTACGAGTCCAGGAACTCGTAGATCTCCCGAGGCTTGGGCAACGCGTCCCAGGAGTCCTCGACGGGGAGGACGCCCTCCTCTTCCTCCATGATCTCGTTGCACAGGCCGACACACTCATCGCAGATGCAGATGTGGCCGGGTCCGGCGATCAACCTGCGGACCTCACTCTGGTCCTTGCCGCAGAACGAGCACTTGAGCAGGGGCCCGCCGGCACCGGTGCGTGTCACTGAACGTCTCCTCACGGGCTGCGGAGTCCCACCCCGTCGTACCAGGGAGTGTCTCCGTTCCTCCACGCTACCCCGGTTCGGGGACCGCGCAATCCAGCCGACGACGGTCGGGGGACGGTCCGGGGACCGCCTCCGCCCGGTCGGCCCGGGTCGGTTCCCTCGGGCGGTCGACCTCGGCCGCCGGGTAGGGGAGCGACCTTCCCACCAGGGATGGAGCCCGCTTGCGCGCGCGAGGACGGGCCGCCCCCGGACCGGGAGCACCGCCTCTCCGGAGCGGCGGGATCACCGGCGGGCCCTCCCCGGCGTTCGGGGACGGGCGGTGTCCGCGACCGCGTATCCGGCGCCGCGTTCGGTCGAGCGGGCGCTCACCCTGCCGTCGGTGATCCGCAGCGCGAACTCGGTGCCGTCGTCCACGGAGTCCGCGCCGGCCGCGGCGGCGATGGCACCGTCGTCGTCCAGGACCAGGCGTGCCCGGGGCCGACCGGGGAAGGCCCTGGACAGGCAGCGGCGCAGGTCGGCGAGGACCGCCCGGACCAGGGGTCCGCGTTCTGCGGGGGCGTCGGTGACGATGACGGCGGTGACCGCGCCGGGGGCGGCCCGCAACGCGTCCTCGACGGCTTCGAGACGTTCCAGACCCAGGACGACCACGACGCCGTCGACGGTCGGGTCGACCGGTTCCCGGGTCAGCAGGTCCACGCCGGTCGGCGGCGACCAGGGCTCGTCGACGCGGACCGCGGCGCCGACGTGGGCCAGGTGCGGGGGCGGGTCGGTGTCGTCGAGTTCCAGTCCGGCGAGGTGTTCGCAGGTGCGGATCACGGTGAAGGGGTCGATGACGCCGGGGGCGGTGGCGGCCGTCGCCTCGGCGCCGTGGAGGACGGTGAGGACGGCCTGCGCCTGCCGGACCCGGCGTCGGCCGTCGCCCGCCAGATCCTCCAGGGCCAGACCGAGCAGGATCGCGTCAAGGCGGGTGAGCTGGGCGAAGGCTCGCCTGACGGGGGCGTCGGACAGTACTTCGGGGGTGAGCGCGGCACCGGTTCCGAGGGAGTCGTCGGCCTCGGTGAGCGGAACCCGGGAGAGCCGGAGGCGGGCGAAGGCCGCCAGGGCGGAGGCCGGGTCGGTGCCGGGGTCGACCGCGGGGGCGTCGGCGCGTTCGGCGGCGTCGGCGAGGACCGCGAAGTAGAGGGCGCGTTTACCGGGGAAGTTGGAGTAGACCGCGCCTCGGGTGAGGTCGGCGCGTTCGGCGATGCGGTCGATCTTGGCGTCGCGGAAGCCGCGTTCGGCGAACTCCTCCCCGGCCGCGGCCAGCACGCGCGCCCGGTTGTGGGCCTGTTGTCGCGCCCTCGTGAGCCGGGCCATGTCCCTCCCCCTGTCTCCTCGGTTCACCCATCCTACGTTGAGATGCCATGAACACTCAGATACTGTCATCATCTGAATGTCGTGAACATTTGAATGCGAGGGAGAGGGATCGTGGAGCAACCGGCGTTCCAGGCCGAGGGCCTGGTCAAACGCTTCGGGAAGACCGTCGCCTTGGACGGTGTGGACCTGTCCGCCCGGCCGGGCACGGTCCTGGCCGTGCTCGGCCCCAACGGCGCGGGCAAGACCACCGCCGTGCGGATCCTGGCCACCCTCGTCCGCCCCGACGCGGGGACCGCCCGCGTGGGCGGATTCGACGTGGTCCGCGAGGCCGCACGGGTGCGTCGGCTCATCGGCCTGGCCGGGCAGAGCGCCACCGTCGACGAGGAGCTCAGCGGCCGGGGCAACCTGGTGCTGATCGGCCTCCTGCTGGACCTGCGCCGCAACGAGGCCCGCGCCCGGGCCGCCGAGCTGCTCGACCGGTTCGGACTCACCGAGGACGCCGACCGCCCCGTCGCGGTCTACTCCGGCGGGATGCGCCGACGTCTGGACCTGGCCGCGAGCCTGGTGGGCCGCCCCCGGGTGGTGTTCCTGGACGAGCCCACCACCGGGTTGGACCCGGGGCGGCGCGAGGAACTGTGGCGGATGGTGCGCGAGGCGACCGCCGAAGGCGTGTCGGTGCTGCTGACCACCCAGTACCTGGAGGAGGCCGACGCGCTCGCCGACGACCTCCGCGTCATCGACCACGGACGGGTGATCGCGGCGGGGACCCCGGCCGAGCTCAAGCGCGTGGTCGGCGGCCAGGCCGTGTCGGTGCGCCCGGGCGACCCCGAGCGCATGGACGAGACCGCCCGGGTGCTCGCCTCCGTGACCGGACGCTCCCCGGAACGGACGGGGCGCGCCACCCTGTCGGTCCCCGTGGACGACGCCGACACCGCCTGGCGGGTGGCCGACGGGCTGCGCGCCGAGGGCGTCCCCGTGACCGAGTTCTCCCTGCACCTGCCGAGTCTGGACGAGGTGTTCTTCAGCCTGACCGGTGTCTCCCGCGACAAGGAGTCCGACACGTGAGCGACCTCCTCTCCCCCCTCGACCCGCCCCGACGGCCCGCCGCCCTGGCCCGGCACAGCCTGGTCCTGGCCCGGCGCGGCCTGGCCAAGTCCGTCCGCGACCCCGGGGCGATCGTCAACGGGGTGATCACCCCGGCGCTGTTCATGGTCCTGTTCGTCTACCTGTTCGGCGGGTCGGTGTCCGGTTCCACCGGCGATTACCTGCGCTACCTGTTCCCCGGGGTGCTGGTGATGGGCGCCGGGCTGTCGGGGATGCTCGCCAGCGGCGTGAGCATCAACGTCGACCGGAAGAAGGGCGTGTTCGACCGGTTCCGCAGCCTGCCCATCGGACGGTCGGCGCCCCTGTGGGGATCGGTGCTGGCCGACGTGGTGCGGTACGCGGTGGCGGTGGCGCTGCTGTTCGCGATCGGATACCTGATGGGGTTCCGGGTGACCACCGACCTCGCCTCCGCGGCGGCGGCGGCAGCACTGGCGATGGGGTTCGGATTCGCGCTGAGCTGGGTCATGGTGTTCGTGGGCGTGCTGGTGCGCAACGAGAGCACCGTCCTGGCGGTGGCGTTCATCGCGTTCCTGCCACTGCTGCTGGGCACGAGTCTGGCCGCGCCGGTGGACACCCTGCCGGGGTGGTTGCGCGCCTGGGCCGGGATCAACCCGGCGACGCACGCGATGGACGCGTGCCGGGCCCTCCTCACCGGCACCGCCGCCGGCGCCTCGATCACCGTCACCCTGGCGTGGTCGGCCGGTCTGGTCGCGGTCTTCTGTCCTCTCGCGGTCCTGGCGCACACCCGCGAACACTGAGCCGTCGCGCCACGGGTCCCCGCCCCTCGCGGGAAGCGATCCGGCGGCGGGATCGCTCGGATCGTGGTGCGGTGGGCGTCGCCGCGCCGACCGCGCCCGGTGCGCGGGGACGGGGTTCCGGCGGGCCGGGGTCGCCCCGGTCCGCCGGTCCCCTCCGGGCACGGGCTTGACCTGGAGCGCGCTCCAGGTCGCAGACTCCTGTTCCAAGGCCCGCGCCGCGCGGGTCAGGGACGGGAGAACCCTCATGCGACAGCGCACCATCGGTACCGACCCCGCCACCCGGCGCGAGGTGAGCGCCCTCGCCCTGGGTGCGATGAACATGGGCACGCGCACCGACGAGAAGACGTCGTTCGCGATCCTCGACCGGTACGTCGAGGCCGGGGGCACCTTCATCGACACCTCCAACAACTACGCGTTCTGGGCGGACGGCGGTCAGGGAGGGCAGAGCGAGGAACTGATCGGCCGCTGGCTCCGCGACCGGGACGTCGGCGAGGACCTCGTCATCGCCACCAAGCTCGGCGCCCGCCCGCTCGCGCCGGGTACGGGTTACACCGACAACGCCGAGGGGCTCTCCGCCCGGGCCATCCGGGAGGCCGCCGAGGCGAGCCGCGAGCGCCTGGGCCTGGAGCGCGTCGACCTGCTGTACGCGCACATCGAGGACCAGCGGGGCGTACCTCTGGAGGAGACCGTCGAGGGCTTCGCGGACCTGGTAAGGGAGGGCTCGGTGGGGCTGCTGGGGGTGAGCAACCACTCCGTCTGGCGGGTGGAGCGCGCCCGCGCCCTGGCGGCCTCCGCGGGCCTGCCGGGGTACGAGGTGCTCCAGTACCAGCACGGTTACCTGCGGCCGCGCACCGACATCGGCGACCCGCTCTGCCCGGACGGCGACATCGGTGGAGCCGGTCCGGACCTGCTCACCTACATGCGCGCCGAACCCGGGCTGACCCTGGTCGCCTACACACCGCTGCTCGGCGGCGCCTACGTCCGTGATGACAAGCCCCTGCCCCGCGGCTACGACCATCCGGGCACCACGGCGCGGCTGGCGGCGCTGGGGGAGGTCGTCGCGGAGACCGGGGCCACCCCCCACCAGGTGGTCCTGGCCTGGCAGATGGGCCACGAACCGCCGATCGTCCCCCTGGTGGGCGCCTCCACGGTGGAGCAGCTGGACGAGCTTCTGGGCGCGCTCGACCTGGATCTCACCGAGGACCAGCGCGCCCGCCTGAACGCCGCGGACTGAACCGGCGGCCGGAACCGTTCCGGGGCGCGGCGCCGACCCGCCGGGGGGCCGAGAGCGCACCGACCCTCCCGGTGCGGATGACGTTGGTCGCGGCGCCGATGTCGCGGCCGGGCGGCCCGGTGGTCTCCGGGGCGGTCGCCGCCGTCGGTGGACGTCGAGGGTGAGGCGCCGGCCCGGCCGACCGTGGCGGGGCCGGGGCTCCGACGGACGCGCGCCTCCCGGCCCGGCCCCTTCAGGAGGTGTGCGCCGCGTCCACGTGAGCGCGCAGGGCCCGGGCGATCTCTCCCGCGGCCCGCACCTGCTCCGGGGTGAGGGCGTCGATGAAGAGTGCGCGGACGGCGGTCAGATGGGGGACCGTCGCGCCGTGGAAGGCCGTCGCCCCCTCCTTCGCCAGGACGATCTCGGCACCGCGGTTGTCGAGGGCGCACTCCTCGCGGCGGATGAGTCCGCGCCGTTCCATGCGCCCCAGGTGGTGGGACAGGCGGCTGCGCTCCCAGCCGATCGCCTCGGCCAGTTCGGAGGAGCGCATCCGCTCCCCCTCGGTCTCGGTGAGCGCGAGCAGCACCTTGTAGTCGCCCGGGGAGAGGCCGGAGTCCCGCTGCAACCGGGCGGAGATCTCCGCGTTCAGGGCCTCCGTCGCTTCGAGGAACGCGCGCCAGGAGCGCAGCTCGTCCCGTGTCGGCAGGCGTCGCCCCCTGCGCGGCGTGCGCACTTCGTCGGCCATGGCCATCCTCCTAATTGACATGTCAATCATATGATCGCATAATTGACGCGTCAATCACCTGGCGGCGGGCACCTCACGAGGGACGACCGGGCCGCCACGGTTCGGACCCCCGTCCGGGCCGCTCGGCAAGGAGGCCACCCATGTCCGACCTGCTCTTCGGGCTCGACACGTTCGGCGACGTCCCCGAAGGCGCCGACGGAAAGCCCCTCTCCCACGGCGAGGCGATCCGCCGCGTCGTCGACGAGGCCGTCCTGGCGGACGAGATCGGCGTCGACGCCATCGCCCTGGGCGAGCACCATCGGCCCGAGTACGCGATCTCCACCCCGGAGACCGTCCTGGCCGGCATCGCCGGCCGCACCTCGCGCATCCGGCTGGGTTCGGGGGTCACCGTGCTCAGCTCCGACGATCCGGTACGGGTCTTCCAGCGCTTCGCGACCCTGGACGCGCTTTCCAACGGACGTGCGGAGGTCATCCTGGGGCGCGGCTCGTTCACCGAGTCCTTCCCGCTGTTCGGCCACGACCTGCGCGACTACGACGTGCTGTTCGAGGAGAAGATCGACCTCTTCGTCAAGCTGCTCGACGAGGCTCCGGTGACCTGGAGCGGGACCGTCCGAGCGCCGTTGAAGGACGCCGACGTCTTCCCCAAGACCGAATCGGGCCGGCTGACCACATGGGTCGGGGTCGGCGGGTCCCCCCAGTCGGTCGTGCGCACCGCGCGCCACGGACTGCCCCTGATGCTGGCCATCATCGGCGGCTCCCCCGAGCGGTTCGGCCCCTACATCGAGCTGTACGAGCGGGCCGCCGCGCAGTTCGGCACGGTCGCGCACCCGGTGGGGATGCACTCCCCCGGGTTCATCGCCGATACCGACGAGGAGGCGAAGGAGATCTTCTACCCGCGCTACAAGGTCGTCCACGACCGGATCGGCGCCGAGCGGGGCTGGGGACCGATGCGCAAGGAGCAGTTCGAGAACGAGATCGCCCACGGGTCGATGTACGTCGGCTCCCCCGAGACGGTCGCCCGCAAGATGGCCGGGGCCATCGGGGCCCTGGGTGTGGGCCGGTTCGACCTCATCTACTCCAACGGGGCGATCCCGGTACCGGACCGCATGCGCGCCGTCGAACTGTACGGGACCCGGGTGATCCCGATGGTCCGTGACATCCTCGCGGGCCGAGAGGCGGAAGGGAGTTGAGCGAGGTGGAGCAGAGGACCGCTCCGGTCCTGGGCGTCCTGGGCGCGGGCAAGGTCGGCACGGTGCTGGCCCGGCTGGCGCTGGCGGCCGGGCACCGGGTGCTGATCGCCGGTTCCGGCGATCCCGCCGAGATCGAGCTGACGGTGTCGGTGCTCGCCCCGGGCGCCGAGGCGATGACCGGAGAGGAGGTGGCGACCAAGGCCGACGTGGTCGTGCTGGCGCTGCCGCTGGGCGGGTACCGCACGATCCCCGCCGGGGCGCTGACCGGGAAAACGGTCATCGACGCGATGAACCACTGGTGGGAGGTGGACGGCCCCCGGGAGGACCTCGTGGATCCGCGCACCTCCTCCAGCGAGATCGTCCAGGGGTTCCTGGCCGGGGCCCGTGTCGTCAAGGCGTTCAACCACATGGGCTACCACGACCTGGAGGACGAGGCCCGCCCGGCCGGCGCGCCGGGGCGCAGGGCGATCGCGATCGCCGGCGACGACAGCGGTGACCTGGCCCTGGTGGGGTCCATCGTGGACGCGCTGGGATTCGATCCGGTCGTGGCCGGTCCGCTGGCCGCGGGCGTGCGCCTGGAACCGGGCACCGAACCCTTCGGAGCCAACGTGGGCGCCGAGGAGCTGCGCGCCATGATCGAGCGCTTCCCCGAATCCGAGCGGGGCCGGGCGGTCATCGCGGCGCGCGGGGACGTGCCCCGCTGAACCTCCCGAGTGGGGCGTGCGGCCTACGATCGACGGTGATCGGAAGACCGCACGCCCGCCCGGCGGTGTTCGGCCCGGGTCGACGGCCGTCGGGGGCCGCGCGAAGCGCCGAACACGCCGGCGACCCCGGCGGTGCCGCGTACGGCCGCTCCGCGTTCCCCGGCCCGCCGGCACGTCACCGATCGGCCGCACGACCGAGAGTCTCGATAGGGACACGAAATGCCACGAACGGGTGAGAACGGTCACGCGGAAAAAGGGGCGCCCGGTGGGGATCGAGTGCCTTTTGTGGGGTTCCCACAAGGTCCCGCTCCAGGTGTGGGCGGTTCGGGACATTGGTGTGCCGGTGGATGATCGAGCACAGTAGTAGGTGGAAGCAGGAAGAGGCGACCTCCGACACCTCGGAGGTCGCCTTCCGTCGTAGACAGCCCGGGGAGGTCGGCCGGTGTTCGGTCGTGTAGCCATCGTCAATCGTGGAGAGGCCGCCATGCGGCTCATCCACGCGGTTCGGGAACTTTCCGCGGAAACGGGGATCCGGATCGAAACGGTCGCCCTCTACACCGACGCGGACCGCAACGCCACCTTCGTCCGTGAAGCGGACGTCACCTACTCGCTGGGACCGGCCTCGGCCCGCCCCTACCTGGACCACGCCGTCCTGGAGCGGGCGCTGGTGGAGACCGGGGCCGACGCGGCCTGGGTCGGCTGGGGTTTCGTCGCGGAGGACCCGGCGTTCGCCGAGCTGTGCGAGAAGATCGGCGTCACCTTCATCGGGCCGAGCGCGGAGGCGATGCGCCGGCTCGGCGACAAGATCGGCGCGAAGCTGATCGCCGAGGAGGTCGGCGTCCCGGTCGCTCCGTGGAGCCGCGGTGAGGTCGCCACCCTGGAGGAGGCGCTGCGCGCCGGCGACGAGATCGGCTACCCGCTGATGCTCAAGGCGACCGCGGGCGGCGGCGGGCGCGGCATCCGCAAGGTCTCCTCGGGCGAGGACCTGGCCGAGGCCTACGAGCGCACCAGCCAGGAGGCGCTGCGCGCCTTCGGCTCCGGTGTGGTCTTCCTCGAACGCCTGGTCACCGGCGCCCGACACGTCGAGGTCCAGGTCATCGCCGACGGCCAGGGCACCGCGTGGGCGCTGGGCGTCCGCGACTGCTCGGTGCAGCGGCGCAACCAGAAGATCATCGAGGAATCCGCCTCCCCCGTCCTGGCGCCCGAGCAGATCGCCGACCTGAAGACGTCGGCCGAACGGCTCGCCGTCGCCGTCGGCTACCGCGGTGCCTGCACCGTCGAGTTCCTCTATCACCCCGGTGAGAGGCTCTTCGCATTCTTGGAGGTCAACACCCGCCTCCAGGTCGAGCACCCCATCACCGAGGTCACCACCGGGACCGACCTGGTCCGTTTGCAGCTGCACGTGGCCGCCGGCGGACGACTCGAAGGCGAGCAGCCCGAGGAGCTCGGCCACGCCGTCGAGGCCCGGCTCAACGCCGAGGACCCCGACCGCGACTTCGCCCCCGCCCCGGGACGCATCGCCCACCTGCGCTTCCCCGTCGGCCCCGGCATCCGGGTGGACACCGGTGTGCGCGAGGGCGACGAGATCCCCGCGGACTTCGACTCGATGATCGCGAAGATCATCGCCTACGGCCGCGACCGCGAACAGGCCCTGGCCCGGCTGCGCCGTGCGATGGCCGAGACCACGGTGATCATCGAGGGCGGCGCCACCAACAAGGGCTTCGTGCTCGACCTGCTGGGACGGCCCGAGGTGATCGGCGCGAGCGCCGACACCGGCTGGATCGACCGCATGCGCGCCGAAGGCCACCTGATCGACCACCGGCACTCGGCGATCGCCCTGGCCGCGGCCGCGATCGAGTCCTACCGGGAGGCGGAGGAGGTCGACCGCCGACGGCTGCTGTCCACCGCGCACGGCGGTCGCCCGCAGGTGCAGCACGACCCGGACCGCCCGCTGGACCTCAAACTGCGCGGTGTCGGCTACCGGGTGAGCGTGGCCCGGGTCGGCCCCGACCGGTTCCGCGTCGGCGTCTCCGGGGGCGGCGACGTCCACCCGGCCGACGTCGAGGTGGAGCGGTTCGACGCGCACAGCGGCCACATCACCGTCAACGGCCGCCGGTTCCGGATGGTGTCGGCCGTGCACGGCCCGGTCCACCTGGTCGAGATCGACGGTGTCCCGCACCGGATCAGCCGGGACGAGGGCGGCGTCGTCCGCTCCCCCGCGCCCGCCCTGGTGGTCGCGACGCCGCTGGCGGTCGGCGACGAGGTCGAGGCGGACGCCCCGATCCTGGTGCTGGAGAGCATGAAGATGGAGACGGTGCTGCGCGCGCCGTTCCGCGCCCGGGTCCGGGAGTGCCCCGTGTCGGTGGGCGCCCAGGTGGAGACCGGCGCGCCGCTGATGCGCCTGGAGCCGCTGGCCGACGAGGACGCGGGAGAGGCCGAGTCCGCGACCGCGGTCGTCGAGATCGACCTGCCGAAGGAGTCCGGCGTCTCCGCCGGCGAGCGCGCCGCCCGCGGCCTGCGGGACCTGCGGGCCCTCGTGCTCGGCTACGACTTCGGCCCCGGGGAACGCCGACGGGTGTTCTCCTCCTACCTGGCCGCGCGCGCCGAACTGGGCGACCGGCCGGTCGAGGGCGAACTGGAGCTGCTGACCGTCTTCGCCGATCTGGCGGAGCTGAGCCGCAACAAGCCCGGCGACGCCCCCGAGGCCGCCTCGGACGGTCAGGTGCACAGCCCCCGCGAGTACTTCCACAGCTACCTCCAGAGCCTGGACGTCGAACGCGCCGGTGTCTCCGAGGCCTTCCAGGCCAAACTCACCCGGGTGCTCGCCCACTACGGCGTCACCGGGCTGGACCGCACGCCGGAGCTGGAGGACGCGGTCTTCCGGATCTTCCTCGCCCAGCAGTCGGTGGCCGCCCACGTCACGGTGGTCTCGGACCTGCTGCGCGCCTGGCTGGCCGGCGCACCGCCGGTCGGGGCGCTCACCGAGCGCGCCGGTCTCACCCTGGAGCACCTGGTCCAGGCCACGCAGGTGCGCTTCCCCGCGGTGTCCGACCTCACCCGGGGCGTGGTGTTCCGCTGGTTCACCCAGCCCCTGCTGCGCCGCAACCGGGCCAAGGTCTACGCCGCCGTGCGCGACGACCTGCGTCACCTGGACCGCGACCCCCACGCCCCGGACCGCGCCGAGCGCATCCGGAGCATGGTGGCCTGCTCCGAGCCCCTCGTCCGGCTCATCAGGACCCGGATCGGCCGTCCCGGCCTGGACAACGCCCCGCTGCTGGAGGTGCTGACCCGCCGCTACTACGGCAACCGCCGGCTGTCCGGTGTCACCGCGCGCGACATCGCCGGATGTCGCCTGGTCACCGCCGACCACACCGACGCGCGGGGCACCTCCCGGGTGGTCGCCGCCGCCGTCGACATCGCCGGCCTGCCCGACGCCGTCGAGGCCGTCTGGACGCTGGCCGCCGACGTGCCCGAGCACCACCTGGTCGCCGACCTGTACGTCACCTGGGAGGGACGGCCGGACGCCGAGGCGATCGCCCAGCGGCTCGGCGAGATCCTCGCGGCACGGCCGCTGCCCTCGGCGGTCCGCCGGATCACCGCCACCGTGGCCGGGGCCGACGGCGCGATGATGCACCACCACTTCACCTTCCGTCCCGAGGGGGACGGTCTCGTCGAGGACCGGCTCATCCGCGGCCTGCACCCGCAGATCGCCCAGCGCCTCCAGTTGCAGCGGCTCCGGGAGTTCGACCTCACCCGACTGGCGTCGGTGGACGAGGAGATCTATCTGTTCAAGGCCGTGGCGCGCGCCAACCCGGCCGACGAACGGCTCATCGCGATGGGCCAGGTCCGCGACCTCACCCCGCTGCGCGACGCCGAGGGCCGCCTCATCGCGCTGCCCGCCGTGGAGGACATCGTCAACGCGTGCCTGGACGCGATCCGCAACATCCAGGCGCAGCGACCGCCCCACAAACGGTTCGACACCAACCGCATCCTCATGTACGTGTGGCCGTCGACGGAGCTGACCCTCGACGAACTCGACATGCTCGTCGAGCGCATCCTGCCGACGACCGCCGGTGCCGGGCTGGAGGAGGTCCAGTTCGTGGCCCGCCAGCGCACCGAGGAGGGCGAACTCACCGAGGTCGCCGTGCGCATCGCCCTCGAACCGGGCAAGGGGGCGCAGGTCCACGTCGACAAGCCCTCGACCGAGCCGGTCCCGCCGCTGGACGACTACCGCCAGAAGGTGCTGCGGGCGGCCCGGCGCGGGAACGTCTTCCCGTACGAGCTGACCGGCATGCTCACCGGACCGGAGGGCTCCTTCGTCGAACACGACCTCGACGAGACGGGCACGCTGGTGCCGGTGGACCGGCCCAAGGGCGAGAACACCGCGGCGGTGGTGGCCGGCGTCGTCACCACGCCGACCGTGCGCCACCCCGAGGGCGTCACCCGCGTGGTGCTGCTCGGCGACCCCACCAAGGCGCTGGGCGCGCTGTCGGAACCGGAATGCGCCCGGGTGATCGCGGCCCTGGACCTGGCCGAGCGGATGGGGGTGCCGCTGGAGTGGTTCGCGCTCTCGGCGGGTGCCCGGATCTCCATGACCTCCGGCACGGAGAACATGGACTGGGTCGCAGCCGCGCTCAAGCGGATCGTGGAGTTCACCCAGGACGGCGGCGAGATCAACATCGTCGTCGCCGGGATCACCGTCGGCGCCCAGCCGTACTGGAACGCCGAGGCCACGATGCTCATGCACACCAAGGGCATCCTGGTGATGACGCCGGACTCGGCCATGGTGCTCACGGGCAAGCAGTCGCTGGACTTCTCCGGTGGTGTGTCGGCCGAGGACAACTTCGGCATCGGCGGCTACGACCGGGTCATGGGCCCCAACGGCCAGGCGCAGTACTGGGCGCCCGACCTGGCGGGCGCCCGCGACGTGCTCATGGCGCACTACGACCACACGTACGTGATGCCCGGTGAGGAGGGCCCGCGCGCGGCGGTCACCGACGACCCGGTCGACCGCGACGTGTCGACGTTCCCGCACACGTTCGCCGGCAGCGACTTCGCCACCGTCGGCGAGATCTTCTCCGCCGAGCACAACCCGGACCGCAAGAAGGCGTTCGACATCCGGACCGTGATGCGCGCCCTGTCCGACCAGGACCACGCGGTGCTGGAGCGGTGGGCGGGCATGGCCGACGCCGACACCTCGGTGGTCCAGGACGTCCACATCGGCGGACGGCCGGTCTGCCTGGTGGGCATCGAGTCGCGGTCGGTGGCCCGGCGCGGCTTCCCGCCCACCGACGGCCCGGACACCTACACCGCGGGCACGCTGTTCCCGCGGTCGTCGAAGAAGACCGCGCGGGCGATCAACGCGGCCTCCGGCAACCGGCCGCTGGTCGTGCTGGCGAACCTGTCCGGGTTCGACGGCTCTCCGGAATCGATGCGCAAGCTCCAGCTGGAGTACGGCGCGGAGATCGGCCGGGCGATCGTGAACTTCCGGGGACCGATCGTGTTCTGCGTGATCTCCCGGTACCACGGCGGCGCGTTCGTGGTCTTCTCCAAGGCGCTCAACCCGAACATGACGGTGCTGGCGCTGGAGGGCTCGTTCGCCTCGGTGCTCGGCGGCGCCCCGGCGGCGGCCGTGGTGTTCGCCGGTGAGGTGAACAGCCGGACCGCGGCCGACCCGCGGGTCACCGGGCTCCAGGATCGGATCGCCGAGACCAGCGGCGCGGAGCGGGCGGCGCTGACCAACCGGCTCGCCGAGGTCCGTTCCTCGGTGCGCGCCGAGAAGCTCGGCGAGGTCGCCGCGGAGTTCGACCGGGTGCACAGCATCCAGCGCGCGGTCGAGGTCGGCTCGGTGGACGCGATCATCCGCGCCGCCGAACTGCGGCCCCGGATCATCGAGGCCATCGAGAACGGCCTGAAGCGCTGATCCAGGACCGACGGAGGGGACCCGGCGGACCTCCGGTGCCGTCGGTCGACTCCGGTCCCTGATCGCCTCGCCCCGTCGAGCCGTCGCTCGGCGGGGCGAAGTGCCGCGCGGTCACGGCGGCGGGTCCCGGGGGTCGGGGCCCGCCGCCGTGGTTCAGGGGCGGGCGGCCTCCCGCCGGTTCTCCCGGGAGTCCTCCCGGGTGATGTGACCCCGGCGCAGGTTCTCGCTCTCCACACGGTTCACCGCCGACGCGTAGCGGCCGTGGCTCGGGTAGCGCTCGGCGAGTTCCGCCTCGTCGAAGGGCCGGTGGGAGCCGAACAGCACACAGAAGTAGCTCTCGGCGTCCAGCGGGGCGTTGCTCCCGGTGTTGAGCGCACGCGGCACCTCCACCTGGGAGAGGCGGATGCCCCCGAGCGCGAACCCGTCGTCGTCGCGGGCGATCCGTCCGAGCGCGGTCCGCTCGATCGGGTCCGCCCCCGGAGGCCGTCCCCTCCCCCGCGCCCACGCGTCCAGGTGGTCGTAGGAGGCGTTGAAGACGTGGTGCAGCGGCACCCGGCTGAACGGCGGTTCCGCGCAGTCGTACTCCGCCTGTCCGCCCAGGTCGCGCTCCTCCTGGTCGACGCGGGCCATCCGACCGGCCCATGCCGAGTGCGAGGTGCCGGCCACCTCCCAGCGCCGGAAGGTGGCGGTGTCCTCCGCCACGGGGATGCGGGCCACGTCGGTCTCCGACAGCACCTGGAAGACCGGTTCCGGGCGGTCCGGGGAGGAGGGAGCGTTCCCCACCATGAAGGCGTAGCCGTCGAAGACCGGTTCGATCAGCGGCAGTACCCGCTCGTAGTAGACCGTCATGCGCTGCGCCGACTGGGACGCGCCGATCGCCAGGATCCGGTCGTGTTCGAGTCCGCCCGTGAGTTCCCCGGCGCGCACCGCCTGTGCGGCCTGGGAGAAGACGTCGTAGGAGAGCTGGTCGTCACCGACCGCGCCGCCGTCCGTGACGTCCAGGTCGCCGTAGCGGGCCGGACTCCACCCCGTCAGCTGTGACACCCCCACGTGCTGTGCGGAGACCCCCACCCACGTGTACCCCGAGCGCATGATGTGCTCCGCGCTCGGTCCCCACAGGGCGTCGAGGTCGTTCCCGGCCGTGACGTTCTGCCACTCGGCCAGGACCGTGCCGTTGGAGTCACGCTGTTCGGCGGGGCGGCGGACCAGGAGCCGTGTCCTGTAGGGGTGGGACGAGAGCACCTCGCCCTCGGAGTAACGGTTCGCGGTTCCGGAGACGAGGAACTCCTCCTCCACGTAACCGTGGGAGTCGAGGTCCTCGGTCGTGGCGAAGAAGGGATAGGTGTCCTCGATGTCGTCCGCCATCGGGTCACCGGGGAGACCGCCCGGAAGCGGGCCCTGGACCTCCGGAACGGGGACCGGGATCGCTCCCTCGGGTCCGGAGGGCGCGGCGGAGACGGTGGAGGCCAGGAGCGTTCCGGCGGCGGTCAGTGCCAGAACCGTTCCCAGACGGTGCGCGTGGGTGGTCACGAAGGGCCCTCCTCATGGCGGGGCGGGGCGGGGCAGCGGGTGGCGGGTCGCCACGCGAAGGTATGCCGGGGAGCCGTGGGTGACAACGGGGTGACGTGTCAACAGGTCGATCCACCTATGGTGATCGGCACCCGGGGGTGTCCCTCCCCGGGCGTGGAGGAGGCCCTTGCGGCCCCTCGGAGGACGCGGAACCCGGACCCGCGCCCGGCGTCGAGATCCCCGCTCCCGGTCGGGCAACGGCGGGGCTCGGCCCCACGCCTGCCCTGCCGCGGCCACCCGTCCTTCTCCGTTCCGCCCCGTTCAGGGCCCCTCGGTCCGCGACGACGCGGAATCGAACTCTCCGGCCGACGGGCCGGCCCGGACCCCCGGCGGGTCCCCCCTCGATTTTTCGCTTTACCGGCCTTGACGCGACCCCGGCGTCACGACAGCCTCGGACCGACAGCCAGATTCGGGTGCGTGACGGCGGCCGCGCCGTCCACCCAGGCACTTCCCCCGCGCCCCCTTCCCTCCCCCCGGCCCCCACCACCCATCACTGCGCAGGTCGATCCCTCGACGACGGTGTGAGTGCTGTCCCGTGGCCCCGCGGCCGGCTCGATCGTGCCCACCCGCCCCCGCCCGAACGGCGGTGGCGCCACTTGTCGCGGACGACGGGCCACCCGCCCGCTCCGCGCTGAGCGAGAAGGACCGGGATGGGACACATGACATGGAGCGGGTCTCGGCGTGCGCGTCACGCCGGACTCGTCGTCGGGGCGACCCTCGCGCTGCTGCTGCCGACCGCGGTGCCCGCGACGGCCGAGCCCGGCGCGACGACGCTGGAGCTGGACGAGCCGTCGGTGGTGGAGGTCTTCCTGGACGACCGCGACGAACTCGACCGGCTCGTGGAGCTGGGCGGTGACATCACCCGGCTGGACCCGGCGGGCGAGCACGGGTTCGTCGCCCAGGCCGTGATCGGCCCCTTCGACCTGGACGTCTACAACGACTCCGGGTTCACCTTCGGCGAGGTGCTCTACACCGAGTCCGACGCGGAGGAGCGCCTCGACGAACGTGAGGCGGCCATCGAACGGCTGCGGGCGGAGAACGAACCCGAGGGCACGGCGAGGACCCTGGCCGACACCGAGAACCTCAGGATCCTGCGGGCGGACTACTTCGAGGGCCGTAACGGCGACTTCCTGTCCGTGGAGGTCCACTCCGACTTCGGACCGATCGAGAACTCCCGGCTGACCGTGGAACGCGACGCCGGGCCCGGCACCGAGATCGGTGACGGCGGCACCCAGACCCTGAACCGCTTCGTCGACGTCGGGGTGTACATGTACCACCGCGGCCAAGCCGCGGTGGAGGAGCGGCCCGAGCGTATCCGGGTCACCGGCCCGCACGGCGGCACCGCCGTCGCGGAGGTCACCGAATGGCTGCCGGACCCCCGTGGACCCGGGGATCCGCTGCCCTACACCGACTTCCTCAACGCCTACATGACACCGGACGAACTCTACGACCGGATCCACCAGATCGCCGACGAGTACCCGGACATCGCCGAGGTCGTCGAACTGCCCCACCGGACCAACGGCTACCGCCGCCACGCCCAGGCGATCCTCGGAGTGGGCGTCAACGGCCAGAACGCCGACCGCGGTGTCGTCGTGGAGTCGCTCGTCCACGGCCACGAGGGCGGGAACGACATCGTCGTGGACCTGGTCGCCCCCTCCGCTCCCGACTCCGGGTTGTCGGTCGACGTCGAGGGGGACGAGATCACCGTCGCCCTGGCCACCGACGGCGGCGGTGCGATCACCACGACCGCGGCGGAGGTCGTGGACGCGGTCAACGCCGAGGCCGGTGACCTGGTCCGCGCCTTCACCTTCCGGGGCAACGCCGGAAACGGGGTGGTGCGGGCCGAGCGGGTGCGGGCCGACGACTTCCTCAACGCGCCCGACGAGGTGTCCCGCGAGCCGGCGCCGGTCTACGCACTGCGCATCGGTTCCACGCGGGACGGCTCCAAGACCGGCGTGCTGGGTTACGCCCAGGAACACGCCCGGGAATGGCAGACCCCGTTGGTGACCATCGAGACCGCCGAGCGCCTGGTGCGCAACTACGGCGTCCACGACACCACCACCGAACTGGTGGACGAGTTGGACATCTTCCTGATGCCCTCGTTCAACCCGGACGGCGCCAACTACTCCTTCTACGACGTGCCGCTGCACCGCAAGAACATGACCAACTACTGCGGCACCGGCGGTGCCCGCGACCAGTGGGCCGTGGCCCAGGGGGCGCAGTGGGGTGTGGACAACAACCGCAACTACGGCGCCTACACCCTGTGGGACGGCTACGCCGGGGCCTCCTTCACCTGCACCGGAGGCACGTTCGCCGGCCCCGAGGAACTGGGGCCGCTGTCGCAGCCGGAGAACAAGAACCTGGTGTGGCTGGTCGACACCCACGACAACATCGGCTTCTCGATGAACATCCACTCCTCGGGCGACTACTTCATGTGGTCCCCGGGCGCCTACATCGCCGACGGACGCGTCCCCACCCCCCGGCCGACGGCGATGGAGGAGGCCTACTTCTGGGAGTCGTCGGCGCACATCCTGGGCGCGATCAAGGAGTACCGCGGCACCGTGGTGACCCCGGCCCGCACCGGTCCGATCATCGACGTGCTGTACTCCGCGGCGGGCAACTCCGGTGACCACCTCTGGTACGAGAACGGGATCTTCGCCTGGAACTTCGAGCTGGGCCAGGCGGGGTTCCAACCTCCGTGGGAGGAGGCGCACGCCCAGGGCATGGAGTACGCCAACGGGATGTACACCATGCTGGAAGTGGCCCTGGCCCATCAGAAGGACCGGTTCCGACCGCGTTCGGGCGTCTCTCCGCGCCCGGGCGAGCACACCGGACCGGTGGAGGTCGTCTTCGAGACCAACGAGCCCGCCGAGATCCACTACACCCTCGACGGCAGCCGTCCGGACTTCGACTCCCCCAGGCTGGAACCGACCGGTGTGCGCGGGGGCCTGGAGACCCTGCGGATCGAGGAGACGACGACCGTCCACTGGTTCGCGGTGGACATCGCCGGCAACGTCGAGGGAGGCTACGACCCCGATGGCAGGGCCCGGAACCACCGCAGGGGCACCTGGGTGATCGTGGACTGACCCGGAGTGGTGGCGGAACGACCCGGTGAGCGGACCGAGGGCCCTCGCACAGGGTCGGACGCCGTCGGTCGGTCCGGGTCCCGGCCCCCGCCCGACGCCGTCCTCCGCGATCCGGGATCGCGGAGGACGGCGTCGTCCCGGGAACGGCGGGTGCCGAGGCGACCGGGGGAACCGGGCCGGATCCGCCGGAAGGACCCGGTTCGCCGACTTCCCGGGCACGACCGCGGCGCCGACGAGCCCTACCGTGCGCACGCGCGGACCGTGGGGGAACCGGGCGCGCTCGTCGAGAAGCAGCGACCGGGCGTCCGCGTACGATCGCCCCATGATGACCGTCCCGCCCCCCGCCGAGGTCGTGTTCTCACGCGGACTCGTGCGCACGCTGCTCGCCGATCAGCACCCGGACCTGGCGGACCGGGAGATCGCCGAGCCCCTCGAAGGCTTCGACATGGCGATGTTCCGCCTCGGGGAGGACCTCGCGGTCCGGCTGCCCCGTCACCGCGGCGCGGCCGGCTCGCTGGAGTCGGAGCTGCGCTGGGTCGGAGCGCTCAGCGACCGCTGGACGTTCCCCACACAGCGGATCGTGCGTTCGGGCGTCCCCGGGGCGGGTTTTCCCTGGTGCTGGGCGGTCACGTCCTGGTTGCCGGGCGAACTCGCCGCCGACCGCCCCCTGGCCGGCTCGGCCGCACCGGAGGTGGGCCGGGCACTGGCCGAGATCCACCGGCCGGCCCCCGCCGACGCCCCGTTCAACTCCGAGCAGAGCGTGCGGCTCGCCGAGCGTGAGCCGATCCTGCGCGACGCCCTTCCACGGCTGCCGTCCTCGGGCGCCGCCCGTGGTCTGACGTTGGACCGGGACGCCGTGGCCGCCCTCTGGAACCGGGCGCTCGCGGTTCCCGACGAGGCCCCGCGCGTCTGGATCCACGCCGACCTGCACCCGTTCAACGTGATCTCCCGGAACGGCGCGTTCGGCGGCATCATCGACTGGTCGGACATCGCCCGAGGAGACCCGGCGGTGGACCTCGGTTTCCTGAGGCTGCTGTTCTCGGCCGCCGACATGCCCGCCGCCCACGAGGCCTACGGCGGTGTCGACGAGGCCACCGCGGCACGCGCCCTGGGAATCGGCCTCGTCAAGGCGGCCTTCCTCGCCACGGTCCCCGAGGAGACCGTCGCGGACATCGGCTGGCGGACCCTCGTGGAACTCGGCGCGGCGAACCGGACCGCACCCGGCGGACCGGGCGGCCCCGGATCCGGAGGTCCGTCGCGCTCCCCCGAGGTGGGGCGCTGAGACGGACCCTGGAACCCGAGGGCCGGTCGGTGGCGGCGCGCAGCGGGATCGGCCGGGCCAGGACCTCGGCCAGGCCGGGGTCGTCGATCGCGGCCAGGGTCGCCTGGGCCGCGTGGGGATCCTCGATCAGCCGGGTGAGGTGGTCTGCGGTGATCTCGGCCCACTCGCGGTGTCGTCGGACTTCACCCGCGGGCAGGCCCGGCTTCAAGAGAACGGCCGACCCGTCCGGTTCGTTCGGACGGGTCGGCCGGTATCCGGTCGGCTCCGGTACGGGAGCCGACCGGATCGGTCACAGGTCGACCCGGGTGCCGCCGATGGTCACCACGAGTCGGCCGTCGGAGTCGAAGCTCCAGTCCAGGGATCCGGAGTACGGAGAGCAGCGGGAACCGTTGGAACCGTTCCAGAACTGGTTCGAGCCATCGGCGTCCCCCCTGTACCGGTCGGTGGAGCCGCTGTCGCACGAGGTGTTGTCGCGGAACACCGAGTCGCCACCGTCGAACTGGAAGTTGCGTTCCTCGTTGCCGATGCTCAGGTTGTTCGAGACCGTCATGGTGCCGGGGTTCGAGTTGTAGGTGAACCCGTGCTTGCCGTTCTCGAAGGCGATGTTGTGGTGGATGTCGTGGTCCACCTCGATGCCCGCACCGCCGAGCTTGAACCCGTTGCGGTCGCCGTCCGGGTGCTGGGAGCCGTCCGAGAGCGAGCCGTTGCCGAACGCCAGCGAGTGTTCGATGGTGACCTCGCCGATCGGGCCTGTGTCCGACTTGGTGTACAGGTCGTAGCCGTCGTCGATGTTGTTGTACGCCACGGTGTAGCGGAACACGTTCCCGTCCCCGACGGTGAGCTTCGGGGCGAACCCGTCGGCGTTCTCACCGCCGGAGTCGGCGTTGTCGTGCGAGACCGAGCTGACGATCAGGTTGTTCGAGGGCCACTCCGCCCTGGGGGCCCCGGCGGTGTACCGCGACAGTTGCAGTCCGGTGTCGCGGTTGTACCGGGTGGTCACCCGCTCGATGACGTTGTCGTGGCCGCCCAGCAGGATCCCGTTGTCGCCGGCGCGCTCGACGACGATGCCCTTGACGTGCCACCGGTCGCCGCCGATGGCGAGTCCCCTGTTGGCCGGGTCCTCGCTCTGGGCCGAGAAGTTCAGCACGGGGGTCTCGCCGGGGTAGGCGAACAGCTCGTTGCGGTCGTTCGGCAGGCCGTCGTTCCCCGGCTCGATGTGAACCGTCTCGGAGAGGTCGTAGGTACCGCCGCGCACGTAGATCGATCCGCCGGGCTCGATCCGGTCGATCGCCGAGGTGAGCGTCGTCGGGTCGGACTCGGTGCCGGAGGCGCCGTCGTCGCCGTCAGGAGCCACGAAGAGCTCGTCGCCCGAAGGCAGGGGGGTGTCACCGCCACCGTCCGGCGGCGGGGTGTCATCTCCCCCGCCCGTCGGCGCGTCGGCGTAGGTCTCGAACTCGGCGACGCGCGGCGTGCCGTTCGAGCCGGTGATCTCGAAGTTGATCTTGCGCAGCGTCGTCGGGTCGAAGCCGATGACCCCGGCTCCGCTGCCGGTCGCCAGGACGGTTCCGGTGTCGTTGTCGACGACACGCCAGGAGCCGATGTTGCCTTCGGCCCCGGCCGCCTCACGGATGTTGATCGAGGACACCGTGGTGTCGGAGCCCCACTTGACCGAGATGCGACCGGTCGAGCCGCTCGGCGACCAGTAGGTGCCCGTGTCGCCGTCGATCACGTTCCCGTAGCTGGTCCCGCCGGCCTTGCTGGAGCCGTCGGCACCGGCGCCGATGCTGAGGTTGGTCCCGTTGGGGGGATCGGTCGGGTCCGGGTCGACCGGGTCCGGGTCGGTCGGGTCCGGGTCGGTCGGGTCGGGGTCGACCGGGTTCTGCGCTTCGCAGTCACCGTCCGAGATCCGGTTGCCCTTGCCCGCGCCCGCGGTCTGCTCCAGCACCTCCGGCACGCAGCCGGCGTCGTCGAGCTCGTAGGAGTACGGAATGCTCACCGACGTGGTGGACCGCGGGTCGGGTCCGGCCGGGTAGTTCTGGTCGCCTTCGGCGGACCAGGTCACGTTGTCGAAGATGTTGCCGTTGACCTGCCAGGAGCCCCTCTCGTTGGTGTAGAAGGTGCCCAAAACGTCCTTGGAGTCCTTGAAGTAGTTGTTCTCCACCTTCGCTCGGGCCCCGGCCCGGGAGTTGATCCCGGACTTGTGCAGCCCCACGTAGTGGTTGTTGTACATGTGCCCCACGCCGCCGCGCAGCAGGGGGACGCGCGAGTCGATGTTCTCGTACAGGTTGTGGTGGTAGGTGACGTAGCCGTTCGAGAGGTCGCTCTCGCTGGACCCGACCAGGCCGCCGCGGCCGGAGTTGCGCAGGACGCTGTAGGAGAGGGTGACGTACCGGGTGTTGTTCTTCAGGTCGAAGAGGGCGTCGTAACCCTCGTCCTCCCCGCCCGACGCCTCCAGGGTGACGTGGTCGACCCAGACGTTGCGGACGTCGCTCTCCATCCCGATGGCGTCACCGCCGTTGGACGTGGGCGAGCCGGACTTCTTGACGTTCCGGACGGTCACGTTCTGGATGATGATGTTGTGGGACTCACGGATGTGGATGCCCAGCTGATCGAACACGGCTCCACCGCCGGTCCCGACGAGCGTGACGTTGCTGATCCTCTTGAGCTCGATCACGTCGTCGGCGGTGTCGCAGCCGGGGCCCGACACCTTGGAGGTGTTGCCGTGGTCGATGGTCCCTTCCACCTGGATGATGATCGGGGTGCCGGTGCTGGGCCGACTGCACAGGGCCTCGTGGATCTGGGTCCCGGTCGTGGCCCGTACCGTCTGTCCGCCCGCGCCGCCGGTGGTCCCGCCGTTCTGGGTCGCGTACCCCGTGGCGCCGGCCTGGGCCGATGCCTGGGACATCGGCAGGGTGAGGCAGGCCGCCACCAGGGCCGCGGTGGCGAGCGTCGACACGAGTCGACGCCCGGTCGTTCTTCTCATCTTCAACCCTTCGTAACAGAGCATGAGCATTGACGTGCTTTTACCCGAGAGTAGAGAAAGCGCTTTCCACGTCAAGGGGGGTTAGCGCAATCGTTTGCAAGAAGGTCGAGCACCCGGACTGCCGCTCATGCCCGATGGCCTGCGGATTCATCGATATCCCGCGCAGAGTTCGGAATCGGGTACCTCAAAAAATGCAACCGGTTGGAACGCTCCACCGACGACACGGCAGGCCGGACGCGGCACCCGGACGCGGTCGATGGAGCGTCGCAGCGGGGCGGGAAGGCCTTCCGGGCGGGGGCGTCACGAGTCCGTGGACCGCGCGCACGAGATCGGACTCCTCGGCCTCCCAGGCGGCCTCGACGCCGATGCCGAGGGCGTACTCGAAGACACGGCGCCCGGTCTCTCCGTCGGGGACCGGCCGGGCCCCGGAGCACCGGGACCCGGGGCTCGGCGGCCACTCCCCGCGCTCCGGGCCGCGGAACGCCGTCGAACATGTGGCGCACGCCACTGTGCGGAAGGCACCCGGCGTCGAACAGGGTTCGGCGACAGTGCCCGTTCCCCGCACGGTGAGCAGGGTGTGTTGAAGCGCACCACCGATGTGTCGACCATTGCCCATCAGCGGAAGCACGCTCCGGTGACCAGCCATGGAACCCCGTCGTGCCGGTGAGACCGACCCGGCATCCCCCGCGTGCCCGCACATGACAAGGAGCGAACATATGGATGCGCTGAACAGCGCCATCGTAGGCATGAACGACGTCTTGTGGGCCTACCTGGTCATCCCCCTGCTCGCCGTCGTCGGCGTCTACTTCACGGTGCGCTCCGGTGCCGTCCAGATCCGGATGGTTCCCGAGATGCTGCGCTCCATGCGCAGCCACCCGGAATCGGCCCCGGACGGCAAGAAGGCCATCTCGGCGTTCCAGGCGTTCTCGATCTCGGCGGCCTCCCGCATCGGAACGGGCAACATCGTCGGCGTGGCGGTCGCGATCGCCCTCGGCGGCCCCGGAGCCGTGCTCTGGATGTGGCTGATGGGCATCGTCATGGGCTCGGCCGCGTTCGTCGAGTCCACCCTCGCCCAACTGTTCAAGGTCCGGGACAGGACCGGATTCCGCGGCGGCCCGGCCTACTACATGACCCTCGGGCTCAAGGCGCGGTGGATGGGCGTGCTGTTCGCCATCGCCATCATCTTCACCTTCGGCTTCGCGTTCAACATGGTGCAGGCCAACAGCATCGCCAGCGCCGTGGGCGGTTCCGTGTCGACCGCGACCGGAGCGCAGACCCCCGAGTGGATCGCACCCGCCGTGGGGGCGGTGCTGGCCGTCCTCGCCGCGCTCGTGATCTTCGGCGGCGTGCGCCGCATCGCCCACGTCGCGCAGGCCCTGGTGCCGTTCATGGCGCTGACCTACCTCGTCATCGGCGTGATCGTGGTCGGGATGAACATCGACCAGGTCCCCGCCGTGCTCACGAACATCGTGAACTCCGCCTTCGGCCTGCGCGAGTTCGGCGCCGCGGGCGTGGGCACCGCGATCATGATGGGCATCCGCCGCGGCCTGTTCTCCAACGAGGCGGGCATGGGCTCCGCACCCAACGCGGGGGCGACGGCGTCGGTCAGCCACCCGGTCAAGCAGGGCCTGGTGCAGACGCTCGGCGTCTACTTCGACACCCTCGTCATCTGCTCCGTCACCGCGTTCATCATCCTGGTCTCCAACCCCGTGTACGGCGAGGAGGTCGGCGCCGAGCTCACCCAGCGGGCGCTGGAGGCGAACCTCGGCTCCTGGTCGCTGCACCTGCTCACCGTGATCATCTTCCTGCTGGCGTTCACGTCGCTGGTCGGCAACTACTACTACGGCGAGTCCAACCTGCGGTTCCTGACCGGACACCCGGGAGCCCTTCCGGTGTACCGCACGGCCGTGGTCGCCATGGTGTTCCTGGGCGCCATCGCCTCGCTCGACCTGGTGTGGAACTTCGCCGACGTCACCATGGGGATCATGGCCGTGATCAACCTGGTCGCGATCGCACCGCTCGGCGCACTCGCCCTGCGCCTGCTCGCGGACTACCGGGAACAGCGCAAGCAGGGCCTGGACCCGGTCTTCACCCGGGACCGGATGCCCGATGTCACCGGCATCGAGTGCTGGGAGCCCGACCCGGCCGACGAGCGCGACGCGCGGTCCGGATCCGCGACGGAAGTCCGCTGACCCGGCCCTCCGGGTGAACCGCACCCACCATCACCCGGACGCGGTCCGCGCCCGCCGCCGGCGGGTCCGGCCCGCGTCCCGGTCCAGGACTCTTCGAGACGAGAAGGAAATCATGCGCCAGCAGGAGGCGACCGGCCAGGTCGTACTGATCAGCACCGGCGGGACGATCGCCAGCCGCCGGATCGGGAACGGGTACACCGCCGAGCTGAGCGGGCCCCAGATCCTCAAGGGAGCCGGTGTCCCCGACGGGCTGCGGGTCCGGGTCCGGGACCTGTTCACGGCGAACAGCTCGGCGCTCACCACGGACCAGCAGCTGATCCTGCTGGGCGCCGTGCACGAGGCGCTGGCCGACGACGAGGTCGACGGCGTCGTGGTGACCCACGGCACCGACACCCTGGAGGAGTCGGCGTTCCTGGTCGACCTGTACCACCACGACAGTCGACCGGTCGTGTTCACCGGCGCGCAGCGGCCTCCGGACCACGACGAGAGCGACGCCCCGGCCAACCTCCGCGACGCCCTGGCCGTCGCCGCCACCGCGCGCGACGTCGGTGTGGTGGTGGTGTTCGACGGGCTGGTGCACGCCGCGCGCGGCACCGTGAAACAGCACACGCTCGCCGTCGAGGGCTTCGGCGACCCGTCGGGCACACCGATCGGCGGCGTCTCCGAGGGCCGTGTGCTCGTGCGGCACCGGCCGCTGCGGCGGCCATCGCTGCCGCTCCCCTGCGGCCCCGCGCCCCGGGTCGACATCGTCATGCACCACGCGGGCGCCGACCCGGTGCTGCTGCGCGCGGCGGTCGCGGCCGGCGCCCAGGGAATCGTGCTGGCCGGCACCGGCTCCGGCAACGCCTCCCCCGTGTTCGTCGACACCGTCGCCGAGGCGGTCTCCGCGGGGGTCCTCGTCGCGCTCACCACCCGGGTGCCCGCCGGCCCGGTCGCCGGGATCTACTCCGGTGGCGGCGGGGTCGACCTGATCGCCGCCGGAGCGGTGCCGACCGGGACCCTGCGCGCGCCGCAGGCCCGGATGGCCGTGATCTCCGCCCTGCTGCACCGTTCGGACCCGGCGGAGCGCACCGCGGCGTTGGGCCGGCTGCTCTCCGACGAACCGCTCGCCTCGCTCGTGCCCGAGACCGACGGAGTCCTGCGATGACCCCACCCCACCAGGACGGCCACCGGGTGGAGCACGACCTGCTCGGGTCGCGCGACGTGCCCGCGGACGTCTACTACGGGATCCACACCCTGCGCGCGGTGGAGAACTTCCCCATCACCGGCATCCCCCTGTCCGCCCACCCGGATCTGGTGAACGCGCTCGCGGCGGTGAAGCTCTCCGCCGCCCGGGCCAACCGCGACCTGGGCCTGCTCCCCGACGGCAAGGCCGCGGCGATCGAGAAGGCGTGCTCGGATGTCCTCGACGGCCGTCTGCACGACCAGTTCGTCGTCGACGTGGTCCAGGGCGGGGCGGGCACCTCGTCCAACATGAACGCGAACGAGGTGATCGCCAACCGAGCGCTGGAGCACCTCGGCCGCCCCCGGGGCGACTACCGGCACCTGCACCCGCTGGAGGACGTCAACGCCGGTCAGAGCACCAACGACGTCTACCCGACCGCCGTCAAGATCGCCCTGCACCTGGCCGCCCACCGGCTGTCGGACGCCATGGAGCACCTCGGGTCGGCCTTCGCGGTGAAGGCCACCGAGTTCGGGGACGTGCTCAAGGTCGGCCGGACCCAGCTCCAGGACGCCGTGCCGATGTCCCTGGGCCGGGAGTTCGGCGCCTACGCCGTGATGCTCGCCGAGGACCGTTCGCGGCTCTCCGAGGCGTGCGCGCTGCTGCACGAGATCAACCTCGGCGGGACCGCGATCGGGACCGGTCTCAACGCGCACCCCGATTACCCGGCCGCCGCCTGCGAGCACCTGTCCGCGTTGCTGGGGATCCCGCTGTCGGTGGCCCCCGACCTGGTCGAGGCAACCCAGGACGCCGGGGCGTTCGTGCAGCTGTCGGGGGTGCTCAAGCGCATCGCGGTGAAGCTGTCGAAGACCTGCAACGACCTGCGGCTGCTCGCCTCGGGCCCGCGCGCGGGGCTGGGCGAGATCACCCTGCCCGCGGTGCAGGCCGGGTCGAGCATCATGCCCGGCAAGGTCAACCCGGTCATCCCCGAGGTGGTCAACCAGGTCGCGTTCGAGGTGATCGGCGGCGACCTGACCGTCACCATGGCCGCCGAGGCCGGCCAGTTGCAGCTCAACGCCTTCGAGCCGATCATCGCGCACCGCCTGTTGTCCGGCCTCGCCCACATGGGGGCGGCCTGCCGCACTCTGGCCGACCGCTGCGTCGCGGGGATCACCGCCGACCGGGAGCACCTCGCCCGGCAGGTGGAGCGGTCCATCGGCCTGGCCACCGCGCTCAGCCCGCACCTCGGCTACGAGCAGGCCACCGCCATCGCCACGGAGGCGCTGGCCACCGGAGCGGGCGTGTCCGAGCTCGTGCTCGCCAAGAGCCTGCTCACGGAATCGCGGCTGCGCGAGATCCAGGCCGGTTTCACGGCGACCGGGACCTCCGCAGCTGCGTCATCCCGGTGATGGCAGACGTTCCCGGGCGCTCGACGCGAGCGCCCGGGGGCTGTGTCGAATGAGGCGGATTCCGACCGATATGCGGTCCGTATCATGGGGAGCTATGGCCGCCGCAATCGAACTGGACGCGATCGACTGGGCCATCCTCGAACAGCTCCAGAAAGACGCCACCATCCCCAACAAGCAACTGGCAGAACAGGTGGGGGTGGCTCCGTCCACCTGCCTGCTACGTGTTCGTCGGCTGCGTGAGAGGGGCGTCATCACGGGGATCCACGCCCACGTGTCGTCGACGGCCATCGGGCTGGCGATGAACGCGATCCTCGCCGTGCAGGTCCGACCGCACACCCGCGAGGTGTTCAACCGATTCGTCGACTTCGCCATCGCCCTACCGGAGACCCGCTCGCTCTACCACGTCAGCGGTGCCGAGGACTTCCTGATCCATGTGGTGGTCGGCAACGCCGAGCACCTCCAGCAGCTCGTGCTCGACGTGATGTCGCAGCGTTCCGAGGTGACCCGGGTGCAGAGCTCGATCGTGTACGAGCAGACGGAGTTCCACGCCCTGCGCTCGCCCGACTCGCGACAGCGTCGGCCACCTCTGATCGCGCCCCGCCTCCGCGCCCGCCCCGCCATCCGCCAGGACACCCCGCCCGGGCGACCCGGTGGCCCGGCCCTGGAGAAGCCCCGCTGACGGAACGCCCCGGCGAGGAGGGCGGACCGCCGGGTGTACCGGCTGCGACCCGCGGGGCGAAGCCTCGCGTCGCAGGGGAGCGATGCACCCACCCCATCGATCAGCGCGACCTGGGCCACAGAGGGGCACCTCGGGGGTTCGGGGGTCTCCCCCGGGAAACACGAAGGACGACCCTGCGAGGCGGCCGAAGGCCCCCGAGCAGGGTCGTCCTGAGTCCGTGGACCCTGGGCAAACCAGCTGCACCCCCGTCCGGCTCGCCACCGGGTTCGAAGCCCTCCTCCGCGAGCTTCCCGCATCGACAGCACCGCTCCTCCGGCACAAGCCCACCAAGAAGCCGAGTACCGCGAAGCGCCTCAAACCCCATGAGGTCGACGAGCTGATCGCCGCCTACCAGGCAGGCGCGAGCGCCTACAAGCTTGGAGAACGCTTCAATATCACCCGGCAGACGGTGAGTGCTGTCCTCAAGCGCCACGGCGTACGGATACGTGGGCGGCGCAAGCCCGAAGTAGGCGCACCTGACCGTGTTGCACCGTGACTCTTGAGACGTTCACGCGAAAGCTCACAGGTCCGCGCAGATCCCCGACAACAGATTTACACTTATTACAGTTAGAAGGAGGATGACATGAGCACGGCTCCCACAAGGGTGGTGGAGGAGATCTCTCCACCGACCTCGCCAGAACAGAAGAGGGCCGCCCGAAGAATCGTTGACCTGATCCTCGGCGGCACCACAGAAGTCATGCTGCGTCTGCCCGAAGGAGAGGAGCATCAACTCGACAGTGAAGAGCTGAGGGCTCTGCTGGCCATCGCCTTGGCACGCGCAGAGGGCCACCGCGTCTCCGTGATCAGTCATGACGTCATGCTCAGTCCACAGCAGGCGGCCGAACTCCTCGGCGTGTCCCGACCGATGGTGTACCGCTTCATCGAACGCGGGGAGCTGGAAGCAACGCGTGTCGGCACACACTGGCGCCTCTCGACCACGGACGTGATCGCTCTGGTAGAGCGCCGATCACTACTCATGGACCGCGTGGACACAGGCTTCGACCAGGTCACCGAGGCCATGCTCTCTCAGCAGAAGAACACCCCTACCAAAGGCGACGCCGAGGAGGGCTGGCGTACGGCGGCTCCCGAACAGAGAAGGCCGCCCCTAGAGCGAGTGCGCAAGAGGACGAGGGGCCGACGCACGTGAACAACGGGGATTCGCTGTTCGGCATCGTCCTGGATGCCAATGTCTACATCGATGCGGTCGGCAACGACAGCGACCTGCTTGTTCTCGGCCGCCCGAACGAGTGGAAGGGGAGGGGCATCGTTTCTCCCGCCGACTTCACCAAACGGGCCGAAGCCGCGATGCGCCACAGGTGAGACAGCCACCGGAGGCGCCCAGTCCCTATCGGGTAGAACGCCGCTGAAGGTTCCGAGGCGCCCCCAGAGGAAACGACGAAACGACCCGGCGAGCGCGATCACGCGCGAGCAGGGTCGTCCCGGAGTGGAGTGGGCGCGAAGGGACTCGAACCCCTGACCTATTGCTTGTAAGGCAATTGCTCTAACCAGCTGAGCTACGCGCCCTCGTATCGCAGGTGATCATACCGCTTCGCGGCACTCGTCGGCGCGCGGTCCTCCGGTGGCGTGGCCAGGGCGCGCAGGTGTTCCAGGTAGGCCTCGGTGTCGCGGGGCTCGGAGATCGGGGTCAGGGTGCGCCAGCGCACGATCCCGTCCGCGTCGATGAGGAAGGTCCCCCGGCGGGCCGTACCGCGGTCGTGGTCGAGCACCCCGTAGGCGTCGGCGACGGCGCCGTGCGGCCAGAAGTCCGACAGCAGCGCGAACGGGAACCCCTCCCGGTCCGACCACGTGCGCAGGGCGAACACCGAGTCCACCGAGGCGGTCAGGACCGTCCCCAGCGCGGCGAGTTCGGCATGGCGGGCGCTCAGGTCGGCGAGCTCGCCGGAGCACACCCCGGAGAACGCCAGCGGGTAGAAGACCACCAGGACCGGTCGGCCGCGCAGTGCGGACAGGGTGATGTCCCGCCCGTACTGGTCCTGGAGGGTGAAGTCGGGGGCGGGGGATCCCGCCACGATGTCGGTCATGTCCTCGTTCGTGTTCGGCGGTGCGGTGGGCGTCCCACAGCGCCGCGCGTCCGCACGTGGGACGCGCGGCACCGGAAGCCTCACCCCTGACGGGTGATGTCCGTCACCGCTTGGGCACGACCAGGCGCGTACCCGACCAGTCCGCTCCGACGCTCACCGCGCTGGTCTGGGACAGACCGGAGGTGCCGGCGGCCTCGGCCACGTCGCTGGGCGACACGTGCAGTTCCCGCCCCGCCTTAGGGGTCAGTACCAGGATCGTGCCGCCGTCGGCGATGGTGGTCACCACGTCCATGAGGGCGTCGGTCAGGTCGCCCTCCTCATCGGATCGCCACCACAGCAACGCCGCGTCGACGTCACCGTCGTAATCCTCGTCGACCAGCTCCTCACCGGTGAGCTCTGCGATGGATGCGCGCAGGCCTTCGTCGACGTCGTCGTCGAAGCCGAATTCCTGCACCACCTGACCCGGTTTGAATCCGAGTCGGTCAGCCAAGTCACGCTCGCTCTGTGCCTGGCCCGCGGTCGCGCTCACGAAAGTTCTCCTCCACAGATGGTTTTTCTCAATCTTGCCTGCACGAAGCAGTTGTCACAACGATGCCGGGCCTTTTCCGCCACCCGTCACGTGCGCCCGCGACCATCGCTGATGGCCTAGTTCACACGCTAGCGGGCCCGTCCGTCAACGTGCCCCCGAACCGAGGGGCCCTCGACCCTCATCCAGAGGAGAGGAAGGACAGCCGCACCGTCCGGTCCGGGTTGTCCACGTTGAGGTCGACCACGGCGATCGACTGCCATGTTCCCAGCCCGAGCCGGCCCGAGAGCACCGGAACGGTGGTCTGTGGCGCGATGAACGCCGGCATGACGTGGGACCGACCGTGTCCCCGCGACCCGTGTCGATGCCGCCACCGGTCATCGGCGGGCAGCAGGTCGTCGAGGCTGGACAGAAGGTCGTCGTCGGAACCCGAGCCGAGTTCGATGATCGCCACGCCCGCGGTGGAGTGCGGGACGAAGACGTTGAGCAGGCCGTCGCCACCGGTCTCGGCGACGAAGTCGTCGCACTGGCGGGTGATGTCGGTGATGCTCTCCGACCCGCCGGTGCGCAACTCCAGGATCTGTGTCCGCATAGCGTCACCTTCGCGCAGGTGGGCCTCTCGTGCAACCATCCCGGTTTCGTCCTGTGGATGGCGATCCGGTCCCAGAGGGGCCATACTCGTCCACTACGTGTGCGAACCCGGTCGAAATGAGGGAGAACGGTGACCGCCTCTTTACCGCTGGGCCCCGTGCTGCGGCACGTCGGACCGACCACCGCCACCGTGTGGGTGCAGGCGTCCGAGGCCGGTCGGGTGCGGGTGGTGGCGGACGGCGGTGTGACGGGCGTCGCGGAGACCTTCACGGTGCACGGTCACCATTACGCGGTGTGCGAGATCACCGGCCTGCCCTCGGGCGCGGCGCTGCCCTATGAGGTCTTCCTGAACGAGGCTCGGGTGTGGCCGGAGCCGGGTTCCACGCTCCCCCCGAGTACGCTGCGCACCATCGATCCGGACGCGCCGACCCGTCTGCTCTACGGTTCGTGCCACACGCCCACCGGCGACACCCCCGAGGGCGTGGTCCGGTACGGGCCCGACATGTTGCGCGCCACGGCCCGTCGGTTGGCCCGGGAGCCGGTCGAGGGCAATCTGACGTTGCTCCTCATCGGCGACCAGGTGTACGCGGACGAGATCCAGGAGTCGATGCGCGCCTTCCTGCGGGCGCATCGGGCGCGGACCGGGGAGGACGGCCCCGAGGACGAGGTCGTGCACTACTCCGAGTACGCCGAGTTGTACCGGCAGGCGTGGAGCGACCCGCAGGTGCGGTGGTTGCTGTCGACGGTGCCGACCCTGATGGTGTTCGACGACCACGACATCCGCGACGACTGGAACACGTCGGCGGCCTGGCGTCGCTCCATGGACGGGCATCCCTGGTGGCGCGCCCGCGTGACGTCGGGGTTGGGCGCCTACTGGGTGTACCAGCACTTGGGAAATCTCTCACCCGACGAACGCGCCGCGGACCCGCTGTGGGCGCTGGTGCGCGCCGCGCGGATCGACGCCGGAGCCGAGGTGGACGCCTTCGCCCTGCGGGCGCACGAGGAGCCCGGTTCCTACCGGTGGAGTCATCGGCACGACGTGGGCGGGATCCGGGTGCTGATGCTCGACACCCGATGCGGGCGCGCCCTGGGCGAGGGAGACCCCTCGGACGGGTCGCGGTCCATCCTGGGCCGGGAGGGCCACGCGTGGCTGGACGAGCACCTGACCGGCGGCCCCGAGCACGTGGTCGTCGTGTCCACCGTGCCGGTGGTGCTACCGCCGGCCGTGCACCATCTGGAGGCGTGGAACGAGGCGGTGTGCGCGGGCGCCTGGGGCGGGTGGCCGCGCCGCCCGGCCGAGCGGCTGCGCCAGGCCCTGGACCTGGAGCACTGGGGCGCCTTCCGGTACTCGTTCGAACGGTTGGCCGACACCCTGGGGCGGGTGGCGCGCGGCGAGCGCGGTCCGGCGCCGGCGACGATCCTGCTGCTCAGCGGCGACGTGCACTTCTCCTACACGGCCCCGGTCCGGCACCGGGAGGTCGGTGAGGACGGCTCCCGGATCGTCCAGTTGGTGTCCTCTCCCCTGTGCAACCGACTGCCCGAGAACTTCCGCGGGGTGGTCCGGCTGTCGGCGAGCGCGCCCGTGCACCTGGTGGGTCGGTTCATGACGTGGCTGGCCCGGGTGCCCCGACCATCGCTGCGGTGGCGGCTGTCCTCGGACCTGTACTTCGGCAACACGATCGGCGAGGTGTCCTTCGCGGGGCGCGATGTCCGGGCCCGCTGGTACCACGTCGCCGAGGGCGGCCCCGACGCCCTGCCGGTGGTGCGCACCCGGGTGGACCTCTAGTCGATCCCCGTGAGGGCGGAGGGGCGTCGACGCCCGCTCCGGGCCTCTGCCGGGCCGGTGAGGGCGCCGAGGGCGGACGGAGGCGGGAAGGGACGGAACGGGGCCGCGGGGTCGGGGCGACCCGCTCCGGGAGGATCAGGGCTTGTGCGGGTGGGGACGGCGGTTGTCGGTGCGGCGGGTCTTGCGGACGGCCAGGCCCAGGGCGCCGCTGCCGCGTTCGAGGAGCTGCCGGGCGGCGCGGTCGACCATGGAGCGCGGGCCGGAGTCGGACGCCTCGATCCCGTCGGCCGCTCCCTCACCCTTCTTCGACTTCTCCGCCTTCTCGGGAGTCCCGGGCTTCTCGGCGTCGTCGGCCTTCTCGCCGCCGGTCCCCTCCGCGCCCAGGTGCGGGAGCACCGCGGTCGGCTCGACCTCGGGAGCGCCCAGGTGCGGCAGGACGGCCGTGGGCTCCTCCTCGCCCTCGGTGTCCCGGGCACCCAGGTGCGGGACGACGTCGGTGGGCTCGTCGGCGCCCTTGACCGGCGGGGTCACCGGGCGAAGGAGGTCGGTGCGCTCGTTGGCGGCGCCGACCTCGGCCTCACCACCGGGCTCGCTCTCCTCGCGGACGGCCTTGCGCCAGGCGCGCTCCACGAGCTTCTGCCGCATGGACTCGCGGGAGCGCTGGACCTGACGGGTGCGCCAGACCTTCACCAGCGGGGTGATGACCGGCCAGGTCACCTTGGCCGGTCGGGACAGGGCGTGCCACAGGTAGGCGGTGGTGCCCCACGCCTCCATCGCGCGGCGTGCCCGGGTGATGGTGAAGAAGGTGGGCATCGCCAGCAGCAACTGCGGGAAGGCCAGCGTCAAGGCCGCCAGCAGCGGGTACAGGCCGCCTCCCACCAGCGCCGCGGCGGCACCGATGACCATGGTGACCAGGGCGAGGGCGATGCGCAGCCCGGTGAACTGGCGGAACCGGTGCAGCGCCCGACGGGCGGACACCGGCGGTGCCAGGCCCTCGGGCAGCGGTGTGGGCTGGACGATGAGCGACATCAGCAGCGTGCCCACGCCCACGCTCGTGGCCAGCAGGATGGTCCACCCCGCGGCCGACATCGATCCGCCCACGAGCAGGGCGACCAGCCCGACCACCGGGAGCGGAGCGGGGACCCAGAAGAGCACCCGTCTGCGCAGCTCGCCTTCCTGCGTGGGCTGGAGCACGAACTCGCTCACCGGATTCGATGTCCAGGACCACTTCCTCGGTCGTTCGACCACAGCGTTGACCCCCCAAGACGTCATGAAGAACGGCGCGCGAAGGCCCGCACCCGGGAGCGTGCTCTGACCTCGTCGGGCCTGGCGTCCACCGTTCATCGCAAAGCTATCCCTTTTCATGCGGTCCCCGGGCGCACACGGGCGGTCGTGGACATACCCGGCGCAGGTGAAACTCGGATAAGGGGGCTCGCATGGCGGTTAACGATCAGGTTACGCCGCCGGTTCCCCCATCGACAGCGTTACGGCGGATTCAGGATGAAGACCACATCCCGATCCCATGTCAACCGTTCTCCGCCTCGGAGAGGCGACCCAGCGCGACGGCGATCCGCAGCACGAACGAGCCCCGCCCGTCGGAGGGCGTGCGTCCGGTCAGCTCCGCGATCCGGCTGAGCCGGTAACGCACGGTGTTGGGGTGGACGAACAGCATGCGGGCCGTCGCCTCCAACGACGACGCGTGCTCCAGGTACACCGACAGGGTGTCGAGCAGGGGCGATCCCGCGCCCGCCAACGGCAGGTACACCTCTTGGACCAGTTGGCGCCGCGCCTCGACGTCGCCCTGCAACGCCCGTTCCGGCAACAGGTCGGCGGCCGAGACCGGGCGCGGTGCGTCCGGCCAGGCCACGGCGGCGCGCAGGCCGCTGACGGCGGCCCGGGCCGACGCGCCGGCGGAGCGCAGGTCGGGCACCGCCGGACCGACCACCACCGGCCCGGGGCCGAACATCCCGGTCAGGGGCTCCGCGGCGGCGGTGGGCAGGTCCTCCTTCGGGTAGCGGTCGCCGACGCCCACCACGACGACCACGCGCCGACCCTGGGTTCCGGCCAGGACGTCATGGCCCGATCGGCGGGCGGCGGCGCGCAGGTCGTCCATGACCTTGGCCTCCTCCTCTTCCTCACCGATCTCCCCGGCCACCGTGATCACGGGGGTGAGCGACCATCCGAGCGCGGATCCCCACGTCTGAAGGCCGTCCTCCCGGTCGCCGTGCAGCAGCGCGTCGACGATGAGGGCCTCCAGGCGGGCGTCCCAGGCGCCGCGCGCCTCGGCGGCGCGCGCGTAGACCTTCGCCGAGCTGAACGCCACCTCGCGGGTGTAGCGCAGGACCGCTTCGCGCAGTTGCTGGGCGCCTCCGGGCGCGGCCAGCTCGTCCACCTGGCCCTCCACGACCTCGATGACGACCCGGATCATGTCGACCGTCTGCTGGAGCGAGACCGACCGGGTGAGTTCGCGCGGGGCCGTGCCGAAGACCTCGACGGTGATGGCGGGCCTGCCGCGTTGGGGATTGCGGAACCAGTCGACGAAGGCCGCGACCCCCGACTGGGCGACCAGGCCGACCCAGGAGCGGTCCTGGGCCGACATCCGGCGGAACCAGCCGAGCCGTTCCTCCATGCGGGCGACGGCGGCGGTGCCCAGGACGCCCATGGAGCGCTCCAGGCGGCGGACCGTCTCGGCGCGGACGCGCTCCTGGTCGTCGGTCCCGTTCCGCGTCCGCGGCTCCTCGTCGGTCTCCTCCGGAGCGCTCCGGCGTTCCTCCGGGTCCTCCGGGGAGCCGGTACCGTTCCGTGCGGGCTGGGATGGGGTGTTCACCTCTCCAGCTTCGCATCCCCGGCAGCCGGACGGGCTGTCCCTCCCCGTCCGATCCCGTGCGGCGGTCGCGGTGAGCCTCCGACCGGCGGGGATGTAACGTCGAAAGGTGATCCGCCTCACCGGTTCTCGTCTTTCCGACACATGCCGGAGACCGTTTTGTGGGGTTTCCACAAGCACCTCCGTGCGAAGTTCGTGTCCCTCCCCATCCAACTGGTGATCTCCTACAGGGCAAGGTGGATGTCGTGCTTGTAATCGTTGCTCCCGGCCAAGGCGCCCAGGTACCCGGTTTCCTCTCCCCATGGCTCGAACTCCCCGGCGTCGCCGGACAGTTCGCCGCGTGGTCCGAGGTGGTCGGGCTCGACCTGGTGCGCTACGGCACCACCGCGGACGCGGACGAGATCCGCGACACCGCCGTCGCCCAGCCGTTGCTGGTCAGCGCCGGCATGGTCTCCGCCTCCGCGATCCTCGGTCCCCTCGTCTCCCCCTCCCCGGGTCTGCCCGCCGAGGCCTCCCTCGTGGACGCCGTCGCCGGGCACAGCGTCGGCGAGTTCACCGCCGCCGCGATCGCCGGGGTGCTGTCCCCCAAGGACGCGCTGACCCTGGTCGCCGAACGCGGTCGGGGCATGGCCGACGCTGCCGCCCGGACCGAGACCGGCATGACCGCCGTGCTCGGCGGGGATCGCGAGCAGGTGCTGGAGGCGATCGCCGCCGCGGGGCTGACCCCGGCCAACGACAACGGCTCGGGGCAGATCGTCGCCGCGGGGACCGTCGGACAACTGGCGGCGTTCGCCCAGAACCCGCCCGAACGGGCCCGGCTGCGCCCCCTGTCGGTGGCCGGCGCCTTCCACACCGAGCACATGGCCCCGGCCGTGGAGCGGGTGCGACAGGCCGCCGCCGTCCTGTCGCCCTCCGACCCCTCCGTGCGCATCCTGTCCAACGCCGACGGCGCGGTGGTCGAGAGCGGCTCGGAGTACCTGGACCGTCTGATCTCCCAGATCTCCTCCCCGGTGCGCTGGGACGCCTGCACCGAGACGTTGGCCGACCTGGGCGTCACCGCCCTCATCGAGCTGACGCCGGCGGGCACGCTCACCGGTCTGGCCAAGCGCGCGCTGCGCGGCGTCGAACTCCTCGCGGTCAAGACCCCCGAGGACATCGACCGCGCCGCCGCCCTCATCAAGGAGCACGCGGGGACCTCCGCCGCGGGCACCGATCAGGAAGGCTGACCCCATGTTCCCCACTGCGAGCGTTCCCGGTGGAGCGATCATCCGCTCCGTCGGTGAGTACCAGCCCTCCACGGTCGTCACCAACGCCGATCTGGAGGCGCGGGTCGACACCAACGACGAGTGGATCCAGAGCCGCGTCGGCATCAAGGAGCGGCGCATCGCCGGCCCCGAGGAGACCGTGACGAGCATGGCCGTGGCGGCCGGCGGCAAGGCCCTGGCCGCGAGCGGCCTGTCCCCGGAGGACATCGACCTGGTCATCGTGGCCACCTGCACCGTGCAGGACCAGATCCCCAACACCGCCGCGACCGTCGCCGCCCGGCTGGGCATCGTCGCCCCGGGCGCCTTCGACATCAACGCCGCCTGCGCCGGGTTCTGCTACACCCTGGGCATCGCCGCCGACATGGTGCGCGCCGGCAGCTCCCGCAACGCGCTGATCATCGGCTCGGAGAAGCTCAGCGACTGGGTGGACTGGACCGACCGCTCCACCTGTGTGATCTTCGCCGACGGTGCCGGCGCGGCCGTGGTCTCGGCCTCGGAGGACAACGGCATCGGCCCGGTGGTGTGGGGTTCCTCCGGCGAGCGCGCCGACAAGATCCACCTGCGCGACCACAAGTACCTCTGGCAGGAGGGACAGGCGGTCTTCCGCTGGACCACCACCGAGCTGTACAAGACCGCGCTGGAGGCCCTGGAGCGGGCGGGCGTGGCTCCCGAGGAGCTCACCGCCTTCGTCCCGCACCAGGCCAACCTGCGGATCATCGAATCCATCGCCAAGAAGCTGGGCGCGCCCCAGGCACTCGTGGCCCGCGATATCGTCACCGCGGGCAACACCTCTTCCGCGTCCATCCCGCTCGCGCTCTCGCGCATGATCGGACGCGGGGAACTCCCTTCGGGGAGCACCGTCCTCACCCTGGGCTTCGGCGCGGGGCTGGTCTACGCCGCACAGGTGATCCGCATCCCCTGACGTACGACCGAGGGTCCGATGAGGACCGCATCCCGGACATCGAACAGTGATCAAGGAGAAGAACGACATGGCTCACAGCGAGCAGGAGATCCTGGCAGGCCTCGGCGAGATCATCGAGGAGATCGTCGGCACCGAGCCTTCCGAGGTCACCCCGGAGAAGAGCTTCGTGGACGACCTCGACATCGACTCGCTGTCCATGGTGGAGATCGCCGTCGCCGCCCAGGACAGGTTCGGCGTCGAGATCCCCGACGAGCAGCTCAAGGACCTCAAGACGGTCCAGGACGTCATCACCTTCATCCAGAAGTAGCGCGTCCGGGCCGCCGGGTCACCACCTCGACCCGGCGGCCCGTCCTCCGGTGCATCACGCCGGCCCTCCCCCGTCATCCGCCACCCCCCGGCCCGTAGCCGGGAACGACCCACGAGAAGGGCGATCGGATCATGGCAAAGACCGATGTCGTCGTTACCGGCCTCGGCGCCACCACCCCGCTCGGGGGGGACGTCGCGACCACATGGTCCGCGCTCCTCGACGGCCGCTCCGGCATCACAGCGCTGCCCGAGGAATGGCACGAGAGCCTCCCCGTCCACTTCGCCGGGCGCATCGCGCAGGAGCCCTCGGAGAAGCTCCCCAAGCCGCGCATGCGCCGGCTGGACCGCACCCAGCAGTTCGCGCTCATCGCCGCCGAGGAGGCCTGGGCCGACGCCGGTTCGCCGGATGTGGACCCGCTCCGTCTGGGGGTGGTGGTCTCCAGCGGCATCGGAGGCATCCTGACCATCCTCGAACAGTACGACACCTTCCGTGAGAAGGGCTGGCGTCGGGTGTCCCCCTTCACCGTGCCCATGCTCATGCCCAACAGCCCGGCCGCCGCCATCAGCCTGGAGTACACCGCCCGCGCCGGTTCGCACGTTCCGGTCAGCGCCTGCGCCTCCAGCGCCGAGGCCATCGCCAACGGCGTCGACATGATCCGCGCGGGCCGCGCCGACGTGGTCATCGCGGGCGGCACCGAGGCGGCGATCCACCCGCTCAACATCGCCTCGTTCGCGTCGATGCGCGCGCTGTCCACCCGCAATGACGACCCGCGGACGGCGTCGCGCCCGTGGGACAAGGACCGCGACGGTTTCGTCATGGGCGAGGGCGCCGGCATCCTCATCCTGGAGTCGGCCGAGCACGCCGCCAAGCGCGGCGCCCGGGTGTACGCCCACGCCTCCGGTGTCGGCTACACCAACGACGCCTACGACATCGTCCAGCCCGACCCCGAGGGCGCCGGCCAGTCCCGCGCCATCACCCAGGCGCTGGCCGACGCCGACCTCAGGCCCGAGGACATCGTGCACGTCAACGCGCACGCCACCTCGACCCCGGCGGGCGACGTCGGGGAGACCCGCGCCATCCGGTCCGCCCTGGGCGACTCCGCCACCGACCGGGTCGCGGTGACCTCCACCAAGTCCATGACGGGCCACCTGCTGGGCGGCGCGGGCGCGGTGGAGTCGATCGCGACCATCCTGGCGCTGCACGACGGTCGGATCCCGCCGACCATCAACATCCAGGAGTTGGACCCCGACGTCGTCGTGGACATCGTCCGCGACAAGCCCCGGGACATGCCCGGTGGCGACGTGGCCGCGATCAACGAGTCCTTCGGGTTCGGCGGTCACAACGTGGCCGTGGTCTTCCGCCGCGCCTGAGCCGACGTCCGTCGTACGACTCTCGGGGCCCCGCCGCACGGCGGGGCCCTTGTCCGTGTTCGGCGGGGAGCCGGGGACGGGCGTCCCAACGGCCTGTGAAGGTGAGCTGAACAGCGGCGAAAAGAGCTTCATGTCCGTCCGGCCCCCCGCCACCATGAAGGGGTGACCACAGCGCGTTCTCACCATGCCCCCACGGTGACCGGCCCCCTGCCGGCCGCTCCCGCGCCGCGTTCGACCCGACCGCCCCTGGGTTTCCAGCCGATCGTCGACCTGGACTCGGGGGCCGTCGTGGCCGTCGAGATCGTCTCCCCCGCGCCGTCCGGCGCTCGGGGCGGCGGTCCGCACGAGACGACCGTCCCCGAGATCGAGGCGATCGCGGAATGGCTGTTGTCGTTGGTCCGCGAGTCCGCCGACACCGAGAGCCTGCTGCCGTTGGTGCTGCCGCTGCCCGCGCGCACGCTGATGGCCGGGAACGGATTCGTCGGCCTGGTGGAGAGCCTGTTGCGGCGGGCCGGGCGGCGCCCCCGCGACATCACGTTCATGCTCGGCGCCGAACTGGCCGACCTGCCCCGCTCGATCGTGGTCTCGGGTGTGGCCCGACTGCGCAACGCGGGTTTCCGGTGCGGCTTCGGCACGGCGATGGTGCGACCCGACCTGGTCGTGGAGGCCGCGCCGTTCCTGATGCGCATCGACCCGAACCTCGTCTCGGGGGTGGCCACCGACCACCGGCACGCCACGGTGGTGGAGGGCCTGTCCCGGATCGGTCGGGGCAGCGGCGTGTACGCGATGGCGTCGGGGGTGGAGACCGCCGACGACGTCGTGCGGTTGCGCCGGTGCGGGGTGAGGGTGGGCACGGGTCCGTTCTTCGCCGCCCCGGTCTGGCGACCCGGGGAGCGGGTCACCCCGGTACCGGAGCCGACCGTCGGCCAGGATCGGGCGGAGGACGACGGGCCCCGGGTCACCGAGTTCATGGTCCCGCCGGTGGGGTTCGACGCCGACACCACCACCGAACAGGCCTTGGAGGCGCTCACCGGGGACAAGGCGCTCAACAGCGTCATCCTCATCGACCACCGGGAGCGCCCGGTGGGCGTGATCGACCGGACCCGGTTCCTGCTGTCGGTGACCGGGCGCTACGGGCACGCCCTGCACGCCAAGCGACCGGCGATCCGGCTGGCGGAGTCACCGCGCACGGTCCCGGCGTGGATGTCGGCGATCGCGGCGCTGAGCGTCGCGGGTCGGGACACCGAGCGGGTCTACGACGACCTCGTGGTGGTCAACACCTACGGCCAGTGCCTGGGCGTGGTGCACATCAGCGACCTCATCCAGTCCCTGTCGCGCAGCTGAACCGCCGGAGAGCGCGCGGCCGGAGCGCCGGAGACGGCGCCGCCCCGCGCCGGGGCACCGGGGCGGGGCATGGGGTCGGCGTCAGCGCCGGGGCTCGGGACCCTTGACACCGGACGGGCTGTTGGTCGGCGGCTCGGAGGCGTCCTCGATGGTGGGCAGCGGGGAGTGACCCTCAGCGATGGCCGCGGCGATCCGCGCGCGCGTCTCCTCGTCGTTGAGGTAGTCGAGCTCGGGCCGTCTGGGCAGCAGGCCGTCACCGGAGGAGCGACCCATGGCGCGGCGACGCAGCCAGGGCACCAGGTGCTGGCGGGCCCAGCGGCGGTTCTCCCTACGGCGCAGGATGGCGGGCAGCTGCTGGGGCGGGGTGCTCCACGGGTCGGCCCAGGAGTCGCGCGGTCCCATCGGGAAGCCCAGCAGGTCGGCGAGGCGCGCGGCGACGATCTGGTGACCGGTGCCGTTGAGGTGGAGCCGGTCCTCGCTCCAGGCCCGGGAGTCGGTGAGCGCGTTGAGCGCCCACATGTCGACGATCTCGGTGCCGGTGCGCTCGGCGATGGCGCGCATGTGCATGCTGAACACGGCGATGCGACCGCGGTAATAGCGCAGCACGGGGATCCAACCGGTGTCGTGACCGGAGAGGATGACGGTGCGGATGCCCGCGTCGCGCAGCCGACGGATGCCCCTCTCGAACTCTTCCGCGAGTTCGTCGAGGCGGGTACCGGGGCGCAGGACGTCGTTGCCGCCGGCCAGGACGGTGACCAGGTCGGGCTTCCACTCCAGCGTCCGGTCGAGCTGCTCACCGAAGATGTGGTGCATGCGCCGACCGCGCACGCCCAGGTTGGCGTAGCGGAAGTCCGCGGTCACCTGACCGAGGTGTTCGGCGAGTCGGTCCGCGAAGCCGCGGTACTGGCCGCCGGGGCCGCTGTCGTCTTCCATCCCCTCGGTGATGCTGTCACCGATCGCCACGTAGGACCGGATGGGAGCCGGTCTGTGCACGGGAGCGGCCACGGGGGGATTCGTCTCAAGGTCTGTCACGTCAACCAATCATCCGGCTCGACCGTCCCACGCCGACTGGGCGCCGTAGGGTGCGCGGGTACGGAATCCTGGCACGGGTCGCGGTGGGTCGCCCCCCGTCTCCGAAACACCATCGACCCCTGTGGCCGCTCGGCGGCCGGCTCGAATGGTCGTTCGGGCGAGGACAGTGCCCCTCCAGCATACCCGGGCCCGACATGTTCGTGCTTGCCGCGGAGGACCTCGGGCCCGTGTCCCCCACGTGCGCGCCAACGACTTCACCGGGCCCGTCGCCGTGGTGGGACGCGCACCCTCGTGTGAAGGTTCCGTGAAGGACAACGCCCGAAGGAAAACGGAAAAGCCGAATACATCTTATGAGGTAGATCACACCACAATGTGCTTCCACGTGGCGAAAGTCCCGAGGAAAGGTGACCGGTGCACCGCGGGCGGGAGGTCCTCCGCGCGGAGCGGGACGGCCCGGGGCTACCCATGTGGCGTCAAGGGACGTACGATCTCCGGAAGTGCTCACGGCACCTCTGTCCCCCGGCCCGCCGTGCCCACCCGTGGCACCCCGGCCTTCTTCCGGTCCGGGCTCCCCCGCGGGTGAAGGGCGCGTACTGTGGTGCATCGAACCGAAGGCCCGTGCGGTTCCTCCCCAATTCACGTGCAGACACCAGGAGGTCGAGGTCCCCAGCGGATGAACGCCGTCTCTCCGATCTGCCTCGTCGACCTCGCGCCCGCGCTGCGGTGGTCGAAGTCGCCGGATGTGGCACCCCTGCTCCACCATGACCGGCTGATCGACGGCTGGTGGCACTCGCTGCCGGTCGCCCGGGTCCTGGAGATCGCCGGACCACCCTGGTTGGCGCACGGGATCGCGCGTCTGGCCGTGGAGCAGTGGGGACACGTCCCCCTGGGCGAGTTCCTGCCGAACCTGCGCGCCCAGGTCGTGGAATGCGCCGACCTGGCCGAACCGGTGCGCAGCGCCGTGGCGTCCACCGCGGGGGACTGGGAACGCCTGATCTCCAGTCCGCCCCAGGAGATCGGTGAGTGGCCGTTGGGCGACTGCCGTCTCATGGACGTGGTGAGCACCGTGGCCTGGCGGGCCCTGCGCCCCTGCGGGGAACTGCCCGGCGGCCCCACCCCCTCCCCCGCGTTGATGTTGGAGGCGGTGCGCACCATCGCGCACTGGCTGCCCGACTCCGCGCCCGAACACGTGCACAACGCCCTGGACTACCTCACCAACGCCACCGGCGCCGAGCACGACGTGGCCTTCGAGGGGGTCGGAAGCGATGCGACGCCGCCGCAGACCCCGGCCACCCGGGCCATCCGCACCCTCCGGGCTTTGCGCGCCCAGCGCGCCGGGGAACAGGACGAACCCGCCGCCCTCGCGGTGAACGGGCACGAGGCACCGCCGGCGATCGCCATGGTCAGTTCCGCGGCGATGATCCCGGGTTCGGAACTCGGCGCCGAGGCCCCCGGCCCGGCGACCGGAGTGGGCGACCTGCGCTCGCAGTTCCGCAGTTCGCTGCTGGGCCCGGGACGTACCCTGCGCAGACCCAGCTTCGGACCTCCCAAGCACCGCACCGAGCCGGAGGAACGGCCCCCGGCACCCGCCCTGGGCGAGCATCCCCTGGTGGACATGGTCGAGGAGATGTTCCGTTCCTGGCCCGAGTTGGAGCGCACGGTGGCCGCCGAACGACTGTTCGCCACCGACCCCATCAGCATCCGGGTGCTCTCCGAACAGATCGCGGTCGACGTCACCGAGATCCGCGGTGCCCAGCGCAAGGTCGAGGAACGCCTGCTGCGGTGGCTCAACTCGCCCGAGGGCGCGCCCATCACCAAGCACCTGCGGGACCTGTCGGAGCAACTGGGTTCGGCGACCACGATCGATCGGTTGATCAACGCCCACCCCGACCACCCGGTGGACGTGCCGACCCTGAACACGCCCCTGTGGCGGGTGGTCATCACCCTGTTCACCGACCGCCGTATGCACAACGGTTGGCTCATCGCCGACGACCCGGGCCGGCTGCGGTGGCAGACCCGTGAGCTGTTGGGGGACGGCCCCGGCCTGACCGAGGCGGGCATCCGCCTGGGCCGGATCGGCATCCGGCAACAGGAACTGCGCGCCTGGCTGCTCAGCACACCCGGGGTGAGCCTTCGGGACGGACAGGTGATCGTCGACCCGACCGTGCCGCTGGAGGCGCCCGGCGGGCACCCCGGGCACACCACCCCGGAGGACTCGGGGGCCACCACGGAGAACGGCCTGCCGATCCGCCGTCGCCCCGACGGCTCGGTGGTGGAAGCCGCCGAGCAGCGACCCGCCGCCCCCGGCGCGCCCTTCCCGACGGAGCCGGACGTCCACCGGATGCCTCAGGCCCCGGCCCCGATCGCGGCGCCGCCCCTGGCGCCCCCCGGCGCCGCGGGGCGGTCGTTGCCCGGCGACCCGGCCATGGCGGCCCGCTGTTTCCGGGCCCCCGACGGCCGTTGGTGGCACCGCATCGACATCACCGCCGACCACCTCAACGGCGCCCCGGTGGCCGTGCCCCCGGGGTACGCCGCGCACCTGGGCCTCCAGCCCGGCCGTCTGCTGTGCCTGACCGCGCCCGGCGCGGACCTGCTGGTCCTGGTCTGGCGCGACCAGCCCGCGTTCGACTCCCTGCGGCCGTTGCTGCGCCGGCAGGCGGCCCAGCCCGGCGACCGCGTCTTCATCACGGTGTCCGGGGACCGGCTGGACGCCCGCAAACTGCCCGCGACCGATCTCAGCAACTACTCGCCGACCGCGCGGGCTCTGCACCTGAGCGGGTACACCGCCCCGGCCTCCACCGAGGAGGCGCTGAAGATCCTGTCCCGCCGGATCACCGACAGCGACGAGCGGGCCCCCACCGATCCGCCGTCACTGGTCGAACTGCTCACCCGACGCGGTGACAACGACATCGCGGGAGAGTTGCGCGCCGGCCTGTTCGCCGCGCACTGAACCCACGGAGAGCAGGCTCCGGGCCCCGGCCCGGGGCCTGTTTTTTTACCCTCCGGGGCTTTCCCTCCACCTCACCGTTCTTGTAGGTTAGCCTTACCTAATAACAGTTGAGGTGGTTCCCCTGCACACTTCCCGACACCTGGCCCCCTCGCCCGCCGAGCGCGCCCGCGCGGTCCTGGCCCGACCCAACCCCGCCACCGTCACGACCCAGGGCGGCACCCTCCACCTCGTCGACCCGGCCTGCCACGTGCACCGCGGAGGCACGGTGAGCCTGCTGCTCCCCGACCGCCATCACCTGCTGGACGAGATGGCCCGGGGGCGCACCGCGGCCACCGTGGAGTTCACGGACACCGGCGCCGTCGCCCTGCGCGACCCCACGCGCTCCCTGCTGTGGATCAGCGGCACCCTCACCGCCCTGGACGAGGCGACGGCGCGCATGCGCGCCCTGCGACTGATCCGCGACGACCCCGACGAGCGCCTGCTCGACATCGGCCACGGCCGCACCATGGTCGTCCTGGAGCCCTACCTGGTGGTGCACTCCGACACCGAGGGCTGTCACCTGCTCGGCACCGACGAGTTCGTCCGGGCCCTGCCGGACCCGCTGGGCCGGTGGGAGGGCCCCTGGCTGCGTCACCTGGAGGAGGACCACCCGGACCTGCTCATGGCCTTGGCCGGGGCCTGCCCCGCCCCGGTCCCCCTGTCCCGGCCGCGCCCCCTGGGGGTGGACCGCTACGGCATGACCCTGCGTTTCGAGGCCCCCGACGGCGACCACGACGTCCGGCTGTCCTTCAGCCGACCCGTCGAGTCCCCCGAGGAGGTGGCGATGGAGGTCCACGCGCTGGCCGGGCTCACCGACGCCTGCGGTCCCTTCTGAACCGTGTCCCCGAACCTCCGCCGCCCTCCTGCCCACCCTCGCCCGCCACCACGCACTGAGAGCGGCCTACACGGCCCCCTCACGCCCGGAGAGCGGGAACGGGCGGAAGGGGAGGCACGGCGGTCGCCGCACCCCCTCGGCGGCCTCCTGCGGCCCCGACGCGCCCGCCTGCCACCGGCCCGGCCCTGGAACCGGCCGGGCCGACCTCCTCCGTGTCGGCCGGATCGGCCTACCTCGCCCTGGTCGGCCGGTTCGGCGGATGCGTGCCGTGGCACAGCGGCAGGGGCACGATCGGCGTGGCACGGGCCGGGCAGATCCCGCTCGCCCCGGTGTGCGCGGCCCTCCTGCCGGGCGGGCGCACGGACCCGTTCGCCCGGCCCCCCGGCCTCGTGGTCCCGGGGCTCATCGCCCGGGTACGCCGACACGGCGACGGGCCGGGCCCCGTAAGGGTGCCCGGCCCGTCGCCGTCGAACGACCTCTACACGTTGAAGCCCAGCATGCGCAGCTGGTCACGACCGTCGTCGGTGATCTTGTCCGGGCCCCACGGCGGCATCCAGACCCAGTTGATCTTGACCTCGCGCTCGAACTCGTCCAGCGCGCTCACGGCCTGGTCCTCGATCACGTCGGTGAGAGGGCAGGCGGCACTGGTCAGGGTCATGTCCAGGGTGATCACCGCGTCGTCGGCGTTCACCCCGTACAGCAGTCCCAGGTCGACGACGTTGACGCCGAGTTCGGGGTCGATGACGTCCTTGAGCGCCTCGGCGATCTCCCCGACGAGCGCCTCGGCCTCGGGGGACAGGGGGACCTCGGCCGGCGCGGCCTCGGTCGTGGTGGTCTCGTTCTCGCTCATCGGGTCAAACGCCTTCCTTCTCCAGGGACTGCGATACCGCGTCCTTCCACGCCATCCATCCGAGGAGGGCGCACTTGATCCGGGCCGGGTACTTGGACACCCCGGAGAACGCCACCGCGTCCTCCAGGACCTCCTCGTCGGGTTCGCCCTTGCCCTTGGAGTGCATCAGCTCGGTGAATGCCTCCAGGGTCCGCATCCCCTCGGCCACCGTGCGTCCGATCAGCAGGTCGGTCAGCACCGAGGTGCTGGCCTGGCTGATCGAACAGCCCATGCCCTCGTAGGAGACGTCGCTGACGACCGCGCGGTCGTCGAGCGGGCTCCCCTCCGCCGAGGTCAGCGCCACGCGGAGCGTCACCTCGTCCCCACAGGTGGGGTTGATGTGGTGGGCCTCGGCGTTGTGCGGCTCCCGCAGCCCCTTGTGGTGCGGGTTCCGGTAGTGGTCCAGGATGATCTCCTGGTACATCGCGTCCAGCTGCATGTCAGGGTGTTCCTCGTTCCGGGGTCGCGTCGTGTCGGGGTTCGGGTGCGCGGCCCTAACCCCGGGTTCCGAAGAACTCCTGCGCGACCTTGACGGCCGACACGAGCGCGTCCACGTCCTCCGTGGTGTTGTAGAGGTAGAACGACGCCCGGGTGGACGCGATGACGCCCAACTTGCGGTGCAGGGGCCAGGCGCAGTGGTGACCCACCCGGACCTCCACCCCACGGTCGTCGAGCACCTGCCCGAGGTCGTGCGGGTGGATGCCCTCCACCTCGAAGGACACCGCGCCGCCGCGGTCGACGGCCTCGGCGGGGCCGATGATCCGCAGCCCCTCGACGGCGCCCAGCTCCTTGAGCGCGTACTCCACCAGCGTGTGCTCGTGGTCGGCGATCCGGTCCATGCCCACGGCCGACAGGTAGTCGCAGGCCGCGGCCAGGGCGACCGCCTGTGGGGCCATCGGCACACCGGCCTCGAACCGCTGCGGCGGCTCGGCCCACGTGGAGTACTCCATGTGGACGACGCCGATCATGGACCCGCCGGTGATGAACGGCGGCATGGCCTCCAGCAGCTCCCGGCGCCCCCAGAGGACGCCGATGCCGTTGGGACCGAGCATCTTGTGACCGGAGAAGGCCAGGAAGTCCACGCCCAGCGCCACCACGTCCACCGGCATGTGCGGCACCGACTGACAGGCGTCCAGCACCGTCAGGGCACCGACCTCTCGGGCCCGGGCGACGATGTCGGCCACCGGGTTGACGGTGCCCAGCACGTTGGACTGGTGGGCGAAGGCGACCACCTTGGTGCGCTCGTTGACCAGTTCGTCGATGTCCGAGAGGTCCAGCCGGCCCTGGGCCGTCACCGGGAACCACCGCAGGGTGGCCCCGGTGCGACGGCACAGTTCCTGCCAGGGCACCAGGTTGGCGTGGTGCTCCATCTCGGTCACGACGATCTCGTCGCCGGGCCCCACCTGGAAGCGCCGCAGCCCCTCGTCGGCCGTGGCGGCGTTGCCCATCGCGTAGGACACGAGGTTGATCGCCTCGGTGGCGTTCTTGGTGAACACCACCTCGCCGACGTCGCCCCCGATGAACCGGGCGATGGTCTCACGCGCCGCCTCGTAGGCGTCGGTCGCCTCCTCCGCGAGCTGGTGCGCGCCACGGTGCACCGCCGCGTTGTGGCGTTCGTAGAACTCACGCTCGGCGTCCAGCACCTGACGGGGCTTTTGCGAGGTGGCCCCGGAATCGAGGTACACCAGCGGGCGCCCGTCACGGACGGTCCGGGAGAGGATCGGGAAATCCTCCCGGATCGCCGCGACGTCGAGCGGGCCGGAACCGGCCCCACCGAACTCGCGGACCGTGGTCATGGGTTACGCGCCCGCCTTCACGAAACGCTCGTAGCCCTCGGACTCCAGCGTGTCGGCGAGTTCGGGGCCGCCGGACTCGGCGATGCGCCCGTGCGCGAAGACGTGCACGAAGTCGGGCTTCACGTAGTTGAGGATCCGGGTGTAGTGCGTGATGAGCATGACGCCCAGCTCGTTGTTCTCCTTGGCGCGGTTGACGCCCTCGGAGACGACCTTCAGCGCGTCGACGTCCAGGCCGGAGTCGGTCTCGTCCAGGATCGCGATCTTCGGCTTGAGCAGCTCCAGCTGGAGGATCTCGTGGCGCTTCTTCTCACCGCCGGAGAAACCCTCGTTGACGCCGCGGGCGGCGAACGCCGAGTCGATGGACAGGTCCTTCATCGCGCCCTGGAGTTCCTTGGAGAACTGGCGGAGCTTGGGCGCCTCGCCGCGCACCGCGGTCACGGAGCTGCGCAGGAAGTTGGACATGGACACGCCGGGGACCTCGACCGGGTACTGCATGGCCAGGAACACGCCGGCGCGAGCGCGCTCGTCGACGCTCATGTCGAGGAGGTTCTCACCGTCGAGGAGGACCTCGCCCTCGGTGATCTCGTAGCGCGGGTGACCGGCGATGGCGTAGGCCAGGGTGGACTTGCCGGAGCCGTTGGGGCCCATGATGGCGTGGGTCTCACCGGAGTTGATGGTGAGGTCGACGCCCTTGAGGATCTCGCTGCGCTCGTCCTCACCGATGAGGACGTCGGCACGCAGACCGCGGATTTCGAACTTCGTCATTTCAGGCCTCAGGAATTCTTCTCATCCAGCGAAACGAGCACGTCGTCGCCGTCGATCTTCACGTCATAGGTGGGGACCGGTCGAGTGGCGGGCGGGTTGATCGGCGCGCCCGAACGCAGGTCGAAGCACGAACCGTGCAGCCAGCACTCGATGGTGCCGTCCTCGACCTCGCCCTCGGACAGTCGGACCTCCGCGTGCGAGCACACGTCCCGCAGCGCGAAGACCTCGCCCTCGCTCCGGACCAGTGCGATGGGCGTCTCGTCGTCGGTCTCGATCCCGAGGACCCCCTCCTCGGGGATCTCGGCGAGCTCGGCGACCTTCACCCAGCGACCGGTGTCACTCATGTGCGGCCAGCTTCCGCTCGACCTTGACCATGATCTCCTCGGCGAGTTCCTCGACCGGGATGCGGCCGATGAGCTCCAGGAAGTAGCCGCGGATGACGAGGCGGCGGGCCTCCTCCTCCGGGATACCGCGCGAGCGCAGGTAGAACAGGTGGATGTCGTCGAGACGACCGCTGGCGGCGGCGTGGCCGGCACCCTCCACCTCACCGGTGAAGATCTCCAGGTTCGGCACCGAGTCCACGCGGGTGTCGTCGGTGAGCTGGAGGTTGCGGTTGTGCTCGTAGGAGTCCGTCCCGGTGGTGCCCACGCCGATGATGACGTCGCCGATCCACACACCGTGGGCACCCTTGCCGCTCAACGCGCCCTTGTACTCCACCCGCGAGCGGGTGTTGGAGACGTTGTGGTCGATGAGCGAGCGGTGCTCGTGGTGCTGGCCGTCGCCGGTGAAGTACAGGCCGTGGAGTTCGGCGTTGCCGCCGCGCCCCTTGTAGGCCACCTTCGGGGAGAGACGGACCAGGTCGCCGCCGAGCGTGACGACGATCGACTTGAACGTGGCGTCCTTGTCGATCTGGGCGTTGTGCTGGGTGACGTCGACGGCGTCGCGGTCCCAGTCCTGGAGGCTGACCAGGGTCAGACGGGCGCCCTCGCCGACGTGGACGTCGACGCTGCCGGCGCGCACACCGGTACCGGTCTGTTTGAGGATGACGATCGCCTCGGCCAGCGGCTGGACCTCGATGACGAACTGGTCGTAGCGGGTGCCGCCCTGGGCCCGGCGGTGGATCGTGATCGGACGTTCCAGGGCGGTGCCCCGGGCGACGGTGACCACGGTGGCCTGCTCGAAGGACGAGTAGGCCTGGGCGATGACGCGGTCGGCCGGGGTACCGGCCGTGCCCAGACGGGCGTCGTCGCGGCCGACGGTCTCGACGGTGACGCCCTCGGGGGCGTCGATGTCGAGTTCGTCGGTGCCGTCGGCGACGACGCTACCGTCGTGCAGGCCCTTGAGGCGGCGCAGCGGGGTGAACCGCCACTCCTCCTCACGGCCGTTGGGGACGGGGAAGTCGTTCACGTCGAAGGACCCGTGGGTCGCGAGCTTGGAGAACGGGATGTCCCCGAGGCCATGGCTGTGGGCCTTGGGTTCGATGCTCGGGCCGGTCAACTTAACCAACCGCTCCTTCCATCTGAAGCTCGATCAGCCGGTTCAGTTCCAGCGCGTACTCCATGGGCAGCTCGCGCGCGATGGGCTCGACGAACCCTCGCACGATCATCGCCATGGCCTCGTCCTCGTTCATGCCCCGGCTCATCAGGTAGAAGAGCTGGTCCTCGCTGACCTTGGAGACGGTCGCCTCGTGCGCGAGTTCGGCGTCGTCCTCGCGCAGGTCGTTGTAGGGGTAGGTGTCCGAGCGGCTGATGGTGTCGATCAGCAGCGCGTCGCACTTGACGGAGGACTTGGCGTTGTGGGCGCCCTCCTGCACCTGCACCAGGCCCCGGTAGGAGGCGCGGCCACCGCCGCGGGCCACCGACTTGGAGATGATGGTGGAGGAGGTGTTGGGCGCGCAGTGCACCATCTTGGAACCGGTGTCCTGGTGCTGGCCCTCGCCGGCGAAGGCGATGGACAGGGTCTCGCCCTTGGCGTGCTCGCCCATCAGGTAGACGGCCGGGTACTTCATGGTCACCTGGGAACCGATGTTGCCGTCGACCCACTCCATGGTGGCGCCCTCTTCGGCGACGGCGCGCTTGGTGACCAGGTTGAAGACGTTGTTCGACCAGTTCTGGATGGTCGTGTAACGGCAGCGGGCGTTCTTCTTGACGATGATCTCGACGACCGCGGAGTGCAGCGAGTCCGACTTGTAGATCGGCGCGGTGCAGCCCTCGACGTAGTGGACGTAGGCGCCCTCGTCGACGATGATCAGCGTGCGCTCGAACTGGCCCATGTTCTCGGTGTTGATCCGGAAGTAGGCCTGGAGCGGGATCTCCACGTGCACGTTCTTGGGAACGTAGATGAAGGACCCGCCGCTCCACACGGCGGTGTTGAGCGCGGCGAACTTGTTGTCGCCGGCCGGGATGACCGTGCCGAAGTACTCCTGGAACAGCTCCGGGTGCTCCTTGAGCGCGGTGTCGGTGTCCAGGAAGATGACGCCCTGCTCCTCCAGGTCCTCACGGATCTGGTGGTAGACGACCTCGGACTCGTACTGCGCGGCGACACCGGCGACCAGGCGCTGCTTCTCCGCCTCGGGGATGCCCAGCCTGTCGTAGGTGTTCTTGATGTCCTCGGGCAGTTCCTCCCAGGAGGTGGCCTGCTTCTCCGTGGACCGCACGAAGTACTTGATGTTGTCGAAGTCGATCTTGGACAGGTCCGCACCCCAGTGGGGCATGGGCTTCTTGTCGAAGAGCTTCAGCGACTTGAGACGGAGCTTCGTCATCCACTCCGCCTCGTCCTTCTTGGCGGAGATGTCGCGGACGACCTCTTCGTTCAGACCGCGGCGGGCCGATGAACCGGCCTGGTCCGAGTCGGCCCAGCCGTACTCATAGTTGCCGATCCCTTCGAGTTCGGGATGCGCGATAGACGTCATGCGCGGACTCCTCCTGGACTCAGACGTCCTAGTGGTGTTGCAATCCTCCGCCCGCCGTGCGGCGGGCGCTGGTGGTCGCGGGGGCGTGGCCGTCCCCGCCCGCCCCCTCACCCCGAGGGGTGACGTGCGTGGTGCACACACCATCGCCGTGGGCGATGGTGGCCAACCTGCGCACCGGGGTGCCCAGAAGCCGTGAGAAGGCCTCGATCTCGGCCTCGCAGAGTTGCGGGAACTCGGCTGCCACGTGGGCGACAGGACAATGGTGCTGGCACAACTGGTCGCCGCCTCCGGGGGCCGGTGCCCGGCCGGCGGTGGCGGCGTAGCCGTCGTTGGACAGGGCCTCGGCCAGCAGCCGGACGCGGTGTTCGGGTGGAACGGCGTCGAGCATCGGCTTGTAGCGCCTCTCCAGGTCGGCGACCTGACTGCGGGCGAACTCCCCGACCGCGTCGGGGCCGGCGGCCTCAGCGAGGAAGCGGAGCGCGCTGGTGGCGAGGTCGTCGTAGGCGTGGACGAAGGCGTCGCGACCGGCCTCGGTGATGGCGAACACGCGCGCGGGACGACCCCTGCCGCGTCGGCCACCCGGGGGTCGGGCGTCGCGGGCCTCGATCATGCCCTCGCCGGTCAGGTTGTCGAGATGGCGGCGGATCGCCGCCGGAGTCAGACCGAGCCGCTCCCCCAACGCGGAGGCGGTGATCGGACCCTGCTCCAGAATGAGCCGGGCGACACGGGCACGGGTACCGGTCTCGGCACCGCGCTCCGGTCCGGTCAGGGGCCGGGGTACGTTGATGGCGTCGGGCACGACGTTCCCCTCCCCCTTCGGACTGCGGCTCCTGGTTTAGACAACATCAGTGTGGCGTAAATAAGTCCACCGTGGCAAACCCGCATTCATGCCTTTCGTCACGAAGGTCAGGCTTGCCTAACAGGGAGTTCATCGCACCGAAACCCGGAGGGGAAAAACGCAGGTCACCCGGGGACACATCGTTCGTCTCGCGTACCGAGAAGCGAATCCCACGATGCGGACGAACCGGAACGCGCCCGAACGACCCCCGGCCCCGGTGCCCGCAGGGCGGTGGAACGCCCCGCGTGAGCGCACGTAAACTCAGGAGCCATGGACACAGCCGCGGTCGAGGTCGTCGATCTGGTCAAGCGCTACGGCGCCACCACCGCCGTATCCGGCCTCACCTTCCGGGCACGCCGGGGCGCGGTGACCGCGCTCCTCGGCCCCAACGGCGCGGGCAAGACCAGCACCATCGAGATCTGCGAGGGCTTCCGCCGCGCCGACGGCGGGCGGGTGCGGGTCCTGGGGATGGACCCGGTCACCGACGCCGGCGCCCTCAAGCCCAGGGTCGGGGTCATGCCCCAGTCCGGTGGCGTCCCCACCGGCGCGCGCGCCGCCGAATGGCTGCGTCTGATGGCCTCCTTCCACTCCTCCCCCGTCCCTCCCGACCTCTTGTTGGAGCGGCTGGGGCTGACCTCGGTGGGACGCACCCCGTTCCGTCGTCTGTCCGGCGGCCAACAGCAGCGCCTGTCGCTGGCCTGTGCCGTGATCGGCCGCCCCGAGCTGGTCTTCCTCGACGAACCCACCGCCGGCCTGGACCCCCAGGCCCGGATCGCCACCTGGGACCTGGTCTCGGAACTGCGCGAGGCCGGCGTCGCCGTCATCCTCACCACCCACCACATGGAGGAGGCCGAACGGCTGGCCGACCACGTGGTCATCATCGACCGGGGCGAGGTCGTGGCCGAGGGCACCCCCGCGGAGCTGGCGGGCGGTCGCCGTGAGGTGTGCTTCTCCACCGCCTCCCCCATCGACACCGACACCCTGCGCGCCGCCCTGCCCGCCGGCAGCCGGATCTCCTCCGCCCACGGGGTCGGGGGGCGACGCGAGTACGTCATCGGCACCGACGACCCCGCGGCGCTGGGCCCGGGCTTCCTGGCCACGGTGACCGCCTGGTGCGCGTCCGCCGACGTCCTGGCCGAGGACCTGCGGGTGCGACGGCGTACCCTCGAAGACGTCTTCCTCGAACTCACCGGCCGGGAACTGCGGGAATCATGACCGAGCACACCTCCAGCACCACCGCACCCGCCCCGAGCGGCGCGCGCCCGGCGGGCGGGCCCTCCCTTTTCGCGCCCGCGCCCGGAGCCGCGCCGATGTGGCGGATGGTCGGCGCGCAGGCCGGCATGGAGCTCCGGGTCATGCTGCGCCACGGCGAGCAGTTCCTGTTGACCATGGTCATCCCGGTGCTGCTGCTGGTCGGCTTCAGCCTCACCTCCGTCCTGGACGTCGGCGAGGGCTCCCGGGTCGACGCGCTCACCCCGGGGGTGCTGGCGTTGGCGATCATGTCCACGTCGTTCACCGGGCTGGCCATCGGTACCGGTTTCGAGCGGCGTTACGGGGTGCTCAAGCGGCTGGGGGCCACCCCCCTGTCCCGGTTCGGCCTGCTCGCCGCCAAGACACTGGCGGTGCTGGGCGTCCAGACCATCCAGATCGCGGTGCTGTGCGCCGTGGCGCTGGGCCTGGGGTGGAACCCGACCCTGAGCCTCGGCGGCGTGGCGGCGGCGATCGCCCTGGTGCTGCTGGCGACCGCCGCGTTCAGCTCGCTGGCCCTGTTGATGGCGGGGACGCTGCGGGCCGAGGCCACGCTGGCCGCGGCCAACCTGGTCTACATCCTGCTCCTGGGGCTGGGCGGGGTGCTCTTCCCGATCACCGCGTTCCCGTCGGCCTTGGCGACGGTGGCCTCGGCACTGCCGATCACCGCGCTGAGTTCGGGTCTGCGGGCGTTGCTGACGGACGGTTCCCCTCCCTCCCTGGGCGCGTTCGCCGTCCTGACGGTGTGGGCCCTCGTCTGCGGGGTCCTCGCCGCCCGCCTCTTCCGCTGGGAGTGAGGGCGGGCGCCGCACGGGCGGACACCGGGGGAACCGCTCGCGCGGGTGCGGCGGCGGTCCGGTGTCGGTCCGGGTACGGGAGTGGAACACGGACCCGGGCCGACGGGCGTGTCGGGGCGGAGTCCTAGGATGGCGGTCATGATCGACATGGACGCGGTGACCGGCATCCTGCGCGACGCGGCCCGGGAGGTCATCCTGCCCCGCGCCCGCTCCCTGGCCGAGGGCGAGGTCATGGAGAAGTCCCCCGGCGAACTGGTCACCGTCGTCGATCGGGAGGCCGAGGAGGTCATCACGGCCCGGCTGCGCGAGCTGATGGACGTGCCCGTGGTGGGCGAGGAGGCCGCCTCCGCCGATCCCTCGCTGCTGGAGGCGGTGCGCACCGAGCCCGTGGTGTGGTTGGTCGACCCGTTGGACGGGACGCGCAACTTCGTCGAGGGTCGGCGGGAGTACGGCGTGATGGCCGCCCTGGTGCGCGGCGGCGAGACCGTCGCGGCGTGGATCGTGCAACCCGAGTGGGACCGCTCCTACGTCGCCGAACGCGGATCGGGCGCCTGGCGCGACGGGGTGCGGCTGCGCCGGGAGGCGGCGCCGACCGACCCCGGGGAGATGCGCGGCGCGGTGATGAGCCGGTTCATGGCCCCGGAGATCAGGGAGCGCGCCGAGGCGGCGTTCCCCCGGTTCGCGGAGATCGGCGGGGGCACGCACTGCTGCGCCGTCGACTACCCGATGCTGTGCGAGGGCTCGCGGGACTTCCTGCTGTTCAACAGGACCCTGCCATGGGACCACGCCCCCGGCGCGCTGTTGCTGAGCGAACTGGGCGGGGTCGCCCGGCGCCCGAACGGGTCGGCCTACCGGCCCGACGACGACGCGCTGGGGCTGCTGGGCGCCGCCGACGAGACCTGCTGGAAGACGGTCCACGGGCTGCTGCTCGCCTGACCGTCACGGCTCAACCGAGGGGGATCAGGCGCCACTGCTGGAAGGCGTGCCCGCCGTCGGCGGCCTGGACGACCGCGGTCCCGTTGTCGGGGGCTCCGCCCTGGCCCTCCAGGGCGTTTCCGGTGGCCCGGTTGATCAGGCGGATCACACCGCCGCCGACGTCGACGACGGTCCAGTGCTGGTTGGCGGCCCCGGTGGGAGTCAGCAGGGTGGCCGTGGGCGGCTCGTCCGCGACGTTGGAGACTTCGAGGACCTTGCCGCTGCCGATGCCCTCGATCTCGTAGAAGCCATCGTCGAGGGGAACGAAGCGCCACTGCTGGTTGCCCTGGTCGTGACGGTCCCACAGGTGGACGGGAGCGCCGTTGTGGGTGGCGGCCTGGGCGACGTCCATGACCCGGTCACCGTGCACGTTCTGGAGGACGTAGACGACCTCGGGGTCGATACCGGCCGGGTGGGTCGGTTCCTCGGAGGCCTCCGGGGAGGGTTCGGGTTCGTCCTCCGGCGCGTCCGGGGGTTCGACGAGGACGCCCGAGACGGTGATCACTCCGCCGCCCGTGTCGGCCTCGGCCTGGTCGGCGACGAACAGTCCGCCGATGTAACCGGTGATGGCGGCCACCAGGATCAGGGCGACGGCACCGGCGAGAACCGGCCATTGGGGGACGTACCGTTCCGTTGCGGGCTGGGGGGCGGCGCGGCGGCGGGATCGGGACATGGGGCAGGGCTCTCCCGTGTTCTACGGAGTTCGGTCCAACACCGAAGCATGTCATACCGTTTTGCACTGTTCGCGCACATTCTCTCGGGCACAAGGGCGGCGACGGCGGTGCGCTCGATAGAGTGCCGCCCGTGGAAGCCCTCGGAGTTCCCTGGTTCATGGCCGTGCGCCTGCTCGGTCCCCCCGTGTTCCTGTTCGTCGTGGGCGGCGCCCTGGTGCTGTGGCGACGCCCGGCCCGTTCGGGCGTGATCTGGGCGGCGTTGGCGGTCAACCTGACGGCCGCCGCCCTGCCGTTCCTGTGGATCGGGGCGCAGATCCTGACCGATCAGGCGGAGCGGACCGTGTACGGACTGGTCATGACCCTGCTGCAACCGTCCGTCGTCCTGGTGGCCTGGTCCCTGATGCTGTGGGCGGCGGTGTCGGCGCCCGCGTCGGACCGAAGGACGAAGGCGGGCGGCGGCGGAAGGACGACCACGGAAGCGGAGCGTGCGCCCGAAAACATAGGATGAATGACCATGGGCACCCCGACCACTCCCAGGACACCGTTCTCTCCGCGCACCGCGGCGGAGGCGATACCCCCCGTGTGGCTGGTGCTCGTCGGCATCGTCTCGGTACAGACCGGCGCGGGCGTGGCCAAGAACCTGTTCGAGGTGCTGCCGCCCTCCGCCGTGGTGTGGCTGCGGCTGCTGACCGCCGCCGTCCTGCTCGGCCTGGTCGTGCGCCCGGCGTGGAAGGCCCGCACCCGGGGCGACTGGCTGGTGGTGGTCGGCTACGGCGTCGCCCTGGCCATGATGAACTTCTTCATCTACCAGGCGTTCGCGCGCATCCCCCTGGGCATCGCGGTGACCATCGAGTACCTGGGGCCGCTGGCCATCGCGGTCCTGGGGTCGCGCCGCCGGGTCGACCTGCTGTGGGCGGGGCTGGCCGGTCTCGGCGTGGTCGCGCTCGGCCTGGAATCGGGCTCCCTGGATCCCTGGGGCATCCTGTTCGCGGTGCTGGCCGCCGTCTCCTGGGCGGGCTACATCCTGCTGAGCGCCGCGACCGGACGGCGTTTCGACGGGGCGTCGGGGCTGGCGATCGCCAGTGTGGTCGGCGCGCTGCTGATGGCCCCGGCGGGCATCGCCGAGGGCGGGGCGTCGCTGTTGGACTGGCGGGTGCTGCTGTTCGGCCTGGCCGTGGGCGTGCTGTCGTCGGTGGTCCCCTACACCCTGGAGCTCAACGCCCTGCGCCGGATGCCGCCACGGGTGTTCGGTGTGCTGATGAGCCTGCAACCGGCCGCCGCGGCCCTGGTGGGCCTGCTCCTGCTGGGCGAGATGTTGACGGTGTGGCAGTGGCTGGCGGTGGGCTGCGTCATCGCGGCGAGTGCCGGCTCCACCCGTACGTCCGCCTCCTCCGTCTGACCCGACCGGAGGACGTCGGCGCAGGTGGTGGTGGTCGGCGGGGTCGGGTCAGAAGTCCCGGGAGCGTGTACTACGCTCTGTCGTATGTCTGATTCCCCGGTCTCCGCGGCGTCCGCCGTGGCCACCCTCCCCCCGTTCGCGGCGGAGGACATCGTCCTGCTCGGCGTTCCCCTGTGGGGATGGCAGATCGCCGTCGCGGCCGCCGGCGTGCTGGCCCTGATCGTGCTCTCCCGCAGCATCTGGAACCCCACCGCGACATCGCTGCGGCTGTGGGCGTTGGGCAACATCGTCGTCAACGCCGGGATCGCCGTCACCGGCGCCACCGTGCGGGTGACCTCCTCGGGCCTGGGCTGCTCGGAGTGGCCCAAGTGCACGCCCGAGAGCTTCGTGCCCATCGACACCGGGCACGCCGCGCTCAACGCGGCCATCGAGTTCGGCAACCGGACCCTGACCTTCATCGTGCTGGCGGTCGCCGTCATCACGTTCGTGGCGTTCCTGCGCGCCGCGCCGCGCCGCCGGGACCTGGTGCGTATGGCCGCGATCATCCCCTTCGGCGTGCTGGGCCAGGGCGTCCTGGGCGGCATCACCGTGTGGACCGACCTGCACCCCGCCTCCGTGGGCGCCCACTTCCTGCTGTCCATGGTGATGGTCTTCGTCACGGTGGCGCTGTACGTGCGCTCCCGCGAACCCGAGGGCACGCCGCGGATCTCGGTCGACCCCATGCTGCACACCTTGAGCATCGGCCTGGTCGTCATCGGCTTCCTGCTGCTGATCGCCGGAACCGTCGTCACCGGCACGGGCCCGCACGGCGGCGACGCCGCCGCGCCCCGGTGGGCGTTCGCGTTGGAGACCGTGACCAGGGTGCACTCGGCGCTGGCCTGGCTCACCCTGGTCTGCGCGATCCTGGCCGTCGTCCTGGCCTTCCGCACCGGAGCGGGCCGCCCCACCCGGATGAGCACCGTGCTCCTGCTCCTCGTGGTGATCGCCCAGGGCGTCCTCGGGTACGTCCAGTACGCGATGGCGCTGCCCGAGGTGCTGGTCGTCCTGCACGTCCTGGGTTCGGCCCTGACCTGGATCGCGATCTCGCGCCTGTACTTCTCCACCACCCGGCTGACGCCGGCGGGCGAAGGGCTCAGCGCGGCCCCTGACCATGCCGTGGCAGGTACTCCTGTTCAGCCCGCGCCTGGGCGATGACCTGAGCGAAGTCCGCACGGCGCAGGAACCCCGAGTCCGTCGGCCGCTCGGCCCAGCCCGGGGCCAACGGCTGGGGGACGCGGCCCAGGAAGGCGTCCCGGGAGACGTGCATCAGGGCCAGGAAAGCGTCGCGGCGCACCTTCCAGTCCTCCCGGCTCGTCCCCCTGTCCAGCTTCTGGTGCAGCAGGGCCAGCTCGGTCGCCGCCAACTGGTACTCGCGCATCGCCTCACGGCCCTTCTGACCGGCGTTGCGCGCCGCCCATTCGCGTGCCAGGCGCCGCCCCTTGAGCGTGCTGAGCATGGTGATGTCCGCCGGGGTGACCAACCCGGTGGAGATGTAGGGCGGCAGGTAGTGGGAGATCGCCTGGACCTGACCGCGACGGTCGTGGGCGGCCAGCGCCAGGATCCCCAGGAGCACGATGAACAGCACCAGGTAGGCCAGGCCCAGACCGGTCCAGCCGAAGTAGGTCGCGCCGTTCCACATCCCGTGGAACAGGACCGCGAAGAACCAGCCGACCACCGGGGCGAGCAGTCGGAGGAAACCGGTGCGCATCGCCGCGTACGCGACACCGATGCCGATCATCGCCGTGTAGAGCGGATGCCCGAGGGGGGCGACGACGCCCCGGATCGCGAACGTGGCGACCAGGGTCCCTTCGAAGAAGGCGCTGAGGAAGTACAGGATGTTCTCGGTGAAGGCGAACCCGGCGGCCACCATGGCCGCGTAGACGACGCCGTCGGTGAACGTGTCGATCTCGTTGCGGCGCCGCCACAGCAGGATGAGCAGCACCGCGCCCTTGGCGCTCTCCTCGACCAGGGGCGCCACCACCGAGGTGCCCAGGAGGTCGCCCATCTCCTGGCCGAACATCGGAACGGTGATGTTGGCGAATCCCCAGGTGTTGAGCAACAGGGCCGCGACGACGGCCACGCCCGCGCCCCACACGAACGCGAAGAACAGCACCCACCCGGGCTCGGGTTCGAGGCGGTCGAGCATGAGGATGAGCGGGACCAGGATGCCGGCCGGGATGACGGCGGCGATCAGCGCGATGACGAACCCGGTGGCGCCGTCGATCCCTGCGGCCGCACCGCCGGCCAGGGCCAGGAGCCACAGATAGACGAGCATGCCCCCCATGCACACGAGGCTGACGGTGATACCCAGGAAGAGGGTCATCGAATGACGGGAGCGGCGGCCCTGGAGCACGGCCTTGCTGTCGAGACGGGACATGGGCATCGATCGTAGCGGGGTTCACGGGCGGAAAAGGGCGCGGGACCTGGGAACGGAATGCGGCCAGTGTCGTCTTGTGGACGGAAGGGGGCCTCCGTCGGGGGGACAATGGCCGGGTCCGCCGTATCCATCGACGAAAGAGGCCTCGCTATGGACCGGACCACCACGACCACCACGACACCGACACCCTTGTGGGCGGTGCGCGTCGCCGTGCTCGCCCACCTGGCCGCGATCCTGTGGGAGGGGGCGACGGCCGGGCAGCTGGTGACGTTCAACCACGACGCCCTGTCGCCGCACTACTTCGGGGCGTTCGGTGTGCACGCGATGGCGGCGCTCCAGGTGCTGACGGCGTTGTGGTACTGGAACTCCGCCGGCCGGGGCGCCGGAGCGCCCCGGGCGTTGCTGCTGGTCAGCGCTTCGGCCTTCCTGGTGGGCTTCCCACAGGCGGCGTTGGGCACCTACGGTCCGCTCCAGGCGCACGTGCCGTTGGCCCTGGTGCTGACCGGCCTGGCGGTGTGGTCGGCGGTACTGGCCTGGCGACGCCCCTGACACGGTTCACCCGGCCCAGGCCAGGGCGTGCAGGCGGGCGCGGACCGCGTTCAGGTAGGTCGACGCGGCCAGCCAGGCCACGGCCGCCCCGTCGGGGGACGGCACCACCGACTCCCCCGTCACCGTGCGCACGCGCTCACGGGCGGCGGCGATCACGGCGGTGAGCAGGTCGGCGCCCGTGGGCAGGTGGTGGGCGCGCAGCCGGGCGATCGCGGCGGTGTCGACGGAGACCGTCTCCCGGCCCGCCTCCGCGAACCGGCTCAGGACCCGGGCCAGGGCCGCCTCGGCTCTCGGCGACGGCACCGGGAGCGGTGCCGGAGCCGTGGTCGGGGCGGCCGGAACGGGATCCGCCCATTTCAGGGTGTCCAGGGACACGTCGAGCCGGCCGCGCCGGGTGTCCGGCAGGCCCGTGAGCCCGGAGACGGTGAGCGGGATCAACCGGCCCGGGCGTTCGGGCACGGGGCGTGCCATGACACGCAGCACCGTTCCCCGGTCCAGGCCGATCCGGGCCAGGTTGCGGGCGCGCAGCGGGTCCCGGGGGCCGTCGGCTACGAGCACGTGGGGGCGGCCCTCACGGGTCTCGACGACCTCCACGCCCTCCGGGTGGGGTCCGACCACGGAGAACCCGGCGAAGACCAGATCGGACCCGCTGCGGCGGGTGGGGGCGGCCAGGGCCGCCAGCGCGTCGGCGACCTGGTCGGCCAGGGGGCGCTCCCAGAGCGCCGCCAAGGGCCCCTCGTCCCAGGGGATCGGGTCGATGGTGGCGGCCGTGGTGGCCGACGTCCCGCTGAGACGACCGTCCGCGGAGGCCCCCGCCCGCTGCGCGATCAGGGCGCCGCGCCCCAGGTCGCGGTGGCTCAGGGCGATGCCGCCGAAGGAGACGCGTGAGCCGTGGGCGACGGTCACCCGATCGGCGTCACCGGGAGCGACGTCGGCGACCCGCCACAACCGGGGGGCGCCGTCGGACACCGATACGAGGTGGGTGACCACCCCCGCGTACCCGGAGGCGGTGACGACGCGTTCCCCGCCCAGGCCGTACAGGCGCAGCGACCCCACCTCGCCGTAGGCCCGACGGGCCACGCCCACGTCGGCCCGGGTGGGGGGCGGCCGGTCGCCGGCGGGGCCGCCGCCCAGGCGCAGGGACAGGTCGAGCAGGTCGGTCAGGTCCGCGACGTAGGCGGACAGGTCGAAGGCCGGGGTGGGGTGGTCGCGCGGGCCCGCGGCCACCGCGACGCAGGCGGCGGACAGACGGGGCAGGTGGGCGGCGCGGGCCAGCGCGGAGGCGCGCAGGAGTTCGGCGCGCGGGCCGGAACCGGCGGAGCGCACCCCGGCGGCGAGGATCCGGGCCGCCGCGTCCCAGGCGGCGCGGGCGGCGGCCCGGCCTGCCGGATCGACCTCGACGACCTCGGTCAAGGGGTCGGTGGACGCGGACGCGGGGGGCGTCGAGGACGTCTCCGGGACGGGTCCGTCGTCCTCGACGGCGTCGAGCAGGCCCGCCACCGCGAGCAGGTGCAGGCAGCGCGGACCGAGCAGGCAGGTGCAGGCGACGTGTCCGGGTTCGGTGAGATCGGTTCCGGTCAGAGTGACGGTCTCACCGCCGGCGGCGACGGTCCACGTTCCGTCACCGCAGCTCCAGGGCCACTCCTCGGCGGTGCGGGGCGCGGCGTCGAGTTTGCGGCGCACCCGGGCCGGGGCGGCCTCCAGCAGGGCGGCGAGCAGATCCGGGGCGATCCGGGGCCGGTCGGTCATCGGTGGTCCTTCCAGAGTGGTCAACCGCGCACCTTCTCACCGATCCACGCGGCCAGTCGTTCGGGGCCCAGGGCGGCCACCGGCATGCCGGCATCGGCGAACGACGCGGCGATCGCCCGGTTGTACACCGGCGCGCCGCCGTGATCGAGGGCGGCCAGGCCGAGCAGGTGCACCCCGGCCGAGGCCAGGGCGCGGACCTCTCCGAGGGTGCGCGACAGGCTGCCGCCCTCTTCGAAGTCGGTGATGAGCGCGACGATGGTGCGGCTCGGCACCCGCACCTTCGCCCGGGTGTGGGCCAGTCCCGCGCCGATGTCGGTGCCGCCGCCCACGGAGACCTCCAACAACAGGGCCAGGGGGTCGTGGACCCGGTCGGTGAGGTCGATGACCTCGGTGGAGAAGGCGGTGAGGGAGACGCTCAGCGCGGGCATGCCGTGGAGGATCGCGGCGACCAGGGCGGCGTGGATCGTGGAGCGTTCCATCGACCCGGACACGTCCACGACGATGTGCACGTGCCAGTCGGCGCTGCGCCGCGCGCGGGTGGTGAACACCGGGTTCTCGGGGACGATCAGAGGACCGTCCGGCCCGGGGCGGACGGTGTGGAGGTTGGCGCGGACGGTGCGTCCCAGGTCGAGGCGACCGCCCCGGCGGCGGGTGGGCCGGGGGACGGACAGCCCGGACAGCGCGGGGCGCAGGCGGCGGGCCAGTTCGGCGGTGAGGCGGTCGGTGAGGCGTTTCACCAGGGGGCGCAGCCGGACCAAGCGGGCCTCGGGCAGGGCCCCGGCCAAGGAGAGGACCTGTTCGAGGAGGTCCACCGAGGGGGTGACGGTGTCGGGGTCGAGGTGATCGAGGACGTCGGAGCGACCGCGTTCGGCGGCCCGGCCCAGGACCTCTTCGCGCACGTCGAGGCCGAACAGGGCCTGGAGTTCCTCCGACCATTCCCGGGCGGCGGGTTCGGAGCGGCCCCGCCCGCCGGTGGGGTCGTGCGATCCCTCGCCGTGACCGCGTCCGTAGAGCTCGTCCAGGGCCCGGGCGGCACGCCGCGCCGGGGCCGAGCCCCCTTGCGGTTCGCGCCCGAGGACGAGCCGCCACCGGTCGGCGGCACCGATGGCGCGCTCCCCGGGAACCGGGCCTGTGGACAACCCGCCCGGGGCCGTTTCCACAGGCGACACTGAAAGGGATCCGGTCCGTGTTCCGAGAGGAATCGCCATGTTCTCCGCCCTGGGCGTGTCCACCCCGTCCCCCGCGTCGTCCTCCCCGGCCGGCCGAGGGCGCACCGCGCCGGAGTCCACCGGCGCGGACCCCCCGGGCCGGGGGACGGCGGGGTCGGCCCCCTCCGGCGGGACGGCCGATCCGACGGTGTCCCCGGAGGCGGCCTCGAAGGTGGGTGTGTCGGTGGTGAGGGCGGTGAGGAAGGTCGGCAGGAGGGCGTTCACGGCGGTGCGGGCGGTGGTGTCGGCGTCGGCGAGGGCCGCGGCCAGGGCCTGGGGCACGGTCAGGTCGGTGTCCACCTCACCGAGGCGTTCGGTGATCGCGTCCAGGAAGCGGCCCCTGGCCGCGGTCGACAGGGCGTCGAATCCTTCGCGCAGCGCGGGCAGGCGGGTGAGGAAACCGGGGTCGTCCCAGCCCTCCACCCGTTCGGTGAGGGTGTCCAGGAGCGCGGGGTCGGACTCCAGCACCGGGGCGGCCACCACCAGCGCGCCGGTGAGTCGACGGGCCAGGGCCGTGCCGTCGGAGGCGTCGTCGGCCCATCCGGCCAGGCGGGCGGCCGTCTCGCCGGGGTCGGTGGCCTCCAGCAGGAGCAGGGCGGCCAGGGCGGCGCCCTGGGCGAGCGCTCCCCCTTCGGTGAGCAGCGAGCGCAACTGCCACAGCAGCCGGTGGACGCCGACGGCGCCCGGCAGGGCCGCCTGGTCCTGGACCATGCGGACGACCCGCACCAAGGACTCCGCGTCGGCGCGGTCGGTGCTGCCCGCCATACCGGGCACGGAGGCGATGGCGGCCTCCGCCAACCGGGTGCGGAGCCTCACCAGTGCGTCGGGGGCCTCGGGCATGCCGGGGATCCGGCCGGCGACGATCCGTTGGAGCCGGTCGTGCAGGGTGACGGCGTCGGTCAGACCGGCCCGGGGCAGCACCTCGTCGCGGACACGGTGGCCGAGGTCGGTCACCAGGTCGGGCAGCGCGCACTCGGCGGCCCTGGTGAGCAGGTTCCCGGCGAGTTCGGGGGTGAGGTCGCCTTCGTGGTCGCGCAGTCGGGCGGCGATCCGACCACGGGCGACCTGTTCGAGGGTCGTCCCGTAACAGGCCGCGAGTTCGAGGGTGGCCCCGGTGGAGGGGGTCCAGCGGAGGTTCCAGGAGCGGCCCAGGGTCTCGCCGTCGGTGGTGGGGCCCGTGTCGTCCAGAGGCTCGCCGTAGGCGATGCCCGCGGCGACCATCCGTTGCAGGGCGATGTGACGTTCCCGATCCAGCGGGGAGCGCATCGGATCCAGCCGCGATTCCCGACGTTCGTCGCCGGGACCGGGCAGGCGCAACCGGGCGACCAGGGAGGAGACGTGCACGCTCAGGCCGGAGGCCGGGGCGTCCGGTGCCGGGCGACCTCGCCGATCGCCGACGAGTTCGCGCTGGGCGGCGCGGGCCAGGGCCCGGGCCCGCCCCAGGGGCTCGCCCTGGGCGAGGGCGCTGGTGAGCGCTTCGATGAGCTCGCGGCGTCCGGGAGCGGGCAACCCGCGCAGGACGGCCAGGTCGCGGGCCATGCGATAGGCGGCGGTCGTGTCGGGGACACCGCACACGTGCCCGTCGGCGCGCAGCCGGGCACCGATCGCCGACAGACGGCGGATCGCCGCCGCCTCCACCCGCTCGGGGACACCGGCGACCGCGTGGACGTCCTGCTGCCATTCGGGGTCGCGGATGCCCGCCGGGTAACCGGAACGGGAGTCGAGGAGGGCGAAGGTGTAGGGGATGAGGGCGGTGACCGTGCCGCCGGTGTGGGATCCGGGTTGGGGAACGGGCACCTCGTGCGCGTCGGGCAGGGGGATCGGGCTCTCCGGCACCGCGAACGACCGGCCCGGGTCCTCGGTTCCGCGGCCGGGGGGCCACGCTTCGGCCGTCGGGTCGGCGGGCGTCGGGTCGGCGGGCGTCGGGCCGGCGGGCGGGGTGAGGGCGCGGCGCAGGGTGTCGCGGGCGGCCTCGGAGAGGAGGGCCGCGGCGTGGTAGGCGCCCACGACGGCCACCGGACGGGCGGCGCCGATCTCGGCGATCCGGCGTCGCATCCAGGCCTCGCGGGCACGGTCGTGCGGGCCGGGGCCGTCGGGTTCGGCCGCGCGGTGGGCCCAGCCCAGGGCCAGTGCCGCACGGCGGATCCGTTCGGGATCGGCGCCCTGGGAACGCGCCTCGACCAGGCGGTCCCAGAGTTCCTCCCCGTCGGCGACGTCGGCGGCCCGCAGCATCGCCTCGGACAGCCCCGAGGAGATGCGCGGGGCGTCGGTGTCGGGCACCCTCACCGAGGCGGGCAGGTCGATGGCGTGCACCGGGACGCCGTGCTCCCGCGCCCAGCGCAGCGCCGCGAGTTCCGGCGAGAAGTCGGCGAACGGGTAGAAGGCGTGCGCGCCGTCGTCGGACCCGCCCAGGACGAGGGCGACGGGTGCGATCGTGTCGGGGTGGGCGAGCCACTCCAGCCACGGCCCCGCCTCCCAGGGCAGTTCGACGAGCACCGCGTCGGGGTCGGCGGCCGACAACAGGGCGGGCATGGCGGCGGCCAGGACCGGCGAATGGTGGCGCACGCCCACCAGGTGCGGCGAGGCGCACCCGGCCAACGCCGCCACCACGGCCTCGGGGGCCTCGGCGGTGGAGGTCACGTCACTCCCCCAGGACATGGCGCAGCTCGTACAGGCGCTGCCACATGCGGGCGCCGTTCTCGGCCCGGTGGCGGATCGTGGAGTCCCAGTAGGCGAGCAGCCGCCCGTGGTCGTCCGGGTCGTCCTTGCGGACCGTGCCCAGCAGGTAGCCGGGCAGCAACGACAGCGGGTCGGACACCCCCAGGTAGGCGCTCTGCAACCCGAGGGAGGTGGTGACGCCGACGGCCTCGGCGGTGCTCATGACGGTGGTGGGCCGCTCCACCGGCCACCCCTCCACCGAGGTGCCCGAACGCAGGTCGCGGAAGGCGGTGACGAGTGCCTCCAGGACCGCGTCGTCCACGGGCCGGGCGTGGCCGTGGCGGGCCAGGGCGGTGCCCGCCTGCCGGCGCACCAGCGCCACCTCGGCCGTCAGGTCGGCGATGGGCGGCACCACCTCGAAGTTGAAGCGGCGCTTGAGGGCGGCGCTCATCTCCGACACGCCCCTGTCGCGCAGGTTCGCGGTGGCGATGACGTTGAACCCGGGTCGGGCGAAGAAGGTGCCGTCGTCGGCGAGTTCGGGCACGGACACGCGGCGGTCGGAGAGGATGGACACCAGGGCGTCCTGCACCTCCGGCAGGCAGCGGGTGACCTCCTCGACCCGGGCGATGCGGCCGGTGCGCATCGCGGTGAGCACCGGGGAGGGGGCCAGCGCGTCGGGGACGGGCCCCTTCGCGAGCAGGAGGGCGTAGTTCCAGCCGTAGCGCAGGTGCTCCTCGTTGGTGCCGGCGGTGCCCTGCACGGTGAGGGAGCCGGTCCCGCCGACGGCGGCGGCCAGCAGTTCGGAGAGCATGGACTTGGCGGTGCCGGGTTCGCCGACCAGGAGCAGTCCGCGCTCACCGGCGAGGGTGACCGCGCAGCGCTCCACGAGGCCGCGGTCGCCCACGAACTTGGCGGTGATCTCCAGGGAGGCGGGCAGCCCGTCGACGGGTTCGGGCAGGCGCAGGCGCTCGCCGGCGCTGCCGACGATGAACGTCACGACGGCGCGGGGCGTCAGCGCCCACCCCGGCGGCCGGGGACCGGTGTCGTGGGCGGCCAGGAACGCCAGTTCCTCGGCGTACCGCCGCTCGGCCGGTTCGATCTGCGCGTCGGTCGTGGGCTCGGGCACCACGGTCTCCTCCGGGGTAAGGGGCGGGGATGGAAGGTCGATCGGGTGCCCCGGTCCCGGCGAACGGCCGGGACCGGGGCGGGGGGCGGGGGTCACAAGGTCGGGGCGTCGCCCTCAAGGACACGTCGCCAGGCCTCGGCGAAGATCTCCGGAACCGGACGCACGGGCAGGTTCCGTTGCGGGAGCGGCGAGAGCACGACCGTGCCGTTGATCCGCAGGTCGTACAGCGACGCCTTCCACGTCTCGAAGGGCAGGTCGGGGCCCTGCTTGATGTCGGTCCACGCGCCCGGCAGGAAGACCGTGCGGCCGGCCCGGGCGCGCTTGGCCGTCATGACCAGGCCCCGGTCGAGCAGTTCGGTACGGGCCTTCCCGTGCCGGGCCGGACTCCATCCGTTGACGGCGCGGATCCGCTTGTCGGTGGGCTCCAGGATCGCGAGCAGTTGCAGGTACAGCCGGGCGGCGTCCTCGGACAGCCCGAGTGTCCCGGCGGCCTCGGCGAACAGCTCCGGTACGGAGGCCGCCGGGTCGTACTCGTGGGCGCCCTCGGGCAGCGCTCCGGAGGCGATACGGTCGGCGATCGCCGTGTACCCGGGGCTGCGCAGCAGGTCCACGGTCCGCACGGCGGAGACGGTGTACGCGGGGAACCCGTCCCCTTGGATGAGGGCGCGCAGCGTCCCGGAGTGCACCCCGTCGTCGAAACGGGCGGGGCGGAACCACAGCCGCAGGCCGTAGGCCTCACCGAACTGGACCACCGTGCCGTTGTCGGTGGCATCGATGGGCGTCGCACCGCCGACGGCGGCCCGGTAGGGCTCCCCGCCGATCCGCTCCCGCAGCGCCTCACGCTCCTCCCCCCAGAAGGAGCCCACGCTCAGCAGCAGTTCGGGGGCGTCCAGGCGGGCACGCAGGATCCGCAGGGTCCCGGGGACGGCCTCACGGACGGGGTCGCCCGCGGGGAGTTCGGTGTGGACCCAGGGGATCAGCAACGCGAACTCCGCGAGCAGGCTTTCCAGGGCCGACGACCGCGCGGGTTCGTGCCGTACCTCGATCCGGACGCGGTTGTAGGACTCCTCCGACTCCAGCCGGCTGCGCGTGTCCGTGGTCAGGACCGGGTCGTGGGAGGGGTCCATCAACAGGCGCAGGGTATCGGTGCCGGTGGGCGGCCACGGGGTCTGAAGGGCGGTCAGGACCGCGGGCGACAGGGGCTCGCGGACCCCCTTCAGCCGGGTCCACGCGTCGGCGAGGCGTTCGGCCGCAGCGCGCGTCCCCTCCGGGGACCACAGGGCGGCGAGTTCCTCGGGGGTTCGCGGCAGGGCGTCGCGGTACAGCTCCAGCACGGCCTCCCGGTCCACCGTGCCCAGCTCCCGGGCGCCGATCCAGGTCTGCGTCTCCGTCAAGCCGATCGTCCTGCGCGCTTCGGTGGTGAAGGTGTTCTCATGGAAGCGCTGGACCAACAGCATGGCGGCGGCCTCCGTGGGCAGGCCGGTGCGCGCGGCCAAGACGTCGACCGCCTCGGGGCCCCAGGACAGCGGACCGTGCTCGGCCAAGGCGGCCAGGAACGCGGTGATCACCCGAGCGGTGCCCCACCCCGGGGCGATCCGGGTGCGGCGCAGTTCCCGAACGCCCGGGGCCGTGGGCAGGGCGTCACCGGCCGACGTCTCGACGAACCACTGGGCCCGCTTCTCCTTCTTCGTCCTCTCCCGTTCGGGGACGTCCGGCACGAGGTCGAGCCCGGCCCGACGCCCGCCGTCGGCGCCGATCACGGAGGGATCGTGCCTCTCGTTGGAGAGCACGATCCCCAGGTCCAGTCGCACGTCGGGGTCGGCGAACACGGTGTCGGCCCACCGGGTGAGGAGGTCGACCAGGACCGCGCGCTCGGCCTCCCCGGTCAGGGGTGAGGCCGCCGACCAGGCCAGGGTCCCGATCGAGCCGGGGAGCGAGGACCAGTCCAGGGCCGTCGACGGCCGCCGGCGCAGCGCGTCGAGGTCGTCCTCACCGCGCAGGAAGCGGGAGGTGGCCTCGATGTGGCCGCGCATGTCCCCGTCGCCGACGTGGTGCGAGGGCAGGAAGGGGTTGAGCGCGGTGAGGAGTTCCGCGGACTCGGGACCGACGGCGTCGAGTCCCTTGACCCGTTCGGTCTTCTCCAGGTAGGCGTCCAGGTCGTGCCGCAGCCGCGCGGCGGCGATCGCCAGGCCCATGAGTCCGTCGATGATCCCCGGAGCCGGTGGGGCGCCCTCCGGGGAGGACAGCAGGGCCGTGACCGCCCGTCGGGTGCCGGCCAGGGGCCCGTCCTCGGCCGTGACGGGGGCCTTGGCGACGATCATGGACCGTGCGGCCGGCGTCATCCGGTCGCGCTCGGACAGGGCCGTCGCCAGCAGGTCCTTCAGGTCGGCGCCGCGCACGGTGCGCAGGAACGCCGAGGCGTCGGTGTCGCGCGGCCTCATGAAGTACCAGAACAGCATGGGCGGCAGGTGGGGTGTGCCCCATTTGGCGGTGCAGTCGCAGGCCCCGCCGAGATGGCAGCTCCACAACCGGCGGCCCTCGGTGTCGACGAGGCCGATCCCGTTGTCGTTGGTGAGGACGTGGGTGTCCTCACCACCGGGTGGGGTGAACAGGCCGATCGCGGGCAGGAACCGGTGTCCGCGGTTCTCCGTGGTGCGGATCCGGACCTCACGTCCGTCGGTGGAGACGATCCGGTGGAGGCCCTCACCGGCCCGGCCGCGCACGATCGCGAACCCGGCCGGGCCCTCGGTGTTCCCGAGCGGGCCCTCGGTCGCCGGTTCGACGAGCGGCACCAGGGTGGACAGCCACGGCATCAGCGTCTCCCCCTCATCGATCCGCTGTTCCTCCAGGAAGGCGGGCAGGCTGGCCCGACCGAAGGCGCCGGTGGCGGGGTCGACCTCCACCGCGACGTCCCGCTGTTCGTCACGGGTCCAGAAGGTCCGCCCGTCGGAGAGCACGTGCCGGTCACGGAGCCCGTCGACGTCCCCGGCCCGCAGGGCGCGTCGACCGTTCATGCGGGCTCCGTCGGCGGTCGCCTGGGCCACCCCGGGGGTCTGATCGCGCCACATGGCCCCGTGGACCACCGAGTCGTAGTCGAAGGCGAGTCGTTCGTCGGGGGCGTCGGACCAGTAACCGAAGTGGTCGTGATCCTTGGTGTAGGACACCAGGAAGCGGCCCTGGACGTAGAGCGCGCCGGTGGCGGTGGCCCCCCTGGGCAGCATCAGGTGGTGCTCGGCGACGCGTTCCCGAGGACCCACCGCGATGGCCCGCTCCTGTGAGCAGAGGGTGTACACCGGCCAGGAGGAGGTGCCGTGGAGTTCGGTGCCACCGCCACCGTGGGCGCCCAGTTCGAGGGCGGCCTCCTCCAGCGCCGGCCAGGTGTACTCGTCGACGATGCCGCTGTTGAGGGTCCAGGCCAGGAAGTCGGCGACGTCCAGGGCGGAGAGCCGGGCCAGGTGCCGGGGGAAGGCCCGGAAGATCCCGCCGTTCGTCTCGTGCTCCAGCGCCTCCAGTCGGTCGCGCAACCGGAACAGGCCACCGCCCTCCATCGCGGAGGTGAGCACCTCCAGCCGCCGTTCGACGTAGGGGTGCAGGTACTCGTAGGGGAGCAGGTCCTCCAGAACCTGTTGTCCGCCACGGTACCCGTAGCCGCTGCCGTAGGAGGCGACGGCCTCCTCCAGCAGCGGTTCCCACTCGGGGGCGGCGCGCAGGAACGCCAGGTCGCGGCGGGGGCCGCCGCGCGGATGGTCCAGCCAGGTCTCCAGGTCGAGGGAGCGGCGCGCACGGTCGGTGGTGACCGGGACGCCCAGTTCCAGGCACAGGTCGAGCAGATCGGCGGGGATGTTCGAGACGTACCGGCTCCGTCCCGAGACGGCGACCGGGGTCCCGTCGGCGCGCAGCCGGCCGGCGATCCGGGTGACCAGGTCCAGGAACCCGTCGGGCAGCGGCCTGTTCCATCCCCGGGTGTGGCCGATCATGCGGCTCACCCACCCGGCGGCGCCGCCGGGCACGGCCTGCGCGGGGTCGGCGAGCAGTTCCACCGCGCCCGCGTCGGTGAGGAGCCCCAGCCACCACCCGTGGAAGGGGGTGTCGCCGTAGCCGCCGGCGTTGACGAACGTGCCCAGCAGGGTGCGTGCGACCTCGGTGTCGGAGCGGCCCAGGGTCACCAGTGCGGAGCGGGCGGACTTCCAGAACCCCTCGGGGGCGGAGGCGGTGGCGGGCACGGTGAGGAGTTCGCGCAGCAGCGACGCCTCCTCCTCGGCGGGGACGAGCCCGGCGGCCTTGGCCAGGGAACGGATCTGCTTGACGAGACCGGTCCACGGCGGCAGTCCGCCCAGGGTGCGGCGCACCGCCAGTGCGCGGAACTCGGTGTAGGCGCGGTCGGGGGCGTAGCGGCCGGACAGCTCGGCGGCGTGCGCGGCCAGGGCCTTGACCGTGAGGGCGCCGGCGAACGCGAACTCCAGGAAGGACTCGCGTCGGGTGGTCTCGTCGACGGGCAGGCTGTAGACCTGTTCCGCCTCACGGGCGCGGCCGAACATGATGGCGGCGGTGCGGGCGTTGTCGGCGGCCAGGAAGGCGCGGCCGGCCTGCTCCCAGTAGGCGGGCAGGTGCGGGATGGGGACCTCGGCGGCGATGCGGACGAACTCGTCGGAGGCCGGGCCGGGGCGGGTGGCGGCCAGGCGGGCGGCACGCTCCATCGGCCGGACCAGGGCCAGCGCCTCGGCACGCCGGTCGGGGTCGTGGACGAGTGCCCACTCGGGGTAGCCCAGGCCGCGCGGGCGGGTCAGGGTCAGGGGCTCGGAATGGTGCGCGATGGCGAACCCGAGGAAGTCCATGGCGGAGTCCTCGGCGGGGGCCAGGGCGTCGGGGACCAGGCGCACGACCCGGCGGTCGCCCAGGGCCGGGTGGGTGTGGACCCGCGCGGAGACGGGATCGGTGTGCCCGTCGACGACGGCGTCGAGAGGGGCCAGACCGGCGTCGAGGAGACCTTCGTGGGGGGTGGTCACTTGTTCTCCTCCTGGGTGTTCTTACGGCCCGCGTAGATGAGTTCGGCCATGCGCACGCCCTCGGACCAGGCGACGGGGCCCACATCGGTGAGCTTCAAGGGGCGCTCGTCGGTGTCGACCCACAGCAGGGATCCGGTCTCGGTCTCCCAGTCGGGGGCGTCGGAGCCGATCCAGTGGCGGGCCTGCACCGGGCGTCCGCCCTCGACGACCCGACAGGTCGCGTAACCGCCCCGGACGGGGAAGCCGTGGCGCTGGGCCAGGCCGGCGGCGTGGCGCAGTTCGTCGAACCGTCCGCCCGCGTAGTCGTCGATCTGGGCGGCGTCGGCGGCGAAGGCGTCGGGGCGACGGTGGATCTGGCGGGTGAGCTGGGGCAGGCGCTGGGTGATGTCGAGTTCCAGGGCGAACTCGCGTACGTCGGCCAGGTCCTCGATGAGCACGGGGTGCGGGGGGACGACCCGGTCGGTGTCCAGCCAGACGCTCTCGGCGTCCAGGTCCAGGAGGCCGATCCGGCCCCGGTCGTCGACACCGCGCAGGAACCCGCCCTCCCCTCCCTCGACGGGGGCGACGAACAGGTCCGTGAGCAGGTCCCGCCAGGTCGGGTCGGGCCACACCGCGGCGATGACGGAGACGGGCACCGGCAGGGAGCCCAGCAACCAGGACTCGACCCGGGCGGCGCAGTCGCGTTCGTGGCGTTCCAGCCACAGCAGCACGTCGGCCAGGCGGCGGGCCTGATCGGATTCGCGCACCTTCTTGGGCACCGTCTTGAGCCTGCGCCCCTTGGCGTTGCGGCAGGCGAGGGTGGTGCCCTCCAGGGCGAGGGAGTAGCCGTCGGGACCGTCGGTCCAGATCGGCTGGGGGGAAGGGGAGGTCATCGGCATGTCTGAGGTTATAGCGGTCTCTTGTGACAAGAGTGCGGTCTCGGGGAGCACCGGTGGACGCGATGCCCGATGAGCGCCGGCCCGATCGCGGCCCGTGCGCGATCCTGCTCCCATGAACACGGTGATCACATCGCACGAGATCCGGGCGATCGCCCCGGAGGTCCTGGCACGGTTGCGCGTCGCCGACGACGCCGGCCGCGTCCGACCGATCCGCACCGATCCCGAGGGCGGCGCCCCCTTGCGCTGCTGTCTGCGTCGGAGCCGGGCCGGGGAGCGGATCATGCTCGTCTCCTACGCCCCGTTGCGGGTCCGGCCCGGGGCGCACGGCGTCGACGCGGGCGCCTATGACGAGGTCGGCCCGGTCTTCGTCCACGGTGACGAGTGCGGCGGACCGACCCACGGAACGGGGTATCCGGTCGCGTTGCACGGACCGCTGCGGGTCCTGCGCGCCTACGACGCCCGGGGCGGCATCCTGGGCGGGCGACTGATCGAGCTGCCCGACGCGCGGGCCGGGGAGGTCGACGGCGTCCTGACGGAGATGTTCGCCGACCCCGACGTGGCGTTGATCCACGTGCGCGCGGTGGTCTTCGGCTGTTTCCTCGCCGAGGCCCGACCGATCCGCTGAACACCGCCCCGAGAACGACCGTGGCGGCGCCCCGAGGGGCGCCGCCACGGCGGACGGGTCGTCGATCCGGGTCAGCCCAGGAGGCCGGCGAGCAGCGGGTCGACCGTGACGGCCACGAACAGCAACGCCAGGTAGGCGTTGGACAGGTGGAAGAAGCCCATCGTCTTGAGCTGCGCGCCGCTCACCCCGGCGCGGGAGCGCTGGAGCAGACGGTGGGCCTGAACGATCAGCAGGGCGCCGAGCGCGGTCGCGACCGCGCCGTAGAACCAGGTGGTACCGGCCACCGGCCAGAAGAGCAGCGACACGACCACGGTGGCCCAGCTGTACAGGACGCACTCCAGCAGGACCCGGCGGTCGCTGGCGACCACCGGCAGCATCGGGACCTTGGCCTGCGCGTAGTCCTCCTTGTAGCGCATGGCGAGCGTCCAGGTGTGCGGCGGCGTCCAGAAGAACACGACCAGGAAGAGGACGAACGGCGCCCAGTCCAGGCTGTTGGTGACGGCGGACCAGCCGATGAGGACGGGCATGCACCCGGCGATGCCGCCCCACACCACGTTCTGCGCGGTGCGGCGCTTGAGCAGCAGGGTGTAGACGAAGATGTAGAACGCGATCGCGAAGACCGACAGCGCCGCCGAGAGCAGGTTCACCAGCAGGGCGAACCCGACCGTGGATCCGATCGCCAGGATCAGCCCGTAGACGAGCGCGCCGCGCGGCGTGACCAGTGCCATCGCACCGGGCCGCTGACGGGTGCGACGCATCTCACGGTCGATGTCGCGGTCGATGTAGCAGTTCATCGCGTTCGCGCTGGCCGCCGACATCGTGCCGAACAGCAGCGTGTACACGGCGGTCCACAGCGGTGGGACGCCACCGGCCGCGACGAACATCACCGGGATCGTGGTGATGAGCAGCAGCTCGATGACACGGGGTTTGGAGAGGGCCACATAGGCGCGCACGTACTCGCCGAAGGAGGCCTTGCGGGAGGCCTCGGGCACGGCGTCGTCGGACGTGGTGCGGGGCGCGGGGTCAGCGAGGGCCATCGGTCACCGTGTCCCCACTGCCGGACGGCTCGCTCGCGTCCCCACGGGGGGCACCGGCTCGGTTTCAGACACGCGGATACCTCGACAACTCTAGGGTCTTCGACACTGCTCGCCACGCGGGGTCGGGCGGACCGACGAAAAGCGTCATGATCGGCGGAAACCCCGTCAACGACATACTGTAGTACTTGTTCGCGGGGCCCGAGGACCAGCCCCCTCCGATGCGAAAGTCCCAGGTCCTTCGGCACGTCAGGGCGGTCGGCCGCGGCGGGTCACAGAAGGGTCGCACACGCCCCGCGCGCCCGCCAGCCGCCACGCACCCGCTCCCCCGCCGCCCGACCGGCCGTCTGCGGGGCGCCCCGGACGAGCGTGTGAGCGGTGTCGGGCAACGACATCTCCGGTTACGGACGATAGGCTCGAAGTCGACCGAACCAGCCCCGGTTCCGGACACGCTCCCGGCCGCTACCGGCCGAGAGCGGCACACGGCCCACGGTGTTCGGGACGAGAACACGATCACGGCCCACCCCCGCGCCCCTTGAGCCCCGCCTCGACGGCGGGTCGCCAGGGTGCCCGGCGACGGTGCGGACGACCGATGCGACACCGACCGCACACCCGGGCCGGAACCGGGGACGTGCCCGAGAAGGAGAAACGAGAGTCCGTGAACGCCCACACCCCGCAGGCCCTGGAGTGGTCGGACCTCGACCGCCGCGCCGTCGACACGGTCCGCGCCCTGGCCATGGACGCCGTAGAGAAGTCGGGTAACGGACACCCCGGCACCGCGATGAGTCTCGCACCCGCCGCCTACCTCCTGTTCCAGAAGATCATGCGGCACGACCCGGCCGCCCCCGAGTGGGTGGGCCGCGACCGCTTCGTGCTGTCCGCCGGCCACTCCAGCCTGACCCTGTACATCCAGCTCTACCTGGCCGGCTACGGACTGGAACTGGACGACCTCAAGGCTCTGCGGCAGTGGGACAGCCGCACCCCGGGACATCCGGAGTTCAGCCACACCCCCGGTGTCGAGACCACCACCGGTCCGCTCGGTCAGGGTGTCGGCAACGCCGTCGGCATGGCCATGGCGGCGCGCCGCGAGCGCGGCCTGTACAACCCCGAGGCCGGCCCCGGCGCCAGCCCCTTCGACCATCACATCTACGCCATCTGCTCCGACGGCGACGTGCAGGAGGGTGTGAGCCACGAGGCCAGCGCCCTGGCCGGCACCCAGAACCTGGGCAACCTCACCCTCATCTGGGACGACAACCGGATCTCCATCGAGGACGACACCCGCGTCGCGCACTCCGAGGACGTGGCCGAGCGCTACCGGGCCTACGGCTGGCACGTCGAGGAGGTGGACTGGACCTCCGGCGGCGAGTACGCCGAGGACGTCGACGCCCTGTACCGGGCGATCCTCAACGGCAAGGCCGAGACCGAGCGTCCCACCTTCATCCGCCTGCGCACCGTCATCGGTTGGCCGGCGCCCAACAAGCAGAACACCGGCGCCATCCACGGCGCGGCCATCGGCGCCGCCGAGATCAGCGCCACGAAGGAACTCCTCGGCCTGACCGACGAGCCGTTCCACGTCGATGACGACGTCATCGAGCACACCCGCGCCGCGCTGGAGCGGGGCCGCACCGCCCGTGCCGAGTGGGAGACCCACTTCGAGGCCTGGCGTCGCGGCGCCGGCGAGCAGGGCGAGCTGTTCGACCGCCTCCAGTCCGGCAAGCTGCCCGAGGGCTGGGAGCAGGCGCTGCCGACCTTCGAACCCAGCGAGAAGGGCGTGGCCACCCGCAGCGCCAGCGGCTCGGTCCTCACCGCCGTCGCCCCCCTGCTGCCCGAGCTGTGGGGCGGTTCCGCCGACCTCGCCGGCTCCAACAACACCACGCCCAAGGGCGAGCCGTCGTTCCTGCCCTTCGACCGGGCCAGCTCGATGTTCCCCGGCAACCCGTACGGTCGCGTGCTGCACTTCGGTGTCCGTGAGCACGGCATGGGCTCGATCCTCAACGGCATCGCCCTGCACGGACCCACCCGTCCCTACGGCGGCACCTTCCTGGTCTTCAGCGACTACATGCGCCCGTCGGTGCGGCTGGCCGCGCTCATGAAGCTCCCCGTGACCTACGTGTGGACGCACGACTCCATCGGTCTGGGCGAGGACGGTCCCACCCACCAGCCGGTCGAGCACCTGTGGTCACTGCGCGCCATCCCGGGTCTGGACGTGGTCCGCCCCGCCGACGCCAACGAGACCGCCGTGGTCTGGCGCAGGATCCTGGAGAACCCCCACGGCCCGGCCGCCCTGGCGCTGACCCGCCAGAACGTCCCGGTCCTGGACCGCTCCGAGTACGCCCCGGCCGAGGGCGCCGCCAAGGGCGGCTACATCCTCGCCGAGGCCACCGGCGGTTCCCCCGCGGCGATCATCATCGCCACCGGCAGCGAGGTGCAGCTGGCCCTGGCCGCCCGCACCGAACTGGAGGACGCCGGCACCCCCACCCGTGTGGTGTCCATGCCGTGCGTGGAGTGGTTCGAGGCCCAGAGCCGGGAGTACCGCGAGCAGGTCCTGCCGCCGTCGGTGCGCACTCGCGTCTCCGTCGAGGCCGGCATCGCGCTGGGGTGGCGTTCCCACGTCGGCGACGCCGGCGAGTCGGTCTCCCTGGAGCACTTCGGGGCCTCCGCGCCCTACCAGACGCTGTACGAGAAGTTCGGGATCACCTCCGAGGCCGTCGTGGCCGCTGTCCGCAGCAGCGCCGCCAAGGCCGGACGCTGACATCGCGGGCCCCGCCGGAGACACACCGGCGGGGCCCGCGCTCCCTGTGAGAGGAAGGCGCACACCATGAGCAAGCCGATGCAGGCACTGTCCGACGCGGGCGTATCGGTCTGGCTGGACGACATCAGCCGCGAACGCCTGCGCACCGGGAACCTGACCGACCTGATGTCCACGCACAACGTGGTCGGGGTCACCTCCAACCCGACCATCTTCGACAAGGCGCTCGCCGAGGGCGACGCCTACGACGAGCAGGTCCGCGAACTCGCCCTGCGCGGCGTGTCCGTGGACGAGGCCGTCCGGGCGCTCACCGCCTACGACATCCGCTGGGCCGCCGACACTCTGCGCCCCGTCTACGACGCCACCGACCGCGTCGACGGCAGGGTCTCCCTGGAGGTCGACCCGCGACTGGCCCTCGACACCGAGCGCACCGTCGCCGAGGCCAAGGCCCTGTGGTGGCTGGTGGACCGGCCCAACCTGATGATCAAGATCCCGGCGACCGTCCAGGGCCTGCCCGCCATCACCCGCGTACTGGGGATGGGCATCAGCGTCAACGTCACGCTGATCTTCTCCCTGGACCGCTACCGCCAGGTGATGGACGCCTTCCTGGAGGGCATGGAACTGGCCCGGAACAACGGCCACGACCTGTCCCGGATCCAGTCCGTCGCCTCCTTCTTCGTCAGCCGGGTGGACAGCGAGGTGGACAAGCGCCTCAAGGCCATCGGCACCGACGAGGCCAAGGCCCTGCTGGGGCGGGCCGCGGTGGCCAACGCCCGGCTGGCCTACCAGGCCTACGAGGAGGTCTTCTCGGGCGCCGAGTGGAAGGCCCTGGAGGCGCAGGGCGCCACCCCGCAGCGCCCGCTGTGGGCGTCCACCGGTGTCAAGGACCCCGCCTACGCGGACACCCTCTACGTCACCGAGCTGGTGGCGCGCGACACCGTCAACACGATGCCGCAGGCGACCCTGGAGGCCACCGCCGATCACGCGGAGGTCACCGGCAACACCGTGCTGGGCACCTACGACCGTGCCCGCGCCGACTTCGCCGCGCTGGAGGACGCCGGGGTGAGCCTCCCCGAGGTCTTCGGGCTCCTGGAGGAGGAGGGCGTGAGGAAGTTCATCGACTCCTGGGAGAGCCTGCTCGGGGAGTTGTCCGCGAAGCTGGAATCGGCCACCTGATCCGTTCGGCCGACCGGTGTCCCGCCCGCGCCCCGAGCCGGGGCGCGGGCGGAGCCCGTCACGACCCACCGGCCACTCTCGACAGGAAGAGCGAGAACCTTGAAAGAACCGGTGATGCCGGGAGCGGTCCCCAATCCGCTCCGCAGCGCCCTCGACCGAAGACTGCCGCGCATCGCCGGGCCCAGCGTCCTGGTGCTGTTCGGCGTCACGGGCGATCTCGCCCGCAAGAAACTCCTGCCGGCGATCTACGACCTCGCCAACCGCGGGATGCTGCCCCCGGGCTTCGGCCTGGTGGGTTTCGCCCGCCGGGAGTGGGAGGACCAGGACTTCGCCGAACAGGCGCACGAGGCGGTCCGCAAGTACGCCCGCACCCCGTTCCGTGAGGACGTCTGGCGCCAGCTGAGCGAGGGCGTCCGTTTCGTACCGGGCGAGCTGGACGACGACACGTCCTTCGACCGGCTCGCGGATACCGTGCGCGAGCTGGACGCCGCGCGCGGCACCGGCGGCAACTACGCCTTCTACCTGTCCCTGCCGCCCAAGCTGTTCCCCACCGTGATCAAGCAGCTCAAGCGGTCCGGCCTGGCCGAGTCGCCCGAGGCGGGCCCCGAGGGTGCGCGCCCCTGGCGTCGGGTGGTCATCGAGAAGCCGTTCGGCCACGACCTGCGCAGCGCCCAGGACCTCAACACGGTGGTGGACGACGTGTTCCCGCCCTCGTCGGTGTTCCGCATCGACCACTACCTGGGCAAGGAGACCGTCCAGAACATCCTGGCGCTGCGGTTCGCCAACACCCTGTTCGAACCGTTGTGGAACCGCGGGTACGTCGACCACGTGCAGATCACCATGGCCGAGGACATCGGTGTGGGCGGCCGGGCCGGCTACTACGACGGCATCGGCGCGGCCCGCGACGTCATCCAGAACCACCTGCTCCAGTTGTTGGCGCTGGTGGCGATGGAGGAGCCCATCTCCTACGACGCCGACGCCATCCGCGCCGAGAAGGAGAAGGTCCTGGCGGCGGTGTCGCTGCCCGAGGACCTGGAGACCGGGACCGCGCGCGGCCAGTACGCGGCCGGTTGGCAGGGCGGCGCGTCGGTGCGCGGTTATCTGGAGGAGGACGGCATCCCCGACGACTCCATCACCGAGACCTACGCCGCGTTGAAGCTCGCCGTCAACACCCGCCGTTGGTCGGGTGTGCCGTTCTATCTGCGCACGGGCAAGCGGTTGGGGCGTCGGGTCACCGAGGTGGCGCTGGTCTTCCAGGCCGCGCCCCAGCAGCTGTTCCCGCGCACCGACGTCAGCGAACTGGGCCAGAACGCCCTGGTGTTGCGCATCCAGCCCGATGAGGGGGTGACGCTGCGCTTCGGCTCCAAGGTGCCGGGCGCCAGCATGGAGGTGCGCGACGTGAGTATGGACTTCGCCTACGGGCAGTCGTTCACCGAGGCCAGTCCGGAGGCCTACGAGCGGCTCATCCTGGACGTGCTCATCGGCGACCCGCCGCTGTTCCCACGCCAGGAGGAGGTCGAGCTGTCCTGGCGGATCCTGGACCCGGTCGAGGAGTACTGGGCCAAGGCGGGCCGGCCCGATCAGTACGGGTCGGGCACCTGGGGGCCGGAGTCCGGCGAACTCCTCCTCGCCCGCGACGGCCGCCAGTGGCGGCGTCCGTGACCGGCAACGACCACGTCGGGAGGAACCGATGACGCTCTACCTGCCGCGCACCACCACCGCCCAGATCACCGAGGCGCTCATGGCCGAGCGGCTCAGTGTCGGCGGTGGCGCCATGAACATGGTGCTCACCCTGGTCATCGTCACCGACGAGGCCGACCACTACGACGCGGTGCGGGCCGCGACCGAGGCCGGGCGCGAGCACCCCTCACGGGTGATCGCGCTGATCCGGCGCGACCCCGACACCGAACCTGCCATCGACGCGGAGATCCGCCGCCCGGGCACCTCCGGTCCCGGCGAGGCGGTGCTGCTGCGACTGTACGGACCGCTCGGCGAGCACCCCGATTCGGTGGTCACCCCGCTGCTGGTGCCGGACGCCCCCGTGGTGGTGTGGTGGCCCGGGATCGGGCCCGCCGACCCGGCGGACGACCCCATGGGACGGCTGGCCCAGAGAAGGATCACCGACGCTCTGCGCGCCCCCGACCCGTTGCGGGACCTGGTGGAGCGGGTGTCCCACTACAGTCCGGGTGACACCGACCTGACCTGGACGCGGCTGACCCCGTGGCGTTCGCTGCTGGCCAGCGCGATGGACCAGCCGTGCGGTTGGGTGACCGCGGCCAAGGTGACGGCCGAATCCCACTACCCGAGCGCCGACCTGTTGGCGGCGTGGCTGTCGGAGCGGCTGGAGGTGCCCGTGGAGCGTGAGACCTCGCACGGCCCCGGCCTGACCGAGGTGCGGTTGATCACCGACCAGGGGGACATCACGATCTCCCGGGCCGACGGTCGCACCGCCACGCTGTCCCGGTTCGGCCAGCCGGACCAGACGGTGGCGCTGGCCCGGCGCGGCGCCGCCCAGGCCCTCGCCGAGGAGCTGCGCCGACTGGACGCCGATGAGATCTACGAGAGCGCGGCCCGCCATCTGGGGCCGCTGCTCGCAGGAAGCGGAGTTGGGGCATGAGCACACCGCAGATCGTCAGACACGCCGACGCCAAGGCCCTGGCCGAGGACGTCGCGCTGCGCCTGGTCAACGAGATCGTGCGGGCGGAGGCGGACAAGCGCACCTTCCACCTCGTCCTGACCGGGGGCGGGATCGGCATCGCGGCGTTGAACGCGGTGCGCGAGCACGCCGCCGAGTCCGGGATCGGCTGGTCCCACGTCCACCTGTGGTGGGGTGACGAACGGTTCCTCCCCGACAAGGACGCCGACCGCAACGAGACGCAGGCCTGCGCGGCGCTGATCGACGCCATCGGCATCCCCGCCCAGCAGGTGCACCCCATGCCGGCCTCCGACGGGCTGGACGGGGACCACGCGACGCACGCCGCGACCCGTTACTCGCGGGAGTTGGCCGTGGCGGCGCGCGGGCAGGGACCGGTCCCGGTCTTCGACGTGTGCCTGCTGGGCGTGGGACCGGACGCGCACATCGCGTCCCTGTTCCCGGGGCTGCCGCAGGTCCACGAGGACGAGGCGTCGGTCGCGCCGGTGCACGACTCGCCCAAGCCGCCGCCGACCCGGATCACCCTGACCCTGCCGTCGATCAACACCTCGCGCGAGGTGTGGGTGCTGGCCTCCGGTGAGGCCAAGGCGGAGGCGGTCCGGCTGGGGCTGGCCGGGGGCGACGTGGGCGAGGCGCCGGTGGCGGGCGTCCGCGGCACCGAGAAGACCCTCTTCTGGGTCGACGAGGCCGCCGCGTCGCTGATCTGAACGCACGCGCGAGGGGCCGGCGACCGAAGGGTCGTCGGCCCTTCGCGCGGGCCCCGGGCGTTGGGTCGCGAACCGGGCGCGACCGGCGTCGGCCCCTCGCGCGCGGGGGACCGGTCGGAACCGGTGACGGAGTTCGTCCCGGGTACCCGTCGGCCCCTCGCGCGCGGGGGACCGGTGCCGGTCGCGTGTCACACGCGCGGAACCGTCCGCCGGGTCCGAGTCGCCCTCAGGGTGAGCAGGGTGTACAGCACCGCCGCGGGCAGGGCGTAGGGCCCCGGCCCGGCGAAGAGCCCCCAGAGGTCGGCCGGGGATCCGGCGCCCAGGGCGGGCAGCAGTCCGATGACGCTCAGGCCCCCGGTGAGCACGGCGGTCACCCCGCAGAGCGCCACCCAGATCGCCGCCGGGCGCGATGAACGGCCCAGGATGAGGCCGAGGGGCGCGAGGCCCACCCCGCAGATCAGCGCGGGGACGACCACCCACGCCAGGTGGGCGGGGGTGAACTCGGCCCGGCCGACGAGCGCCGCGGCCGTGGTGACGACGACGTGGGCGATCCCCAGCAGCAGCGCCGCCCCCGCCGCCGCCGTGCCGAGCCCGCGGTGCGGGGTGTCCGTGTGCGCGATGGCCATCGTTCCTCCCGGTGACGTCCCGATCGGTGTCCATGCTCCCGCCGCCGGGCCGGCCCCGTCCTCCCCCGGTACGGGGAACGGAGCGGGTCGGGCTCCCCCGCGCGGGTGAGCCCGGCCCTCGGCGCGGCCTCTGCGGATCTCCCGTTCCGACCGGCTCGGATCCCCGTGGACGGACCGTGGATTGTCGGTGCCGGGTGTGAGACTGGGGTCACAGTCGATGAGGTCGAGGATTCTCCCCGACGACTCCCACCACAGCACTCTCCCGATGGGGGCGACACCGTCATGGGTGCGAACACACGGAACCCGCGACCGGCCACGGCGAGCGCGGCCGGGGCCCGACGGCAGGCGGACACGACCCGTTCCCCGCTGCTCCGCGGCATGTCGACCGGCCCCGCGCAACCGCTCCTCTCTCTGATCCGACGGTCCTGGGGCGACCCGACCCCGGTGATGAACCCGTTCGTCGCCGCCGGCCCCGGGTGGGTCCGCGCGCTCGTGCTGTCGGCGTGCGGAGCCCTGGCGATCGGTGGCGCGGTGGGGTCGGCGCGGGCTCCGCGCGGACGGGCCTCGGCCCGCTCCACCTCGGTATCGGTGGCGGTCTACGGGGTGTGCGTGCTGTTGAGCGGGGTGTGGGTGATCGATCCGATGTCCGTGCCGCCGCCGGGCGCGACCGGGGCGGCGGCCCCGAGGGCCGACGCGGCGGTGCGCACCGCCCTGGGGTGGGCGGCGCCGATCGCCCCGACCCGCGCGATCCTGGGCGGGTCGGGGTGCATGCGTTCCACCGGCCGGGGCGGCCTCGTCCCGTACTCGTGGGCGAGCGCCCTGGTGGCCGTGGTCGGCGGGGTCGTCGCGTTGGCGGTTCCCACGCTCGCCGGAGCCGTGGCCTGGACGGTGACGGTCGTGCTGTGGGCGTGGGCGTGGCCGTCGACGCCGTGCGCCCTGGTCCAGCGCGACCTCGCCCCCGGGAGGCACCCGATCCCGGTACCGCCGCCGCGACGCCGTCCGTGAAAGCCGGGGACCTCGTCGCGCGGAACGACCGTACGGCGGGGTCTCCTCCACGCCCGGTCACACCCGGGGGCAGCGCGACCCGTCCGGCGGCGGCTCTCCGGTGAGCAGGTAGTGGTCCACGGGTTCCTCGACGCACGGCACCCGGCCCGAGCCGTACAGGGTGTGTCCACCGCCCTCGTAGGTGATCAGGACCGCGTGGTCCAGGCGGTCGGCGAGGTCGCGCGACCAGGCGTAGGGGGTGACCGGGTCGCCCACGGTCCCGATGATCACCACCGGCGGGGCGTCGGGGGCGGTGAACCCGGTCGGCGGACGTTCGGCGTGCCCCCAGTGGGCACAGGGCAGGTGTTCCCAGACGGCGTCCGCGCCGAAGAGCGGGGACCGGTCGGCGGCCTCGGCGGCGACGTCCCGGTACCCCTCGATACCGGCGGGTGAGGCGTGATCGGCACAGGTGACGGCCGTGTAGGCGGCACGCGGATCGCCGTGGTCGCCGCCCGGCCCGGGTTCGACCGGTTCCTCCCCCTCCTGCTCCACGTGACCGCCGAAGAGTTCCTCGTACAGGGCGCGCAGCCCCTTCTCCGGCTCGCCCTCCTCCTCCCGTTCCAGGGCGGCGAACGCGTCGGCCAGCGGATCCCAGGTCTCCTCCCGGTACAGCGCGCTGGTCGCCATGAGCAGCAGCAACCGACCGTCGACCGGTACCCCGTCGACCGACGCGGGGTCCCTGTCGAGCGCGTCCAGGAGTTCGCGGGCCAGGGCGTCGGGGTCGGTCTCCCCGGCGAACGGGCAGTCCTCGACGGTGGCGGCGCAGTGCGCGACGAACCGCTCCCAGGCGCCCTGGAACGCGACGGCCTGGTCCAGCGCGATCTCGACGGTGGAGCCGTCGGTGTCCACGGCGGCGTCCAGCACCATGGCCCGGGTGTTCGAGGGGTACGTGTGGGCGTACAGGGCCCCGATGTGGGCGCCGTAGGAGTAGCCCACGTAGGTCAGCGTCCCGTCGCCCAGGGCGTCGCGGACGATCTCCAGGTCGCGCACCACGTTGACGGTGCCGATCTCGGCCAGGAACGTCTCCCCGGCCGCCTCGGCACAGGAGGCCGCGTAACGCCGGGCGGCGTCGTCCAGGGGTTGCAGGTGGACCGGGGTCAGGTGATCGGGGTGGACGTCGGCGATGTCCTGTCGCGCGTCGTCCAGGGCGTAGAGGTCACCGCAGGACAGAACGTCGCTGGCGCCGACACCGCGCGGGTCGAAGGAGACCAGGTCGAAGGCGGAGCGGACGTCCTCGGAGAACGCGGACCCGTGGAACAGGCCGGTGCCGGGGACGCCCGGACCGCCCGGGTTGATCACCAGGGAACCGATCCGTTCCTCCGGGGCGCCGGTGGCCGGAAGCCGGATGAGGGCCAGATCGAGGGTCTGCCCGTCGGGCCGGTCGTGGTCGAGGGGGACGGCGACGGTGCCGCACTCCACGGGCTCCCCGCGAACGGGACAGGGCCCCCAGGCGATGTCCTGTCCCGCGAACCGCGGGGGGATCGTCTCCACGGCGGGATCGGGGCCGGTGGACGGCGGGCAGGCGAGCAGCAGGGCCGCCGTCACCACCGCCGCCGACCAGGTCCGTACCGACCGCATCACCGCGGACTCCGTTCCCCGCCCGCGCCTCGGGCGGTCCCCTGCCTCCCATCCTCGCCGGTCGGCGGGCGTGTGGTCGGTGATGACACGGTCTCCGCGCCCGGTCGTTCCGCGAAGGGCCGGGGCATGGCACCGCTCCCGGTCACAGGACGCTGACGTCGGTGTTCCACAGGGCGGGCGGCGCGGCGGGGTCGGCGACGACCAGCACCGGGCGCTGTGGGTCGCCGAAACCCCAGTCCCCTCCACCGTCGTCGTCCGGTTCGTCGTGGGTGATCCACGCGACCAGCTCGCCGGCACGGCCCACGTCCCCGCCCGGCCGGGACAGGGCCATCACCTTGCCCGCGACGTCACAGCGCAGGTTGAGGTGGCCCGTGGCGGCCGAGACGCTCTGCGCCCAGGCGCCCCGGCTCACCCCGCGCACCACGCCGGAACGGCCGGGACGCCGCCAGGAGGGGGCGACCAGACCGACCGCCCGGTCGTCGAAGGTGAGCACCACGGCGGACCGTTCCCGGGCCGTCGACGCCGTCGCCGGGTCCGCCAGGGAGCGGTCCGCCCACACCCCGACCGGGCCGCTCGCCGCCCGCGCCAGGTGATCGGCCGCAGCCGCCACCAGGGGGACGTCGATCTGCGCGGCCCCCTGAGGGCACACCGCGTCGGACAGGGGCCCGACCAGGGGCGCGTAACCGTCCAGGACCAGGGCCCAGTCCACCACCGCCCGCCCCTGCGCGGCGGTCCCGCCGTGGGCCAGGCACACCACGGTCCGGTCGCGCACCACGAGGCAGGCGATGCACGCCCCCGATCGACGGGCGGCCAGGGCCAGTCCGAGGCTCATCGCCTTGGTGCCGGTGGTGACGTCGACGACCACCGGTCGCTCGGGGTCCTCGGCGCGCACTCCGTCGATCCAGGCCCGTGCCGCGTCGGCGACGGCCCCGGCGTCGAAGCCGTCCACCGGGTCGGCGGCGAACCGGATCCGGTCGCGGTGGCCCGACTCCCGCAGCCCGGCGGTGTCGGGGAGAGGGGCGCCCGGGTGTTCGGCTGCGTACAGGGCGCGCGCCGCCGCCTCGCGCACACCCGAGCGCACGCCCTGCCGGGAGGAGATCAGCAGCGCCCGGGCGGGCCGGTGGGCGTGGACGGCCGACAGCAGACCCAGGCGGCTGCTGCCCAGGGCGGTGACCAGGATCGGGGCGGGCCCGGTGGCGGTGACCGCGCAGATCGGCGCGGTCGCTGCCGCGCAGGGGGCGGTCGGGGGCGCGGAAGGAACGGCCCGGGGAGGGAAGGACGCGGCCGAAGGCGCGGAGGACGCGGTGGGCGGCGCGGTCCGCGTGTGAGGGCCGCTCCCCGGTCCCGCCTGGCCCGGGAAGAAGGCCCGACGCAGGGCCTCGGCGTCGGTCAGGCGTTCGCGCAGGTCCCTCAGGCTCCACGCCTGCACGTTCGAGGAGCTCAGGGCGGGGCTGTGGTCGGAGATCCGTTCGCGCAGCCCGGGGACGGGGGGCCCGGTGTGCACGAACAGCACCTTGGCGACGTTGCCGAACACGCGGCGGGCCTTGGCCACGGTCCACCCGGCACGGGCGACCACCTCCTCCGGACCGCTCTTGACCTCCACGCACAGCACGCGGTGCCGGATCCGAACGAGGGCGTCGAAGTCCGCGATGGAATCGGCGGGGTGCCGCGGGTCGGCGACCCGGCGCGGGCCCAGCACCTCGATATCGCCCCGACCCCGGGTGATGCGCCGCAGGTGGCGCAGGACCTCCGCCTCGTTGACGACCCCGCGCACCTCCGTGGGGTGCAGTCCGGGGAAGGTCTCGCGCAGCGCTCGGGCACCGCCGCGCAGGGCTGCGCGCACGGGGGCGGGGTCGCGGTCCTCCAACCAGTGGGCGCCGTGGACGTCGGCGAGCACGCCGAGGTCGACCCCACCGTCGGCGATGGGCAGTGCCGGGTCGGCCGCGTCGACGGGACGCAGCAGGTCGGAGGTGGGATCGAGGTAGTGGCACCGGAGCCCCGGGGCTCCCGTGGCCGGCGCGCGGTGCAGGGCCGCGGCCACGCTCATCACCTTGGTGCCACCGGTGTAGTCCAGGTGACGGGGGGCGACCCCGTGGTCGCGGTGGATCCGTTCCAGCGCGACGCCCACACCGACCGGATCATGCGGGTCGGGGCCCACGCCCATGACCCGCGCCGAGCGGTCGGGGGCGAGGCGTTCCAGGGCCGCGGCCACGCGTTCGGCGAGAGAGCGGGTTCCGTCACTGCACAGCAGGACGATCCGGTCCGCCGGAAGGGTGAGAGAGGACAACAGTGCCGGGGTGGGGTTGAGGCCGACCAGCACGACGGCGACGCTGGGACTGTCCACGGCGTCCTTTTCCACAGGGGGGATTTGTTCTTTTCGTGAGGAACAAAGCTATCCCGTGGCAAAAGGTGATGATCGAACAAATCACGTCCGTTTGGTGATCTCCACCGCGCGCCCCTTCCCTTTCTTCGGTGACCGTCCGCTGATCACGAACGATCGGCACGCCGTGACCACGCCCCTCTTGTCCCTGACCAGATCGGAGGGTATGAGCAGGTCATCGCGTTCGGGGTGCGCGGAACCGACCACGGAGGAGACGATGAACCACACCCCCTCCCTCGGCTCGGGAAGGTTGGCCCTGGTGCGCCGCTCGACGATCAGGGGGACCAGGCCCCGGCACTTGTCGTCGTCCAGGTGGCCCATGGGCACCCGCTCCGCCTCGACCCGAGCGGGTTCGACCGCGCCGGGCCAGGTGCGGATGACCCTCGCGTCCTCGTCCACGACTGTCACCACATGCGGCGTCAGGTTGACAACCGGCATCCGGCGACCTCCGTTCCTCTCGCTCGACGGCGGCCCCGGGACCGCGTCCGCCCCTGTCCCGGAACCCTCATCGCAGTCTCTCGGACAGGGGCGGACGCGGTCCGGGCGCGACACGGCGGAGCACGGGAAGGGACTGCTGTTACTGATGTCTGATTTATAGCTATCCAGAAGGATTGATATGCCTTGGGGACCAAGGCAAAGAATTGACATTCCGGTCGTATCAGTCATATTTTGGTATACGGTCTCCCGTTGACGCGGGAGTGCCACCTGAGGTCTCACGTACTCGCACACGCTTCTCCGGAGGGCTGGGGAAGCGACCCGGCCCCGGAACACCCGGGGAGAAGAGTTCGTGAGCACGCACCACTGCTCCGCCTGGGAGCTGTTCGGCTCCGCCACCTTCCTGCGCGTCTTCACGCGTGTCCTGGGGTGCGGGCCCTGCTCCGCGGACGGAACCGCGCAGGGCTGCTCGGGCCACGCCGAACAGTTCTGCGACTACGTCGATCTGTGCGCCGAGCACTGCCCGTGCCCGGTGCACGGCGGCGATCCCGACGGCGTCATCGCCGTGCGCATGAGACGCGCCGTCCCCGGCGAGGGAGGAGTCGACCGCACCGCCGCGCACCGGCTGCGCGATGCCCTGGACGACGTGCGCCGGGACCGCTCCTACAAGAACCTGCGCCACGTGTACCCCCGCCCCTCCTCCGACGGGCGGGTGCGCTGCGCGTTCTCCGAACGCCCCCGGCGCTGGGCCCAGCGCCGTGACGTCGCCCGCGTGGCCACCGACGTGGTCGAACAGGAGGCCCTGGCCATGCTGGTGCTCACCGCCGGCTGGGGCAATCCGGCCGCCGACCTGCCCGAGGACATCGCCCCCGGGGAGAACGTGTCCTTCACCGAGGACGGCAGTGCCGTGCCCGTCGTCGACCTGCACGGGCGTCGCCTGGGCGGGGCCAAGGAGGCCCCGATGGTCTCCACCGCCACCGGCGACTACCTGCTGCGCAAACTCGCCGAACTGGCCTGCGGTCGCGACGCCGACCCCGGCCGCACCCCCGACCAGCGACGCCGACTGCTGCTGCGCGACCTGCTGCCGACCCTCGACGGCGAGGACGTCGCCCGCAGGCTGACCGGGGTCCTGGGCCGTATGGCGGTGGACATGCCCGCCCACTTCGCCCTGGTACAGCAGGCCCGGGGCCGGGCCCGCAGCGCGCCCTACGCCCCCGTGCCGGACGGCCCCGCGCACCCGGCCCAGGACGAGTCCGAGCGCCGGGAGGTGCTCAGCGAGGAGGAGAGGATGTGGCTGGAGCGGACCGCCCTGGAGCTGTCCGCACGCGCCAGGGAACAGCGGTCCGCCCTGGAGGCCGATCCCCAGGGCACCCTGGACTCCCTGCTGTGCGATCTCCTGGAGGAGGGGCGGGGCGTGCCCGCGCTGTGGGCGAACGCCCAGGACGACCTGGACCTGCGCGCCGACCTGATCGACGCCCTGACCGAGGTCATCACCGGTTGACGCGGTCGGCCGCCGCGAAGCGGTCGACCAACGACGGCAGGATCGGGTACTCGGCGAACTCGCGCAGCGACATCACCGCGGTGTCCTCCCAGGGCAGCCGGTGCCGCCAGCGCGCGGCCAGGAGCACGTCCACCGCCTGATCCACCTCGCGCCACCGCGACGCCTCACCGTTGCCCGTGGACCGGCACGCGACCAGGGCGGCGTCGAAGACGTCCAGGAACCCCCGGACCCGGGCCTCGTCGGCGCGCTCCACCCCGGCCCCCGGGTCCACCGACAGGGCCCGGGCCCGCCGATCCACCAGGTACAGCTCCGGGCGCAGGTGCACGCTGCCCATCCCCAGTGACTTGCCCATGCCGATCTTGTGCGCGTACTCGGGGTCGGACGGGTCCCCGCCGTCCACCGGGTTGTCCAGCAGCAGGGCCCGCATCAGGGCCCCCACCTCCCCGTCCGTGAGATTGGTGAAGGTGATCCGCGACCGGAAGGTCACCCCGTCCCGCAACGGGACGATGTCGCGCTGGGTGTCCCGGGGCGGTTCGTGGTCGCGCCCCGCCTCCAGCACCGTCACCCCCAGGTCCTCCTGCGCCCGGGCGTCGTAGCGCACCGGCGTCCCCAGATCGTTCCGGTGTCGATGCAGGTAGACCTTGTAACCGTTGAGCCGCACCCGCCCCTCGTGGGACCAGGTGATGATGTCCGGCCGGTCCCCCGAGGCCGCGTCCGGCCCTTGGAGCAGGTAGTTGGCGAAGCATCCGCGCTGGGGCGAGAGCAACCGCACCCGCAGCACGGCCCCGTCGGGATGGTCCGGATCGGGGTCGGCGCACAGCGCGTTGCCGAAGAACACCCGTCCCTTCGAGGCCGCCGCCTCCCCCGCGAAGGTGTCCACGTCCCCGAACAGGGCCCGGCACACGTCCACCGGACGACCCGCCCGCTCGGCCCGGTCGACGTCGCCGTGCTGGGGTGTCATGAGCCGCTCCGGGACGGCCCGACGGATCGGGTCCTCGTCGCTGACCGCGATCCGGTAACCGCCCGAACGGCCGAAGGACACCACCGTGCCCCGGGCGTCCACGTCGAACCAGACCGGTTCCATCCCGCGGCGCGGCAGTCCGCCGCCCCCGGCTCCGGCCACCGCCTCGCGTTCGGGATCGCCCTCCCCCACCCCGAGCCCGTCGGGGAACGCGGCCCGCTGGTACCCGGTGATCTGCTCGGCCGACTCGAACATCTCCACCAGGGAATCGGGGACGCGCGCCCGCCCCGTCCTCAGGTCCGGCGGCCGGGGGAAGAGGTACGCGTTACGGCGTTCCCCGGCGGCCGTGCCGGTCAGGACCACCAGGGCCTGGACGACCCCGCCCCGCCCCAGGTCCCCGGGGCCGAAGGTGTGCTCGGCCAGGTGCGCGCGGGCCTCCTCCTCCGTCGGCGCCACCGCGTGGATCCGCCGCTCCCCCGGCAGGTGCACGGCGTACACCCAGCGGTACTGCACGTGTCCGTGCTGTTCGTGCGAGGTGGGCACGTAGGCGGTGCCCCGAGGCGGATCCGGGAAGTCGTCCACTCCGAAGTCCCACCGCTTCAGGCTCTCCCGCAGCACCGTGAAGGGCACCTTGAGCGCCCGGCCCCGGTCACCCGTCACCGGGGTGGAGGGGACCTCGACGATGGACCAGCGATCCCGTGACCGTTCGTGGAACAGGAACCCCTGTTTGGTGCGCAGCCCGGTCCGGCGTTGCCGGTACTGGGCGTGCCGCAGGGCCATCACCGACCGCGCCCGCGCCGACAGGGCGCTGTCCGCAGCCGCCGGATCGACGCGGACCGGGGCCCGGAAGAACAGCATCGGCGTGTTGACCGGCCCCGTCTCACCGCTGGTGAGCATGCGCAGGGTGTTGCGCACCAGCCCGCGCAGCCCCGAACCCGGGACCGCCGGCAGCGGCTGCTCCCCGTCGGGCAGACGCAGGGACCGGCTCACCCCTCCCCGGCCCGGGGTCCGGCCGACGAAGGCGGGCGTGAGCGTGGTCAGCGTCAGGTCGATCCATCCCGAACGGGTGCCGGGCACCGTACGGTCGTGGCTGCGCAGCAGGTCGCCGGTGTCGTGGTCACCGTGCAGGTCGGCGGCGGGCAGGGGTCCGTCGGCCATCCGGACCGCGCCGTAGGGCGCGGTGGCGCGCACCGGGCCGCCACGCCCCGGGGGTCGGGGTCGGCCGCCCCCGACCCGGGAGGCCACGTCGCGGGGGTTCACCACGGCCCTCGCCCCCCGGTCTCGGACGGTTCGTCACCGGTCCCCGGGTCGAACACCGGCCCGGTGGGCTTGGGGCCGGTGCACACCCCGGTCAGCCGGTGGAAGGCCACCCCCACGGCCCCCGTCTCCGGGTCCTGCGCCCAGTACTCGCGCACGGTCAGCCAGCTCCCCGTGCCCTCCACGACCGCCCGTCCGCCGCGTTCGCGCCGCACCCGCGCGGAGAAACCGGCCCAGAGGACCGGCAGGACCGCCCGCGCCCCGGACGGTTCGGCGGTCACCGACAGCGGCACCCCCTCGCCCGGGGAACGGCCGTGCCCGGGACCCGTCCACCCCTGCAACAGGAAGGAACGGTCCCGGGGGCGCGACCACGAGGGGAGTTCGCCGGGGGCGTCACCGCTGATCCACCCCGCCCGGGCACCCTCGCCGACACGGATCTGGGCGTGGGGGGCGAAGACCAGGACCTCCAGAACGCGCACCCGGTCCACGGCCGTGACCGGCGGGCGCGCCGACAGGTCCGCGGTGGCGGGTCCGTCCGAACGGTGCCAGTGCCCCCGGGGGCAGACACCGGTGATGCGACCGTCCCCCAACTCGGCCAACATCCATTGGGGGACCTCCGGGTCACCGGCGACGCCCGCCACACCGGCGTCGAGCAGACGCGAGCGCACACCGCGCACGAAGACCTCGTCCAGCACGGCGTCGATCTCCCCGGCGTCGAGCCGGCGCACGGTCACTCCCAGCGGTTCGGGGACATCGGTCATGGTCCACCGCCCTTTCCTCGTGATGTGCCGTCCTCGCGGTCCGGCTCCGGGGAGAGCAGGGCGCGCAGGGCCGCCACCCACCCCCGGACGACCTCCGCGTCCGCGCCGTCCGGCGCGAACGACGCGTCGAGCAGGTCGACCCGCTCGGGCGCGCGGTCACCGGTGAGGGTGACCAGCTCCGCGCGGACCGCGCTCACCCGCCCGTGGCCGACGCCGGCGCCCGCCCCCACGGTGTCGAAGGGAACCGTCGCCAGGTCGCGGACGACCAGCGCGCACAGTCCGCGGATCGCGTCGTCGGGATCGTCGATGTCGAAGACCACCTCGGCGACGCCCCCGCACTGGAGGTCGTCGGTGAACAGACGACCGTCCACCGCGTCGCCGAACAGGGAGTCCACTGTCATCCGGGTGGCGGTCAACACCGCGCCCCCGGTGATCACCGGTACGGTCCGCAGCCGTACCCGGGAAGGGCGCGGCACGGCCTCCCGCGCCCCGGTGTCGGCCCCCCACCAGTGGTCGTACCAGGCCTGACGTCGCCCCGGGTCGGCGTCGCCCAATGCCTCGGCCGCGTCCCGGACCGATCGCGCCGCGATCCTTTTGACCAGGGCGAACAGTGCGGTATCGCCGAGTACGGGTGCGATGCGCACCTCGCCCTTGTCGGGGTCCTCGACCACCGGTCGCTCCCGGTGGGCCCGGTCCACCTCACCGAGCCGGTCGCCGGTGGGCGCGTCCCCGATCGACAGCAGCCCCGGCCGCAGGTCCCCGGAGGGGGCCGTCAACGGGTCGGTCCGCTCGGCGACCGCCAAGGCCAGGCGCAGTTCGGCCCGGCGCCGACGATCGGGCCCGGCGACCCGGGCCGCGAGGTGGGCGGCGGTGCCGGCCCGGTCCTTGGCGCGCAACTCCCGGGCCAGCGCGACCGACAGGTCGGCGGACGCCTCGGCCAGGGCGTCCGCCCCCGCCCGCCACCGCTCCTCCCACGACCTGCCGTGGTGGGCGAACCAGTCGTGCTCGTCCCCCAGGTCCAGGCGGCGGACCGCCCAGTGGGTGGCGCGCACCGACCCGTGCCCGCGTCCGGTACGACCGCCCACGCGCGTGCCCGGGCCCGCGCCCCCCACCCCCTCGACCGCCAGCGCCACGAGCGTCAACAAGCGGGCCTCATCGGCCGGAACGGCCACCCGCAACCGCAGGTGGACGACGAAAACGGTGCCCGCGGGCAGCACCTCCCACTGCCACAGCAGGCCGGGCAGGACCGTCCCTGCGGCGGGATCCACCCGGGTCCCGGTCCGCACCGCCACACCGGTGCCCTCGGGCAGCCGGCCGAACGCGTCGTCGATCTCCACCGCGCTGGTCCGGGGCGCCCGTCCGTCGCCCTCCGCCGCCCCGAACAGTTCGCTCGCCCGCGCCGGGTCGCCCACCCGGGCGGCGAGCCCGTGCCGCAGCAGACCGGCCAGGGTGGTGGCGCGCAGGCGGGGCGCCCCCGTGCGCGGATCCCGGTCGAGGTGCAGGTCCACATCGCTCTGGGCGGCGTGCCGGGGCACGACCTGCGCGGCACCGACGTGGGTGTCGGAGAGCAGACACCACCGCCCGGTGATCTCCCACAGCACCCCGGGACGGTCCGCCCGCGCGCTCACCGCCACCCTCCGCCACCGCGCGGCACGTCCCGGGCGCGCAGCACCCGGGCGACCTCCGCCAACCAGGAGGAGACCAGTGTCAGGCACAGCCGGGCGGCGGTGCGACGCTCCCACTCCAGGGCCCGCTCGGACAGGCCGGACGGATCCTCGCGCGACGGCAACCCCTCGGGCACGGACAGGTCCACGACGGCGATCGCCTCGGCGTAGGCGGGACCGTACGCCGGCCGGGGGCGGTTGGCCTCCCACCAGGAGACCGCGGCCTCGCCCCCGGACAGACCCGACAACCACCCCCGCACCGGGATCGGCGCGCTCCCCGGCGACACCACCCGGGCCCGCGACAACGCCCGGACCGCGCGATCGTGCAGACCCTTGTGCGCGCCGCCCGGGGAGCGGTCCCCGTCCACGACGTTCGCCAGTGCCTCCAACGCGGCGTCCGCGTCATCGTGGGGATGGGTCACCACCTCCCGCAACCGGCCCACCAGGCTCGGGGTGAGCGGCTCCAGCCTGCGGGCCGACCGCCGGGCCAGGAACCGGGCGTGATCGCGCACCGGGCCCGCGGCGGCGTTCCACAGCAGTTCGTCGTACAGGGCGGCCAACCCCGGATCGTCCCATCCCTCCGAGGTCCGCGCCGCGACGGTGCGCCCGTCGGTCAGGGCGACCGTGCCGGCGGGCCGTCCCACCAGGGGGACCGTCTCGGGGGCGGGCGGCAGCGGGCCCGGCGGCGGCGGGTCCACCAGTACGAACTGGCCGTGGCCGTCGATGACGCGATCGCCCAACGGGTCGGCCTCGATCGCCCGGACCAGTTCGGTGGGCAGGTCGCGGTCCAAGCGGAGCCGCACCACCGCGCCCGGCGCGGCAGCCCGACGCTGGGCCATGGGGCCGTGGTAACCGCGGTGGTAGGCGCCGATCACCGTGGACTCCACGTGGGCCGCCACGACCTCGACGCCGACCCCGGGCAGCCACCGTTCCAGCAGCGCCGACACCTCCGGGACCAGGGCGCCGGGAGCGTACTGACCCTGGGCGCCCACCACCAGCGCCGCCGACGACAACAACAGGTCGAAGGGGCGGCCCGCCGCCCAGGCGCGCCGCCCCACCTCCTCCGCCCGGTCCGGGCGGAGGAGGTCGTCGGGGTCCACCGGGGCGACCCGCACGCCGCCGTGGGCCCGGGTGCCGCCCGAACCGAGGGTCAGGGTGCCCTCGGCGTCGGCCAGGACCTCGGCGATCCGCCGCGCCAGTTCCGACAGTGCGGCCCGGTCGGAGGCGAGCAACTGCCAACGCGCCTCGAAGACCTGCCCGGAGTCCAGGGCCGTGGTGAAGAACGGCATCCCGCGGTCGGGGTCGCCGAGGCGCGCCCGCCCCAGATAACGCTCGGTGGTGGTGCGCACCCGCGCCCGCAGTGTCCGGTCCAGGGTGATCGGATCGCGCACGGCCCGGTAGGGAACGGTCGGATCGGCATCACCGAAGACGTCCGCCATCGTGTCGCTGTCCTTGCCCAGGGTGTACAGGTGGGCCGGCGGCGGATAGGCGACCAACGCGCGGGAGAGGCCGGGCAGGTCGGGGTCGGCCCCCGGCTCCAGTCTCGGGTGGGCGGTGGCGAACCGGATCCGGCCACCGTCGGCCACCCACTCCCGTTCCTCCCGCCGCAGTCCCGCGCGCCGCAGCGCGGCGGCGAGCATCCCGCGCTGGGCCCGCCCGCCGATGACGTGTTCGGAGTCGATCCGCAGCGGGTCGAAGGAGGTGCGGACGACGAGCGTGTCGGTCAGGACGTACCGCAACGGCAGGTAGCCGCTCACCGGGACGCTCATCGGCGGCCCTCCCCGGGGGGAACGGCCAGCCGCAGGGTGAGCGCGTCGGGATCGGCGCCCTCGGGGTCAGCCAGGCGCACATCGACCCGTCCCCGTCCCCGGGTCCCCTTGAGCCCGATCTGCGTGGTCGCCAGACAGGCACGGGCCACCAGGCGCCAGTGGTCGGGGCCCGGTTCCTCCGCCCAGGTGAGCGTCGAGGTCAGGACCAGGTCCGGCAGCAGCACCCGGTGGGTGCGCAACCGGCCCGGCTCCGCGGCCCCGTCCGAGCCCACCTCGATCCCCGCCTCCAACGCGGTGTGGGCGTCGGTGACCGCGCGCCGCAGCACGGCCCGCGCCCGCTCCGACCGGCCCGCCAACGCCCGGGCGACCGCCGCGCGCACCGCGTCGCCCACGACGGCGTGCCCCACCCGCAACATCCGGTCGCGGCCGTGCGATCGGCTCCGCCCGAACACCTCGTCCACGACCCCCGCCAGATCCGGGGAGACGGCCAGGGCCCGGTGCGCCCCCGCGCGCAGACGCGCCGCCAACCGGTGCCGCGGCAGATAGGGCGCCCCGTGGTCGTCGGTGACCACATCGGTGTCGGCCCCCGTACCGTCGGCGCTGGCGCCCACGAACAGGGCGGGCGAGGCCAACCGCACCACGACGCGATCGGGGGCGCTCACCTCGACGCGCCTCTCGACGGGGCGCGTCGGACGGCGGAGAGCCGGGGGTCCAGCGCCCGGGACAACCCCGGGTCGAGGTACAGGTCCATCATCTCCACGGCGTCGAGCAACCCCGCGGGCGTCCAGTCCCGGGGCAGGTCCACCGGCGCCCCGGTGACCCGGGCCCGGCGGGCGATCTCCGGTTCCGGGTCGACCCCCGACTCCAAGAGCGGCACCAGTGCCGAGATCAGCCAGCCCCGACGGCGGGAGTCCCGATCGGCGGTCAGGCTCCCCGGCGCGTCCGCCGCCAGGTACCGGTCCAGGAAACCGGCGAAGCCGGTGCCGGTCAACGGCAGGGCGGTGCGCGGAAGCGGACCGCGTCGGGCCGCCTCCCACCGGCCGAGCAGCCGGTCGACCCCGTCCACCCGGGTCGTCCAGGCCACCGTGTGCTCGTCGGGGGCGCCACCCTCCATCGCGGCCACCCGATGCCGTTTGGCCGTGCGGCACATCGCCTCGCACGATTCGTGCCCCAAGGACAGGGGCGCGCCCACCGGCTGCACGGCGACCCCCACCCCCACGGTCGGCACGAACGTGGTGTGGGATCGACCGTCGGAGCGCGCCACCACCCGACCTCCGCCCGGCCGATCGCCGTGGGCGTCGGCGAGCGTCCGGTGCAGGGCGGCCCTGGGGTCGTCCGGGTCACCGATCCGTCCGGGATCCACGTCCAACCAGTCCAGGACGTATCGGACCAGGGACAGGGCCAGCCGCGCGTCGCACAGAACGGTGAGATCGTCCCCGGCCACCACGATCGGCCGCACCGGCAGGCGGACCGGCCCGGAGGGTTCATGGTCCAGGGTGATCGGACGCGCGCCCCCCTCGCCCGGGATGACCGGCGCCCGCCCCGGGTCGACGCGCACCGTCGCCGCCACCGCCCGTACCAGGACACGCGCCAGCGCCTCGATCAGTCCGGCGATGCGCGTGGACAACCGTCGCTGGGCCAGCGCCCCCGAACCGGGCACGGCGCGGTCGCCCGCGCGGTCGCGGTACTCGCCCAGGATCGCGCCGAGGCCGTTGACGTCCACGTGCACGACCGCGACGCGGCTGACATCTCCGGGTTCGCGGCCGAGCCGGTCCACCTCCATCGGCAGTGTCAAACGCGGCGCCCCGGTGGCCGTCACCGCGCCGGCCGCCCAGGCGGCGCTGTGCGCACGGTGCCACCGACGGCCGATCCCCCGGGCCCTCGCCACATCGGCGCTCACCCGTTCGGGGACCCCGGTCCGGTCGTCCTGGGCCCGACTGGGGTCGACCACCTCGGCCGGGCCACCGCCCACCGCGCACACCGCGGTGATCCCGTACCCGTGCGCGGGGTCGTGCAGCGTGGACATGTATCCACGTGCCCGCCGCAACCGGTCCGGCAGCACCGACAGTGCCTGGTCCACGTCGTAGGCCCACGGGCCCGCCTCGACGGGGGCCGTGGGTCCGTAGGGGACGTGGGCGACCACCGGGGTGAGATCGCCGGCGCGCTCGCGCAGCGACCGGGTGTACCGGGCGGTGAAGTCCCGAGCCGCCGCGGCGTCGGGCAGGACCACGGTGAGCGCGCCACCGGCGTCGCGCAGCACGACGCACGTGTCGGGCACCAGGTCGGCGATCCCCCGTACCGGGTCGGAGGTGTCGGTGAGTTCGGCGACCAGCGCGGCCCGCCCCACCGCGTCCAGGATCCGACGCCCGCTGTAGACGTAGGCCTGGATGCCGCGCAGGTCGACGCCGACCAGCACCCCGCTCACAGGGGGCGTCGCCGAGGCGGGCGCACCGCCGGTCGACCGGTGCGGCTCGGGAACGGAGGTCACCGTGTCGAGACTCCTCATCGCGGGTCCGGGCGGGGGCAGGGCGTGGTCCCGTGAGGGTGGGCACCCGTTCATCACTCTCGGACGGTGGTGTCCCACCGACGGACACGAAGAACCACCCTTACCAGTCGGGCGCCCGCAAAGCACCTTCGGGACCACGGGTTGTCCCCATCCGGCCACCCCGGGTGGGGTCGACCGGTCACTCCGCGTGTCCGTCCGAGAGAGTTCCATGCACGAACCGCCCACGAAACGGAGGTTCCCACGGTGTCACCGCACACATCCGGAACGACCGCCCCGCGCGACCACGCCCCGACCACACCGACCGCCCCGCGCGATCCGACTCCGCCCACTCCCCAGGACCTGGTCCCGCACCTGCGCGGACTGGCCCGCTCCCTGCGCGAGCGGGCCGCCGCCGAACGCCGCCCCTCGTGACCCGAACGGGCCCGACCGACCTCGACGGTCCCCGTTCTCCCCGGAACGCCCCCACCGGAGTCGTTCCGCACCGGTCCCCGGCACCACCCCGCCGGACCACCGGAGGGTGACGACCCCCTCCTTGCGTGCACCGCCCACGTCCCGGTGGTGGCACGCGCACCGCGACCGCCAGGCCCCGCGCCGTCTCCCCGGCGCGCCCCTCGGCATCCGGCGGTCCGGCCCCTCCCCCGCGCCCGTGGGGCGCGCCCGTACCCGACCCGGCGGGACCCGGGTGGAACGACGACGGCTCCCACCCCCGTCCACGGGGTGGGAGCCGTCGTCCGTCCACCTCGACGGACGCCTTCCGCGCGATGCCCTCTCTCCGGCGCGCCTTCCCGCCGCCCCGGGCGGGGACGTCGGTGGCCTCACAGTCAGTCGAAGAGCACGCCTCCGAAATCCTCGATTTCGGCCACCGCCCGCACGGGCGCCTCGGCCCCGGGCGGCCCGGACGGCGCGGGCGGACGCCGGGGGGCGCGGCGAGGCCGTTGGGCGGCCTCGCCGACGACCGTCCGCTCCCAGGTCACCGTGTCGACCAGCACCGACCCGAAGCCCTGGGCGGTGTACTTGCCGACTCCCGACAACTCCACGAGTTCGAGCAGGGTGGTGAAGACCTCGGCGTGCCGCCGGTCCCCGCCCACCACGTCCAGGCGCAGCGCCCCCCGCCAGCCCAGGACGGTCCGGCCTTCGGCCTGGTGGTGTTCGACCAGCCGCACCTCCTCGTCGGGCACGGGGGACCGGCGCACCAGATCCAACCCCTCGGACACCGATTCCAGCCACGGCCCGGACAGCGCGGGTGGCGCGAACCGGGCGACCGCGCCCACGGCCCCGCTGCCGCCGACGATGCCGCCGCCGGAACGGTGCACGGCGCCGAAGATCCGGCGCGGCCCCGGCCACACGTGGGGGATCCGCTCACCGGTGGTGTCCCGGGTCGTGGTGACCACGGGGGTACGGCTGCGCAGTTCGGCCGTCCGCACCGGGGCCGGGCCCCGCGCGCGGGTCAGCAGCGTCGCGTAGTCGTGGTCGAAGGTGCGGGTCACCGAGAGGGGTTCGAGGATGTGGTCGCCGATCCGCTGGATCCGTCCCACCGTTCCCTCCGGATCCACCGGCGGGGCCACCGCGTCGTCCAACCAGGTGAGGGTCCAGTGGTGCAGCCGATCACCCAACGGGGCCGGCCACCCGTTCATCGCCCACCGTTTGGCCGAGGCGTGCTCTTCGGGGGGCTGGGGCCACCAACGGTTGAGCAGACCGTGGCAGTCCTCGGGTCGGATCGGACGCGCCGTGTCGGCCAGATCGCGCAGGATCACGGTCCATCGTCTCGGCACGGACACCACCGTTCCTTCCCGGAGTCGTGCACCGTGGACTTCTCTCGGACAGATGTTTTCTCTCGAACAAGGATCTCGGCACGGGGCTCACCGGGTCATCTCGGCGATCCTGAGGACCGTTCGCCAGTTGCGTCCGGTGACGACGCCGTCGGTGTGACGGGCCACCACGTCGGGCAGCCGGGCCTGGCGAAGCCCCTCCTCGTGAACGGTGTAGGCCTCGGTCGCGGTCACCGCGAGGCGTTCGTCCGGGTACCGCTCCATGTCCAGCGAGGAGAGCGCGCGGGTGTCCAGGGTCCCGGAACAGAACAGGACGAGGAACCGGGAGGGATCGACGACCTCCAGCGGATTGGCCGACACGGCGGCGGCGAACGTCTCCGCGGTGCGCACCACCACCGGCACGTCGAGACCGCACCGGTCGCGCAACCCCTCGGAGACCGCGACGGCGACCGCGTCGGGCCCCTCGTCTCCCGAGGTGACCACGGCGTTACCGCTCTGGAGGTGGGTGGCGACGTCCCGATACCCCAGATCGGCGAGCAGGCGCCGCAGATCGGTCATGGCGATCCGTTTGTGTCGGCCGACGTTGATCCCTCGAAGCAACACCACGTACACGGTCATGGGGGCCATTGTGCCGCCCGTCGCCGACACCGGAACCCGGGCATCGGCACTCGGTCACATATCCGTGGGGCATCGTGCGTCGCCCGTCTTCGCTGAGAGATTCCTCGTTGGCCGTTGCGAGGGCTCTGCAGACCACGGTCCAAGCGTGCGCGAAGAAACAGACTCCGCCCGTCAACCCCCTTCGACAGGGGAACCCGTCGGTTCCGTTCCAGGAGACACCTCGGCTTCGGGAGCCGGCTCTGGTGACGTCTCCGCCCCGACCGAGGAGACCGGGCCAGGGCTACGTGCGCAGGCGATGTTCACCAGCATGTTCGCGTGGTGCTCGGATACGGTTTCGATCTCCTGCGGTTCGGAGGCGCCGGCCTCGGACAGAGCCACCCGGGCGAACAAGGCCGCTTCCCGAAAGGGGACGTTGCCCGCCAGGCATGGGACCGCGACCATGGTCAGATCCGTATCGACTCCGAGCATCTCCCGTGTACGAGCGGTCGGCCACAGCCCGATGAAGCCCTGTTCGATCTTCATCTGAGCCCCCTGCTCCTCTTCCGATGGTCCTCCGATACTCCGGGGCGAGGACATCTCGTCTGCCAGATAGGCGTATCCCACGGAGACGGTGTGATCGGCGTCGATCCGCAGCATCTGTTCGCCGCTGACCGGGTCCGGCGGTGTCAGTGTGAGGGTGCTCAATGTCGGAGAGACGGCTCCGAATCGTTCTTCGCACTGGACACTCGGACCGGATGCGACCTCCAACTCAGCCGCCTGGGTGATCACAGCGGCGGCAGGAAGGTACACATCCTCGTTGTGCACTTTGAACCACCGCTGGTCCAGCGTTCCGAGCCACAGATCAGGCCAGGCCTCACCGAGGCACATGCCGTCCACACCGACCGAACATTCGGGACCGTAGCGTCCGGCCTGCTCGAACTGCCGGCCTGGACCTTCGCGAAAGCTGACCCCTTGGTCACCGGTCATCACAGTGTGCTCGGCACCGTACACGGGCGCGTTCCGGCACGCGGCCACCAAAGCATCCTCGGGGGTGTTGGGGGCGATCGTCTCAGTGATGGTGAAAATGGCGATACCCGCGCCGAACACACCGGCCAACACCGTGGCCGAAGACTCCCCTCCGGAACCTTCCTCGGAGCGGCCACGGCGGTACCAGGCCAGTACGAAGACGCCGGCGACGACGATCAGAGAGCTCAACGCCAAACTCGTCAGCCGCATGGACCCGTCACCTTGGAGGGTGCCGTTGGCGAACAACAGATGACGCATAACGTATGCGATCAAGGCGAAGACGAACAGTGTCGCCAGAGCAACGATCGCCCGCCTCATGGAACGGCCTCCCCGCGGATGCGATGCGCGCCCATGGCGGACCATGCCGGCGAACCGACGAAAAGGAACCGTGAGAATCCACCCCAGGGCGGACCAAAAAGCTCGAAAGGCTTTACGGAAATAGGAGAGGGAGGTGCGCAGATGACCAACGCCCGGCGAGACCTCAGCCCTCGGCACCTCCGGAGTGTCGGATGGTCGTCGACCTTCGGGCATGACGGCGCCTCCTCATCACACGACAGGGGAAAGACAAACCGAACAGTGAACCACGAGAAGACCTAAAGCGAACAGAAGCCCTAAAAAAATTAAAGTGCACAGATCACCGAAATGCAATACCCATTCACTGACACACCCCTTCCCTTCGCGTTAAAATTCGGACATAGCACCCCGATGGGCTGTTTTGCCTGAATTTCACCGAGGGGCCGTCCGGCTGCACAGGGGATGGACGGACGGAGTCGGCCCACGGCCGGGGCTCGGAACCGCTCTACATCACTGGGTTCCCGACCGCCGGCGCATGACCGCGCCTCCTTTGCGCATGCACCGGAACCCGTACGCTGGTGCACGCAGCGCACCCGAGCCGACACCGGAGCCACCGTGACCCGTCTGAGTCATACCTTCGACATCGCCCCCGTGGACCGGGAGACGGTGGACCGGATCGTCGCGGGCCTGTACCAGGTGGCCGCCGCGTGCCGGTTCGACGGCCGCGGCTGGCTGATCACGCCCGACGAGGAGGCACTCTCCCTCCTCGTCGAACGCGCCGGAGAACTGGGACTGATCGACGTGCGAGAACGCGAGAAGCGGATCGCCGAACGGGAACAGGCCATCACGGAACTGCGCGAGGGCGACCCCTCGCCCGGACGGCGCGAGGAGCTGGAGATCCAGGCCTCCCGGCTCGGGCTCCAATTGCGGAGCGGCCGGCACCTGGAGCCGCGCACCCGCTACCTGGTCGCCGAACTCTCCTCCGACGGGATCCCCGTCGAACCCGGAGACGACGAGACCAAGGGCTGGAGCGGCACCGGCGTCGCCGTCACCTCCTGGGACCCGTGGGGGCGGGCGGCGATCGACTACGCCATGCCCGACGGCACCGGAACCGGGGAACCCGCGGTGACCTGGGGTTCGGTCGCCCACGACGGGGCCGCCGGCACCCTGGACTGGTCCCTGGAGGTCCGGTTGCCCGGACGCGGGGCCCGGTTGCGGTCGGCCTCCGGGGCCCTGCACATCGACCTCGACGCCTGGTACGCCGCCCTGGACGGTGGCCCGGTACCGCCGGTGCATCTGAGCGCCACCCACGCCATGGCCCGGGTGGAGGGGTGGATCGACGCGACACGCACCCCCGAGGGTCGTTGGTCGGTGAAGGCCGTCCTGGACGTGCGGGGGCGCGGGGTCTACCGGCCGTTCGTGGCGGCGGCGCTGTGGGCGATGCGGGCCTCCTTCCGCCGCCAGGACGCCCGCATCCGACGGGAGGGCACCGGGGAACCGACCACGGCCGACCGGTTGGAGCAGGCCGCCCGGGACTGGGACACGGCCGCTCAGGCCGCCCCGCAGGTCCCCGATCTGCTGGCCGACCTCGCCCGGGTCATGTCCGAGGAACGCCGACGCCCCTGACCCGCCCGCTCCGCCCACCCGGAGCCGGGGTCCTCGACGGACTGCTCCGGCGCGGCCCCCTCCCCCACCCGTCAGTCCCGGTCGGCGCCCCATCCGGTGAGGGAGCGCACCCGCAGCTCGGTGAACCGGGCGCTGTTGCGCTCGGGGGAGAGCAGGCTGCCCACCACCGCGCAGGCGAAACCGAGGGGCACCGCGAGCAGCGCCGGGTTCTCCATGGGGAAGAACCCGATATCGATCCACGGCGGCAACACCGACAGGTTCTCCCCGGTGACCGGGTCGGTCTTGCCCGACATCACCGGTGAGAACAGCATGAGCAGGAGTGTCGCCGACAGCCCGCCGTAGATGCCCCACTCGACGCCCTTGGTGTTGAACCGGCGCCAGAACATGGTGAGCACGATGACCGGGAGGTTCGCGGCGGCGGCGATGGCGAAGGCCAGTCCCACCAGGAACGCCACGTTCTGTTCCTGGGCCTGTACGGCCAGCACGATGGCGACCGCGCCGATGAGACAGGCCGAGAATCGGGCCACCCCCATCTCCTGCGACTCGCGCGGCCTGCCCCACATGAGGATGTGGCCGAACAGGTCGTGGGCGATGGAGGAGGACGAGGCCAGGGTGAGGCTGGCGATGACCGCCAGGATCGTGGCCAGCGCCACCGCCGAGATCAACGCCAACAGGACGGCGGCGCCCACCGGGCCGGCGGTGAGCCGGCCCAGCTCCTCGGCGAGCATCGGCACGGCGCTGTTACCGGAGGGGTCCAGGGCCATGATGCGTTCGGAGCCCACCAGAGCGGCGGCGCCGAAGCCCAGGGCGAGCGTCATCAGGTAGAAGGCCCCGACCATGACGATGGTGCGGTTCACCGAGGAGCGCGCCGAACGCCCGTCGGGCACCGTGTAGAAGCGGATGAGGATGTGCGGCAGGGCGACCGTGCCCAGCACCAGCGCCAAGCCCAGGCTGATGAGGTCGAGCTTGTTGAACAGGGTGGTGGTGGGCTCCCCCGGCACCTCCACCCCGAAGCGCAGCCCCGGCTCCAGGAACGCCGTCCCGTGGCCGCTGGCCTCGGCCGCGGCGCCGAGCAGGGCCCGCGGATCGAACGAGAACATCGCCAGGACCAGGACGGTGAGCATCCCGGTGGCGGCGAGCAGCACGATCGCCTTGATGATCTGCAACCAGGTGGCGGCCTTCATCCCGCCGTACATGACGTAGACGATCATCAGCACGCCCACCAGCACGATGGCACCGGTACGGGCCTGGGAGGCGCTCATCCCCAGGAAGGTGCCGCCGTCGTGCAGCCCCAGCAGGACCGAGACCAGGGCGCCCGCCCCGACCATCTGGGCGACCAGGTAGAACACGCACACGGTGACCGTGGAGATCGTGCAGGCCAGGCGCACCCGCATCCGGCGCATGCGGAAGGCCGGCAGGTCGGCCATGGTGAACCGGCCGGTGTTGCGCATCAGCTGGGCCATGGGCAGCACCAGCAGCCAGGCCACCAGGAAACCGATGGAGTACAGGAACCCGTCGTAGCCCTGGAGGGCGATCATGCCGGCGATGCCCAGGAACGAGGCGGCGGACAGGTAGTCACCGGTCAGGGCGAGGCCGTTCTGGGTACTGGAGAACCCGCGCCCGCCCGCGTAGAAGTCGACGGCGCCCTTGGTGGTGTGCCGGGCCCGGATGGTGATGGCCAGGGTGACCAGGACGAACAGCGCGCACAGGCCGATGGTCCAGGCGTGCGCGGGCCCGAACCGCCCGTCCAGGGCGGTGGGCTCGGCGAGGAGGTGGACGATGCCGTCCCCCGTGACGGCACCGTCCGCACCCGCCCTCGAAAGCGATCCGACGATCATCGGGACACCGCCGGACCGTCCACGGCGGGCCGCGGCGACCGGGCGCCCCCGTCGGCCTGGTCGCGGATCTGCGCGGCCAGGGGGTCGATCGCACGCGCGGAGAAACGGCCGAACGCCCAGGCGAGCACGAAGGTGAGCAGGAACTGCCCTATTCCCAGGAGCAGGGCGACATTGATGGAATCGGCGATCTGCACGCTCATGAAATCGCGCGCGTACGCCGACAACAACAGATAGGCCATGTAACTACCGAGGAAGGCGACGACCAAGGCGCCGGCCTGGTATGCGAATCTCCTTCGTAGTTTCACGAAGCGGGGATCGACGGACACACGTTCGCAGGCGTGGGCGATATCCGCCTGCTCACGTCGTCGCGCCGCCGCCGACCTGGCCGGTCGCGCGCCGGACTCCTCCCCGGCCTCCGGTGCGCGCCTTCTGTAGACACCCTCCATGTAATCGACCACGAGCCTCCCCCTGTTCCCCTTCCCCCGGACATCGCTCCCCCGCGACCCCATCACCGACCGGCGCGCCGACCACGGCGGGCGGCTCCCGTCCCCCTTCGCCGCGCCGCGAGCGCCCCCTTTTCCGGGCGGTACTGGCAATACCCTAGCCACGCCGTTCGCCGCCCGTTCACCAAATGCACAAATCGACTGGAGGAAATCATGGTGTCCCGTTCCGAGAACGGACGAAGAATAAGTGAATATGACAGTCGGTGTTATATCACCGCGCATCGCGCGATCCGGATCACAGCGACGCCGCCGAACCGGAGAAGGCCTGCTCACCGCGGGCGCGCGGGAGCGGGCGGGCCGCACGCGTCCCCGGTCTTCGCTAGGCTTCGGGGCGACCCCGAACCCCGTGCACGGCGAACCCGGCGCACATTCGGCCGTTTCGTTCGTACAGGTGTATGATTAAGGGGTCCTGCACTGTTCACGCGATACCGAAGGGAAATCCCCGCCGTGGTCACCGAGGTCTTCACGCGCAAGTACTGCGATCCCCACGCCGTTCGCGAGGAGAAGGTCGAGGCGACTGAGGTCATCCAGTTCGCCTGGGAGGGCACCGTCCGCGAGGTCGACGCCTGCACCGACTGCTTCAAGGAGCACGAGGTACGGTTCGAACCGCTCGTGGACTACTCGCGTCCGGTGAAGAAGCAGCGCCGTGTCACGAAGAAGGCCGCCTCCGACGCGGCCGACGGCGCGACCACCGAGGGCGACGAGTAACACCCACGGCCCGGCCGGTCGGCGCTCCCGCGCACCCATGGCCGGCCGCGTACCCGAGCACTCCTCCCCGAGGGGCGAGGGCTCCCGTGTCCCAGGAGACGGCCTCGACGCGTCGAGCACGAGCGGGGGTCGGCGACACCCCCAGTGACCGCCGACCCCCGCGTCCTCGTGCGGCCCTCGGGCCGCGCCGGGTTCAGCCCCGGCCCATCAGCCGGGCCAACTGCCCGACACGGCCCGACTCACCGGCCGGCCCGTTCTGCAGGGCCTCGGCCACCGGCAGCCGGGCGTGCACGTACGAACCCTCCTGCGTCCGCACCGCGGCCCCGAAGCGTCGCATGATCCGCAGCATCGCGGTGTTGGACAACGTCGTCTCCGCCCGCACCTCGGCCAGGCCCCAGTCGGCGGCGATGACCGTCAGCGCACGGGTCAACGCGGTACCCACACCGCGGCCCTGCCACCCGTCCTCCACCAGGAACGCGATCTCTCCGACCCCCGGATCCAGGGTGTACATCAGATGCGCCAGTGCCACCGGGTGTTCCTCGCCCTGCGGCCGCACCGCCAGCGTCAGTCCGCGATCGGGATCGCAGAACACCCGCAGTATCTGCGGGGTCGGTTCGCGCATGCCCGCCAGATAACGTCCCCGCACCGTCTCCGGGGAGCACCGCCGGTGCAGGTCCACCACGGCGGGGGCGTCCGCCTCGCGCACCTGGCGCAGCGACAGCGCCGTCCCCTCGTTCGTACGGATGGTCCGATCGGTGGGCACCGGGCCCGTCGAGGGCATCACCGAACGCACCAGGGCGTCCGCCCGGCTGGACTCGGTCCAGGTGAAAGGCTGCGAGGACCGACGCACCAGCACCCCGCGCAACGGACCCACCGGCACCAGCATGGCGGTGCCCGGCTCCGACCCGTCCACGCCCTCGGCCCGGGTCAGGTTGGTCCAGTGCGCCTCCTCCGCCATCAACAACTCGGCCAGCGCGGCGGGCAGACGATTGGGGTGGGAGCGCAACCGCGCGGTGAGCAGCAGGGCCCGCGTGACGTCGTCGCCCACCTCGCGCCGGTGGGCGGGGACCGCCGTGACCGTCCCGGTGGGGCAGTGTTCCTGGAGCGCGCGCAGGGCGGCGCCGTGATCGTCGGGGATGTCCACCACGAACTCGTCCACCACACCCGTCACATCGGTATGGATGGACAACCCCACGATGTTCCCTCCCCGTCCGGCGAGGGCGTCGACGAGTCCGGCCAGACCGCCGGGGCGGTCCTCGACCGCGGTCCTGATGCGCCACAGGCCCACTGTGCCCCCTGGAGAGAAGATGTTCCCGCCGCCGCGGGACGACGCTGTCACCACGGCGGCGGGACGCGCACCGACGTGTCTCCACATTGAGGGGTCGAGGTTTCCGGCGCGTTATGCGCCGGTTGAGTTCTCCGTTCCCGTTCCCGTTCGCTTCGGCCTGCCCGCGGCCGACGGCCCGCGGCGGACGAACCGGAGTCCGCCCCTCCGGGCTCCGGAACCCCGGGGGCGCACCGTGCCCTCCCGACCCTTCGCCTCGGGCCGCGCGGGGCACCCGGGGCACGCGGCCCCTTCCGCACCCCGGACGTCCGCTCCGCCGGCCCCGTGCGCCGTCATCGCCGGTCAAGGACGGCCGTGCGCGAGGACTCCGTCCTTCCACACCGCCGCGACCTGCGGGACACCGGGCCGGTAGGCCAGGTAGAGGTGGTTGGGCGCGTTCAGCAGGACCAGATCGGCGCGGGCCCCCGGGGACAGCCGGCCCACGTCGGTGCGGCGCAGCGCCAGCGCGCCACCGGCCGTGGCCGCCCACACCGCCTCGTCGGGGGTCATCCCCATGTCGCGCACCGCGACCGCGATGCAAAAGGCCAGACTCGACGTGAAGCACGACCCCGGATTGCAGTCACTGGCCAGCGCCACGATCGCGCCCGCGTCGATGAGCGCGCGGGCGTCCGGGTAGCTCTGCCGGGTGGAGAAGTCCACACCGGGCAACAGGGTCGCCACCGTCGGCTCGGAGCGCTTCGCCGCCTGCGCCAGGGCGTCGACGTCGGCCGCCGACAGGTACGTGCAGTGGTCCACCGACGCCGCGCCCACCTCCACCGCCAACCGCACGCCCGGCCCCTCACCCAGCTGGTTGCCGTGCACCCGGGGCAGCAGGCCGCGGGCCATCCCCGCCGTCAGGACCCGACGCGAGGCCTCCTCGTCGAAGGCGCCGCGTTCGCAGAACACGTCGATCCACCGCGCGCGCGGGGCGCACGCCTCCAGCATCGGCCCGGTGACCAGGTCCACGTACCCCTGAGGGTCGTCGGCGTACTCGGGGGCCACCACGTGCGCCCCCAGGAAGGTGACCTCGTCGGTCACCCGTCCGGCCACCGCCAGGGCACGCTCCTCGTCGGCCACGGTCAGCCCGTACCCCGACTTGACCTCCAGGGTGGTCGTTCCCTGGGCTCGCGCCTCGGCCACGAACCCCCGCGCGCCCGCCAGCAGCTCGGCGTCGCTCGCCGCCCGGGTGGCCGCCACCGTGGTGCGGATCCCCCCGGCCGAATAGGGGCGTCCGCTCATCCGGGCGGCGAACTCCCGACTGCGGTCCCCGGCGAACACGATGTGGGAGTGGGAGTCCACGAACCCCGGGATGACGCACCGTCCGGCGGCGTCCACCCGCGCGTCGGCGGCCGGGGCGTGGGCGCGCGGCCCCGCCCACGCCACCGCGCCGCCCTCGATCACCAGGGCGGCGTTCTCGACCGTGCCGACCCGCCCCTCTCCCAGGCCCGGGTCGTTGGTGACCAGGGTGGCGATGTCGTCGATGAGGATGCTCTCGGGCACATCGGTCATGTCGCGATCTCCTTGATCACCGTGTCGAGGTCGTGGGCGAGGTCGGGCCGACGGGTGTGGACGCCGTCGCGGACGATCCAGCGGCCGTCGGCCATCACGTGCCGCACGTCGGAGGCGTCGGCGGCGAAGACCACCGCGTCCACGGCCCGGTCCGGGTCCGCGCCCGCCAGCCGCACCCCCTCCAAGGGGACGTTGACCAGGTCGGCGCGGGCCCCGGGGCGCAGCGCGCCCGCGTCGTCCCACCCCAGGGAGGCGTGGGCGGTGGCGGCGCGCATCAGGTCGCCCGAGCCCAGGGTGCCGCGCCGGTGGGTGCGCAACCGCTCGTGCAGCTCCACCGCGCGCGCCTCCTCGAACAGGTCGATCCGCGCGTGCTGGTCACTGCCCAGGCTCAACCGGTCCGCGTCCAGGTCCCCGGTGCGGGGCAACCCGTCGGCCAGGTCCCGTTCGGTGGTCGGGCACAGGCACACCGTGGAGCGCGAGGCGCGGATCGCGGCGACGTCGGCGTCGGTGAGGTGGGTGGCGTGCACCAGACTGGTGCGCTCCCCCAGCACCCCGGCGTCGGCGAGCACCGCGACGGGGGTGCGCCCGTGGGCGGCCAGACAGACCGCGTTCTCGGCGGGCTGCTCCGACACGTGGACGTGCAGGGGGCCGCCCAGCCCGTCGGCCACCACCGCCACCCCGGGCAGCGCGTCGGCGGGAACGGCGCGCACCGAGTGGGCGGCCACGCCCAGGCGCGCGTGCCCGGGGAGCGGCCCGAACCCGGTGACCCGCTCGGCCCATCCGGCGACGTCGCCGTCCCCGAAGCGCACCTGGGGCCCGGCCAGGGGCCGGTGGGTGCCGTCCGGTTCCAGTCCGCCCGCCAGGTAGCACACGTCGAGCAACGTCACCCGCAGCCCGGCGTCGGCGGCTGCGCCGAGCAGGGCCCGCCCCATCTCGTTGGGATCGGCGTAGCGGACCCCGCCGGGGGCGTGGTGGAGGTAGTGGAACTCCCCGACGCACGTCACCCCGGCCAGGGCCATCTCGGCGTAGACCGCGCGGGCCAGCCGCAGGTAGGTGTCGGGATCGAGTCGGTCGGCGACCCGGTACATCACCTCGCGCCAGGTCCAGAACGAACCGCCGTCGGCGTGGGTGCGCCCCCGCAACGCCCGGTGGAAGGCGTGCGAGTGCGCGTCGGCCAGCCCCGGCAGGGTGACCCCGGTGAGCGTCTCGGCGTCGGCGGGCGGCTCGACGCCGGCGACGACCGACGCGAACCAGCCGTCGACGATCTCCAACAGGACCCCGTGTTCGGGGGCACCGTCGGCGGAGCCGGTCCAAGCCAGCTCGCACCACAGCCGGATCGGGGCGCTCATCGCGCTCCCTCCCCGGTGAGCAGGTCCGTCAGGACGTCGGCCAGCGCGATGACCCCGGCGTGGCAGTCGTCCGGGCGCGCCCACTCGTGGGGGGAGTGCGACACCCCGGTGGGGTTGCGCACGTACAGCATCGCCGTGGGCACGTGGGCGGCGAGCACCCCGGCGTCGTGCCCGGCGCCGGTGGGCAGCACCGGCACCGCCGGGCCCCCGCCGGCGATCACCGCGCCGAGCCGGTCGCGCAGCGCCTCGGCGAACCCCACCAGCGGGGTCCGGGACTCGGTGACCATCTCCACACCCACACCGTGTTCTCGGGCGGCCCGCTCGGCGGCCCCGCGCACCTGGACCACCACCGCCTCCAGCGCCGTCTCGTCGGCGGCCCGCGCGTCCAACCAGGCCCTGACCAGTGACGGGATCGCGTTGGTGCCGTTGGGCGTGACGAGGGTCTTGGCGACGGTGGCGCGGGCGTCGTGCGCCACCGCCGCCTCCCGGGCGGCCAGGACGGTGTGCGCGAACGGCAGCATGGGATCGTCGCGGTCCACCAGGCGGGTGGTCCCGGCGTGGTCGGCACGGCCGGTGAAGTCGATCCGCCACCGGCCGTGCGGCCAGATGGTGGAGGCCACGGCCACCGCGTGCGGGGTGTCCTCCAGGGCGCGCCCCTGTTCCACGTGCAGCTCGACGAACACGTCGAGCAGCCCCAGGGTGTCGGGGTCAGCGCCGATGCCCTCCGGGTCCAGCCCCGCCCCTTCCATCGCTTTCGACCAGGTCAGGCCGTCCGCGTCGGTGAGGGAGCGGGCCCGCTCCGGAGAGATCCCCCCGGTGGCGAGCCTGCTGCCCAGACAGGGGACACCGAACCGGCCGCCCTCCTCCTCGACGAACACCACCACGGCCAACGGCCGCGCGGGACGCACCCCGCGCCGCCGCAGCTCGTCCACCGCGGCCAGCGCGCTCACCACCCCGAGCGGACCGTCGAAGGGCCCTCCGGAGGGCACCGAGTCCAGGTGCGAGCCGGTGGCGACGGCCCCCGGTCCGGGTCCGCCCCACCAGGCCCACAGGTTGCCGTTGCGGTCGGTCCGCACCTCCAGCCCGCGGGCCTTCGCCTCCTGGACGAACCAGGCGCGGGCGTCGGTGTCGGCACCCGCCCAGCTGAACCGGTGGTAGCCGCCGTCGGTGCCCCGGCCCACCGGGGCCAGGTCCGCCCACATCCGGTCGAACGCCCCCGCGTCGGGGACGGTGCGCTGCTCTCCCACGGGGCGCTACTCCCCCTCGCGCATGGGGACGCGGATGCCGTGCGTCTCGGCGACCCGCTCGGCCTCCTCGTACCCGGCGTCCACGTGGCGGATCACGCCCATGGCCGGGTCGTTGGTGAGCACCCGCTCCAGCTTGGCGGCGGCCAGGTCGGTGCCGTCGGCGACGCTGACCTGCCCGGCGTGGATGGACCGGCCCATGCCCACGCCGCCACCGTGGTGGATGGACACCCAGGAGGCACCCGAAGCGGTGTTGACCAGGGCGTTGAGGAGCGGCCAGTCGGCGATGGCGTCCGACCCGTCCTTCATTCCCTCGGTCTCGCGATAGGGCGAGGCCACCGAGCCCGTGTCCAGGTGGTCGCGGCCGATCGCCAGCGGCGCGGAGAGCTCCCCGGACGCCACCAGCTCGTTGAACCGCAGGCCGGCGGCTGCCCGCTCACCCTGGCCCAGCCAGCAGATGCGGGCGGGCAGCCCCTGGAACGCCACCCGTTCCCCGGCCATGCGGATCCACCGGGACAGGTGCTCGTTGTCGGGGAACAGGTCCAGGATCGCCCGGTCGGTGCGGGCGATGTCGGCGGGGTCGCCCGACAGGGCCGCCCACCGGAACGGGCCCCTGCCCTCGCAGAACAGCGGCCGAATGTAGGCCGGCACGAACCCGGGGAAGTCGAAGGCCCGGGTGAACCCGCCCTGGCGGGCCTCGTCGCGGATCGAGTTGCCGTAGTCGAACACCTCGGCGCCCGCGTCCAGGAATCCGACCATCGCCTCCACGTGCGCGGCCATCGACTCCCTGGCCCGCACCGTGAACTCCTCGGGCTTGGCGGCGGCCAGGCCCTTCCAGTCCTCGAACGCCACCCCGGCGGGCAGGTAGGCCAGCGGGTCGTGGGCGGAGGTCTGGTCGGTGACGATGTCGAGGGGCGCCCCGCGCGAGAGCAGTTCGGGGAACACCTCGGCGGCGTTGCCCAGCACGCCGATGGACAGCGGTCGGCGCTGGTCGCGGGCGGTCGTAGCCAGCTCCAGGGCGTGGTCCAGGTCGTCGGCGCGCACGTCCAGGTAGCGGTGCTCGATGCGGCGGTCGATGCGGCTGGAGTCACACTCCACCACGATCGCCACACCGTCGTTCATGGTCACCGCGAGCGGCTGGGCGCCGCCCATGCCGCCCAGCCCGGCGGTCAGGGTGATGGTCCCGGCCAGGGTCCCGTTGAAGCGCTTCGCGGCGACCGCCGCGAACGTCTCATAGGTGCCCTGGAGGATGCCCTGGGTACCGATGTAGATCCACGAACCGGCGGTCATCTGCCCGTACATGGTCAGTCCCTGTGCCTCCAGACGGCGGAACTCCGGCCAGTTCGCCCAGTCGCCCACCAGGTTGGAGTTGGCCAGGAGCACCCGGGGCGCCCACTCGTGGGTGCGCATGATGCCGACCGGGCGCCCGGACTGCACCAGGAGGGTCTCATCGCCCTCCAGGTCGCGCAGGGAGGCGGTGATGCGGTCGAAGCTGCGCCAGTCGCGGGCGGCCTTGCCGGTGCCGCCGTAGACCACCAGTTCCTCGGGGTGCTCGGCGACCTCGGGGTCGAGGTTGTTGTGGAACATGCGCAGGGCGGCCTCCTGCTGCCAGCCCTTCGTCGACAGGGTGGTGCCGCGGGCGGCGCGGACGGTGCGCGGAACGCTCATGGGGCGGTGTCCTCCTGGGGATCTCAGTGCAGCGGGATGACGGACCCGGCGGCGTCGAGGACCGACCCGTCGGTGATGAGCTCGGCGACCCGGGCGATCTCGGGCGCCAGATGGCGGTCGGGGCCGGGGCCGGAGACGTGTTCGCGGACCGTGCGCAGGACCGCGCCGGTGGCGGGACCGGGCCGGAGCGGGGAGCGCAGGTCCAGGGCGCGGGCGGCGGTGAGCAGCTCCACCGCGAGCACGGTGGTGAGGCCGTCGACGGCGCGGCGTAGCTTACGGGCGGCCGACCAGCCCATGGACACGTGGTCCTCCTGCATCGCCGAACTCGGGATGGAGTCGACGCTGGCGGGCACGGCCAGGCGCTTGAGCTCGGAGACGATGGCGGCCTGCGTGTACTGGGCGATCATGTGACCCGAGTCGACGCCGGGGTCGTCGGCCAGGAACGCGGGCAGCCCGTGGGAGCGCGACACGTCGAGCATGCGGTCGGTGCGCCGCTCCGCGATGGAGGCCACGTCGGCGACCGCGATGGCGAGGAAGTCGAGCACGTACGCCACGGGCGCGCCGTGGAAGTTGCCGTTGGACTCCACCCGGCCGTCGTCCAGCACCACCGGGTTGTCGATGACGCTGTCCAGCTCGCGCCCGGCCACGGTCAGCGCGTGATCGAGGGTGTCGCGGGCGGCGCCGGCCACCTGGGGTGCGCAGCGCAACGAGTAGGCGTCCTGCACCCGGTTGCAGTCGGGTCCCCGGTGGGAGGCCACGATCGGGGAGTCGGCCAGCAGGGCGCGCAGGTTGGCGGCGGAGGCCGCCTGCCCGGGATGGGGGCGCAACCGCTGGAGGTCCTCGGCGAACACCCGGTCGGTGCCCAGCAGCGCCTCCACGCTCATCGCCGCGGTGATGTCGGCGACCTTGAGCAGCCGCTCCAGGTCCAGGCAGGCCAGGGCGAGCATGCCGAGCATGCCGTCCGTGCCGTTGATGAGCGCCAGCCCCTCCTTGGCGCCCAGTTCGACGGGGGTGATCCCGGCCTCGCGCAGGGCGGTGTAGGCGGGCTTGAGCTCACCGGCGGCGTCGCGCACCTCCCCCTCGCCCATGAGGGCCAGCGCCACGTGCGACAGCGGCGCCAGGTCGCCGGAGCAGCCCAGACTGCCGTACTCGTGGACGATCGGCGTGATCCCGGCGTTGAGCAGCGCGGCCAGGGTGTCGACGGTGGCGACCTCCACCCCGGTGTTGCCCGAGGCCAGGGTGCGCAGGCGCAGCAGCATGAGGGCGCGCACGACCTCGCGCTCCACCTCGGGACCGGCGCCGGCGGCGTGCGAGCGGATCAGCGACCGCTGCAAACGGGCCCGAAGATCGGGGGCGATGTGCCGGGTGGCCAGCGCGCCGAACCCGGTGCTGACCCCGTAGGCGGGCACTTCTCCCCGGGCCAGGCTCTCGACCCGTTCGCGCCCGTGTCGGACGGCCTTGCGGGTCTCCTCGGTGAGGGTGACGTGGGCACCGTGTCGGGCGACGGCCAGGACCTCGGCCGGGGTGAGCGGGGCACCGCCGACGGGGACGGAAGGAACTCCAGTGGACATGCCCCCATTCGACACCCCGCGCCACCCCCGGTGAAGACCTGACACGGCCGTTGTGTCTGAGATATCGGACAGTCGCCCCGGCCGACTGGCGGACGACCCCCACCCCACAGCGCGGCCCCGGTGCCGCCGCGAGTCGAGCGTGCGCGGTGACCGGAGCGCGATCCGGCCCTTCGGCGACCGCCGCGTGGGCGGCACCGGCCGACGTCGTTCCGCGTCCCCCGGACCCGCTCGGCGGTGGCCCCGGGTGCCGGCGTGGTGTCCCTCACCGGACGGATGCCCGACCACCGCGCACAGCTCATGGGGGCGTGTGCGAGCACACGGGTGCCGAAAGCACGGATGCCCGGGTCGGGTCGTGGGACGATCGGGGCATGAGCCTCGTTCCGGCGGCGACGCGCGCGTTGCGGCTGCTCCGTTTCCTGGCGACCCGCTCCGGCCCGGTGTCGGCGTCGGCGATCGCCACCGAACTGGGCGTCCCCCGGTCCAGCGTCTACCAACTGCTGGAGGCGATGGCAGAGGAGGGGTTCGTGACCCACCTGCCCGAGGAACGCCGGTGGGGACTGGGCGTGGCCGCGTTCGAGATCGGATCGGCCTACCTGCGCCACGATGGCATGGAGCGCCTGGCCCGGCCCCTGCTCGGCCGGCTCACCGAGTCCACCGGCGCCACCGCGCACCTGGGCGTCCTGCACGGCGCCGACACCCTCTACCTGCTCAAGGAACAGCCGCCGCACGCTCCCGCGCTGATCACCGGCGTCGGCGTGCGCCTGCCCGCGCACCTGACCGCGTCCGGCCGGGCCATGCTGGCCCTGCTGCCCCGCGCCCAGGTGCGCGCCCTGTACCCCGACGCGTCGGCGTTCACCGACCGCACCGGGCGCGGCCCGACCACCCCCGCCGAGCTGCGCCGGCTCTTGGCCGAGGAAGGGCGTCAGGGATGGTCGATCGAGGAGGGCCAGGTGACGGAGGGGTTCGTGTCGGTGGCCGCGGCGGCCCTGGACCACAACGGCCGTCCGGCGGCGGCGATCAGCCTGACCGTGCCCGGCGCCCGCCCGGTCACCCCGCAGGCGCTGGCCGGGCGGGTGCGCGACGCGGCGGCCGAGCTGACCCGCAGGCTCGGCGGCCGCACCTCCTGACGGCGGGTGCTATCCGGCCTTGGGGCGCACCCGCTGGACGATCTCGGGAAAGGGCGCCGTCCGCTCGATCATGCGCAGGATCCTCTCCTTGAGGTCCTCGGGCACCTGCACGTAGAAGTGGGTGACCGCGTCCGGGTCCTCCTCCAGCCCCAGCGCGGCGGCGTTCTCGGCCCAGGACGGCAGCTCGGGGTCGGTGCGGTGGGTGTCCAGCGCGAACTCGATGAAGTAGGTGGTCCGGTGCGTCACCACCGTCTCCTCGCGCACCCGCCGGATCTCCGGCCAGGCGATGAAGGTGCCCTCACCGGGGAACCACCACTTGCGCTCCTGGAGGACCGTGATCCCGTCGCTGTCGGCGCTGATCCCCTGACGGGTGATCCGCTGGGGCAGCCCGCGCAGCACGAACACGTTGCTGACCGGACCGATGAACATCATCGTCAGCGACGCCGAGACCCACAAGGCGACCGAGCCGACCGTGGTCTGCTCGAAGAGCACGTGCCAGAAGGTGGACCCCAGCACCACCAGGAACCCGGCGGTGAGGGTCGCCGAGAAATAGGCGACGGCGATCCACATCCGCGCGTTGGGTCCGCGCAGGCTGACGTACCTGCGCAGGTGGGAGACTCCCGTGGGCGGATGGATCAGGTCCGAGGGGACGCCCCGTGTCACGGGGACGTCCGAGGGGTCGGGGGAAGCCATGCATCCATTGTCCCCCTCGCCCACGGTGCTCCATACGCCCGGCACGCCCGAGAAAGCGAGGATTTCGACGCTTTCAGACCGAACGATGCGATGAAATCCCGGGTGGCCACGGAGCCGCCCCGTTAGAGTCCGGACCATGAATTCCCACACGAGACCGGGCGGCAGCGAGTACGACACCGAACTGAGGGTCGGGGACAGGGTCGTCGTCCTGGACGGCATGGCCTACCAGGGGTGCACCGTCCTGGAGGAAGGGCCGGAGATGTTCGAACCCCTGGAACGCTGGGCCAAGGGGGTGGCCGAGACGTTGGGCGAACCGGTGACCTGGCGGGCCACGGACCGCAAGGGCGAACTCGCCGGACGCGGTACCGTCCAGCCCGGACCTGCGGCTCAGAATCTGCGCGCGCTCTGAGCACCGCACTTGGCGCACTGGAACTTACGATCGTCACCGAGGATCCAGTCGTGGTCCCCGCCGGTAGGGCATGCGGACATCGACACCAACTCCTTGGGAGGGGGTTTCCGGGGGTCTGCGCTGCTCACTGTACGTCTCACGCACCACACCGGTCCCGCGAATGAGGAATTTCCCCCCTTCCCTCACCTCTGCCCCCACCACGTCCGAAAACCGACGGGGCCCGTCGCACAGGCGACGGGCCCCGAGTCGGGTTTCGAGAGGGGGAGATCAGTTCCGCACGGCCCGCATGTGGGCCTCCACCGCGGCGCGGTCGGCGCGCAGCTTGGCCAGGGCCTCATCCAGGATGAGCTTGCCCTCCTCCTCGCTGCGCCGCTCCTTCACGTACGCCAGGTGGGTCTTGTACGGCTCGGTGCGCGGCGGCGAGGGAGGGTTCGCCTTGTCCTTGCCCGAGGGGAACCCGCAACGGGGGCAGTCCCACTCGTCGGGAACGAGCGCCTCACTGGCGAAACTGGGCACGACCTCGTGCATGTTCGCACAGTAGAACGGGACCCGGACGCGAGGGGCGGCCTCGCCGCGCTCAGCCTCGCCCATGGGACCGGCTCCGACCCGGCTGCCACGGATGGCACTGCCACTACCCACGAAAAACTCCTTCGGCGAACACGCTCACCGGAACTGATGGCGAGCTTGACTGTGGAGGGTGAGCCCCCGCCGGGTGGCGGGTCACATCCCCCGATTGATCAGCAGGCCGAGGACGACGATGGCGATGATCCACACGATCCCGATGACGACGGTCATACGGTCGAGGTTGCGTTCGACCACCGACGATCCCCCGAGCGAGGACGTGACGCCACCGCCGAACATGTCGGAGAGGCCACCGCCCTTGCCCTTGTGCATGAGCACCAGGAGGATCAGCAGCACGCTGAGAAGCATCACGAAGATGGACAGACCGAGGATCACACGCTCACCCGTAGCTCGACCCCGCAGCGGGGGGATGGACACCTCGATCCCTCACCGCCCTTCCGTCCCGTCGGAACCATCACGGTGCCGGCCCGGTTCGGGGGAGGAGGAGATCGGGGACGATTTCGGATTTTACCGTGCCTTGAGCGACACGGGTGGGGAAACCGCGAGGCACGCAAGAACCCCACAGCGAAGTGTAGCCCGACCAGGGGACCCGTCGGGTGCCCTGGTCGTCACCATTGGGCAACGGAGCGCGACGGCCGCGCCGTTTCCGCGTCCGCGCTCCGCGTCGGTCCACGTGAGGGCGCCCGCGGGCGCGGGCGCCCTCACGGCCTCCTCAGGAAGCCTCGCCGTAGCGGATGACCTTGACGAACTCGTCGGCCTTCAGGCACGCGCCGCCCACCAGGGCGCCGTCCACGTCCCTCTCCGCCATGATGCCGGGGGCGTTGTCGCCCTTGACCGAACCGCCGTAGAGCACGCGCACCTTGTCGGCGACGTCGGCCGAGTACAGCTCGGCCAGGCGGGCGCGGATCGCCGAGCACACCTCCTGGGCGTCGGCCGGGGTCGCGACCTCTCCGGTGCCGATGGCCCACACCGGCTCGTAGGCCACCACGATGCGCTCGGCCTGCTCGACCGGGATCTCCTTGAGGGCACCGTCGAGCTGGGACAGCACGTGCTCGACCTGACGGCCGGACTTGCGGACGTCCAGACCCTCGCCCACGCACAGGAGCGGCACGATGTCGTTCTTGAACGCCGCCTTGATCTTGGCGTTGACCAGGGCGTCGTCCTCGTTGTGGTACTCACGGCGCTCGGAGTGGCCCACCAGGACGTACGCGCAGTCGAGCTTGGCCAGCATGGCGCCGGAGATCTCGCCGGTGTAGGCGCCCTTGTCGTGGGCGGAGAGGTCCTGGGCGCCGTAGCCGATCCGCAGCTTGTCGCCGTCGACCAGCGTCTGGACGCTGCGGAGGTCGGTGAACGGGGGAAGGACGACCACCTCGGCGGCGTCGTAGTCCTTGTCGTTGAGGGCGAACGCCAGCTTCTGGACGAGCGCGATGGCCTCCAGGTGGTTGTTGTTCATCTTCCAGTTGCCGGCGATGAGCGGCAGACGCTTGGACATATCGGTCACTTCCTTACGAGGTACGAGGGAGCGGGGTCGTGCGAGGGGGTCAACGCAGGGCGTCGATACCGGGCAGGTCCTTGCCCTCCAGGTACTCCAGGCTGGCACCGCCGCCGGTGGAGATGTGGCCGAACGCCGCCTCGTCGAAACCGAGGGCGCGCACCGCTGCGGCCGAGTCGCCGCCGCCGACCACGGTGAAGGCGTCGGAGTCGATCAGGGCCTGGGCCAGGGCACGGGTGCCGCCGGCGTAGGGCTCCATCTCGAACACGCCCATGGGCCCGTTCCAGAACACGGTCCGGGTGTCGGCGAGCTTCTCCGCGAACAGGGCACGGCTCTCGGGGCCGATGTCCAGGCCCATCCGGTCGGCGGGGATCGCGGCGGCGTCGACGACGCCGTGGGGGGCGTCGGCGGCGAACTTCTCGGCCGCGACGACGTCCACCGGCAGAACGATCTCCACGCCCTCGCGCTCGGCCCGCTCCAGGTAACCCTTGACGGTGTCGAGCTGGTCGGTCTCCAGCAGGCTGGCCCCGACCTCGTACCCCTGGGCCTTGAGGAAGGTGAACACCATGCCGCCGCCGATGAGGATGCGGTCGGCGGTGCCCAGGAGGTTGTCGATGACGCCGAGCTTGTCGGAGACCTTGGAGCCGCCCAGGACCACGGCGTAGGGGCGCTGCGGGTCGGTGGTGAGCTTCTTGAGGACCTCGACCTCGGTCAGCACCAGCCCGCCGACGGCGTGCGGGAGCCTTCCGGGCAGGTCGTACACGCTGGCGTGCTTGCGGTGCACGGCGCCGAACGCGTCACCGACGTACAGGTCGGCGAGCCGCGCGAACCGGTCGGCCAGTTCGCCGCGCTCGGCGTCGCCCTTGGCGGTCTCACCGGGCTCGAAGCGCACGTTCTCCAACAGCGCGACCTGACCGTCGGTCAGCGCGGCGGAGACCGCGGAGGCGGACTCCCCCGCCGTGTCGGTGGCGAAGGCCACCTCGGTGCCGAGCAGCTCGCCCAGGCGGGCCGCCACCGGGCGCAGGGAGTAACGGGGGTCCGGGGCGCCCTTGGGGCGGCCCAGGTGGGCGGCCACGATGACACGGGCACCGCGCCGACGGAGCGCCTCGATGGTGGGCAGGGCCGCTCGGATGCGACCGTCGTCGGTGATCCGGTCACCGTCCAGGGGCACGTTCAGGTCGGCCCGGACGAACACGCGCTTTCCGGAGACGTCGAGGTCCTCGATCGTCCGCATGCTGGTCTCCTCGTGACGAATATCGGGTCTGGCGGCCCCGCGCCGGGGCCGGAAGGGGGCGCGTTCACGACGGCACCCCTCCGCGCGCAGTGCGGGCGGAGGGGTGCCGTCTCACGCGCCGATGGCCGCAGAAGGGCCGGGGCGCCTACAGGCCGGAACCGACCAGCTTGGCCAGGTCGACCAGGCGGTTGGAGTAGCCCCACTCGTTGTCGTACCAGCCGACGATCTTGACCTGCTTGCCGAAGGCCATGGTCAGGCTGGAGTCGAAGGTGCAGGAGGGCGAGGTGCCGACGATGTCGGAGGAGACGATCGCGTCCTCGGTGTAGACCATCACGTCCTTGAGGGGACCCTCGGCGGCGGCCTTGAACGCGGCGTTGACCTCTTCGACGGTGACCTCGCGGCCCAGGGTGACGACCAGGTCGGTGACGGAGCCGTCCGGCACCGGAACGCGCATGGCCATGCCGTCCAGCTTGCCCTTGAGCTCGGGGATGACCAGGGCGGTCGCCTTGGCGGCACCGGTGGTGGTCGGGATGATGTTCTGCGCGGCGGCGCGGGCCCGGCGCAGGTCCGAGTGCGGGAAGTCCAGGATGACCTGGTCGTTGGTGTAGGCGTGGACCGTGGTCATCAGGCCCTGCTCGATGCCGAAGGCGTCCAGCAGCACCTTCGCCATCGGCGCCACACAGTTGGTGGTGCAGGAGGCGTTGGAGATGACGTGGTGGGAGTCCGCGTCGTACTTGTCGTCGTTGACGCCCATGACGACGGTGATGTCCTCGCCCTTGGCCGGGGCGGAGATGATGACCTTCTTGGCGCCGGCGGCCAGGTGCTTCTTGGCGTCCTCGGCCTTGGTGAAGCGGCCGGTCGACTCGATGACGACGTCGACGTTCAGGTCGCCCCAGGGCAGCAGCGCCGGGTCGCGCTCGGCGAGGACCTTGATGTTCTTGTCGCCGACGCGGATGTAGTCCTCGCCGACCTCGACGTCACCGGCGAGGGTGCCGAGCACGGTGTCGTACTTGAGCAGGTGCGCGAGTGTCTTGGTGTCGGTGAGGTCGTTGACCGCGACGATTTCGATGTCGCTGCCGCCAGCGGCGACCGCGCGCCAGAAATTGCGGCCGATTCGACCGAAGCCGTTGACGCCTACACGGATGGTCACGGAACCAATCCCCTCATATGTCGCACTTCATTTACACCCGGCTTTGCCGACCGGTTCTCGCCAGGACCGCGGTGTGCACCGCACGAACGGTGTGAACAGGTGTTACGCCGCATCGGGTGTTCACAAAGAGCCTAGCGGAGGGCGCGTGGAGATCGGTTGCCGACCCATGCCCACGGCACTCCGAACGGCTCGTGGATTCGCGACCATCCTGACACCGCAAAGCGAAGAGGTCTATACCATTTGCCGAAGTTATCGACGAGTTCCCGCAGTTAACAAAGCCGAACATCGGTGTTACGCCGACACCGGGACGCGGCACGCACCACCCGGGTCAGGGCACCAGCATGTCCGGAGTGAGGTTCGCCTCGGTCCCCTCGATGCCCAGGTCCGCCGCGCGCTTGTCCGCCATGGCCAACAGCCTGCGGATACGCCCCGCGATGGCGTCCTTGGTCAACGGCGGCACCGACAGTTGTCCCAGCTCCTCCAGCGACGCCTGCTTGTGCGCCAACCGCAGCTTGCCCGCCGCCACCAGGTGCTCGGGGGCGTCCTCGCCCAGGATCTCCAGGGCCCGCTCCACACGCGCCCCGGCCGCCACCGCCGCCCGGGCGCTGCGCCGCAGGTTGGCGTCGTCGAAGTTGGCCAACCGGTTGGCCGTCGCACGCACCTCACGGCGCATCCGACGCTCCTCCCAGGCCAGAACGCTCTGATGGGCCCCCAGCAGCGTCAACAGCGCGCCGATGGAGTCACCGTCGCGCACCACCACCCGGTCCACACCGCGCACCTCGCGCGCCTTGGCGTGCACCTTCAGCCGCCGCGCGGCACCGACCAACGCCAACGCGGCCTCCGGGCCGGGGCAGGTCACCTCCAGCGACATCGAACGCCCCGGCTCGGTCAGCGAACCGTGCGCGATGAACGCGCCCCGCCACGCCGACTCCGAGTCGCACGCGCCCCCGGCCACCACGTGCCGGGGCAGACCGCGCACCGGACGGCCGTTGTTGTCGACCAGACCCGTCTGTCGGGCCAGCGACTCGCCCTCCTTGATCACCCGCACCACGTACCGGTTGCCCTTGCGCAGACCGCTCGGGGAGAGCACGACCACCTCCGACTCGTGCCCGAACACCTCGGAGATGTCCTTGCGCAGCCGGCGGGCCGCCGCACCGGTGTCCAGCTCGGCCTCGATCACGATACGGCCGCCCACCAGGTGCAGACCACCGGTGAACCGCAGGATGGTGGACACCTCCGCCTTGCGGCAGCATGGCTTGAGAATGGCCAGACGGCTCAATTCATCTTTCACCACGCCGGTCATCGCCATCGCTGCGATCCTCCCCCTTGAAACGACCCGGACCGGCGCCGCGCGCCCGACACCGGTGGTTGTCGCCGCGGCCCCGCCACGAGCGACTTTCTTCGAGGCAGACTACGTTACGAGACGCTCGGTGCCGACCCCCGAACGGCGTGTTGCCGATCCCCCCGCAGCACCGACACCCCTCACCGCGACGTTCGTGCCGGTGTGCGGTCAATTGCCCTCGACCTGCGACGACGGCGACTCGACGAGGCGAGCGCACACCACCTCGGCCCGATCGTGCCCGGCACCGCGCCGAGCACGACGACACCACCGGCCCCCGCCCGGCCGCGGACCCGCTCCACCACGACGCGCGGTCACCGGCTCCGCACCCGCGGGGAACCCTCAGTCGGTCAGGATCGCTTCGAGCGCCGCGGCCAACAACGCGGGATCGTGTCGGGGGCTGCCGTCGCCCATCGCCAGGTCGGCCAACTCCAACCGGCCGCCCAGATCCCGCGCCGCCGCCGCCAACGGCGCGACGTCCTCCACCGCGCCGCGGTCGGCCAGCACCACGTCCACGCCCAACTTGGGCGCGTGCTCGCGCAGCACCTCCAGATAGGTCTCCGGCCGGAAGTCGTCGGTCTCCCCCCGCTGCGGGGACAGGTTCAACGCGACCAATCGCCGCGCCCGGGTGGTGACCAGCGCCTGGGCGAGATCCGGCACCAGCAGGTGGGGCAGCACACTCGTGAACCACGACCCCGGCCCGAACACCACCCAGTCCGCCTCGCGCACCGCCTTGACCGCCTGCGGGCCCGCCGGCGGTTCCTCCGGGATCAACGAGATCGACCGCACCCGACCGCCCGTGCTCGCACAGGCCACCTGGCCCCGAACGGTCATCACCTCATCGGGCCTTTCGGGGTCGGCGCCGACCACCTCCGCGGAGATGTCCAACGGCACCGACGACATCGGCAGCACCCGACCGTGCGCCCCCAACAACTGGCCCACCCAGTCCAGCCCGGCCACCGGGTCTCCCAAAAGTTCCCACAGGGCCACGATGAGCAGGTTGCCCACCGCGTGACCGTGCAGATCGCCCTCGGACCGGAACCGGTGCTGGAGCACCTGGCTCCAGGTGTGCCCCCACTCGTCGTCACCGCACAGGGCGGCCAACGCCATCCGCAGGTCCCCCGGTGGCAACACCCCCAGTTCCCGGCGCAACCGCCCACTGGAACCACCGTCGTCGGCGACGGTGACCACCGCCGTCACATCCGTGGTCACCCGCCGCAGGGCCGACAGGGAGGCGTACAGTCCGTGCCCGCCCCCCAACGCCACCACCCGGGGCCGAGGCGGCCCGTCTCCGTCAGGTGCGGTGCTCTTCGCCATGGTTGTGGCCCGTCCCCTCGTCCCATGTCCAGCGGACGTACAGGACCGCACCGCCCCGGGCGGCGGACGCGCCCCACGCCCTCGAACCGTCGGCGCCCCCTCACCCACGGGGATCGGCACAGACGGTGACCGAGTCAATGTAAGGGAAGACGGCCCACTTGGCGATTCGGTTCGCCGCTCCCGCCCCCGACCGGGAGACCCGCCCCGGCAGGAGAAGGGGTCACTCCCGGCCCACGTCCCGGTGCACCACGTGGACCTCCACGTTCTGGGCCCGCAACCGCTCCGCGAACTGTTCGGCCATGGCCACACTGCGGTGCCTGCCGCCCGTGCACCCCACCGCCAGGGTCATGTAGTGCTTGCCCTCGCGCTGATACCCCTCGATGGTGAGCCGCAGGACCTCCGCGTAGGCCTCCAACATCTCCTTGGCCCCGTCCTGGGACAGGACGTAATCGCGCACCGGCTCATCACGCCCGCTCATCGGACGCAACTCGGGGATCCAGTGCGGATTGGGCAGGAACCGGCAGTCCAACACCAGGTCGGCGTCCACCGGCAGACCGTGCTTGAACCCGAAGGAGACCACGTTGGCGCGCGGCCGTGTCTCGTCACTCTCCCCGAAGAAACCGATCACCCGCGCCTTGAGCTGGTGCACGTTGAGCTGGGAGGTGTCGATGACCAGATCGGCCTCGCCCCGGATGGCGCGCAGGGTCTCGCGCTCCCGGGCGATCCCGTCGGTCACCCGGCCGTCGCCCTGCAACGGGTGCGGTCTGCGCACCCCCTCGAACCGGCGCACCAACGCGTCGTCGCCCGCCTCCAGGTACAGCACCCGGGCGGTGATGTCCCGCTTGCGCAGCTCCTCCACCGTGGACAACAGGTCCTCGGTGAACGCCAACGACCGCACGTCCACGACCACCGCGACCCGCGGCACCGCGCCGTGCGTGCGCCCCGCCAGCTCGATCATCGTCGGCACCAGTCCGGGCGGCAGATTGTCCACCACGAACCAGTCCAGGTCCTCCAAGGCCCTGGCCGCCGTACTCCGACCCGCACCGGACATACCGGTGACGATGACCACCTCGGGCGGCAATTCCCCGCCCAGTTCGACCGTCATGTGTCTCCTCCCCCGTCAATGGTGTTCGCTACTGGTGCCCCGTCGATCTCCCGTCCCCCTCCGGCGGGGCCCCCGGACAGGTGCGCGTGCACGGCGTCGGCCAGCTTGGGACCGATCCCGGGGACCGCCGCGATCTCCTCGACCGTGGCCCCCGCCAACCGCTTCACCGAACCGAACTCCTTGATCAGTGCGGACCTGCGGGTCGGCCCCAGACCGGGCAGCTCGTCCAGGGCACTGCCCGTGAGCGCCTTGGCGCGCTTGTGCCGGTGGTAGGCGATGGCGAAGCGGTGCGCCTCGTCGCGCACCCGCTGCAACAGGTACAGCCCCTCGCTCGTGCGCGGCAGGATGACCGGGTCCTCGTCATCGGGCAACCACACCTCCTCCAGGCGCTTGGCCAGGCCGCACACGGCGATGTCGTCGATGCCCAGCTCGTCCAGGGCGCGTCGCGCGGCCTGCGCCTGGGGGCGCGCCCCGTCCACCACCACCAGGTTAGGGGGATAGGCGAACCTCCCGGGTTTCGGCTCGTCGTCGATCCGGTGACCGTCCCGTTCCACGGAGGCGTCGCCCGCCACTCCCCTACCGGTGCCCTCGCCGCCGCGCGCGCTCTCCTCCAGGTACCGCCGGAACCGGCGCCGGACCACCTCGTACATGGCCGCGACGTCGTCCTGCCCGGCCCCGCCCTCACCGCTGCCGCGCACCGAGAAACGCCGGTACTCGGACTTGCGGGCCAGCCCGTCCTCGAACACCACCATGGACGCCACCACGTGCTCGCCCTGGAGGTTGGAGATGTCGAAGCACTCGATGCGCAGCGGCGCCTCCGACAGGTCCAAGGCCTCCTGAAGCTCGTTGAGCGCCCGGCTGCGGGTGCTCAGGTCCCCGGACCGGTGGGTCTTGTGCCGGGCCAGCGCCTCCCGGGCGTTCTTCTCGACCGTCTCCATCAGCGACCGCTTGTCGCCCCGTCGCGGCACCCGCAGGTCCACACCCGCGCCCCGGCGCTCCGACAGCCACCGCTCGACCGCCCCGGAGTCGGCGGGCTCGTGGGAGACCAGCACCTCGCGGGGCACCACCCCACCGGTACCCGCGCCCTGATCCGCACTCTCCTCGGCGCCCTCCGCCGACCCGTAGAGCTGCCCCAGGAACGTCGCCATGAGCTCCTCGGGGCCCGCGTCGTCGACCCTGTCCACCACGTACCCGCGCTGTCCGCGGATACGACCGCCGCGCACGTGGAAGATCTGCACGGCCGCCTCCAACGGGTCGTCGGCCAGGGCGATCACGTCACAGTCGGTGGAATCGGGCAGCACGACCGCCTGCTTCTCCAACGCGGCGCGCAGGGCCTCGATGTCGTCGCGCAGCCGGGCCGCCCGCTCGTACTCCATCTCCGCCGCCGCCTCCTTCATCCGCGCCTCCAGGCGGCGGATGAAGCGTCCGGTGTCCCCGGCCAGGAAGGCGCAGAAGTCGTCGGCCAGGGAGCGGTGGCCCTCCGGAGAGATCTCGCCGGTGCAGGGCGCCGAGCATTTGCCGATGTACCCCAGCAGGCAGGGACGGCCGCTGTTGCGGGCGCTGCGGAACACCCCCGCCGTACAGGTCCGCACCGGGAAGACGCGCAACAACAGGTCGACGGTCTCGCGGATCGCCCAGGCGTGCGAGTAGGGGCCGAAGTAGCGCACCCCCTTGCGCTTGGCGCCCCGCATCACCTGCACGCGCGGGAACTCCTCGTTGAGGGTCACGGCCAGGTAGGGGTAGCTCTTGTCGTCGCGGTACTTGACGTTGAACCGCGGATCGTACTCCTTGATCCAGGAGTACTCCAGCTGGAGCGCCTCCACCTCGGTGCCCACGATCGTCCAGTCCACGTCGGCCGCGGTGGAGACCATCTGCTGGGTGCGCGGATGCAGGCCCGCGAAGTCGCGGAAGTACGACGACAACCGGGACCGCAGGTTCTTGGCCTTGCCCACGTAGATGACCCGCCGGTCCCCGTCGCGGAACCGGTAGACCCCGGGAGAGGTCGGGATGGAACCGGGCGCGGGACGCAGGTGAGGTGTCGCAGGCATGCCCCCATTGTGGTGCGTCCCGACGACATCCGGCCACTCACGCCCCGCAAGGCCCGGACGACCTGCGAGGACCCCGTCACATTCGCCACGATCAGGTCGCCCGAACGTCACGATCGGGTATCCGCATGCTCTAAGTTGGGCGGGTATCACGACCCTTCCCGACATGAACGACAAGGGGGTCTCGCATCGTGGACCTCGACGAGTACTGGGCCTGGATCGCCGTGGGCATCGCCGTGGTGGTCTCCATGGCGTTGGTGTTCGCGGCGCGCTGGGTGCTCAAGCACAAACTCGCCAAGGTATGGCGGATCGCCGAGTTCGTCGTGGCCCGCACCGCGTACTCGGGTTACGCGGCCGGCGCCGTGGTCGGGGCGAACCTGGCCCTGCCCAGCCCCGCGGACGTGGGGTGGAGCACCTACGGCAACATCCGGCACGCGATGGTCATCCTGATGATCGCGTCGCTGACGGCGCTGGGCATCAGCCTGGCCTACGCGGTCACCGACCTCATCCTGGCCCGGCTGTCCCTGTCCAACGGCGACGCCGACCGCAAAGCCCGCCGGTTGCAGACCCAGGTGCGCCTGCTGCGCCGGGTCATCACCTCGGTCATCGTGGTGCTGGCGGTCTCCTCCATCCTCTTCACCTTCCCCCAGGTCCAGGCGTTGGGCGCCGGGCTGCTGGCCTCCGCCGGCATCATCGGCATCGTCGCCGGTGTGGCCGCCCAGTCCACGCTGGGCAACCTGTTCGCCGGCCTGCAACTGGCGTTCAGCGACGCCCTGCGCCTCGGCGACGTGGTCGTCGTCGAGGGCGAGTGGGGCCGGGTCGAGGAACTCAGCCTGGTCAACGTCACCATCAAGATCTGGGACGAGCGCCGCCTGGTGGTGCCGGTCGCCAACTTCACCACGACCAGCTTCGAGAACTGGACCAAGCAGGGCACGGCCATCACCGCCAAGGTGATGATGCCGCTGGACTGGGAGGTCCCCATCGCCGAACTCCGCGAGGAGGCCGGCCGTCTCATCACCTCCAGCGATCACTGGGACGGGCGCAGCTGGTCCTGCCAGGTCGTGGACATCACCGACAACGGCGAGGTGATGGTGCGCATCGTGGCGACCGCCGCCGACACCGGCGCCCAGTGGAACATCTCCTGTGAGATCCGCGAGCACCTCATCGGCTGGCTCGTGGCGCACTACCCGCAGTCGCTGCCGCGCAACCGCACCGAGGTGATCTCCGAGGACGAGCTGGGCGCGGCCCACCTGGGCCGGTTCGCCGCGGTCTCCCCGCGCGAGCGCGGGTCCCGCAACGGGCTCACGCGAACGGACCGCGAATCCGAAGAGGGCTGACCGGTACGCGCGGGCGCCCCGGGGCGGTGCAGCTCCCGGGACGCCCGCGCGTCATCGGGGTCAGTCCAGGATGATGTCGGTGCCGTCGATGGTGAGTTCGAACTCCTCCAACGCCTCCTGGGCGGGGCCGACCACGACCTCACCCGTGGTGTAGTCGAACTCGCTGCCGTGACACAGGCAGCGGATGACGCCGTCCTCCACCTCCTGGACGGTGCAGCCGCCGTGGGTGCAGGAGGCGGCGAAGGCCCGGTACTCCCCGGCCTCGGGCTGGGTGACGACCAGTTTGCTGTGGCTGAACACCGTGCCGCCGCCCTCGGGCACATCGGTGGTGCTCCCGACGACATGTCCCCGTCGGACGTCCTGCGGCTTGGGCGGCTCGCCTCCGCAGGCGCTCACCGCGGTGACGGCGCCCACGGCGGCGACCGCCCCGGCCGTCCCGAGCAGACCCCTCCTGCTCACCCCGCACCCGCACGTCTTCTCGACCGCCACGACGCAACGCTCCTCACCTGCACGGAAATATCACTACACAATGTAGTAGAGCGGGTGGTGTGCCCTGCTCCGGGGCGGCCGAAGGCCCGCCCCCGCGCAGGGGACGGGCCGTACGCGCGGACCGCGACTCAGAGCATCTTGGCCAGGAACCGCCCGGTGTAGGACTCGGCGACCGCCGCGACCTGCTCCGGGGTGCCCTCGGCCACCACCATGCCACCGCCGGAACCACCCTCGGGTCCCATGTCGATGATGTGGTCGGCGGTCTTGATCACGTCCAGGTTGTGCTCGATGACGATCACCGTGTTCCCGGAGTCGGCCAACCGGTCGAGCACCCCCAGCAGCTTGCGGATGTCCTCGAAGTGCAGACCCGTGGTCGGTTCGTCCAGCACGTACACCGTGCGGCCGGTGGACCGGCGCTGCAACTCCGCGGCGAGCTTGACCCGCTGGGCCTCACCGCCCGACAGCGTCGTGGCGGGCTGCCCCAGGCGCACGTACCCCAGACCAACGTCGGTGAGGGTCTGTAGGTGCCGTCGGATCGCGTTGACCGGCTCGAAGAACTCCAACGCCTCCGAGATCGGCATGTCCAGCACCTCGGCGATGTTCTTGCCCTTGTACTTGACCTGGAGGGTCTCCCGGTTGTACCGGGCGCCGTGGCACACCTCGCACGGCACGTACACGTCCGGCAGGAACTGCATCTCGATCTTGAGCGTGCCGTCACCGGAGCAGGCCTCGCAGCGCCCGCCCTTGACGTTGAACGAGAACCGGCCCGGCTGGTAACCGCGCGTCTTGGCGTCGGTGGTCTGCGCGAACAGCTTGCGGATGTGGTCGAACACGCCCGAGTAGGTGGCCGGGTTGGAGCGCGGGGTGCGCCCGATCGGGCTCTGGTCGACGTGCACGACCTTGTCGACCTTGTTCAGGCCGTTGACCCGCAGGTGCCGGCCCGGCACGTCGCGCGCCCCGTTGAGCTCCTTGGCCAACGCCTTGTACAGGATCTCGTTGACCAGCGTGGACTTGCCCGAGCCGGACACACCGGTGACGGCGGTGAACACCCCCAGCGGGAAGGTCACGTCGACGTTGCGCAGGTTGTTCTCACGGGCGCCCTTGACGACCAGCTCGTGCCCCTTGGTCAGGGGGCGGCGCACGGTCGGCAGGTCGATGGAGCGCCGACCGGACAGGTAGTCGCCCGTGAGCGAGTCCGCGCTGGTGAGCAGTTCGTCGACGATGCCCGACACCACGACGTGACCGCCGTGCTCGCCCGCCCCGGGGCCGATGTCCACCACCCAGTCGGCGGCGCGGATGGTGTCCTCGTCGTGCTCCACGACGATGAGCGTGTTGCCGATGTCGCGCAACCGCTGGAGGGTCTCCAGCAGGCGGGCGTTGTCGCGCTGGTGCAACCCGATGGAGGGCTCGTCCAGCACGTAGAGCACCCCCACCAGCCCCGAACCGATCTGGGTGGCCAGGCGGATCCGCTGGGCCTCACCGCCCGAGAGCGAACCCGAGGAACGGGCCAGGGTGAGATAGTCCAGGCCCACGTCGAGCAGGAACCCCAACCGGGCGTTGATCTCCTTGAGGACCTGGGCGGCGATCACCATGTCGCGGTCCGACAGCCGCAGGTCGGCCAGGAACCGGGCGCTGTCGGCCAGCGACATCGACGCCACCTCGGCGATGGACCTGCCGCCGATGGTCACCGCGAGCACCACCGGCTTGAGCCGGGTCCCCTCACAGGTGGGGCAGGGCACCGTGCGCATGTACCCTTCGAGCCGTTCACGACCGTAGTCGCTCTCGGTCTCGGTGTAGCGGCGCTTGACCCAGGGGATGACGCCCTCGAAGTCGGTGTAGTAGGACCGCTCACGGTTGTACTTGGTGCGGTAGCTGACGTGGACCTGGGTCTCGTGCCCCTCCAGGATCGCCTTGCGGGCGCGCTTGGACAGCTTCTCCCACGGGGTGTCCAGGTCGAACCCGATCGCCTCGCCCAGGGCGACCAGCAAACGCTCCCAATAACCGCCGTTCTGCCCGCCCGACCAGGGGGCGAGGGCACCCTCGGCCAGGGTCTTGGCCGGGTCCGGGACGATCAGCTCGGCGTCGACCTCCATCCGGGTGCCCAGGCCCGAGCATTCGGGGCAGGCGCCGTAGGGGGCGTTGAAGGAGAAGGAACGCGGCTCCAACTGCTCGAACGACAGGTCGTCGTAGGGGCAGTACAGGTGCTCGGAGAACACCTTCTCGCGTTCGGCGTCGTCCTCAGCCAGGTCGACGAAATCCAGCACGATGGTGCCGCCGGCCAGCTTCAGCGCGGTCTCCACCGAGTCGGTCAGCCGACCCCGCGAGGACTCCTTGACACTGAGCCGGTCCACGATCACCGAGATGTCGTGCTTGTCGTAGCGCCCCAGCTTGGGCGCCTCGTCCAGGCGCACCGCGGCGCCGTCCACGACGGCACGGGTGTACCCCTTGGACTGGAGGTCCTTGAAGAGTTCGACGTACTCGCCCTTACGGCCGCGCACGACCGGGGCCAACACCTGGAACCGGGCGCCCTCGGTCATCTCCAGGACCCGGTCCACGATCTGCTGCGGACTCTGCCGGGAGATCTCCCGGCGGCACTCGGGACAGTGCGGGACCCCGACACGGGCCCACAGCAGACGCAGGTAGTCGTACACCTCGGTGATCGTGCCGACCGTGGACCGCGGGTTGCGGCTGGTGGACTTCTGGTCGATCGACACCGCCGGGGACAACCCCTCGATGAAGTCGACGTCGGGCTTGTCCATCTGCCCCAGGAACTGACGCGCGTACGCCGACAACGACTCCACGTAGCGACGCTGGCCCTCGGCGAAGATCGTGTCGAAGGCGAGCGAGGACTTGCCCGAACCGGACAGGCCGGTGAACACGATCATGGCGTCGCGTGGCAGATCCAGCGACACGTCCTTGAGATTGTGCTCCCGGGCGCCCCGGACTACCAGTTGTTCGACCATCGAGTGAGACATCCTTCGGCTGTGGCGCACAGGACGTCGGCCTCGGCGCGGACGCCGGCCGGCCCGTGTGTGGTTCGTGGTGCGGCGATCGAGCCCCCCGGACGACCGCCCCGGCCCCGGATCCGGGCCGCTGAAGGGGGTGGGGGGAAGGACGCGGGTCCTCCCCGTCCGTCAAGACTAACGACCACCGGTGACGGTTTCTTCCGCAACGGAGAAGTGCCGCGCCTTCGCACTCCGGCGCCGGCACCCGACCCTGTCGAGAGGCGGGAGAACAGCGGGGTTCTCTCGCGCGGGTCGAGGTTTCGCATCTTCGGAGGGGCTCCTCCTCTGTTCGTGTGGGAGCGGACGGGCGAACGGGCATCGGGCCCGGCCCGGTGTGCGAGCACGCGGGAACGGGTGGATCTCGGCACCGCCGCCGACACCCGGTACCGACGCGCCGCCTCGACCGGCGACCCGGCCTTCCCGCCGGACGGCGCGGATCCGTTCGTCCGCCGGCACCCGCCGTGACGGCTTCCGCCGCCCGCTCACCCGGCCGTCCTCCCCGCCCCCGGATCCGACCCCGAGGGTTCGGCTCGCTCCGACCCACTATAGACGAACTGATGTTCGATATCAGGGTTTTCCGGGTACCCGGACGAGAAAAACGGGGACGGCCCCGACGTGCGGGACCGCCCCCGGACGGGGAGCGCCTCGATCGACCTCAGGAACGGTCCCGGGCGGTGTCCCGATCCCCCTCGTCGATCTCGGGGGCGTTGCGCTTGTCGGCGGCGGACTTGACCAGACTGCCGATGACGGTGATCGCCATGACGCCGATGATCACGGTCAGGGACAGGGCGATGCCGATCTCCGGCACGTGCACACCGTTCTCGTGGAGCGCGTGCAGGATCATCTTGACGCCGATGAACACCATGATCGCCGACAGGCCCCAGCCGATGTAGGCCAACCGGTCCATCAGGCCCGCCAGCAGGAAGTACAGCTGACGCAGACCCAGCAGGGCGAACGCGTTGGCGGTGAAGACGATGTAGGCGTCCTGGGTCAGGCCGAAGATCGCCGGGATCGAGTCGACCGCGAAGACCAGGTCGATGACACCGATCGCCAGGATGACCAGCAGCATCGGCGTGAGGTGCCGTTTGCCGTCCAGCTTCACCGTCAGGCGCGAACCGTGATAGTCGTCGGTGACCGGCCAGAACCGCTTGACCAGACGCACCACCGGGGTCTGGGTGAAGTCCTTCTGCTCCTCGTCGCCCTTCATGTGGTCCCGGACGATCTTGTAACCGGTGTAGATGAGGAAGGCGCCGAACAGGTAGAAGACCTCGCTCCAGGCGTTGATGACCTGGGCACCGAGGACGATGAAGATCCCGCGCATGATCAGCGCGATGACGATGCCGACGAGCAGGACCTCGTGCTGGTACTTCTTGGGGACCGCGAACGAGCCCATCAGGAGGTAGAACACGAAGAGGTTGTCGATGCTCAGGCTCTTCTCGGTGACGAACCCCGCGAAGTACTCGGCGCCGGCCGTCGCACCGCCGAAATACCACAGGCCGAAGCCGAAGAGGATGGCGATGCCGATGTAGAAGGCGGCCCACCAGGCGGCCTGTTTGACCCCGAACTCCTGGGGCCCCTTCTTCTTGCTCCAGGGATGGTCGACGATCGCCAGGTCGATGATCAGGATGGCGACCATCGCGCCGATCGTGGCGGCCCACACCCACAGGGGGACGTTCACTGTCGTTCTCTCCTCCGGTCAGTGCGCGCGAGCTGTTTGCACGCACGTCGAACTGCCGGAGGTCTCTCCCGCTCGTCTTCCGTACAAGACGAACCGACGGAACCGGGAACACGCCGTTGTGCTCCGTGTTGACGGCACCGCCGCGACAGGGATACTCCCCTCACAGACAACCAAGGATAGCCGCTCGCACCACGCGACGGCGCACGCCCGGTCCGTGACCACGATGCCACATCCGTCCTCTCCACAGAAGTGGCGCCGAGGATGAGGTCGAGCGCCCCCGAGGACACATCGACCGACCCTTCGGGACATCCCACGGCAGGCCCGTCCCGGGCCCGGGACGACACGGCGGACACCGCCCCGCGCGCACCCCGGCCCCCACTCACCACCAGGCCACCGACTTGTACACGTCGCACGCCGCCGCCACCGCGTCCTCCTCCGTGGGCAACGCCCGCGACGCCGCCCGCGAACGCTCCCGAAGGTCCCGGGCGAGCCCCGGATCGTCCAGCACCCGGCCCACCGTCACCGCGAACGCACCCGGATCCCCCGGCGGCACCATGAGCACCGTCCCCGTGTACAGATCGGGGATACCCCCCACCCGGGTGGCCACCACCGGCAACCCCGCCCGCAACGCCTCCATGATCACCAACGACGGCCCCTCCCACTGGCTCGTCAGACAGAAGACGTCCGCCGCCGCCAACAGGTCCGCCACATCCGTGCGGTGCCCCAACATCCGCACATCGGCCGACAACTCCGCGGCGGTGTCGTGCAGACTCCCCCACAACGGGCCGTCCCCGGCGATCGCGATGGCCGGCTCCGGGCTCCGATCGGCGATCGCGGGGGCCGCCGCCAACAACATGTCCAGCCCCTTCTGCTCCGCCAACCGGGCGATGGTCAACAACAGCGGACGCTCCGGCGACACCGCCAGATCCGACCGGGTCGCCTCCCGCCCGTTGAGCGGCTCCCCCGTGTCGGGGGCCGCCACCACCGCCGGGCGGGCGTCACGCGCCCCCGCCCGCTCCAACCGCCGCACCAGGTCCCCCGACACCCCCAGCACCACGTCGGCGCGCAACGCCACGATCCGTTCCAGCACCGGGTACGCGGCGACCATCGGCCCACCCACCACGGGCGGGGCGTTGTGCGCCGTCACCACCAGGGGGCGCGCCCCGGCCAACGCGCACAGCGCCCCGGCCCGCATCCCGTGGGCGTGCACGACGTCGGCGCCCTTGAGCACCGAACGCAACCGCAGCACCGTCGCCGGATCCGACACCGAGGGGGCCGCGCCGATCCCCACCGACGCGAACCGCATGCCCGCGTCGGTGAAGGAGAACTCACGGTCGGCCGCGGCCGGACCGACCACCGCCACCCGATACCCCTGCCGGAGCAATCCCTCCCCCAGGGACCGCACATGCCGCCCGGCCCCACCGGTACTGGTCCCCAACACCAAAGCGATCCTGCCGTTCACCGGTTCCCCCTCCTGCGTTCGATCACGCCCCGGACCCGATCCACCACCGACCGCACCGCCGACCGGTCCACCACCGCGGCCACCAGCGTGAACACCGTCACCGCCACCGCACCCGACGCCAGGGCCGCCCCCACCGAGGACCACACCCCGCCGCCCTCCAACGCGTCGGCCACCGGCCGACCCGCCACCCATCCCAGCACACCGCCCACCACGACCGCCGTCACCGACCGGCCCGCCCCCGATAGCGCCGCCGCACCGTGCACCCGCCCCACGACCACCGCCGACACCACCGCGGCCAGCGTCAACCCGGCCGTCGTCGACCAGCCCAACGCGGCGATCGTCCACCCCGCGGGTACCACCGCGACCGACGCCACCGCACAACCCATCACCACCAGCCACCCCGCGACCTGCGCGGCGGCAGCCGGCCGACCGTGGTGGGAGGCGTACAACGCCCGACTGAACAACGCCACCAGACCGAACCCCACCACACCCGGAGCGTAGGCCACCAGCGCCCGCTCCAACGCCTGCGGATCGTGCCGGGCGAACACCACCGCCACCGGACCCGCCGCCACGGCCAGGGCCGTACCCGCTCCCGCCGTGATCACCGCGCAGGCCCGCGCCGCCCCCGAGACCAAGGCCGCGTACCCGTCCCGGTCCCGGTCGACGTGCGCCACCGCCAACGCCGTGAACGCGCTGGTGGCGATCGGCACCGCGATCACCCCGTACGGCAGGGTGAACAACGCCCAGGCGTAGGAGTACAGCACCGCCGCGCCCGCGCCCCCGCCCCGATTGGCCAACGCCACCGACAACAACAGGCACACCTGCATCGCCACCAACGGCAGCAGCGACGCCGCAGCCAGAGAGCGCACCCGCGCCCCCACCCCCGGCGGGAACCTCAGCCTCCAACGCCACCGCAACCGCAACCGGGCCGCCGGCCCCAGGACCGTCAGGAACAGGGCGACGACCCCGGCCGTGGCCCCCAACGACAACACCAGCTCGGCGACCGTCGGCAGGCCCGCCAGATCGTCCCGATGCGCCCCGCCCACAGGGACGAACACCAGATAGGAGCAGATCACCACCAGACTCGACACCAACGGCGCCAGCGCCGGCGACAGGAACCTCCGATGCGCCTGGAGAACGCCGTACAGCACCGCCGCCAACCCGTAGAACACCACCTGGGGGGCGAAGACCAGCAGCATCCGCACCGACACCGCCGCCAGGGCCACCGGGTCGCAGCCCGCGCCCGCCCCCAACATGAGCGCCATCGCGTAGGGGGCGACCGCGGAGATGACCACCGCCAACGGCACCGACACCACCAGGACCCAGGTGAGCAGCGCCGAGGCGGTGTGCTCCACCTGCTCCCGGTCCCCCCGGCCGGCCGCCGCCGCCAACACCGGGACCACCACGGCCGTCAGCGCCCCACCGATGACGATCTCGAACAGCACGGCCGGCAGCTGGTTGGCGGTGACATAGGCTGTGCCCAGACAGGTGTCGCCCACCGTCTGGGAGAACACCACCGTGCGCCCGAACCCGGCCAGACGGGCACCGACGGTGACCACCGCGATGAGCAGCGCCGCCCTGCCGACCCCCCGCGTCACCCCGGGGGCGACGCGGGACACCCCGGTCCCCTCACGCGCACCGCCCCCACCGGTCCAGGGCCCGCAGCGGCGGCACCCGGTCGATGACCCGGGAGAAACTCGTGACCTCGCTGGCCAGGGTCAGGGCGACCACCCCGCCCAGCAGGGCCAGCCGCACCGGGCGGGACGCGCGGGCGACCGCGGCCACCCCCAGCGCCGCACCCAGGGCGTTGGCACCCGCGTCGCCCAGCATGGACCGTTCGGCCAGGTCGTCGGAGAGCAACGCGGCACAGGCGCCGACGGTGGGGGCGAGCAACGGCGCCGCCGGGGAGGCCAACCCGGGCAGGGCGGTGAGCAGACCGAACTTGACGGCGCGGCCCGGACGCAGATCGAACAGGTTCACCAGATTGGCACCGGCGGCGATCAGCGCCCCGTCCACCAGGGTGTCCCAGGGGCCGCGCCGCAACAGGGCGGCGGCGGCCAGGCCGGTGACGCCGATGCCCACCATCTTGACCGCGCCGGTGGTCACCCGGCCCCGGGCCAGAGCACCCAGATGACCCCGTAGACCGCGCGCGTCGGCCGACCCGGCCAGGTCGTCGTAGGCGCCGAAACCGGCGGCACCCGCCGCCGCCAACGCCGTCGCCGCCCGCACCCGGGGATCGAGCCCGGGCGTGAGCAGGCTCGCCGCGCACACCCCCGACGCCAACGCCGGCCCCTCCTGGAGGGTGACCCGACGTCCCCGGAAGTTGGTGCGCCACCACGTCCCCGCCCGCGACGGCCCTCCGACCGGGGTCCCCGCGCACCCGGGCACGGCACCGGCCTCACGGGCCAAGACCCGATCGGCTCCGGACGAACCGTCGGCGCGGGCCACGTCCCCGCCGTCGAAGGCCCGGGGCCGGGGCGAGGCACCGGTCCCGGCCGAGCGGGTTCCCCCGCCCCCGGCCCCGCCCGGAACGGTCAACGGCACGGGGGGCACGGCACCCGGAGCCGCCTCCGCGGCACCGGACGGACCACCGGTCGGTGCCGTGGAACCGACGGCGTCCGCGCCCGGCCCTCGACGCCCGTCCCGGGACGGGCCCAGGGCACCGGCCGACGGCGCGGCGCCCGAGGCCGCCGCACCACCGGGTGCGAAGGGCCCGGCGATCACACGCGCACCGGATCGCGCACGGGGCCGGGGGACCGGGACACGGACGGGCTCGACATCAGGGGTGGCCCGGGTGAGCAGCGCGTAGGCGGCGCGCGCCGCCACCGCCGCCACCACGGCACCGATCACCCCCTGCACGGTGGCCGCGGGCACCGCGGCGACACGCCCTCCGCGACCACCGGCGACGTTCAGGGGCCGAGACGACGGTCCCATCACTCACCGCCCGGGACGACCCGGCGGGCCTCGTCGAGACCGTCCGAGGGCTCCGGGGACGGTTCGGTGTCGGCCGTCTCCCGAGGCTCGGGCAACGGGTCCGGAAGGAAACCGTCCACCCCTTCGCCCACCCCGTAGGCGCCACCGTCACCATCGATGTCCTCGGCCAACGCCAGCACCGCCACGATGTCGCCCATCGGTCGCCCCGCCATGTCGACGGTGGCGAAATCGGCCTCCTGCGCGCGGGCCTGCGCGATCATCCCGTGACCGTGCGAGGAGGGCACGTCACCGGTCAGCACCAGTCCCCCGACCCGATCGTGCAGAGCCGACACGAACGCCGTGAGCACCGTGTTCACCGTCTCCCGGTCGTCCCGCCCGGCCTGCTCGGCCGAGGAGGGGGAGACCATCACCACCACGTCGGACCGACCGGCCGGCTCCCCCCGCACCGTGAGCAGACCGCCCTCGACGAACGCCGCCAACGCCGAGGCCGGATCGTGGCCCCCCTCCTCGGCCCCGCCCCCGTCCTCTTCCTCCGCCTCGTCCTCTTCCTCGTCGGGTTCGGGTGCCCGGGCCAGGGCACGGCCGATCTCGATCCCCGCCTTCTCATAGGGCCCAGAACCCGACAGGGACCCGGCGTCGGCGGAGACCTGCAACGCCAGCTCGTCGACGAACGCGGTGTTGGCGGGGTCGACGAACTCCGGGGCGATCTCGACCCGACCGGCGATCCGACCGCCCGCCTCCTCCACACGCTCACCGAGCGAGGCGGCCGTGTCGGCGTCGGCGCCGGGCGCCTGCACCACCACCACCTCCAGCCCCTCCAACCGACCGTCCAGCATGTCCGCCGAGGCCGCGTCGACCATCTGATCGGCACCGGCGTTGACCCGGTCGGCGACATCGCGTTCGGACCGCAGGTCCTCGGTCTGCCCCCGCAGATCGGCGGTCTCGTTCTGCAAGGTGTCGAGCAGCGGATCCTGCAACATGGTGGTGCCCAACACGAGCCCCACCGTCAACGCCAGGAACACCGCGATGATGGACACCAGGTGGTAGCGGAAATCGATCACGTGAACAGCCCCGTCAGCCAGTAGGTGAAGGCGTCCCAGCGCGCCGCGAGGAACGTGAGGTAGACCTGCCCGGCCGGAGAACTGTAGGCGGCGACCACGATCGTGAGCAGGCAGGCCGCCACCAACCCGAGCAACGCCCACGGGGAGATCCGCGAACGGTACAGACGGCTGACGCCCTTGGCGTCCACGAGTTTGCCGCCCACCCGCAACCGGGTGAGGAAGGTACTGGCCATCCCCGACCGCCCCTTGTCCAGGAACTCCTCCAGCGTGGCGTGGGTGCCCACAGCCACGATGAGAGAGGCACCGGAGCCGTCGGCGAGCATCATCGCCACGTCCTCACTGGTACCGGTCGCGGGGAAGACCACGGCGGCGTACCCCAGATCGGTCAGACGCCGCAACCCCGGGGCGCGCCCGTCCCGGTAGGCGTGCACGACCAGCTCGGCGCCACTGGTCAGGGCCCGATCGGACACCGAGTCGAAGTCCCCGACGATGATGTCGGGCCGGTACCCGGCCTCCATGACGGCGTCGGCACCGCCGTCCACCGCGATGATGACCGGACGGAACTCGCGGATATAGGGCCGCAGCGCCGAGATGTCCTCCCGGTAGTGGTAGCCGCGCACGACGATCAGGACGTGCCGGCCCTCCATGTCCGTGGCGATCTCGGGAATGCCGATGCCGTCCAGGAGCAGATCGCGTTCATGCTGGAGGTAGGCCATGGTGTTGGCCGCGAACGCCTCCAACTGGGTGGCCAGCCCGGCGCGGGCCTCGGCCATGGCGGCGGCGACCGTCTCGGGGGTCTGCACCGCACCCCGGGCCACGACCTCCTCGCCCCGGTACAGCACACCGGCGTCCAGGCGCAACCGCTCGCCGTCTCCGACCCGCGTGAAGACCTCCGGGTCGACGTCGTCGACCAACGGGATGCCCGCGGCCGTGATCATCTCCGGCCCCTGATTGGGGTAACGACCGGAGATGCTCCGGGCGACGTTGAGGACCGCGGCGACCCCGCACCCCACCAACGCCTCGGCACTGACCCGGTCCAGGTCCACGTGGTCGATGACCGCGATGTCCCCGGGACGCAACCGCTTGGTCAGGTTCTTGGTGCGCCGGTCCGAGCGCACGGGAGCGACCAGCCCGGTGGGAGGGTCCGCTCGGGCACGGCGGAACCGCATGACCGTGGCGCTGAGTGCATCCGATACCTTCATCGCTGGCATACTGTCAGAAGTCGACTACGCAAAGTCATAAGTGCGTGGTGGTCGGCGTGTTCGGGCTCCGAGCGCCGCACAGGAGTTCCACGACGACGCTCCACCCCGGTGCCTACCCGCACCCGAGCCCCTTATCCCCCACCGGTCACACCCGGACCGCCCGGAACGACCTCACGCGGCCGGATGCGCCCGCTCAGGATCGGCGTTGACCAACAGCTCCTCGGCGTGCGCCCGACCCAGCTCCGAATCCTCAAGACCCGCCAACATCCGCGACAGCTCCCGGACCCGGCCGTCCCGGTCCAAACGCACCACACCGCTCTCGGTGACCAGCCCGTCCGTGGACTTCTCCACCACCAGGTGGGCGTCCGCGAAGGCCGCGACCTGCGGCAGGTGGGTGACCACGATGACCTGGGCCCGGCGCGCCAACCGCGCCAACCGACGCCCGATCTCCACCGCCGCCTTACCGCCCACGCCCGCGTCGACCTCGTCGAACACGAACGTCGGCACCGGGTCGGCACCCGCGAACACCACCTCGATCGCCAACATCACCCGCGACAGCTCACCCCCGGAGGCACCCTTGTGCAAGGGCAGCGGGCGGGCACTGGGGTGGGGCGCCAACAACAACTCCACCTCGTCACGCCCGTGCGACCCGAACTCCTCACCCGTGGTGATGCGCACGCTCACCCGCGCGTGGGGCATGGCCAACGCCGTCAACTCCTCGGTGACCGCCGCGCCGAACCGCTCGGCCGCCTCGCCGCGGATCCGGGTGAGCTCGCCCGCCCACCGGTCCATCCGCTCGCGCAGCTCCTCGACCTCGGCCCGCAACCCCTCGATGCGCTCGTCGTCGCCCTCCAGCGACGCCAATCGCTTGGCCGCGTCCTCCGCCCACACCAGCACGGCGTCGACCGTCTCGCCGTACTTGCGCGACAACGAGGTCAACAACGACCGCCGCTCCTGCACCTGCGCCAACCGGGCCGGATCGGCGTCCACCGACTCGGCGTAGGACGCCAGCTCCGTGGCGGCGTCGCTCAGGATGTAGGACGCCTCGTCCAGCCGCTCACCGATCGACGCCAGCTCCGCGTCGTGCTCGCTGACCGCCGCCACCGCCTGACGGGCCGCCGACAACAGCGCGGCCACGTCCACCTCCACATCGGAGGTCGGATCCCCCGCCAGCGCCTCGTGCGCGGTGGTCGCCGCCATCCGCAACCCGTCGGCGTGCGCCAACCGGGTCTCCTCCGCCAACAACTCGGCGTCCTCACCCGGCAACGGCTCGGCGGCGGTGATCTCCTCCACCCCGAACCGGAGCATGTCGGCCTCCTGGGCGCGCTCACGCGCCCGCTCCGTCAACTCCGTCAACTCCGCCGACACCTCACGGTGACGCCGATGCGCCGCCGTGTACTGCTTCAACGCCTTGGCCAGCTCCTCGCCGGCGAACCGGTCCAACGACGCGCGCTGACGATCGGTGCGCAACAGACGCTGCTGATCGGACTGGCCGTGCACCGCCACCAGATCATCGGCCAGGTACGCCAACAGGCTCACCGGCGCCGACCGGCCGCCCAACGTCGCACGCGAACGGCCCTCCGCCGACACCGTGCGCGCCACGATCAGCACGTCATCGTCGAGCACACCACCGGCCTCGGAGACCCGCTCGGCCACACGGCCCTCGCGCGGCACCGTCAACCGGCCCTCCACCAGGGCGCGATCGGCCCCGGGGCGGACCCGTTGAGGATCGGCCCGGCCACCGAAGAGCAGCCCCAATCCGGTGACGACCATGGTCTTACCCGCGCCGGTCTCACCGGTGACGACGGTCAACCCCGGCGACAGCTCCAACACGGCGTCGTCGATGACCCCGAGTCCCTGGATGCGGACTTCTTCGAGCACCGAACCCTCTCCTGATAGTCGGCCCCACTGTCTTGGCGTTCCCCTCACGGGAACGGCCCGGAACGATCACGCCCTGCCGGGCACGCTCAACGGCCCTGTTCCCCGCGACCGCGCCAGCCCGCGACCGGAAGCCCGAACTTGGCCACCAACCGATCGGTGAAGGGCGCCCGATGCAACCGGGCCAACCGGACCGGCGTATCGGCACGGGTGATCTCCACTCGGGCCCCCGCGGGCAATTCGACCATACGCCGTCCATCACACCAGAGCACGCCCGGCGCCGTGTCCGGCAGCACCTCCAACGCCACCTTCGCCCGCGGCCCCACCACCAACGGCCGGGCGAACAGGGCGTGCGCGCTCAACGGCACCACCAGCAGGGCCTCCACGTCCGGCCACACCACCGGACCACCGGCCGAGAAGGCGTGCGCGGTCGATCCCGTGGGAGTGGCGCACACCACGCCGTCGCACGCCCACCGCGACAACGGACGGCCGTCGATCTCCAGGACCGCCTCCAGGATCCGCCGCGACTCGCCCTTCTCCAAGGTGGCCTCGTTCAACGCCCAGGTGCGCACCGAGGGCACACCGTCGGCACGCCCCCCGTTGAAGACCGCCACCTCCAGGGTCATCCGTTCCTCGACGTCGTAGTTGTGCTCCACGACGCTGTGCACGGTCGCGCCCAGATCCTCGCGCTCGGCCTCGGCCAGGAAGCCCACATGCCCCAGATTGACCCCCAGCAGGGGAGCCCCCGCGGGCCGGGCCAGCTCGGCCGCCCGCAACAGGGTGCCGTCACCGCCCAACACCATGACCAGTTCCACGCCCTCGGCCGCCGACTCCGGCTCGACGACCTCGACCGGGGACAGGGCGCACCCCGCCTCGGCGAGTTCGTCGAGCTCGGCCTTGAGCATGCGCACGGTCAACCCGGCACGGCTGAGGCTTTCGTGGACCAGCCACGCGCTGCGCACCGCCGCGGGTCGACCGGTGTGGGCCAGCAGGAGAACACTGCGTCCGCTGGTCCTGGTCATCGTCGTCCCCTTACGTTCACTCCCCCGAAGGCGAGTTCGGATGCGGTCCGGGGCGTGTGAGCCGACCCGGCCGGGTCACGTTACCGGACCCCTGCGACAGGGTGCCACGCCCTGACCCGGGCCCTGCGACAGGGTGCCACGCCCTAACCCGGGCCCTCTTCCACCGCCCGCGCCAAACGGGCCGGGTCCAGGGCCGGGGCATCGGCGCGCAACCACAGGAAGTACTCGACGTTGCCCGAGGGCCCCGGGAGCGGGCTCGCGACCACGTCCACCGTGCCCAGCCCCAGGGTCAGGGCGTGGGCGGCCACATCGGCCACCGCCCCGGCCCGCAGCTCCGGCTCACGGACCACACCCCCGGCGCCCACCTTGTTCTTGCCCACCTCGAACTGGGGCTTGACCATCATGACGAAATCGGCCCCGGGAGCGACACCGTCGCGCAGCGGACCGAGCACCAACTTCAGGGAGATGAACGACAGATCCCCCACCACCAGGTCGGGGAACGGCTCACCGATCATCTCCGGCGTGAGCTCACGGACGTTGACCCGCTCCATCACCCGCACCCGGTCGTTACTGCGCAACGACCACGCCAACTGCCCGTACCCCACGTCCACGGCCGTCACGTGGGCGGCGCCACGCCGCAGCAGCACATCGGTGAACCCACCGGTGGAGGCACCCGCGTCCAAGGCCCGCCGATCGGCGACGTCCAGGGAGAACGCGTCCAGGGCACCGATGAGCTTGTGCGCCCCACGGGACACGTACGGGGGTTCGTCGGAAGGAGCGCGCACCACGATGGGCTGATCCTGTCCGACCTGGGTGGCCGCTTTGGAGGCCACGATCCCGGCCACCTTCACGAAACCGCCCTCGATGATCTCGGCCGCGTGGCCGCGTGAGCGTGCGTGCCCGCGGCGGACCAGTTCCGCGTCGAGCCGAGTACGTTTTGCCATGATCACCTACGATACCGGCGGTCGCCGGTCGCCTTCCTGATCGAGCGCGCCCAACACCCCCGACAACTCCCGGTGCAGGGAGTCGAAGACCTCCACGTGCCCGGCGGTGGGACACCCCTCCAGCCCCGCCAACCGCTCCCGGGTGCCCTCCAGGGTCCGGGCGGCCACCGCCTCGGCCTGTTCCTTGGGATCCATCGCCCCTCCCGACATCGTCGATCCGCGACGACCCTACTTCTTCGTGGAACTACGGGCCTTGGTGGTGCGCTTGGCGGTGCCCCCGCGCGCCCGGGTGGTCTTGGCCGCCGTGCCCTTGGCGGGCGTCGCCTTCTTGCGGGCGCCCGGTTTGTCCTCGGACCCGGCGTCCGGTTCGGTGTCCGACCCGGCCGCGGTGTCCCCCGGAGCCTCCGAACCGGTCACGTCCACCGCCTCCGCCTCGGAGACCGACGCCACGTCAGCGCCCTCCTCCACGACCGGCGCGGACTCCAGCACGGCCGCGGGCACGGGCTCCGGAGCCACGGGCGTCTCCTCGGCCCTCTCCTGCGGGGCCGGGACCGCCACCGGCCGCTCCCACCCCTGCCGGGCCGCCAGCCGCCGCTCCAACTCCGCCACCCGACGCACCAACCGCTCGTGCTCGGCCCGCGGCACCACGTCCATCCGCTCCAGACGGTGCTCCACCTCGGCCCGGACCAACTCGGCCAACGCCTCCCGGTTGGCCCGACTGGTCTCCAACAACTCCCCGGCCAGCGCCTGGATGCTCTGTCCCACCCGGGGCGGGACCGCGCCCGCCTCGCCGACCGGCGCGCTCGGCCCGCTCGCCCGCAGCAGGGTCTTGGCCGCGGCCACGGCCTCCTTGCGCGAGAGTTCGGTGAGGCCATTGGCGGCATCGAGATACGTGCGCACCGCGTCGACGACCATGATTCGTGTACTCCTTGACGGACCGGACACAAGAAAGGGGAAACGGCGCCGGAAGCGGGAGGGGCACCGTGCGGTGGGGGGTCTCCCGCACAACGCTACCGGGGCCGCGGAGCCCGTGACACGCGAAACCGGCAGCCCGTCCCCTTCGTCCCCTTGGCCGAACGACACCACCATCCGGGCACCCCGCCCCGCGTAGGGCATCATGTGCCCATGAACAGCATCGACGCATGCCTGGACGGCATCGCGAAGGTCAACGAGCGCATCCTCGCCGAACCCGAGTCCGAACGCCGCAAGCACATCCGCGAACGCACGGTGAGCGTGACCGTCCCCGACCTGGCCACCGTGTTCGACATGCGACTGACCATCGAAGGCCTCACCGACATCACCCACCGCTCCCAGACCGCGCCCGCGCCCCGCCCACGGGTCCACGTCACCGTCACCGTCACCAGCGACGACCTCGTCGACCTCGCCGGAGGCCGCCTGGACCCGGCCCGCGCCCTCCTCACCCGCCGCGTCAAGGTGGACGCCAGCATGGGCGACCTGTTGCGCCTGCGCAAACTCCTGTGACCGAGCGGTACCTTGCTGGGATGCCACGCCAACCTCTCGAACTCGCGCCCTTCCGCGGACTGCGCTACGCGAACGGGGACCTCGACCGGTTCATCGACGGGGAGTTCGACCTCGCGCGTCTGCTGGCCCCGCCCTACGACGTCCCCGACGCCGAGGAGGCGCGGGCCCTGCAACGCTCCGACCCGCACAACGCCGCCCGGGTCACCCTGCCCTTCGAGCTCAGCCGCCACAGCACCGCCGGCACCGAAGGCACCGTGCCGCGCCGCTACCGGGCCGCCGCCGCGCTCCTGCACGACTGGGTCGACACCGGTGTGCTCGCCCTCGACCCCCTCCCCGCCCTGTACGTCTACGAACAGGTCACCGCGGACGGGCGCCGTCAACGCGGACTGATCGGGGACCTGCGCCTGCCCGAGGACGGGGACCCTCCGGCGGTCCTGCCCCACGAGGACGTGGCCGACGCCCCGGTCCACGACCGCTTCACCCTCATGAGGGTCGCCAGGGCCAACCTCGAACCGATCTTCCTGCTCTACCGCGGCGCGGGCGGCACCGCCTCCATCACCACCGAGACCGTCACCGACCCGCCCCTGGTGGAGACCCGCACCCGCGACGGCGCCGAACACCGCCTCTGGGCGATCACCGACCCCGACGTCCACACCCGCGTCGCCGCCGACCTCGCCGACCGGTCCGCCCTCATCGCCGACGGCCACCACCGCTACGCCGCCTACCGACGCCTGCGCGCCGCCCACAGCGACCCCGGCTGGCGTCACGGACTCGCCCTCCTCGTGGACAGCGACACCCACCCGCCCCGCCTGGGCGCCATCCACCGGGTCCTGCCCGGCCTGCGCACCGAGGACGCGATCGCCGCGGCCCTGACCGTGGCCGCCGTCGAGACCGTCGACCGGCCGTCCGCGCACGCCTTCGACACGGTCGAGGGACCCGCTCTGCTGCTGGCCTCCCCCGAGGGCGACACCCACCTGGTACACGACTTCGACGAGAACGCCCTGGCCCGCGCCATGCCCGACCGGTCCCCCTCCTGGCGCCACCTGCCCACCGCCGCCCTGCACGAGGTGCTGCTGCCGCTGTGGGGCATCTCCGAGGAGGCGGTGCGCATGGTCCACGACGACCCCGCCGAGGCCGTGGCCGCCGCCCACCACGAGAAGGGCACCGCCGTCATCGTGCCCGCCCTCGACGTCCACCTGGTCTACGAGATCGCCGCCCAGGGCGAACCGACCCCGCGCAAATCCACCTCCTTCGGCCCCAAACCGCGCACCGGACTGGTCATGCGGCTCCTGGACACCTCCGACCGCTGACCCCTCCTCACCGGGCCGCCGCCGATGCGGCGGCCCGCCGGACCAGGACACCGACGCGCACCGCCCACACCACCGTCACCGCCGTCGTCGCCACCACCAGGAACACCACCGACGTCGGCACCGTGTACAACGCCTGCGTCCACGTGAGGTCACGGCCCCCCGCCGACACGGAGATCCACCGGTGCGGGAACGACGCCGCGGCCACCACCACCGCCGCACCGAGCGCCCCCACCGGGAACCGCCACCGGCGCCCCCGCACCGCCAGGGCCCACCCCGGGGCACGACGCACACCCCGCACCGCGAAGAACACCACCACCCCCATCGAGACGACCAGCACCACGTCCACCACCAGGAGCCACACCCCGACCGGGGCCGGCGGCTCCACCCCCTCGACCAGGGCGACCAGCCCCCACATCAGGTTCGCGGCGTCCCCGGACCCCAGACCGGTACCGGCCATGACCGCGATCCCCACACCGCTCTCGGGCAACAACGCCTGGTGGGCGGTATAGGTGAACTGGATTCCACCGTGGGAGATCAGCGGCGCGCCCGTCCCGGTCCGCCCCACGCTCCAGCCGAACGCCCTGTCCGCGCCCGGCCCCTCGCCGCCGAGCGGAGCGAGGGTGGCCTCCCATCCCCCCGGCGACAGGATCCGCCCATCGTCGGGACCCGCGCCACCGCTGTACTGGGCGATGAGCCACCGAGCCATGTCGTCCGCCGTGGAGACCATGCCGCCCGAACCGTTGACATACCCCTCCGGCTCCGGCAGGGCCACGGCCCGCCCCAGGACCGACACGTGCCCCGACGCCACCCCCGCGGCGAAGACCTCCTCGGCCGTGTCCACGGTGACGGTGTCGACCATCCCCAACGGCGCCAGCACACGCTCGTCCAGAACCTCGGCGAAGGGCCGCCCCTCCACCACCTCCACCATCCGCGCCAACACGTGGTAGTTCGGGTTGTGGTAGTGCTCCTCCGCCCCCGGATCGGCGACCAGGGAGGCGTCGGACAGCCGGGCCACCGCACCCTCCAGATCCCCCGTTGTCGGCTCGCTCTTCTCCCTGAACCCGACATCGGACATGCCCGAGGTGTGCGTGAGCAACTGCCGCACCGTGATCTCGTCCCCGCGCGGGTCGTCGACGGCGAACTCCGGCAGATGCGCCACCACCGGATCGTCCAAGGCGATCGCACCGCCCTCCACCAGGGTCATGACGGTGACCGCCGTGAACGCCTTACCGACCGAGGCCGTCCCCATCGGGGTGCGGGCGCTCATCGGCCCACCGCGGGAATCGACCCCGTACCCGGCCGCCCGCACCACCTCCCTCCCCCGGGTGACGGCCACGGCCGCACCCGGCAACGGCGTGGCGTCCAGATAATCGGCCACGTACGCGTCCACGGCCTCGGCCGTGAGCGGTGTCTCCGCCCCGGGGGAGGCGAAGGAGGGGGAAGGCGCGGGAACGACGAGGGCCGTGGCCAGCGATACCGTGATGGTGATCCGGGAGAACATGCGACCATGCTCGCCGCACGCCCCCGTCCCCCACCACACGGTCACCCGCACGGTCACCCTGCGGTCAGCCCCACCCCGGGGAGCGCGCACCCCCTGCACGCGCACGAGGCCCCCACATGATCCCGGGAAGCACACGCACCGGTCGCGCGCACGAGGAAACCGCCTACGACGACCCGACCGGACGCTCCGCACACCCTCCCCACGACCCGACCGCCCCGGGACCGGGCCCGGCGACACCGCCCCGGACTCCGACGACCTCCCCACCCCGAGCCCGGCCCGGAAGGCCACCGGACCGTCACCCCCGGCCGGACCGACCCGGCGACGGCCCACCCGACCTCCGCCGCCGACTCCGCCACCCCCGGGCACCACCGCCGAGCCCGTGCGACACAACGCACACCCCGTCCGGCGGCGCCCGCTCCCGCCGCCCAGGAGGTGGGCCGTACCCTGAAGGACGTCCACCGCCGCCGCACGGAACGGGTCCGCCGCCATGTCCCTGCTCGCCGCCGAGCACCCCTTGAGCACGATCCACGACGCGCTGCTCCTGGACCTGGACGGGGTCGTCTACATCGGCCCGCACGCCGTGCCCGCCGCCCCCGAGGCGATCGACAAGGCCCGCGCCGCGGGCGCACGAGTGGCGTTCGTGACCAACAACGCCGGTCGCACCCCCGCCCGGATCGCCGAACACCTCACCCACCTGGGCGTCGACGCCACCCCGCAGGACGTGGTGACCTCCGCCGAGGCCGCCGCCCGCCTCATCTCCCAACGCCACCCCGCCGGCTCCGAGGTCCTCGTGGTCGGTGACACCGGTCTGCGCCAAGCGGTGCGCCGCATGGGCCTGACGCCGGTCACCGTGGCCACCGACTCCGTGGTCGCCGTGGTACAGGGCTACTCGCGCAACATGACCCGCGACCTGCTCGACCAGGGCACCCTGGCGGTGGCGCGCGGCGCCTTCTACGTCGCCGCCAACGCCGACGCCACCGCCCCCACCGAATGGGGCACCACCCCGGCCAACGGCTCCTTCGTCCGTGTGATCGCACACGCCACCGGCGTCGAACCGGTCATCGCCGGCAAGCCCATGCGCCCCCTGCACGAGGAGGGCATACGCCGGACCGGGGCCCGCCACCCGCTCATCGTCGGCGACCGGTTGGACACCGACATCGAGGGCGCCATCGTGCACGGCGCGGCCGGCCTGCTCGTGCTCTCGGGGGTGACCACCCCGCTGGACCTGCTCAAAGCACCCGAGCACCAACGCCCCGACTACCTCTCCTGGGACGTGTCGGGCATGAACCACACCCACCCGTCCGTCGACCTCCTCGACAACGGGGCCCGCTGCGGCGGATGGACCGTCACCGTGATCGACGGCACCCCCGCCCTGACCGGTTCCGGAGACCGCTTGGACGGCCTGCGCGCACTGTGCGCCGCCGTGTGGGCCGCCCCGACGACGGACCCGACCGGCCCGGCCGCACGCGCCGCCCTGGACCACCTGGGCTGGTGACCCCACCGGGAGCGACATCCACCCCGGCCGGAACGCCTCCCCGTGCGTGGACGACCCGCGCCCCCGGCCACCCATCCGGCCCGCGCCGGGCCCGGTGCCATCCCCGGCCCTCGGTGGTGGCGACGGACAACGGCCCGCCCTCCCGGGAGACCGCACCCCCACCCGGCCCACGCCCGACACCCCACCGGACCCGGGTGTGAGGGGCACCGACGGACAAGGGCGAACGCCGTGGGAGCGGCCTTCCCCGGGAGGACGGTCCCGCGACGACGGGCGCGTGCGACACGGCTCCCGTCCTTCACCGAGACCGCGCGACGGCGCGTGCGAAGGCCGCAGGCGCGGCGCACCGGGCCAGCGCCACCTCCCACGCCACGAGAACGCCCCCCGTGCGCCGGCGGCCACCGGACCCGCCACCGGACTCCGAAGAGCGGCCCGGCGCCGGGAACGCGCGCACGACACCACCGTGACGAGGGCGCGGACGGCACGGCGCACACCCCGCACCGCGCAGGAACGCCGGGACCGGACGGCCGCGACCACCGCGGGGGGCCGCGGCCTCGCCGGTCGGCTCCACCGGTTCACCGCCCACCCCTCTCACCGGAGGGGAGCGCGAAAGGCACCGCCGAGGCGACAGGCCCGCCATCACCGAGAGCCGCGACGGACTCCCCCACCGGGCCATGACGGCGCACCAGCTCCACCGCGCCGGCCTCCACCTCATAGGTGATGCGAACACCCGACCGCCCCTGCCAGGCCCGACGGCGCAACCCGCCCATCACCCGAACGACATCACCCGATCGCCACTCCCGGACCTCCGTGTGCAACCCGGGATCGAAGCTGACGCAGTAGATCGAATCGGAGCGCCGTCCCGGGAAACCGTCCGCGGGAGACCTGCTCACACAGATCCGCCACGAGGCCAGCCAATCCCCGCTCGGCATCTCCCGGAACACCGCCTCGGAGGTGACCCGTCCCACCAACAACACCTCGTTGAAGTGCTCCTCGTCCTCGACCCCCCGCCGAGGGGACGTCGCCTCCCCCGGACCGACGTCCCCCACGGCCGGGGACCCCCGCCCCGCCCCACCGGAACCGGGCTGCCGGGCCGTGACCCCCACCGCGATCCGCACACCGTCCTGCTGCATGTGTCCTCCAAAGGCCTGAGGCGTCGAACATGAGGGGAAGAGCGACACGACGCGTGGCGTGGCGTGTGCGCGGCACCGAGGGACCGAGGGACCGCGATGACCGAAGACGCGCGCTCTCGATATTCAGGATCACCGCCCACCGGCCCCGGGGAAAGAGGCGGATCGCGCCTGTGGAAAACCACCTCGGCCGGACGCCGCCCGACGATCCCCGCCCCGACACGGGCGATCACCGCCCGCGTGTCCTAGAGTCGGATTCGGATCCGGTTCCTCCCGGACCCCACGACGACCAGAGGGAACAGGGGTGCCTACCGTGCACGACGACGTGGACGTGAGCCGCCTGCCCGAGGGGATCACCCCCCTGGGCAACGACATCTTCGCCATCGACACGATGCTCGCCGGTTATCCCGGAATCGTGTCCAGCTACCTCATCCGCACCGAACGCCCCTGCATCGTCGAGGTCGGCACCGCCGGTTCGGCGCGGATCCTGCACGACGCCGTCGTCGCCCTGGGCCTGGCCCCGGCCGACCTGGCCACCATCGTCGTCACCCACATCCACCTCGACCACGCCGGGGGCACCGGTGACATGGCCGCCCTCTTCCCCAACGCCGAGATCGTCGTGCACGAACGCGGCGCCCGACACCTGGCCGACCCCGGTCGGCTCATGCGCAGCGCCGCCATGGTCTGGGGCGACCGCCTGGACGCCCTCTTCGGTCGCATGAGCCCCACCGAGGCCCGACGCATCCGCTCCGTGTCCGAGACCGGGGAGATCGACCTGGGCGGCGGCCGTCAACTCGTCACCCACTACGCCCCCGGCCACGCCAAACACCACATGGGCCTGGTCGACACCCTCACCGGCGACCTGTACGTGGGCGACGCCCTGGGCGTGTACAACCCGCTCACCGGCGACATCCGACCCGCCACGCCCCCGCCGGACTTCGACCTGGAGGCCTGCCTGCGCACCCTGCGCCTGTTCGGCGACATCAACGCGCAGCGTCTGATGTTCTCCCACTTCGGAGCGGTCGACACGGTCTCCGAGACCATCGATCGGGCCGAGGCCGAACTGTGCCTGTGGGTGGACACGGTGCGCGAGTCACACGGCTCCGTCGGCGACCTCGACCACGCCATCGCCATGGTCCGCGACAAGGTGATCACCCGCTACCGCCCGCTGCCCCCGGACGCCTCCCCCGAGGCCGCCGCCGTCCTGGACACCCTGAGCGGCGCCGAGGCCAACGTGTCCGGCATCGTGCACTGGCTCGACCGCCTGGAACAGGAACGCGCCGAGGCAGAACGCGGGGAACGCGAAGACCGGGCCTGAACCGGGCCCCGGGCGGGGGCGTCACCCGACCATCGGTCATCGGTCGGATCCGGGCGACGTTCCCTGCCGGGAGGCGTACCGACAGCGGGACGCGCGCCGACGAACCCGGCCCGGGCCACGAGGAGGGGTTCATGTCCTTCGAGGAAGGGTTCCAGGGCCCGTGGAGCCATCCCCTGAGCGACCTGGACCTGAGCCTGGTCTTCCTGCACGAGGGCACCCCGGCCGGGATCACCTGTGACGGATCCGACCGCCGCACCCGTCTGGAGTCGTCGATGACGGGGACCCTGCGGGAGTACCGGGGACTCGGCCTGGCCGGATACGCCGAACACGTCGCCCTCCTGCGCGCACGCGAACGCGGCATCACCCACGCCTCCACCGGCGATCACGAGGCCAACGCACCGATGCCGGCCATCGACCGCCGGCTCGGCTACACCCTCCTCGGCGAGGAGACCGACTACATCAAGCGGCTCGACGGCTGACACGCCCGCATCGGGGAACGCCCCATCAGACCGGCCGCGCCCCCGGCAGACCCAGGACCAGCAACAGGTGGGCATAGAGCCCGTCCGCCCAGGAGAGCTCCTCATCGGACGGCAGAACGTCGAACTCCCGGACCTCCACCGTCTCGAACTCCCCGGTGAGCGGTGCCAGGTCGACGACCTGCGCGTGCGTGACGACGGTGACGTGACCGGCCGAGAGAACGTAGTACCCGGCCACTCGGACCTCACCGAGGGTCGCCCCGGCCTCCTCCGCGGCCTCACGGCGCGCCGTGTCCAGGACGCTCTCACCCTCCTCGGCGTGCCCACCGGGGAACTCCCAGGCGCGATGGCGGTTGCGGACCAGCAGCGGCCGGTCCCCCCGGTAGGTCAGACACACCACGGAATGGTGGACCTCGGGAAGGGCCCCCAGACGCACGACGGCACCGCCGAGCGGTTCGGATCCGCCCGACGGTGCCATGGGTTCACGCCCTCGCGCCGAGGTCAGTCACGCTCCCGGACGTCACGGTCATCGGGACGACCGTCGGACTCCCCGCTCGCCTCGGTCTCGGCGGCGCCGTCCTCGGTACCGGACACCGTCCCGGACTCTCGCTCGGGCTCGGTCACCGGCGCATCGTCGGGGCCGGGCTCGTCGGAAGCCTCGAAGGCCTCCTCGTCCTCGGTGTCCACGACGTCCCCGTCGTCATCACCTTGAACGTCGTCACGAACATGACGGTGGTCGTGGTCACGGCCTCGTTCGACCGTGGGAGCGGACGGCGCCTCTTCCGGCTCCTCGAAGTCCTGCTCCTCGGCGTCGGTCCAGACGATGCCGTCCTCCAGGTCGACATCGACCAGCTCGACGCCCTCCAGGGTCGCCAGACGCTCATCGGCGTCGGTCACCCCGTCGGTGTCGACGGCGGCCGCTCGGGAGAAGTACTCGCGAGCGTCCTCCTCACGTCCGAGTTCCTCCAGGACATCGGCGTAGGCGTAGAACAGACGCGCGATCCACGGCCGGGCCCGACGTTCCTTCAGCTCCGGGACCTGCAACTCGGCGAGCGCGCCCTTGGGGTCGCCCATGTCCCGCCGCGCCCCGGAGGCGACGATGCGCAACTCGATCCGCTCCTCGGCGTCGAGCGCCTCGGCCGCCGGGTCCCCGGTGATCTCCAAGGCCCGCTCGGGGCGGCCCAGTCCGCGTTCACAGTCGGCCATGACCGCGAGGAAGTTGTCGCGCCCGCTCATCCGCCGTGCGGCGCGCAGGTCCGACAGGGCCTCCTGCCACTTGCCCACCGTGTACGCGGCGACACCGGAGGCCTCGCGGACACTCGGGAGACGGGACGCCTTGCGGCGGGCGTAGGAGGCGTGCACGTAGGCCCGCTCCGGGTCCTCGTCCATGAGCAGACCCGCGGCGACGATGTGCTTGCCGACCAGTTCGGCCAGAGACTTGGGCAGAGAGTTGAGGTCGCGCCTGGTGTCGGCGTCCAACTGGTCGTAGGTCGCCTCTTCGGGAAGCTGCGGAGCGATGTCCGCGGGATCGCGGTCCTCACGGGGAGGACGACGGTCGTCACGGTAACCGCCCCGGTCGTTGCGGAAGCCGCCCCCGCGATGGTCGTCCCGACGGTCACGGTCGCCTCGGTATCCACCACCGCGACGGTCGTCCCGGCCCTGGTACCCACCACGGTCATCGCGCTGGCCACCACGGTCGCCACGGAACCCACCGCGATCGTCACGCGGACCACTACGGTCGTCCCGACGATCACGGTCGCCACGGAACCCACCACGGTCATCGCGGGGACCACTACGGCCACGGTCCTGAACCCGATCATTGCGGCCCTGGTACCCACCACGGTCATCGCGCTGGCCACCACGGTCGCCACGGTACCCACCGCGATCATCGCGCGGACCACTACGGTCGTCCCGACGATCACGGTCGCCACGGAACCCACCACGGTCATCGCGCGGACCACTACGGTCGTCCCGACGATCACGGTCGCCACGGAACCCACCACGGTCATCGCGCGGACCACTACGGCCACGGTCCTGAACCCGATCATTGCGGCCCTGGTACCCACCACGGTCATCGCGCTGGCCACCACGGTCGCCACGGTACCCACCGCGATCGTCACGCGGACCACTACGGTCATCCCGACGATCACGGTCGCCACGGAACCCACCACGATCGTCACGCGGACCACTACGGTCATCCCGACGATCACGGTCGCCACGGAACCCACCACGATCGCCGTCCTGAACCCGGTCGTTACCGTAGCCGCCACGGGCACCCTGGTAGCCGCCCCGATCGTCCCGACGGTTCCGGTCGCCACCGGAACCACCGCGATCACGGTCTTGGTTCCGGTCCCCGCGATACCCTCCGCGATCATCGCGGGAGCCGCCTCTGTCATCGCGACGGTCGCTGCGGTACCCACCACGGTTCCGGTCATCACCACGGAAACCACCGCGCCGGTCATCCCGACCTCGGTCGTCTCTAGGGCCCTCATAGCCGGAACGGGAGCGGGGCCCGTCACCGCGTCCCCGACCGTCAGAGGCACCGGAGCGGCCACTGTTGTGCTCGTTTGCTCCGGAGTCCTCGCGGTCTCCCGATCGGCTGTCCTCAGTCATCCAACCCGTCCGTCAACACTCAAAAGCGCTGCCACTGAGCAGTAGCAGCGCGTCATGGTAATCGTGTCCTCCAGCTTACGTCATGGAGTCGGTGGGGACCGCCAAAGTCCGAGTGCTCAAAGTCCCAGCCCCAAGCGAAATAGAGGCCCGGGCAAAGAACACCAGCTCGCACTGGCGGTCCGGGCCTGAAGACGAAGCCCGACCTGCGACCCACCCGCGATGGGCCGCTTTCCCAAGGCCCGACCATAGCCGTGGAAGGTACGTTCTCGGGTTCTCGCTTTCCCTTTGGATCGGGCCATGGACTGGGCTCCTGTGGGGACCCTTTCCCCTCGCCCCGGGCCTGGGCGAGGGCTTTCGGCTGGGCCCGGAGGGTCGCTGTTGTCCCTTCGGCCCCCGCCACGGTCGTCGAAGGACCCCCAAGACCCCGCATACGAAAAAAAGGGGGGGTGGCTCCCGGCCACCCCCACCCCAACACAAAAAAAGGGGGGGCCGCCCACGGCGACCCCCCACACACCAACCCCACCCACGAAGGGAGACCCGCCCCAACAGAGACGGGCCTCGACCCCCAAGAAAAACCGTGGCGGCAACCTACTCTCCCACCCCACCACAGGGCAGTACCATCAGCGCAAG
>NZ_JAVREP010000011.1:0-246198 GCF_031845465.1 Nocardiopsis lambiniae | reverse complement strand
CATCATGCGTTGCTTGAAGCGGTACGTGGCTCGGGAGGTCTTCCGGGTTCTGGCCTCGAAGAACATTCCCGCGCAACAGTGTCAGGACGACTTCGCTGAAGCCGCTTGACATCCATAGGAGCATCCCCCGGACCACCACCGAGCCGGTGCGGCGATGTCGCACCCCGACACCCTCGCTCTCGAAGGAACACGAGCAGGGCCCGGGATCCCACCGCCGCACCACTCACGACCCTCACCACGTCCAAGGGCCCGAGGAGGCCGTCCGCACGTGCGCGCGGCAATTCGCCGAGGCCGCCGCCGAAGCCGGTTCCGCCACCCTCATCGAGGGCCCTGGCCAGGTCGAGATCCGAGGGCTCACCGCCCCCGGTGCCCAGGAGGGCGCGATGCGCTTCGACCTGGTCGCTCGGACCGGAGGGGGCCTTGGGCCCACCCGTCCCACTCCCCCACCGGACGCGGTCGTCGAGAAGGACCCCTACCCGCGGTCCGAGTCGGGCTCGGCGATGCCGTCCGAGGCCGCTTCGGGTTGGGTGTACAAGATCTCGCGGGCCTGCTCCGCAGCGCGTGCGATGCTCTCGCCGACGAAGTCGACGAAGCGGGCGACACCTTCCAAACGGGCGGCGGCCCGGGTGGTGGGGCCCAGCACGAGGACGCCCTGTCGCACGGTCTCCACGAGCCGGGCGTGGGCACGGGCGCTGGCGATCATCGACTGGTACCAGACCTCGTCGTCGACGGAGTAGCGTTCTCGGCGGCCCTCGTCGCGCTCTCGGCGGACGAGTCCCTGGCCCTCCAGGAACGTGATCGCCTTGGAAACGGACGCCGGACTGACCTGTAGGCGCTGCACGAGTTCGGACGCGGTGAGGCTGCCCGCGTCGGTGGTGTAGAGCGACGCCAGTACCCGGGCGGTCATCCTGGGCAACCCCGATTGCTCGAAGACGGTGGTGAGCGCCTCCTCGAACCCGAGCACCGCCTCGGCGTCGCGCCCGTCGTCCTGCCGGGGCGCCTCCTGTCCCCGGGGCGCGGTCTTCCTGCGGCGGTGGGCACGGTGTTCGGTGGCGCGGTGGGCGATGTCGGCCCGGTAGACGGTGGGACCGCCGTTGCGCATGACCTCGCGCGTGATCGTCGAGGTGGGGCGCTCCAGCCTCCTGGCGATCTCCGCGTAGGCCAGGCCTTCGGCCAGTCCCGATGCGATCTGTCGGCGTTCGTCCTGGTCGAGCCTGCCTCCCGGCATCGCGTCCCCCTTCGTGGTCCATGGTCCGCAGTGTGGCCAGCATAGCGTTCAATTCCCATCTATTGCAACGAGCAAAGTTGGTTCATTGCATTAGATTCACAGCCATTGCAACAATCTCAAGGCTTTCACCTGCATAAACAGAGGTCAATCGCAACGAACATATTGCCCTAGCCTTGAATGCAACGTAGCGTTTCCATCATCAGAAACGGCGGGGTGAAGCGGCCCCGCCACAGGAGAAGGAGCACGCCATGCACACGTTCGACACCCCCGCCCCCGTCTCCGCCGCCCTGGAGATCCCCGCCGGGCGCATCCACCTCATCGCCGCCGACCGGACCGACACCACGGTCCGGGTCCTGCCCGCCAACGCCTCCAAGGGCCGCGACGTCAAGGCGGCCGAGCGGGTCACCGTCGCCTACGCCGACGGGGTCCTGCGGATCCAGGACCCCGAGCCCGAGAACCGGCTCTTCGGCCCCACCGGATCCGTCGAGGTCACCGTCCAACTGCCCGCCGGTTCCCGGATCGAGGCCAAGGCCGCCACCTCGGAGTTCCGGGGCGTCGGCCGCCTCGGAGACATCGCCTTCGAAGCCGCCCAGGGTTCGGTCGAACTCGACGAGACCGCGGGCGCGCACCTCAGCCTCCTGGACGGTGACGTCTCGGTCGGCCGCCTGGGCGGCCCCGCCCGGATCAGCACCCACAAGGGCGACATCGACATCACCGAGGCCGTGCGCGGCACGGTCGAGCTGCGCACCGAGTCCGGCCGGATCTCGGTCGGCGCCGCCCCCGGGGTCTCCGCGTCCCTGGACGCCGGCACCTCCTACGGCCGCATCCACAACACGCTCAACAACACCGACGGCGCGGAGGCGGACCTGAACATCCACGCGACCACCTCCCACGGCGACATCACCGCCCGCGGCCTCTAGCCGGCGCCCGGCGATCCCGTCCGTCCCATCGCGTTCCCCCGCGGTTCCGAAGGAGCACACCACCATGACCAACGACCTCAACGACCAGGACCGGCTCCCCCTGCCGACCGCTGCGGCCACCGGAGCCACCGACGCCGCCGGGCCGGACCGCCCGGAACTACAGAAGGCCATCGAGGAGGTCGTCGATCTCGGTTTCGTCGGGGTGCAGATGCGCGTGCACGACGAGCGGGGCACCTGGGTCGGCAGCGCCGGTGCGGCCGAGCCGGGCAAGGCCGCGAAGCCACCGACGGACGGACGGTTCCGGATCGGGAGCAACACCAAGACCTTCGTCGCGACCGTGGTGCTGCGACTGGTGGCCGAGGGTGGGATCGGGCTGGACGACCCGGTGGCCGACCACCTGCCCGGGTTCGGACTGGACCGGCGGATCACGGTGCGGATGCTGTTGCAGCACACCAGCGGGATCTTCAACTTCACCGGTGAGTACTACGAGGACGGGACGTACGCGCCGGGGATCACCTGGGCGGGCCGGGAGTGGGTGGACCGTCGGTTCGCGACCTACCGACCGCAGGAACTGGTGGAACTCGCGCTGTCGAAGCCGGCACGGTTCGAGCCGGGCGCGGGCTGGAGCTACTCCAACACCAACTACGTGCTGGCCGGGCTGCTGATCGAGAAGGTCACCGGTCGCTCGCTCGCCGGGGAGATGCGGCGTCTGATCCTGGAGCCGCTGGGCCTCTCGGGCACGGTGGTCCCGGGCACCGAGACCGAGGTCCCCGAACCGCACGCCCACGCCTACTACCGGTACGAGGAGGACGGCAGGGAGAAGACGGTCGACGTCACCCGCCAGAACCCCTCCTGGATCTCCAGCGGCGGTGACATGATCTCGACCACTCAGGACCTGCACACGTTCATCTCCGCGCTGGTGGGGGGTGGGCTCCTGCCGGCCCCGCTGCTGGCCGAGATGTGCGATCCGCACCCCGAGAGCGGCTACGGCCTGGGCGTGTTCGTACAGGAAGCGGGCCCCGACGGCGGCACCGTCATCACCCACAACGGCGGTATCGCGGGCCACGCGGGGCTGATGTACTGCTCGCCCGACGGCGGTAGGACCCTGACCGCCTCGCTGAACTACGTGGACGACGCCGACATGTCCCTGGCGGAGGCGTTCCAGAAGGCGACTCGAAGGCTCGTCGAGGAGGTGTTCGGCGGCGCGCGGACCGAACCCGCACGGTAGGCGGGACCGGGCGTCTCGGACCCGCACCCCTTGAGGTGGACTCACTGTCGACGGGTCGACCGCCGCTGATCTCCCTTGCGGTGGGCACGCCGCCGTCCATCGGCTCCGGGAAGGCGTCCTCCCCGCCGGAGACGTCCCGTGTGAGGTGGATCAGTCGCGCTGCCAGCGGGCCTGGCAGAAACAGTAGACGCCGTACAGGACCACGCCGACGGCGACCGCGACCAGGGCGTAGGGGCCGACGGGCGTCTCGGAGAAGGACCGCAGGGTGCCGTCCAGTCCTTGGGCCTCGTCCTCGTCGAAGGTCCAGGCGGCCTGCACGAAGAAGACGCCGGCGGTGCCCAGGACCAGGCCGTGGGTGATGATGCCGGCGGTGCCGATCCACACGACCGCCGTGCGCACGGTGCGGGAGGCGCCGTCGAAGGTGAGGTCGCGGGTGAAGCGCCGGGTCGCGCCCTTCCAGATCTGATAGCAGCCGACGCCGATGAGGGTCAGACCGATGAGCGCGATGAGCCAGCGGCCGAACGGCAGCGACATCAGCTGGGCGGTGAGCGATTCGGCCTGGCTGTCCTGGCTCTCCGGAGCGCCCCGGCCGAGCAGGAAGGTGACGATGGCGAAGGTCAGCGCCGCGCAGGTGGCGGCCCGCACCGCGCCGGCGAGGCGCTTCTTGGCGTCGCCTTTCACCAGCAGGGCGAGCAGGACCTGCCACAGGGTGAGGGCTGCCAGGCCCACGGCGACCACCCACAGGAGGATCGTCCCGACCTCACCCTGGGCGATGATCTGGAGGGCACCGCTATTGTCGGCCTCCTCGCCGCCGGAGTCACCGAAGGCGATCCGCAGGGCGATGTAACCGATGATGAGGTAGATGAGGCCCCTGGCGGCGTACCCGATGCCGGCCAGGATCCGGAGCGATCTGCTGTGGGCCGCCTGCCGACCGGCGCGTTCACCGTCTGCCTTCGCCTTGCGCGCGGAGCGCCGTGCCTTCGAGGAAGCGTTCATAGCGCACCGGTGCCCCCTGAAAGGTGGAGGAAACGGTATCAACAGGATAGATCGGCATTCGCCCTGTTCAGAGGGTTTTCGATGTGCGCCGTCCGCCCGCCCCTCGACGCGCGTCCGACCCGAGACGCCGGGCCGGTGGCGCCCGTTGTCCGCCCCGGCACGACGGAAGCGGACACGGCCGGGAGTCGAACGGCATGGCCGACCGCCTGGGCGGCGGATTCGGGTCGGTGCCGCCGTTCACCCTGGTGCTGTTGTGCTGCCACCCCGTGTTGAGCACCACCTCGCAGGTGGCGCTCACCCTGCGCGCGGTGGGCGGATTGACCACGGTCGAGATCGCCCGCGCGTACGGGACGACCGAGGCGACCATGGGGACGCGCATCAGCCGCGCCAAGCAACGCCTGGCCCGAGAGGGAGTTCGCTTCGCCCCGCCGACCGACGCCGACCGGGACGACCGGATGGCCGCCGTGACGCAGGTGCTCTACCTGATCTTCAACGAGGGTCACACGGCCGGCGCGGGCGACGACCTGGTCCGCGTCGACCTGAGCCGTGAGGCGATCCGGCCGACCCGCATGCTGCACGCGCTTCGGCCCGACGACGCCGAGGTGACCGGTCTTCTCGCGCTGATGCTGCTCACCGGATCGAGGCGGGCCGCACGCGTCGGCGATGACGATGTGCTGGTGCCGCTGGACGAGCAGGACCGGACGCTGTGGGATCGCGGGCTGATCCGCGAGGGCACCGGGTTGATCGAGGCCGCCCGGGACCGCCGGGAGGTGGGCCCGTACCGGTTGCAGGCGGCGATCGCCGCCGTGCACGCCACCGCCGGAGCACCGGAGGAGACCGACTGGCCCCGGATAGCGACGCCGTACCTCTGGCTGGAAAGGCTCGCCCCGACCGCTCCGGTGCGGCTGAGCCGGGTGGTCGCGGTGGCCCGTGCCTACGGGCGGCATCGGGGTCTTGCCCTGTTGGACGACCTCAACCGACGCCACGGGGTGGACCGGGATCCGCTGACCCGGCGGCGACAGCTCGCGGTCCGCGCCCACCTGCTGGAGATGACCGGCGACGGGGAGGCCGCAGCGGATGCGTACCGTCGGGCGGTCGACCTGACGGCCGACCGGGTCGAGGAGAGGTACCTGCGGGACCGGGCCCGTCGCGCGGAGATCACCGGCCGCTGACCGCGCGTTCCCATCCTCGAATGGGTGGAAGAAGCACACGTACAGGTACGCGCGGACCGCGCGGGACGCCGGCGGCGTCCCCGGCTCGTCGCTCTGGGCCACACCCCGTAGCTTTCACGGCCGCCCTTGGCGAACGCCGCTCCGGTCCTCACCCCAGGGCGTCGATGACCCCGCGTCTCGGATGGACCCGGCTCTCGAAGCGGCCCCATGGGCAGGACTGTTCCATAGTCGGGATCGTGAGACATCGGTGCTGATCACAGCCTCATAGTGATTGAGGCGTTCACCCGCCCGTGCTGCGGGGCAGGGCCGTCAGCCGCGACTGCCCTACCGCGAGATAGAAGGGGGAGGGCACGACTGGGCGCTTGCCCCGTAGCAGTCGGTGCACGTTGAACACGGCCCACTTCGGAGCGGCCCTGACGGCGGTGTACATCAGCACCGCCTCTCCGGCAGCCTCCAGCGCGTGTAGTGCGGGCCCGTACACACCACGCGCCATCCACCCCGGCGTATCCGCGCGACCGGTGTCCAGCACCCGCACCGGGGCCGTCCACCCCGACCGGTCCGGGACGAGCTCGGCGACCGTAGTGATCCACAGGCCCTGGTCGGGAAAGTTCGGTGTGTTATGCAGATTCGATCCCCGGGCCAGCACCATGACCCACCGGTCGCCCACGCGGTGGACGGCGTTGTCGAAGAACCCCTCCTCGGCCCCCGCGAAGACCTTCGGCGGCGACCATGAAATCCCGTCGGTGCTCTCGGTGACCCGGAGTTCGTAGTCGGGCAGCTCGCCCGGTCCGATCTCGTTCGGGTTCGCCTGAAACCACATCAGGTAGCGGCCCCGGTCATGGACCACGAGAGGTTCCAGAACGCTCATGCGGGGCGCGCTGCCGCACAAGACGGGCTCCGCACGGCGCTCCCACCGTCCCTCGCGGTACTCCAGGACCCCGATCGCGTAGCTGCTGCGGGTTCCGTAGTGCTGGAGCGAGGCGCGCCCGGTGTAGTAGAGGCGCGGCGGGTGGCCGTCGACGCCGGGCACGAACGAGGGCGTGTGCATCCCCGCGCGATCCCATCCGTCACGGGGAGGATCCACGACCAGCGGCCTCACCCGGCCGCGCGCGTCGGTGTCGAACACCCACCGTCCGCTGTCCAGGGCCTGACCGGGGGCCAGACGCGCACGGTAGAGACGGTTGCGGAACGTCGTGGAGAAGCCGCCCAGGTACATCGTCGGGACGTCGTCGATCACGTGTACATCGGGGTCACCGGCGCCCAGCAGCCCGCGCGGCATTGGGCCGTCGACCATGTCCCACAGCGTGGTGGACTGACCTGGGGCATTGATCGAGAACATGCCTACCTCCGGGAATCGAGCACGCCGAACGGCGCGGACTCCCCTGGGGATCAGGTAGGTCGTTGCTTCGACAGTAACAGCGCCCACGCGAGGAGGCCAGAGGTGCTCCCGGCTCGCCGCCCACCGGTGAGCCAGTGGGAGGGATCTGGAACCGGTACGCTCCCAGCGACCACACACAGTGACAAGAGCGGTGGAAGCCCCGAAGAACACAGATCACTCGATCAACGGCTTCTGCCAGTCTCGCCCCTTTGGATCTGCGCACGAGGGGTCTCCTTCCGACGGGCGCACCGTCCAGCCCTCCGACGTCGGTTGGGGGGTGGGCGCACACCTTGGTGTGCGCCCACCCCCGGGGATGCTCCCAGCCTCGGAAGAGGAACCCGACCCGGAGCGACCCCGGGCCGGGATCAGCTGCAGTTGTCGTATTCGAGACGGCCGCCCGAGGCCGTGATGCCCCCGGTGCTCCCCGGGGTGCTGCTGATGGTGCCCCAATAGGCGACGCACACTCCCGCGGCTGCGGCCGTGGTGCTGGCGAAGTGGCCGTAGTTCCCCTGCTCCCGGTAGCGCGAGCCGTTCTGGAGCCAGAGGGTGCTCGTGGTCCAGGTCGGCGTGCCGTGGAAGGAGGTCTTGAGGGTGACCACGCAGTTCTGGCGGTAGGTGTTGCTCCACAGCAGGTACACGGTTCCGTACCTGGTCCCCGCGGGGGTCGTGACCGCGGAGGAGTGGAGGGCGCTGTAGCCACCGCTGAGCCAGGCACACCCTGCGGGCGCGCGGACGGCCTGGTCCAGGCTGTGCGCGGAAGCAGGGGCCACGGCCAGGGTCAGGGTGACCGCGAGCACGGACAGGACCGTGGCGGCCCGGGGAAACACGCTTTTGAGGTTGCGCATGCTGCTTCTCCAGGAGGGAGGGGGTATCGGTCCCTCCCGACGTTAGGAACGTCCGGGGGCCACGTCGACGAATGTCAAGGAACCGTGCGCTCCAGGTCAAGGATCGCGTCGGCGGCGCGTCCCGGGCGCACGTCCTTGGGTGAGACGCCGTGGGCATCGCGGAACGCTCGGCTGAACACCGAGGCGCTGGAGAACCCCCACTTCTTCGCGATCAGGTAGACGGGAACGTGCGCCAGGGCCTCCTGTTCCAGGTCGTGGCGGGCACGGGCCAGTCGGCGTTCGCGTATCCACGCGGAAACGGTGCCGCCCTCCTCCTGGAAGATCCGGTGCAGGTACCGGACCGAGACGTGGTGGGCGGTGGCCACCGTGGAGGGGCTCAGCTCCGGATCGCGCAGTCGGTCGTCGATGAAGCGCTTGACCCTCAGCAGGAGCGTCTGTCTTCGCGTCTCCGGTGGCAGCAGGTCCTCGGCCTCCAGCGCCTGGGAGAACATGCCCGAGAGCAGGTCGCACAGGACCGTGGAGAGGCGGTCGACGTCGCCGGGGCCGTGGGGCGCCGGGTCGTTCACCAGGGTGCGCAGGAAGTTCTTGGCCAGCGCTCCGTACCCGGAGGCGGCCGAGAACCTCGTTCCCGCGATCCGGTCCACATACCTCGCGGGCAGCGGCAGCCGGGACCTGGGGATCTCCAGTCCGATCCCGTGCTGCTCCACGTGTCCGCGGCAGGCGCGTATGGAGAAAGGGGTGGAGGAGTCCATGACGCTGATCTCGTTCGTTCCGACGTCGATCGCCGTGCGGCCGAAATCGCCTTCCAGCCGTCCGCGGAAGATGAAGGAGAGGTGGAGGTTCTCCGGGTCCGAGCCCCGGATGAGGGGCCGTGTCCTGGTGAAGACCACGGGCCGGAAGATGCTGGGCCAGAGCAGGACCCCGTTCAGGTCCAGGAGTTTCTGATAGGCCTGGAACGTTTCGGGTTCGTCGCTGCTGAGCACCAGGGGGGCGTGCGTCCTGGCGACGCAGTCCTGCCAGTACCCCAGCCGTTCCGTCGGGGGGATGTCCCGTGTGTGAAACACGGATTCGATCATCAGGGGCTCCTTGGGGGTGATGCTCGCTCGCGGCCACCTCGGAAACCCCTATCCGCCCGATGGGGTTTCATTCGTCTTTGTCCTGTTCCGGTCAGAATGGACGACCCTCTGAATATCTGTGCCACCGCCGACCACCCGCCACTGAAATCACAGGTCACCGGCGCGCACCGGCAGGCGTCTCGTGGACCGCCGCCGACAGGGGAAGGGCCACGGATGCCCTCATGTACAAGAAGAGCCGTTTGACCTGGGAGAACGTGGCCTGCCACCTCTGTTCGGCCTGGCAGAAAACGTGCCCATTGCCGTCCATCTTCACATATTCGGACATTGTCCAAAAAAATGATTCGCGACTCGAAAAGACGAACGAAAAAGTGGCGCATTCGGGCTTCAAGGCCCTCTGACCGGCCCTAGACTGCACACACGAACACAATCCGCGGCGTGAAACCCACGGAAAAAAATTCGGAGCCGCCTGGTGCGACCACACCACGACGGCTCCTGACCGACCGTCCTACCCAATTAGACCAAGGAAGGCGGCTAGGCATGAATCCTAGTCCCCCGATCGCGCACGTCAAAAACCGGGGCCGGATACCCGCCCCCATCCCCCGCAAACGCCCCCGGGGGGCGATGGACGGCATCGGGTTCATTCCGGCCATCTGGGTCTGCGACGCCTTCCGCGGCAACGTGTTCCCCAGCCTCGCGGCCTTCGCCGTCGCCTCGATCATCGCCGACGCCGCCGACCGCGACGGCCGCTGGTGCTTCCTGTACCTGGACACCCTGGTCGAACGCTCCTGCGGCAGACTCAGCCGCTCCACCGCCAAACGCGCCATCAGGGACCTGGTCGACGCGGGGGTGGTCCGCAAACTCCCGCGTTCGGAACTGCCCGCGTTCTTCGCCGCCGACCTGGACATCGGGCGGCGCCGCGCCGACAACCTCCCCGACGTCCTGGAACTGCTCATCCCCGCCGACGCCTTCACCCGCCACGCGCCGGCGGTCCTGGAGGAGATCAACGAGGCCCGCGCCCGCCTGGGTGAGGAGCCCCTCACCCCCGACAACCGGCCCGACCTCCAGGCCGCCACGACGACAGGTCGGGTTGAACCCCCGCGACGGTCCACGCCGACCCCTCGCGACAGGTCAGATCGACCCACAGACCTTTCCCCTGATGACCCCTGCCCCAGCGACCCCTCTCCGGATCCGATCCGCGAGCGCGCAACCACAGGGCCACCGGCCCCGCGCCAACGGATCTCCCCCGACATCGCCTCGTGGGCACTGGAGCTGCTGGCCCGCATCCCGGACGGAGCCCTCCACCACCCCCGCCAGGACCGGCGCCTGCTCGCCGCCCGCCTGGCCGACCTGCGCGCCAGGGGCGTCACCGTCGACGAGCTCACCAGAGCGCTCACCGGCTGGGAGCACACCCAACGGCCCTTCGCCGCCCTGCGCGCCCGCCTGGCCTCCCCGACCACCGTCCGCGACTGGAACACCAGAGCCCTGCTGCGCACCCTGCCCCACCCCCGACAGAGCCAGGACGCTTTCTCCCCTCCGCCGGAGTTCACCCTCGACTCCCAGGGCAGGGCCGCCGACACCTGCCCGGACCACCCGTCCATCCGCAACACCCCCGGCGGCACCTGCACCCTGTGCGGCCAACGCTGCCGTACCCGCCCCGACCGGCCCCCGCAGCACCCCGATACCGCACCCCGCCGCAGCGGCTTCATCGAACGACTCTTCGGCCCACCCGACATCGACGAACGGTTCTCCGTCCCCAAATGCGACAACGCGCACTGCAACCCCGACAAGGCCTCGCCCCGCTACCGCACCCTCATCCGCCCGACCCCCGACGGCCACCCCATCGCCGTCCCCTGCCCCACCTGCGGACGCAGAGCAGCCACCCCCGCCGCATGACGTCCACGCAGGTGTCGCAGCGGGAGAGCACGGCGGGTGCGCGGACCCGGCGCTCGCCGGAATCGAGACCCCGCCCCTGCTCCGGGCAGGTCGCGGTGGTCGGTGACGCCGGCTTCGTCGGAGGGGCCGGGCCGGTCGGCGGGTCCTCTCCCGTGCCCCACCCGGGGATCAGGCCGCAGGAGGTCGACGGCAGGCTCAACGCCACGGCGGCGCAGGTCGTCGTGATCGCTCGTGCGGTCATCCCGGGGGAGGTCTCCTCAGGGGCCCGGGGCGGGGGAAGGGTCGCCGTCGGGGGCGGGGGCCGCCAGGTCGCGGCGTGAGCGCAACCCCAGTTTGGACAGGGCGTTGGCCACGTGGGTCTCCACCGTACGCGGCGAGAGGTGCAGCAGGACGGCGATCTCCCGGTTGGTGCGGCCTTGCCCGGCCAGGGCCGCGATCTCCCCTTCCCGGGGGGAGAGTCGCCCGTCGCGGTGGGGGCGGGTGACGGTGGCGCACCCGGTGATGACGCCGTGGGCGCGCAGCAGCCGACGCACCCGGGCGGCGTCCCAGGAGGCGCCGAGTTCGGTGTACTCCTTCAGGGCGGTGTGCAGGGAGGTGAGGCCGACCTCGACGCCCTCGTCGCGCGGGCGGGCGAAGTGGACGTGGGCGGCGGCCTCGCGGAGCTGGGCGGCGTCGTAGGGGCGGGGCATGGCGCGGTAGCCCGCCTCGGCCTCGGCGTACAGCAGCAGGGCCCTGTCATGCTGATCGTCGCGGTGGGCGAGCGCGGCCTCCAAACGGATCAGGGCGGTGGCGGCGGCCGGGGCGTCGGTGCCGCGCAGCCCGGTGCGCAGGCGCACGCACAGGTCGCGGGCGATCGCCTCGCGCCCGCAGGCGAGCAGGGCCTCCATGCCCGGGACGAGGTCGGCGGCCCACACCCAGATGCCCTTGGCGGCGATGAGGGACACCAGGTCCTCCACGTGTTCCCAGGCGCGGGCGGGTTCACCCCGGGCGAGGGCCAGGCGGGCCATGAGACCGGCGGCGAAGGCCCGCACGGGAACGGTGTGGTCGGGTCGGGGCGGATCGTCGGGTCGGTCGCGGCAGGGGTGGACCCGGGCCAGGTGGGTGCGGGCCAGGGCGGGTTCGCCCTGGGCGAGGGCGAGTGCGGCGCGGAGGATGTCGAGTTCGGCGGTCACCGAGGGGAAGTGGGCCAGGCGGGGCGAGTCGAGGCGGTGTTCGGTCTCCTCGGCCAGCCCCCGCCAGTGTCCGCGGGCCCAGTCCAGGGTCAGACGCAGGGCGCGCACGCTCTCGTGGACGTAGGGGGCGTCGTCGGCGCCCGACCAGGTCGCGGCGTCGTCGAGGTGACGGTCGGCGCGGTCGTAGTGGCCCAGCATGACGGCGGCGTCGGCGAGGTTGAGGGAACCGCGGGCGAACTCCCTGCGGCGGGCCAGCGCGTCGGGTGTGGGCGGGTCGAAGGAGGCGCCCGGGGCGGGCAGGTCGACCTTCCACGCGGCGGGGTCGCCGATCTGGGCGAGCAGGGTGGCGTGGTTGACGACGACGCTGTGGGCGACGGTGGTGTCGTGGCTGCGCCCGGCGGCGGCCAGGGCCTGTTCCATCCAGCGTCGGTGGGTGTCGACGGAGTCGGGGGTGCTGCGCGGGACCGCCAGGGCGCACATGGCGCGGGCGGCCAGGTCGGGCCGGTCGGCGAGTTCGGCGGCGGCGCGGACGAGTTCGCCGCGGGCGGTGCGGTTCCGGGCGGCCTGGTTGAGCAGGAGCAGGCCCAGCCCCATGCGCAGTTCGCCGCGTTCGGTGGCGGGCAGGCCCGGGGTGGCGAGGACGTCGCGGAGCTGGTCGATGGTCTGTTCGACGGAGATGCCGCTGACGGCGGCACGGCCGAGTTTGAGGGCCAGGTCGCGGCGCCGGCGGGTGGCGAGGTCGGGGCGGGTCAGGGCGTCGCGCAGCAGGGCGACGGCGGCGCAGTCCTCGCCCTGGCGCAGGGCGATGTCGGCGGCGCGTTCGGCGTGGTCGGTCCACTCGTCGAGGAGCCCGGCCTCGCGGGCGTGGTGGGCCAGGCGGGGGTGGGGTGGTTCGGGGAGGCGGGAGAGGGCGGCCAAGGCCACGCGGTGCAGTCGGCGGCGTTTGCCGTGGGGCAGTGCGGTGTTGCAGACGTGGGCGAGCAGTGGTGTGGCGGCGGTGAGGGCGGCGGGTCCGGCGGGGGTGAGCAGGCCGTGACGGCAGGCGCGGGACAGGGCCTTGTCCGCGCGGGCGGGGGTGAGTTCGGCGACGTGCGCCAGGAGGGGCTCGGTGGCGGGTTCGCCCAGGACGCAGGCGGCGCGGACCAGGCGGCGGGCGTCGCCGTCCAGGGCGCGCAGGCGGTCCAGGATCCAGTCGCGCAGGGAGGGCGGGACGGGCGGCCTCTCGGGTATCGCGGTGCCGGGGCCGGGGTGTTCGGCGAGGGCGCGCAGGGTCTCGACGGCGGCCAGGGGAAGGCCGCCGGTCCAGGTGTGCAGGCGGCGGGCGTCGTCGGCGGTGACGTCGGTCCCGGTCAGGGTGCGCCCGGCCAGGACGCGCAGGTCGTGCCGGGTGAGGGGGGTCAGGGTGAGTTCGTGGTGGCGGACGCCCGGCGGGGTGCGGGCCGCCAGAGCGGCGACGGGGAAGGAGCGGGGCAGGTCCTCGGGGCGGTAGGTCAGGACCAGGGCCAGGTGGGCGGGCAGGCGGGGGGTGAGGTAGGCGAGCAGGTCGCGGGTGGCGGGGTCGGCCCAGTGGACGTCCTCCAGGACCAGGACGGTCGGGTCCAGGGCGTCGAGGAGTTCGGTGAGGGCGCGGTAGAGCCGGTGGTGTTCGGCCGCGGGGTCGGCGGCGGGCTCCGGGGCCGGGGGCAGGTGGTCCGCGTGTTCGGGCAGCAGGGTGCGCAGGGCGCCGCACAGCGGGTTGAGGCCGCCGGGGACGGTGATCCGGCGCAGGGCTTCGATGAGCGGCGCGAAGGGGAACGGTTCGGCACCGGGCGGACAGTGGCCGGTCAGGACCGTCGGCCCGGGGAGGTCGTGCAGTTCCCGGACCAGGCGGGTCTTGCCGGTGCCCGCCGCCCCCGCCAGGAGGGTGAGGGTCCCGGGGGCGGTCGCCGCGCGCAGCCGTCGTCGTTCCCGCTCGCGCCCCACGAGCGGGGAGGAGCACATTACCCGACGGTATAGCGCGACGAGGTTCCGGAAAAGGGGTATATGGGTGACTTTCCGTGTTCATATTCGCGCAACAGTGAGGAGAAACGCCTCCCCGCCGGGGTTCATATGAGGGATATCGCCGATTTTTTCAGGCATTCCGGCCGTGGTGGGCCCGGCGGCAAGGAGCGTACAATCCGCCCAGGTACTGCGCGGAACACGGGAAAAGGGCACGGGGTGACCGGTTGATGGCGGGCATGGTGTACGCGGTGGTGCCGGTGATGTCCGTGGTGTTGGCGGGATTGTTCGCCGGCCTGTTCTTCGCTTTCTCGATCGCGGTGATGCCGGGGCTGGCACGGACCGATGACAGGGTCATGATCGAGGCGATGCAGAAGATCAACGTCGCCATCATCAACCCCTTCTTCGCCGTGGTGTTCATCGGCGCGCCCGCGATGGCGTTGGCGCAGACGGTGCTCCACTGGGCGGCGGGAGGCACGGAGGCCGCCTGGTGGGCGGGCGCGGCCCTGGCCCTGATGGTGGTGACGCTGGTGGTCACGTTCGCGGTGAACGTGCCGCGCAACAACGCCCTGGACCGGACCGGCGCCCCCGCTCGCCTGAACGACCCGGCGGCGGTGCGCGCCGACTTCGAGCCGGTGTGGGTGCGCTGGAACCACCTGCGCACCCTGGCCTCGACGGCGGCGTCGGTGTGCGCGGTGCTGGCGGTCATCGCGACCTGAGCCCCGGGCCGGATCCGGAGGGACGCCCGCCCGCGCGGCGCGCTCATCGCCTCCGCCGTGTCCCACCGCGTGGTGATCCTCCCCGTGGGGCACGGCCCCGCCCGCCCGTGGCGACACGCCCCGGCCGGTGCCCACGCCGGCGGCCCCGGAAAGGGGATCGGGGCCGCCGCCGGGTCTCAGCCGACGGGGGACTTGTCGTCCCACCCCGACAACAGGGCGTTGACGTCGCGCACGCATCCGCCGCACCCGGTGGTGGCGCGGGTGGCCGCGGCGATCGTCTCGCGCGTTCGCGCCCCGTCCAGCCAAGCCTGCTCCAGATCGTCGCGGGTGACCGCGTTGCACCGGCACACCACCGGCGCGGCCTGCGCCCCCGCCTCCTGCCCGGCGGGCGCGGGCACGGCGCCCTGAAGCAGCGCCAACCGGTCCGCCGGCACCGGAGCGCCGGTGTCGTGCAACTGCGACAGGGTCGCCGCCGCCTCGGGGAACCCGAGCAGCACCGACCCCACCAACCGGTCCTCGCGCACCACCAACTTGGCGTACCGCCCCCCGTGCGGGTCGCTGACGGTGAGCGTCTCCAGGTCCTCGTCGTTGTCGTCGGTGTGCACCTCGCCGAACGCGGTCAGCTCGATCCCCTCGGCCTTGAGCCTGGTCACCGGCCGCGACCCGCCGTAGAGGGCCTGCGGCTCGATCCCCGTCAACCGGCGGGCCAGCACACCCGCCTGCTCCCATCCGGGCTGGACCAGCCCGGCGCCGCCCCCCGGGTGCTGGGCGCAGTCACCGACGGCGTGCACACGGGCATCGGAGGTGGACAGGGTGTCGTCGACCAGGATCCCGTGCTCGACCTCGATCCCGGCGTCCTTGGCCAGCTCGATGTTGCCGCGCACCCCGGCCGTCACCACCAGGGCGTCGCCGGGCAGGACCCGGCCGTCGTCCAGCTCCAGACCGGTCCCGGGGATCCACCGCGAGGCCACCCGCCAGGAGTGCACCCGCACGCCCAGGGCGTCATAGCGACGGCGCAGGATGTCGGCGGCCGGCCGGTCGATCTGGCGGCGCATGATCCACGGCGAGGACTCCACCACCGACACCCGGGCGCCCCGGCTCTGCAATCCGCGGGCCGCCTCCAGCCCCAGGACACCGCCGCCGAGCACCACCACGGGCGCCCCCGGCCGCACCAGGGCCAACAGCCGCCGGCAGTCGTCCAGGTCGCGCAGCGCGCACACCCCCTCCCCCGGCGCCCCGTCGGGTGCGGACACCCCCGTGACCGGTGGGAAGGCGGCACGGGCACCGGTGGCCAGCACCAGCTCGTCGTACTCCAGGGCCGTGCCGTCGTCCAGGGTGACGGTGCGCCCGGCGGTGTCCAGGGAGACGACGGCCAGCCCGGTGCGGACCGTGACGCCGGGGGTGTCGGGGACCGGCAGTCGGATCTGGTCGGCGGTGTAGTCACCCGCGACCATCCCCGAGAGCAGGACCCGGTTGTAGGCGGGGTGGTGTTCGGCGCCCACGACGGTGACGTGGACCCGCTCCCCCCGCGGATCCAGGCGGGCGGTCTCCTCGGCGAAGCGGGCACCGACCATGCCGTTGCCGACGACCACGATCCGGCGTGCACCCTGCACGGTGTTCAACAGCTGCCTCCTACGGGTGGGGTGTCGCGCCGGACGGCGTCGGCCGGGCGGGGACGGGTGCGGGACGGGTTCAACGGGCCGGTTCCAGGCGCACGGCGCTGACCTTGAACTCGGGCATGCGGCTGGTGGGGTCCAACGCCGGGTTGGTCAGGTTGTTGGCGGCCTGCTCCCCGGCGTAGTGGAAGGGCAGGAAGACGGTGTCCAGGCGGGCGGTGGGCGTCAGCCGCACCCGGGCCCGGGTGACGCCCCGGCGGGAGGTCACCGCGGCGAGGTCGCCCTCCCCCAGCCCGGCGTGGGCGGCGGTGTCGGGGTGCACCTCCACGTACACCTCCGGTTCGGCGCCGGCGAGCTCGGGGACGCGGCGGGTCTGGGCGCCCGACTGGTAGTGGCCCATCAACCGGCCCGTGGTGGCGATGAGCGGGTAGGCCTCGTCGGTCACCTCGGCGGGCGGCCGGTGGGCGACCGGAACGAGACGGGCCCGCCCGTCGGGGTGGGCGAAGGCGTCCAGGAACAGGCGCGGGGTGGGCTCGGCCCCGGCGCGCACCGGCCAGTACAGGGCCTCACCGGAGGCCAGCCGCTCGGGGGTGACCCCGGAGTAGTCGGCCGGGGCCCCGGCGGTGGCCCGTCCCAGCTCGGCCAGGACGGTGTCGGGCTCGGTCGGGAACCGGTCGACCGGCTGCCCCAGGCGCACCGCCAACGCGGCCAGTACCTCCAGGTCGGTGCGCACCCCCTCGGGCGGGGGCAGGGCGCGGTTGCGGCGCAGCACCCGCCCCTCCAGGTTCGTCATGGTGCCCGACTCCTCCGCCCACTGGGCCACGGGCAGCACCACGTCGCCCAGGGCGGCGGTCTCCGACAGGACGAAATCCGCGGTGACCAACAGGTCCAGGGAGTTCAGCCGGGAACGGATCCGGGAGCTGTCGGGGGCCGAGACGACCGGGTTGGACCCGAACAGCAGCATGGCGCGGGGGCCGCCGCCCTCCCCCAGCGAGTCGAGGAGTTCGAACGCCGACCGGCCCGGCCCGGGCAGGGTGTCGGGGTCCACCCCCCACACGGAGGCGACGTGGGCGCGTGCGGCCGGATCGTCGATGCGGCGGTAACCGGGGAGCTGGTCGGCCTTCTGGCCGTGCTCGCGCCCGCCCTGGCCGTTGCCCTGCCCGGTGATGCACCCGTACCCCGACCCCTCACGGCCGGGCAGGCCCAGGGCCAGGGCCAGGTTGATCCAGGCCGAGACGGTGTCGGTGCCCTTGGCGTGCTGTTCGCTGCCGCGTCCGGTGAGGATGTACGCGGAGTGCTCGCGGGCGGCGGCGCCCAGCATGTCGGCGGCCTCGCGCAGCGCGACGGCGGGTACCCCGGTGACCTGTTCGGTGATCTCGGGCCACCAGGCCGCGGCGTGCTCCCACGCCCGCTCGAACCCGGTGGTGCGCTCCTCCAGGTAGTCCCGGTCGATCCAGCCGCGCGCGCCCATCAGGTGCGACAACCCCAGGGCCAGGGCCAGGTCGGTGCCGGGGCGGGGGGCCAGGTGCAGGCCGCCGTTGTCGAGGGCGACCTGCGCGGTGGCCGACCTGCGCGGGTCGATGACGATGAGGCGGGGCGCCGACAGGTGACCCATCATCGGCGGCATGGTCTCGGCGGGGTTGGCGCCGGCCAACAGCACCACCTTCGAGGAGCCCACGTCGGTGAGCGGGAAGGGCATGCCCCGGTCCAGACCGAACGCCTTGTTGCCGGCGGCAGCGGCCGAGGACATGCAGAACCGGCCGTTGTAGTCGATCTGGGAGGTCCCCAGGGCCAGACGGGCGAACTTGCCCAGGGTGTAGGACTTCTCGTTGGTCAACCCCCCGCTGCCGAACACGGCCACGGCGTCGGGGCCGTGTTCGGCGCGCAGCGCCAGCAGGCGCTCGGCGACGTGGTCCAGGGCGGTGTCCCAGTCCACCTCGACCAGGTCCTCCGTGCGGTCCTTGCGCAGCAGGGGTCGGGTGAGTCGGTCGGGGACGCCCAGGACCTCGGCGGAGGTCCACCCCTTGCGGCACAGTCCGCCACGGTTGGTGGGGAAGGGGGCCGGGCGGGCGGCCGGGCGACCGTCCGGCCCGGACTCCAGGCTCATGGCGCACTGCAACGCGCAGTAGGGGCAGTGGGTGGTGGTCATCGGTTCGCGGTCTCCACGGCGGTGCTCGGGGCGGCGACCGCGTCGATGCGGGGGCGGCGCAGGTAGACGCCCCAGGTGACGGTCGCGCAGATCAGGTAGAACAGGCCGAAGGCGGCGAAGGCGTGGGCGGTGGTGCCGAACGCCGCGAACGACTCGCGGAAGCCCACGTTGATGCCCACCCCGCCCAGGGCGCCGACGGCACCGATGAGGCCGAGCATGGAGGAGGAGATCCGCTTGGTGCGGGCCAGCGCCTCCTCGCGGGGCTCCCCGGCCGCGATCGCGTCCTCGGCCTTGGCCGCGTAGATCGACGGGATCATCTTGTAGGTGGAGCCGTTGCCCAGGCCGGTGAGGGTGAACATCACGGCGAACGCGCCGATGAACAGGGCGAGCTGGGAGGCCTGGACGGCCAGGACCAGGACACCGGCGCACAGCGCCATCGCGCAGAACACCCACAGCGTGACGCGGGCCCCGCCCAGGGAGTCGGCGAGACGGCCGCCCACCGGCCGGATCAGGGAGCCGATGATCGGACCCAGGACGGCGATGCCGGCGGCCTGGACCGGGGCCAGCCCGAACTGGGCCTGCAACAGCAGCCCGAACGCGAACCCGGTGCCGATGAAGGATCCGAAGGTGCCGATGTACAGCAGCGACATGATCCAGAAGTGGCGGTCACCGGTGGCGGCCATCTGACCGCGCACGTCGCTGCGCACCTGGGTCAGGTTGTTCATGGACCGCCACGACCACACCAGGGCCAGCAGGATCAGCGGCAGGTAGAACAGCGGCACCAGGTACCCGGCGCTGGTGGCGAACAGGGCGATGACGCCCAGGCCGACCAGCTGCACGGTGGCCACGCCGATGTTGCCGCCGCCGGCGTTCAGACCCAGCGCCCACCCCTTCTCCTTCTCGGGGAAGTAGGCGTTGATGTTGGCCATGGAGGAGGAGAAGTTGCCGCCGCCCAGACCGGCGGTGGCGGCCAGCACCACGAGCAGCCAGAACGGCGTGTCGGGGTTCTGGATGAGGAAGAACGCGGCGATGGTCGGGAGGAGCAGCAGCGCGGTGGACACCAGTGTCCAGTTGCGACCGCCGAAGGCGGGGACGGCCAGGGTGTAGGGGACGCGCAGGACCGCGCCCACGAAGGTCACCACCGACAGCAGGAGGAACTTCTGCTCGGGGGTGGCGGAGAAGCCGTTCTCCGGGATCATGAACAGCACGAGCACCGACCAGATGCTCCAGACGGAGAAACCGATGTGCTCGGAGGCGATGGAGGCCCACAGGTTCCGGCGGGCGACGGGGCGGCCCTCACCGTTCCAGAAGGTCTCGTCCTCGGGGTCCCAGTGGGAGATCCAGCTCTTGCTCGTGCGCGATGCGCGGCGGCCTGTCTCGGGGGTCACGACCGGGCCTTCCTTTTCGGTTTCCACTGACAAAACCGAAGGTAGGAAGGCCGCGTTGCCTGAACATGTCGCGCCGTAACACGGGGGAAACAGTGGGCTCACCCCAGGCCCCCGACTTCGGTGAGAACACCGTAGGCACAGGTGAACACGGGTGGACGCGGGGTCGATGTGTTCTTTGACACGTCGGGTCGGTCCTTCCGGCGCACCCTGGCCGGGTCCCGCCACGGGCGCGGGGCGCGCGGATCGCCGGAGAAGACCTCCGGGCCGGAGGCCGACCGGTCCCACGGCACCCGGTACGGCTCGTCGGCGGGCAGGGGCGAGCGGCCCCGGGCGACCTCGCCCTCCACGGCCGGGCCGCCGTTGCCGGAGGCCGCGTGCGCGGCGGCCCGGCGGTGCACGCGGCCGGTGCGGCCGAGCAGGTCGCGGACCGTCCACCCGGGACGGGTCGGCGCGGGGGCGTGGAACCCGGCCCGGCGGGCGGCGTCGGCGAGGAGACGGCCCTCCGCGGCCAGCGCCTCGATGTGACGGTGAGTGTCCATCCGGACATCATGGAGTATCCGGACATCCGGCGGGAAGACCGGGGCGCCCGGGGTTTTCGGGCCCCGGGGTTCGGGAATCGCTTCCCTTGGAACGTGCGGACATGCCGGCGCCGAAGGCCGAGCCCGTGGCCACCCCCAGGGCGACCCCCGGGACGATGCCGTCGAAGAGCGGCCCGAGGACGATGGCGAAGGCCACCGCGAGCGGCAGGGAGAAGGCGGCGTTCTCCACGGTCATGCGGCCTCCGGTCGGTCGCGGCGCGGGTTCGGTCCTTGGACGTGTCCGGCTCCTGCCCGGCTCCCCGGATTCACGGATGCGGCGGACCGGGGGGCGGGGTGAGGCGCAGGCTCAGCTGGGCGCCCAGGGTGCGGTAGCCCAGGGAGGCGGCCACCGCCCTCGACGCCGGCGGACGGGCCCGCCATTGGGGCAGCAGCCCTTCGGCCAGGGCGCGGGCGGTGGCCGCCGAGGCCACCGTTCGGGCCAGGCCACGGCCGCGCCGGTCGGTGTCGGTGAGCACGCACAGGTGGGCGGTGCGCCCGCCTTGGCGGACGTACCCGGCGGCGGCCACCACGCGATCCCCTTCCCTCAGCACGGACACGGGGACGCCCGGACCGCCCAGGCCGCTCTCCCCCGCCTCCCGCGGGCCGACCCGCTCCAACAGGTCCCCGATCCCGGGGGCACCGGAGCCCGTGGTGCTCACCGGAGCACCGTGATGGGCGGGGAGGAGATCGCCCGGGGCCAGGTAGGCCAGGGCGGCGGGGCCGAGCACCTCCACCACCGGTGAGGCGTCGGGGCCGGGGAACCGGACCTCCGTCAGGGCGCGCCCGACCGCACCGGGGTCGGTGTGCTCTCGGGGCGACAGCACGGACAGGGCGGCGCGCAGCGTGCGCGCGGTGCCGGGGTCGGGCGCGGTGGCCAGGGTGACACCGTCCAGGTGGACGATCCCGCACCAGCCCGGCGGGCACAGGCCCGAAGCCGGGACGGCGGCGACGGTCAGGGGCGCCGTGGTGACCAGGGGCGTTCCTTGGGGGCCGGCCACCGCAACCCACCGGGCCAGGGCGCGCACGGACAGCTCGTCCAACGGGACTCCTCTCCGGAGTGGGGGACGCCTCCACCCTGCCCGCCGCACCCGATGTCCGCGACCGGTTTTCTCGGGCCCGTTGCCCCGTTGCCCCGGGGCGCGGAGCGCCCCGTCGAGAAGGCGACGTGCGGTCGTTGAGCGGCTTCCTCACCCGGAGGACCACCACCGTGCGGCGACCCGCGTGAGCGGCACCGCCCCCATGGTGGGGTCGGGCTCCCCCTCCTCACCGGAGAGGAGGAGTTCAACGGGACAAGAGGGCGGCCGATGTGAAACGGTGGACGCGTGAGTCCTGTGGTGGAGGTCTTCGATCCCCTCACTGCCGCCCCCGCCGAGCTGGCGGCCTGGAGCGCGGCCCATGTGACGGGGCGACGCGAACTGTCCGGCAGCGCACCCGAGGCCGACGAACTGGCCGAGCGGCTCGGCCGAGGGCGCGCCGGGCGGGCCTGGCGGTGGGCTGGCCGTATGCACGCCGAGGGCCCGATCCTGGGCACCGCCGAACTACGGCGCCAGCCCCACGACGCGGGCATCGGGTTCCTGCGCCTGTTCGTGGAGGCCTCCGCCCGCCGCAACGGCATGGGCACCCGGCTGCGGTCCGAGGCGTCCGCACGGGCGCGCGCCGAGGGCATGAGCCGGTTGCAGAGCACCGTCCCGGCGGGCCGGGCCGGGGAGGCGTTCGCCCGCACCAGCCCCCACCTGCGCACCCTGCTGCACCTGGAACTCCAGGTGCAGCCCTTCGACGATGAGACCCTCCGGCACTGCCGGCGCCTGGCGTGCACGCCCAGGCGCGGGTACCGGATCACCCACTGGGTGGGGAGGGCGCCCGAGCCGCTGCTGCCGTCGTTCGGCCGGGTGATGGACCACCTGCTGGACGCCCCCGGGGCCGCCTTCCAGGAGGAGCCGCGCCGGTGGGGGCCGCAAGACGTGCGCGCCTGGGAACTGAGGATGACCGAGGACGGCTCGCGACTGCTGGTGGGCGCGGTGGTGGACCGTACCTCCGACCAGGTGGTGGCGGCGACGGTGTGCACCGTCACCCGCGGTCCCGTCGCCGACCAGCACGACACCGCGGTGCTGCCCGCCCACCGACGGCGGGGGTTGGCCAGTCGGGTCAAGGCGACCCAGACCCTGCGGGTGCACGAGAACTTCCCGCACGTACAGGCCATGGTGGTGACCCTGAACCGGGAGAACACCGCGATGTTGGAGGTCAACCGCCTGCTGGGCTACGAGAAGACCGCCGAGCGCCTGCTGGTGGAGGACGACCTCACCTCGCGCGGGTGAGGCGTGTTCCGCGGGTGCCCGCTCTGCCGCGGTGCGCCCCGCCCGTCCGTCCCCGGAAGGGTCTCAGAGGCGCGCGACGGTGGACGGGCGACATCGTGACGGGCCCCGACCGGCGAGGTGCCGGTCGGGGCCCGTGAGTCGATGGGCGTTGGGGCGGCGGGAGCGCGCCGTCCTCACCGGGGTTCGTCGTCCGAGGTGAAGGCGTCCTTGACCTTCTCTCCGGCCTGCTTGAGCTTGGAGGTGGTCTTCTCCGTTTTACCCTCGGCCTGCCACTGCTCGTTGCCGGTGGCCTTGCCGAGACTCTCCTTGCCCTTGCCCTTGGCCTCGTCGAACTTGTTCTTCGCCTTGTTGTCCTCGGTCATCTCGACCTCCTCGATCGTGGTTCTCACCCCATCCCCTGTCCGATCTGGAGGATTTCATGCATCCCATCGGTCACGAGAACACCGAACATGAGAAAAGAAGCCTCTTTGTTCACTTCAGGAGAGGGGCGGGACCGACGCCGTGATCGTCGTGGAATCGGGGTCGGCCGGGGCGCTCATCCGTTCCGCGTCCGGTCGGGTGCTGCTGGTGGAGCGCACCTACAGGCCCCAAGCGCCGTGGACCCTGCCCGGTGGGGTCATCGAGGCGGGGGAGACGCCCCGGCAGGCCTGCGCGCGCGAACTGTACGAGGAATTGGGGGTCCTGGCCCGGGTGGGGCGTCCACTGGTGGTGGACCGGGTCGGCGACCCGGTCCACCGGGTGTTCGCCGCCGCACTCCCCGAGGGCGCGCGGATCCGCCTGCCGGAGAGGGAACTCGCGTCGTGGGCGTGGGTCGCCCCGGACGCCCTGGGCGACGTTCTCCCCGCCAGGATCGTCCGCCGGGTGCGGGCCGCCATCACCGCCGACACCGACGGATCCGTTCGGTGCCTTGAGGACGGATTCGGCCCCGAAGATCGATAGCCTGCCGGCGTGATCCGATCACGGACGCAGCGGGAAGAGGACGTCCGACGGCCGGATCGAGCCACCTGGACCGCCGAGAGACGGGCACACGGCCGTCGCGCGGGCGCACCCATGGCAGCCGTACCCGAAGCCCCCGGGCTCACCGATCTCACGAACGACCAGTGCAGACCCAAGAAGGAAGGCAGGACCCCCATGGACCCCCGAGCCGACATCCCCGTCGAACTCCCGCCGGGCAGGCCCGCGCTCTCCGAGAGCGGCGAGGCCGTGATGTGGATCAGTGACGGCACCGCGCCTCCGGGGCTGTGGCAGCGGCTGCGCGCCGCCCACGCGACCTCGGGATGGTGGCCGCTGCTTCTGACCTCCATGAGCGACGAGGACGGCGACCGCCCCTGGGAGACCGGAGAGCTGGTCCCGTCCGAGGAGGGGGCGATCGCCGACCACGACGCGGAGACGGTGCTGGCCGAGGCCTGGCGCGGCTCCACCGAGGTCGAGGAGGAGTACGACCATCTCGTCCCGGCGGCGCGGCTCGCCGTCACCGCCCCCCACGACATCGCGTGGCCCGGTCCGGCTCCCGAGACGCCCCTGGCAGGTGACCCCGACGAGATCGCCGACCGTAACGCCGAATGGCTGGTGGAACGGCCCAACCCCCGCCTGGGCCTGGTGCGGGCCGCCTCCGGGGCCGAGGCGTTGAGCGTCATCGGCTGGGCCGGTGCGGTCAACCACGGCATCGACGTCAAGGCGATCTCCGCGGTCCTGGCCGACTGGGAACGCCGATTCGGTGCCCGGTTGATCATGGCCGGGTTCGACACCCTGGTCCTGAGCACGGCGGCCGTGGTCACCGACCGGGAGCGGGCGCTGCGGGTGGCCGCCGAGCACTTCGCGCTGTGCCCGGACAACGTCTGGCAGGGCGCGGGCAGCCTGGAGGCCTACGCCGAGTCGCTCCTCGGTGACGAGACCTGGTCCTTCTGGTGGGACTGACCCTCACTCCGGGGCCAGGGCCCGCAGGTACAGCAGCGCGCTCACCGTGGTGGCGCTGACCATCAGCCCCTGCTCGATCAGGGAGGGGACCCGCACCAGCGGCACCCACTCGATCCGTTCGGACTCCCAGGCGTCGGTGGGCTCGCCCACCTTCTCGGCGTCGTCGGTGACGAACACGTGGTGCTCGCTGTCGGTGAGGCCGCTGGAGGGCTGCACCCGCAACAGCGGTTCGAGGGTGCGGGGCCGCCACCCCGTCTCCTCCTCGGCCTCCCGGGCGGCGGCCTCACGCGGGTCCTCCTCCTCGTGCACGCCGCCCATGGGGACCTCGTAACCCCAGGTGTCGGTGATGAACCGGTGCCGCCACAGCAGCAGCACCCGGTCGCCGTCGCGTATCACCGCGCCGGCGCCCTGGGGGCGGCGGATCAGGCGGTGATCGAAGCGGTGGCCGTCGGGGAGTTCGACGTCGGCGACGCGCACGTCCAACCACGGGTCGGTGTAGAGGGGGCGCTCCGAGTGGACGGTCCAGCGCACGGGTGGCTCTCTTCCCAGTTTCCTGTCAAAAGTGCGTTTTCCGGTTGAACTGTGCAACTTTCCCACGCCGGTGCGCCACTGGTTTTCGTCACACGCCGCGTGGGCGGAACGACCGTGCACCGTTCGGGAACGGTTCACACCGGGGCGTGCCATACGAGGGAGTGCCTCCAGAACAGGTGACGCCGAAGACGGACACCCGGCAGTGCCCGTCCGGCCTCCCGGGCGATCTCCACAAGGGTCATGGCGGCCGGGGCGGTGCGCGCGGTCATCGACGTCGGTCGGGACACGGGGCCTCCCCGGCCCCGGAACAGCCCCACGGCCAGGTTCGCGGGGACGGCCGCCGCGTCGATCAGGTGGTCGGTGAACAGGGCCGACCGGTGCACGCCCAGCACCACCAGGACGCCGCCGGGGACCAGACGGTCGCGCAGGCGCTCCAGGGTCGGGGCGAACGGCAGGTGGTGCAGGACGGCCACGCAGGTGATGACGTCGAAGGGCCCCGCGGGCAGGTCCGCGGCGGCGTCGCCGACCCGGAAGGAGATCCCGGCCCGGGGGTCGGTGGCCCGCCGGGCCAGGTCGACGATGCGCGGGTCGGCGTCGAGGCCGACCACCTCGTCGGCCCGGTCGGCCAGGGACCGTACCAGGTCGCCACCGCCACAGCCCACGTCCAGGGCGAGGCCCGCCCGTTCGGGGAGACGATCGAGGATCCACCGGTGGTAGTGGGCGTTGTGGTCCCACGGGTGGGCGTCGTTGAACCGGTCGATCGCCGCCAGGGCGCGCTGGGCGAGGGGGGCCATGTCACCTCGTTCGGGACGGGGAAGGGATGGGCAAGAGGGTAGGGGACCCGGTGGGGCCCGTGGGATGAGAGGAACGAGCCGATGCACGCTGTCCGTTTCGCCGAGTACGGCGACCCGTCGGTGCTGACCGTGGTGGAGACCGACGAGCCCGTACCGGGCCCCGGACAGGTGAGGGTGGCGGTCAGGGCGGCCGGGGTCAACCCGTTCGACGCCAAGGTGCGATCGGGCGCGATGCGGCTCAAAACCCTGCCCACAGGGCTGGGCGCCGAGGTCGCGGGCGTGGTCGACGCCTTGGGCGAGGGCGTCCTCGACGTCGCCGTGGGCGACGCGGTGGCGGGCTGGGCGGTGGAGGGCGGGTACGCGCAATGCGCGCTGATGGAGGTCTACGCGGTCAAACCCGAGGAACTGGACTGGGCGCAGGCGGCGGCGCTGCCCGTCGCCGGGGAGGCGGCGTCGCGCGCGCTGCGGGAGCTGGCGCCCCGTGAGGGCGAGACGCTGCTGGTCCACGGCGCTTCGGGCACGGTGGGGGCGATCGCGACGCAGTTGGCGGTCGCCGACGGGGTGTCCGTGATCGGCACCGCGGGGGAGGCGAACCTCGACCGGGTGCGGGAACTGGGCGCGGTGCCCGTCGTCCACGGCGCGGGGCTGGCCGACCGGGTGCGGGAGGTCGCGCCGCGGGGGGTGGACGCGGTGCTGGACGCGGCCGGACACGGTGTTCTGCCGGACGCGATCGCGCTGCGCGGCGGCACCACGGAGCGGATCGTCACCCTGGCCGACGACGCGGCGGGCGAGCTGGGGGTGCGGTTCTCCTCGGGCGGGCCGGGCGCCCGGACCCCGCAGGTGCTGCGCGCCCTGCTGGACGCGCAGGCCCAGGGGAGGATCGTGCTGCCCGAGCCCCGGCTGATGAGTCTGGCCAACGCGGCCCACGCCCACGCCGAACTGGAGGCGCGGGGTTCGGGCAAGATCGTCCTCATCCCCTGAAACGGTCGAACGCCCGGAGCCGGGCCGCCCGGGCGGAGGTATCCGGGCCCTCCCCGGGCCTCGGCCGCGCCCGCGCCGAGCGGACCCGCCCGACCACCGCGTCCGCGACCTCCCCACCCGGATGTGCGGGCGGCGCGGGGCCGCCGGGTCGGGCCCCATGGCGGGGCTCCCCGGTGGGTAGGGGTGGGACATGGGCGAACCAACGGTACTCGTGTTGGGCTCCACCGGCTCCGTCGGCCGCAGGGTCCTCGAACGGCTCGGGGCGCGGGGCGTCCCGGTGCGCGCGGCCTCGCGCCGAGGCCGGGTCCGGTTCGACTGGACCGACCCCGACACCTGGGAGGGCGCCCTGGACGGCGCCTCGGCGATCCACGTCATGGCGCCCGACGGCGTCGGGGTCGACCCCGAGTTCCTGGAGTACGCGGTCCGCCACGGGGTGCGAAGGCTGACCCTGCTGTCCGGCCGCGGCGTCGAGGAGACGGACGACCGCAGGCTGCTGGACGCCGAGCGGGCCGTCGGGGGATCGGGGGCGGAGTGGACGATCCTGCGCGCCGACCGGTGCGACCAGGACTTCGACGAGGGCGTGTTCGCGCAGGACGTGCGGGCGGGACGGATCACCGTTCCCGTGGGTGACATGCGGCAGGCGTTCGTCGACGCGGGGGACGTCGCGGCCGTGGCGGCGACCGCCCTCACCGGGGAGGGGCACGCCGGGCGGACCTACGAGGTCACCGGGCCCCGGGCCCTGGGGTTCGCCGAGGCCGCCGCGACCCTCTCGGCGGCGGCCGGGTACGAGGTGGTCTTCGACGGGTCGGTGGAGGGGTTCACCCGGGCGCGGCGCGAGGCGGGGACACCGGTGGAGGCGGTGGAGGCGATGACGGCGTCGTTCACCGCCCTGGCGGAGGGCGGGGACGCCCTGCCCACCGAGACGGTGTCGCGGGTGACCGGGCGTCCCCCCGTGGATTTCGCGGACTACGCCGCCGGGGCGGCCCCCGCCTGGTGGCGGGGTCAGTCCCGTTCCTGACGGTCGGCGTTGGCGGCGAAGGCGTCGCGCAGGTAGCGGCTCAGGCCTTCGGCGTGAGCGTCGATGGTGGCGGTGAACCGCTCGTCGTCGACGTACAGGGCGCCCAGACCGCGGTGGATCTCGGTGGTGCAGTCGTAGAACCAGCGGGTGACGTGCTCGCGGTGGAGTTCGGCCAGGTCCATGGCGCGCTCGCCGTGGGCGGGCGCCCCCTCGGCCATGGCGGCGGCCAGGGCCCGGCCGATCTCGGCGGCCTCGGCCCGGTTCCGCTCCCAGTCCTCCTTGGTGTAGGCGCTCACCGCGCGCCGGGACCGCGCGTAGGCGTCGGATCCGCCCCAGCGGCGTTCGGCCTCCTCGTCGTGGGTGTCGACGTCGAAGTCGCCGAAGAGTTCGAGTCGCTCCTCGGGGGTGATGTTCAGCTGCATGGTGTCGGCCTCCATGAGGTGTTCCAGGCCGCGCGCCACGGCGCGCAGGCGTTCGATGTGCTCGGTCACCAGGCGGTGTTGCCGCCGTAGGTGGGCCCGGGTGTCGGCGGTGGGGTCGTCGATGAGCGTGGCGATCTCCTCCAGGCCGAATCCCAGTTCCCGGTAGGTCAGGATGCGGCGGAGCCGCTCCAGGTCCTCGTCGTCGTAGCTGCGGTGACCGGAGGGTGTGCGCTCGGCCGGAACGAGCAGGCCGATACGGTCGTAGTGGTGCAGGGTGCGCACGGTCTGCCCGCTCATGCGGGCGACCTCGCCCACGGTGCGGCCCATCCGCTCTCCTCCGTTCTCGCAGGTGGTCTCGGTTCTCCCGATGTCCTCGACGCTAGGGCCTGACGTCACGTCAGGGTCAATCCCTTTTCTCGGGACGTGTCTCGCACTCGAACCTACTGGTCGGTAACATTGGGGGCATGAGCCTTGACCCCATCGCCGAGGAATACCGCTTCGACCGCGACACCCGCGTGGAGAAGCTGACCGACGGCGCATTCGCAGCCACCCTCACCGACGCCTGGACCACCTTCACCTCCCACCCCAACGGCGGGTACATCCTGGGCACCGCGCTCAACGCGCTGCGCCAGAACCTGGGGCAGCCCGACCCGCTGGCCGTCTCGGCGTTCTTCCTGCGCCCCGCCGCCCCGGGCCCCGTCATCGCCCGCACCGAGGTGATCCGCGAAGGCCGACGCACCGCCACCGGCCAGGTGATCCTCGACCAGGGCGGCAAGGAGATCGTCCGCGCCACCGCCACCTACGGCGACCTCACCCCGAACCCCTCCGCCCGGGTCCTGACCCTGGACTCCCCGCCCGACCTGCCCGCACCCGAGGACTGCCCCGTCCCGGACGAGTTCGCGAACCGGCCCGAAGCGCCGGGCATCGCCCGCAGCGTCGAGTACCGCTACCCCACCCGCCCCGGATGGCTGGACGGGAAGAAGGACGGACGTCCCCACGCCGAGTTCTGGATGCGCTTCGCCGACGGCCGCGAACCCGACGCGCACTCCCTGCCCGCCATGGTCGACTTCGCGCCCCCGGCCGTCCTGGAGATCGGGGAGTTCACCACGATCACCGTGGAACTCGGCGTCCACGTGCGGGCCAGGCCCGCCCCCGGATGGCTGGCCTGCCGGGTCTTCACCAAGCACGTCTCGGGCGGCCTGCACGAGGAGGACATGGAGATCTGGGACTCCACGGGCACCCTGGTGGCGCAGTGCCGCCAGCTCGCGATGCTCCTCTGAGTCGCGGCCCCGACCGTTCGGGACGGTCGACTCCCCCGCCTCGCCTAGACTCCCAACGGGTCCGACGGTGCCCGGCCCGACCTGCACGGGCCCGTCGAACCGGGGAGAGAACCCCGATCAGGTCGCCGAGGCGACCACCGGTTCGGTCGGGATCCTTCCGCTCATCCGGGGCCGCCACCGACTCGTGGCGGCCCCGAGGTGTTCCCCGGGGCGGACGCGGACTCACACCTCGGCGCCGGCGCGCATCACCGCGCGGAAGTGCGTGCTCAACCGTTGATCGTCGTCCAGAAGGTGGAAGGCCACGCCCGGGGGCTGCGTGCGGTCGGCGGCCGGCTCCCCCTCCCAGGGCATGCGCAGCGTCCAGGTCACACCCGGGGCCAGCAGCAACGGCCGCCCGGCGAACATGGTGGCCCCACCGGTGTGCATGTGACCCACCAGGATGCCCGCCACCCGTGGGTGGGCCTGCAACAACCCGGCCAGGTCGTCGGAGTTGCCCAGGCGCATCGAGTCGGGCAGCGGATGGTGCATCCGCACCGGCGGGTGGTGGAAGGCCAGCAGCGCCGGGGTGTCGGCGGGCAGGGCGTTGAGGGTGTCGTTGATCCACACCAGGGTGGACGCCTCCAGACGCCCCCCGTCCTGGCCCGGGATCGTGGAGTCGCAGGCCAGCACGGCCGCCCCGGCCACGTGGTGGACCCGGTTGAACGGCTCGGTGGAGGGCCCCTCCCCCAGCAGGTGCGCGCGCAACGCCGCCCGGTCGTCGTGGTTGCCCGGGCAGACGATCACCGGGAAGGGCAGGTCCAGCAGCCGGGCGGCCTCCTCGTACTCCTCGCGCGTCGCCGCGTCGGCGATGTCCCCGGTGACCAGCAGCGCGTCCGGGGCCTGCGAGAGGTCGCGCAGGTAGGCCACGGTGCGCTCGGCGCGCTCGGTGGAGCGGTCCGACCCGTCCAGGTGCAGGTCGCTGATGTGCGCGAGAAGAAGAGTCATCGAGATCCTTGTCGATTCACCGGATACGGTGTTCTAACGGATAAGTTAGTGTTAACCGTTAGAACGCTAGCCCGTGGGGAAGGATGCGGGCAAGTGGGGTTCCGGTGAACGGATGGGGGATCCATGGACGGCCGCCTGGCACTCGAACTGGCCGGGACGATCCGCCACGACGGCGTCGGCGGGATCGCCGACGACCTGGAAGGGGTGGCGGGCACCGCGCGCTGGCTGGGCGAGGTCGCCGACCGGTTGCCCCCGGCGCGACACCCCCGGGTCGACGAGGAACTCCACGCCCAGGTGGTGACCCTGCGCGGGGCGGTGCGGTCCCTGTTCGCGCGGACGGTCGCCCCGGCCTCGCCCAGCCCCGCCGACACCCACCTGCTACCGCCGACACGGGAGGCGCTGACCCTGCTCAACGCGGCGGCCGCACGCCAGGCGGTGGTCCCGAGGCTGCGCTGGGAGGAGGGGGACCTGCCCACGGTGGAGTTCACCCCCGGCGGCGGGTGCCCCGACACGGTCGCGGCGCTGGCCCGGGCGGCGATCGCCTTCCTGGAGGGCCCCGACCGCGACCGGTTGCGCTCCTGCCCCGCCCCGCGCTGCGCGCGCTACTTCGTCCAGGCCCACGGGCGTCAGCAGTGGTGCGGCACCTCGTGCGGCAACAGGGCCCGCGCCGCACGCCACTACCGCCGCCACGCCCCCGCCCGCACCTGAGCGCCGGGGCCTCTACGGCCGCGCGGTGCTCTGAGCGCCCGGATCCGGGAGAGCGGCGGACGGGGCGCGGCGCCGACGGCGACCGAGCACCCCGTGCAGCGGCGAGAACAGGTAGGCCAGGGTGAACGCGCTCGCCTGGGCCAGCACGACGCAACCGCCGGTGGACACGTTCGCGTGGTAGCTGACGAACACCCCCGCCACCGCCGCGACCACGGCGATGCCCACCGAGATGACCAGCATCCGCTCGAACCGGTCGGTGAGCAGGTAGGCGGTGGCGCCGGGGACGATGACCATGGCCACCACCAGGATGATCCCCACCGCCTGCAACGCCACCACCACGGTGACCGCGAGCAGACCCAGCAGCAGGGTCTCCAGCAGGCGCGGGTTCACCCCGATGGCGTGGGCGTGCGTCCGGTCGAACGCGTACAGGGTCAGGTCGCGGTGCTTGAACCACACCACCACCAGCACCACCGCGGCCAGCACCACGACCTGGAGGATCTCGGTGTCGGAGACCCCCAGCACGTTGCCGAACAGGATGTGCCCCAGGTCGGTCTGGCTGGGCACCGTGGAGATCAGGACCAGCCCCAGGGCGAACAGCGCGGTGAACACCACCCCGATGACGGCGTCCTCCTTGACCCGGGAGGTGCGGTTGACCACCCCGATCAGCGCCACGGACCCGGCGCCGAACACCAGGGCGCCCAGCGCGAACGGCAACCCGAACATGTACGACAGCACCACCCCGGGCAGCACCGCGTGGGAGACCGCGTCCCCCATGAGGGACCAGCCCACCAGGGTCATCCAGCACGAGAGCACCGCGCACACCGCCCCGGCCACCACGGCGACCAGCAGGGCGCGCCGGACGAACTCGAACTGCAACGGCACCGCGAACCAGTCGACGGCGGCGGTCAGCGCGTCCATGTGCTCCCACTCTCCTCGCCGACGTGGACGCCGAAGGCCTCCATGACGATCTCCGGGTGCAGCACCTCGGCGGGGGTGCCCCGCGCGATGACGCGACGCTGCAACAGCACCGCCTCGTCGCACAACCCGGGCACCTGGGCCAGGTCGTGGGTGGACACCAGCAGGGTGCGACCCTCGTCGCGCAACCGGCGCAACAGGTCGGTGATGGTCGCCTCCGAACGCTTGTCGACGCCGGCGAAGGGTTCGTCGAGCAGCAGCACGTCGGCGCCCTGGGCCAGGGCGCGGGCGACGAAGGCGCGTTTGCGCTGGCCGCCGGAGAGCGCGCCGATGCGGCGCCGGGCCAGGTCGGTCAGGTCGGTGCGGGCCAGGGCCTGTGCGACGGCGTCACGGTCGGCGGGCCGGGGGCGGCGGCGGATCCCCATGTGCCCGTAGCGGCCCATCATCACCACGTCGTGCACGCTCAGCGGGAAGTCCCAGTCGACCTGCTCGGTCTGGGGCACGTAGCCCACCAGCCCCTTGCGGCGGGCGCTCGCCCCGTCCATGCCGAGCAGCCGCACACGGCCCCGGTCCGGCCGGGTCAGCCCCAGGACGGTCTTGAACAGGGTGGACTTGCCCGACCCGTTGGTGCCGAGCAGGCCGCAGATCCGGCCGGGCTCCACGGTGAGGGACACCCCGTCCAGGGCGAGCACGTCACCGTAGTGGACGGTGGCGTCGACGACCTCGATGGCGGAGGTCACGGCCGGGCCCCGGTGAGGCCGGACACGATGGTCTCGGCGTCGTGGCGCAACAGGTCCAGGTAGGTGGGCACGGGGCCGTCCTCCTCCGACAGGGAGTCGACGTAGAGCGGACCGACGAACGCGGCGCCGGTCTCGCGGGCGACGGAGCGCTGGGCGCCGTCGTTGACGGTGCTCTCGCAGAACACGGCGGGCACCCCGTTGTCCTCGACGAACCGGGTGACCTCGGCGATGCGCTGCGGGGTGGCCTCGCTCTCGGCGTTGACCGGCCACAGGTACATCTCGGTGAGCCCGGCGTCGCGGGCCAGGTAGGAGAAGGCGCCCTCGCAGGTGACCAGGGCGCGGGAGGCCTCGGGGACCTCGGCGAGCTCGGTCTCCAGGTAGGTGCCGACCTCGGTGATCTCGGCCTTGTAGGTCTCGGCGGCGGCGCTGTACTCCGCCTCGCCCCCGGGGTCGAGGTCGATGAGGGCGTCGCGGATGTTGTCCACGTAGACGAGGGCGTTGTCGGGGGACATCCAGGCGTGGGGGTTGGGTTCGCCCTCGGAGTCGCCGGAGGAGATGGGCAGGGTCTCCACGCCCTCGGAGAGCACCGCGGTGGGGGCGTCCACGCGTTCGGTGAACTGCGCGAACCAGGCCTCCAGGCCCAGCCCGTTCTCCAGGATGAGGTCGGCCCCCTGGCCTCGCACCAGATCGTCGGGGACGGGCTCGTAGCCGTGGATCTCGGAGCCGGGGCGGGTGAGGGAGGCGACCCGCACCCTGTCGCCGGCGACGTTGTCGACCATGTCGGCCAGGACGGTGAACGTGGTCAGGACCAGGGGGCGGCCGTCGTCGTCCTCTCCGCCGGCGGAGGGGGTGCAGGCGGTGAGGGTCAGGGCGAGGGCGACCGGGGCGGCGTACCACCGCGGCGAAGAGACCCAATCTCTAAAGTTCGGCACACCTAACTTTTTACCATGCGCGGGCCGAACCACGCATGTCGGAGGTGGTGATCTTCGCTCGATCGGGTTCGGTGCCCGGGATCGGGCCGGTGCCCGCCGCAGCCCCGACGCCCGAACCCCCTCCCCCGAGACCGAGGTGGCCGGAAGCGGACGGACCGATGGCAACTACCGGACCGGCCCCGGGGGCACGTTTCATGACACCTGTCGCCCTGTTCGCAACGTCCGCGCGGGCAGGCCACGACGGCCCGCACACGAGGGAGACCCATGGGGTCCGAACCCGAACCCGCACGCCTGCTGCGCGACCGTTACCGCCTCACGCAGGAACTCGGTCGCGGAGGGATGGGGCGGGTCTGGAAGGCCCACGACGACGACCTCAACCGCACCGTCGCCGTCAAGGAGATCCTCTTCGGCCCCGGGCTCGACGAGGACGAACGCGCCCGCGCCGCCGCCCGCGCCCGCCGCGAGGCCCAGGCCGCCGCCATGGGCTCGCACCCCAACATCGTCACCGTCCACGACGTCTTCGAGGAGGACGGCCGCCCCTGGATCGTCATGGAGTTCCTCACCGGGTGCTCCCTGCACGAGCTGATCCGGCGCGAGGGCGCCCGGCCCCCCGAGACCGTGGCCGAATGGGGGATCGACCTGCTCAGCGCGCTGGACACCGCGCACCGGCAGGGCATCACCCACCGCGACGTCAAACCCGAGAACGTCATGTTCACCGACGCCGGCCGCGTCGTCCTCACCGATTTCGGCATCGCCACCATCGCCGACACCTCCACCCTCACCCAGACCTCCGGGATCATGGGCTCCCCCGCCTACCTGGCCCCCGAACGGCTCTCGATGAGCCCCGCCACCCCGGCCGGCGACCTGTGGTCGCTCGGGGCGACCCTGTACCACGCGGCCACCGGGACCTCGCCGTTCCAACGGGAGGGGGTCCCCGCCACCCTCAACGCCGTCCTCACCCAGGAGCCGGCGCTGCGACTGCGATCGGTCCCGCTCGACCGGGCGGTGCGCGGGCTGTTGACCAAGGACCCCGGGCTGCGCCTGGACTCACGGGGTTGCCGGACCCTCCTGGAGGCCGTCCTGGAGCGGGGTCCCGCCCCGATCGGCCATGCCCCGGCCGCGGGGTACCCCGCGGGCCGGCGGGGTACGCCGCCCGTGTCGGTTCCACGGCCCCCGTCAGGCCCGGCGGGCGGTCCGCCGACCACCCCCCACCCCTCGGGCCCGCAGGCGGCACCGTTCGGGCCGCCGCCACCGCGCACTCCCCCCGGTTCGGGCCCGATCACGCCGCCGCACGCCGACTCCGGGCCGCTGATCCCACCGCCCGCGGACCCGCCGGGATCGGAGGTCACCCGCCGGTTCCCCCGGAGCGTGGACCCCGTCCCGCGTCGGGTCGCCCACACCCGCCCGGAGCCGACGCCGCCCGGTGCGTCCGGGGCCTCGGCGCGCGGCGGGCGACTGTCCTGGCCGTTCGTGGTCCTGGCCCTGGGTCTGGCCTTCCTGGTGGCCACCGCGACCCTCGTGGTCGTCCTGGATCCGTGGGGCGACCCCGCAGGGACGGTCCTGTCGGGCGAGGACTCCGCAACGCCGGACGCGGAGCCCCGACAGGACGGGGGAGCCGAGGGCGCCGACCCCGACACCGACGCCCCGGCGGAATCCCCGCCCACCGACGCGGGGGAGACCGAGGACGACACGGGTGAGCCGAGCGCGGAGGGCATGGTGTGGACCGAGGACCCCGAGGGGTTCTCCGTTCTGGCCCCCGAGGGGTGGAACAGGCGCACCGAGGGCAGCAGCATCTACTACGAGTCCGCGAACGGGGACACCTACCTCCAGATCGACCACGCCGACCACCCCACCGACGACGAGTACCGGCACGTCCTGGACCAGGAACAGGGGGTGTTCGACTCCGGGAGGCTGCCGGGGTACGAGCAGGTGCGGATCGAGGACGTCACCTCCGGGACCGACTTCCACTCGGTCGCCGACTGGGAGTTCACCTGGACCGACGCCGGACAGGACCGCCGCGTGCTGGCCCGCAACATCGCGGTCTCCCCTGGCGTGCACTACACGGTGGCCTGGGCCTCCCCGGCCGGTGCCTGGTCGGAGTTCGAGGGGATGCGCACCGCCGCCCTGGACTCCTTCGCACCGGCCTGATCGGCGATCCCCTCCGAGGGGGACGCCCCGCTCTTCTCATTGCAGTAGTGACTGCAATGACGGTAGCGTGAAGGCATGAGCGGACCCACCGACGACGAATCGGCCTTCGTGGACGAGGTCGCGGCCTTCTTCGAGCGCGACGGACTCCCCCTGATCTCCGGACGGGTGATCGGCTGGCTGCTGATCTGCGACCCGCCCGAACAGAGCCCCGCCCGGATCGCCGAGGCCCTGCGGGTCAGCCGCAGCTCCGTCAGCACCGCCACCCGCCTGCTCGTCCCCGGCGGCCTGGTCGAGACCGTGCGCCGCCCCGGCGACCGCAACGCCTACCACCGCGTCTCCGCGGACGGGTGGAGCCGCATGCTGGAACGCCGCTACGCCCGCACCGCCGCGTTCCGCGAGATCACCGAACGCGGACTGCGCGCCCTGGACGACGCCTCACCCGAACGACGCGAACGCCTGGCCAACGTCAACGAGCTGTACCGGTTCCTGGAATCGGAACTGCCCGCCCTCTTCCGACGCTGGCAGGACACCCGGGGAAAGGACACCTCCCCGTGACCGCCGACCCCCACGAGCGCACCGTCATCACCCGCCCCGAAGGTCCCCTCAGCGTCGTCACCGCCGGCGACCACGGCACCCCCGTGGTCCTGCTCAGCGGCGGCGGCCGGGACAACGCCCTGCTCAGCTGGCGGCACCTGATCCCCGCCCTCGCCCGGGACCACCGCGTGTTCGCCCCCGACTGGCCCAAACAGGGCCGCAGTCGCCCCTGGCGCGGGACCGCCGACCACGCGGCGCTGCTGAGCGTCGTGGACACCGTCCTGGACCACTTCGCGCTGGAGCGCGTCGCCCTCGTCGGTCTCTCCCAGGGCGGCGCGCTCACCCTGGCCTACGCCATCGAACACCCCGCCCGGGTGGATCGGCTGGTGGCCATAGCCCCGGCCGGAACGCTCTCCTTCCCACCCCTCGTGCACCAGCTGCTGTGGCTCACCGCCCGCAGCCGGTTCCTCAACACCACCCTGCCGGGCCTGATGCTGCGCTCGCGCACCGGCGTGGAACGGTTCGTGCGCACCACGCTGATCCCCGAGCCGGTCCCCGACCTCGACGCCATCGTGGACGAGATCGTCCAGGAGTCCCGCGCCAACGGCTCCGGCTCCTCCGACTGGCAGAACGCCTCCATCGGGTTCACCCGCATGAACGTCGACCTGCTCCCCCGCCTGAGCGCGATCACCTGCCCGGCGCTGTTCGTCCAGGGCGACCGGGACGTGGGGGTGGACCCCCGACGCACCGCCGCGGCGGCCGCCCGCGTACCCGGCGCCCGCCTGGAGACGATCGAGGGCGCCGGGCACTGGGTCAACCGCCAGTGCCCCGACCGGGTCGAGGCGCTGGTCCGCGCCTTCCTCGCCTAGGAGGACGCCCCGACCACCTGGCACAGGACCGCGTCGGTCGCCCAGTCGCGCCACCACCGCACCGGTCGGCCCACGTGCGCGGTGTACAGGGTGAACAACTCCGGGGAGAGCAGGCCGAGCATGGTGTCGGCGGCCTCCTCGGGGCCCGTCCCCGGACGCAGCGCGCCCCGGTCGGCCAGGGCGTCGGCGAACACCCGCTGCACGGTGCGCCGCTGCGCCACGTTGACCTCCCACAACGCGGCCAGATCGGGCTCGTCGCCGGCCGCGCCGCGCACCGCCTCCAGCAGCCCGGCCCCACGGACCATGATCGCGGCCGTCCCGGCGACCTGGAGGCGCACCTGCCCGGCCGCGTCGGGGGCCGCCAACGCCTCGCGCACCCAGGGCCGCTCCAGGGTGGGCACGGGTTCGTCGTCCCCGGCCACGACCATGTCGACGGCCTCCTTGAGCACCGCCGCCTTGGTCCTGAACGTGTAGTACACCGTCTGCACCCCCACGCCGGCCTCGTCGGCGACGGCCTGGACGCTGGTGGCGGCGTACCCCCGTGCGGTGAACAGTCGGGCGGCGGCCAGGGCGATCCGGGCCCGCGTGGCCCGGGAGCGGGCGGTGCGCCCGTCGACGGTGTGCGTGTCCATGCCCACGATCCTAGGACTTGACTGTAGTTCCACTACACATATCTTATTGGAGTATGACTACAAGAACTCTTCGGGTGCTGATCCTGGGCGGCTACGGAGCCGTCGGCGCACCCACCACGGCCGCGCTGCGCGAGGCCGGCCACCTCTGCCTGACCGCCGGGCGCGACCCCCACCGCGCCGACCGGCCCGTCGACCTGACCCGCCCCGACGACTACCGCGCCGCGCTGGAGGGGATCGACGTCGTGGTCAACGCCTCCGGCGCCGAGGATCCCGCCCTCGTGGAGATCGCCGCCGACCGGGGCGCCGCCTTCGTCGACGCCACCGCCACCACCGGTTACATCGCCCGCGTGGAACGCCTGACCCCGCGCGCCCCGGTGCTCCTGAGCGTGGGCCTGGCCCCGGGGTTGACCAACCTGCTCGCCGCCGACCTGCACGCGGCCCACCCGGGGGACGACCCGATCGACGTGGCCGTCATCCTGGGCGCGGGCGAGGCGCACGGGGCCGCGGCCACCGCGTGGACGATCGGTCTGATCGGGCGCTCCTTCGCCGACCCGGCCACCGGGGAACCGGTGCGCAACCTGTCCCGGGGCGCCGTGTTCGACCTGCCCGGACAGGGGCGGCGCCGACTGCTGCGCGCCGACTTCTCCGACCAGCACGCGCTCACCCGGGACCTGGGCCGACCGGTCCGCACGCACCTGGGGCTGGACTCCCCCGCCCTCACCCGGGGCCTGGGACTGCTGGCCCGGCTGCCGGGCGCGGGCCGGCTGTCGAAGGTCCCGCACCTGCCGGGCTCGGACGCCTGGACGGTGGCCGCCCGCAGCGGTCCCCGCCTGCGCCGGGCCCGGGGCCGGGGGCAGTCGCGGGCCACCGCCCTGCTCACCGCCCACGCCGTGGGCCTGGCCGCCGACCTGCCCCCGGGCGTGCACCACCTGCACCGGATCACCACCCTGACCGACCTGCCCGCCCTCCCCGGCATCACCCTGGACGTGACGACCCGGGCCTGAGCCGCCGGGCCCCGGTCGATCACGCGCGAAAAGCCGGGCGCCGACGAGACCGGACTCCGGCGGGAGGCCTCCCGCGATGAAGGGCGATGCCCGTTTCGGGGTTCCGGAACGACCCCTCTGTTGACTGTTCGGTCAAGAGCGCCTAGATTCTTGACCGAACAGTCAATGCGAGGAGGCGGCATGGCCGGGGACACACGGGAACGGCTGGTGCGCGTGGCGCGCGACCTCATCCACGGTTCCTCGTTCGCCCAGGTGAGCGTGGAGGACATCTGCAAGGAGGCCGGCGTCCACCGGGGCAGCCTCTACCACTTCTTCCCCTCCAAGGAACGGCTCGGCCTGGCCGTGCTCGACGCCAACTGGGCGATGATGGCGGCCCTGCTCGACGAGGCCTTCGGCGCCGAGGCCCCTCCCCTGGAGCGGATCGACCGGTTCGTCCGCGGCTTCGGCGGCATGATCGCCCTGATGCGGGAGCGGATGGGCAGCACGCCCGAGTGCCCGATCGGCGGCCTGTCCGCCGAACTCTCCGCGAAGGGCGACGAACCCCGCGCCCACGCGACGCGGATCCTGGACGCCTGGGCCGCCTACTTCTCCGACGCCCTCCGCGAGGCCCGGGCGCGCGGCGAGGTCGACCCCACGGTGGACCCCCACGAGAGCGCCCTGCGGATCCTGGCCTACCTCCAGGGCACGGCACTGCTCGCCAAGGCCTACGACCGCCCCGAACTCGTGGAGCACGCCCGGGACGGCGTCCGCGCCCTGCTCGCCCCCTCCCACTGAACCCGCGCCCCCGCCGACCCGGACACGGGCCGGTTCCGCCTGCCGCACCACTTGACTGACCAGTCAATCAAGGATCACCCCGACCGAGGAGCCACCATGAACCGACCGCCCACCCCCGACCCGACCCCGGCCGCCACCCGAACGGGAGACGCCTACCGCTTCGAACGGTTCCGGACCGGACTGCTGGTGAAGGACATGTCCTTCGGCCCCGACGACCCCGGCGCCGGCGACCGCGTCCCCGCCTTCGACCTGCCCACCCTCGACGGCGCGCGCTTCACCAGCACCGACCCGGGACCGCTCCCCGTCCTGCTGGTCTTCGGATCGCGCACCTGCCCCGTCACCGAGAGCGCCGGCCCCGTCCTGCGCGACCTGCACGCCGAGTTCGGCGAGGCGGTCCGCTTCGTCCTGGTCAACACCCGGGAGGCGCACCCCGGACAACTCCTCCCCCAGCCCCGGACCTTCGAGCGCAAATGGGAGCACGCCCTGGAGCTGCGCCGCCACCACGCCCTCCCCTTCGAGGTCGCGGTCGACGACATCGACGGCGCCACGCACCGCGCCTTCAGCCCCAAACCGAACTCCGCCTACCTCATCGACCCGCAGGGCACGATCCTCTACCGCGCCCACTGGGCCAACGACGAACGCGGCCTGCGCGGCGCCCTCACGGCGGCCGTGCGGGGGCGGGCTCCCGCACGCGGCCACAGCAGGGGCATGGCGGGCTCGCTGCTGCGGGCCGTCGGGCACCTGCCCGGCATCGTGCGCGCCGCCGGCTCCCGCGTCGAGCGCGACGTCTGGCTCGCCGCACCGCCGCTGGCCCTCCTCGGGCGCCTGTCCCGGCTCTTCGGCCGGCTGCCCGCCGACCGCAGGGGCCTCGCCGCCACCGCCCTCCTCGTCGGGATCCTCCTCGCGACCGCCGTGATCCCGTTCCTCCTCTGAGGTACTGCGCGCCGCCCGCCGCGCGCCCCGCCGCCGGATCCGCCCCACGGCGACCGGCGGTGCGGGCGCCCGAGCGGGTCCCCCGCGGAACGGATGGGGGCGCGCCGTCGCCACTCGAAATGAAAGCGCTTTCCATATCTCGGGCGCCGCGTGCGCGATACCACGACGCCGACGCTCCGCATCGGAGCATTGTCGGAACGCCACCGTCGAGAACCATGCCTTTCCAGCGTCTGCCCAGGTCAGGGCATCCGAAGGAAAAGCCGGAAAAAGAGCGGGCGCATTCCGGGGTCGGGCTCCGGAGAAAACCGTCCCTTTTCCGTCGCCGATGCGACGCGAGGGCCTTCCGACACCGGCACATCGACCGGCGGCCCCGTCGCGCCCACCCCTCCCCACCCCCGTACCCCCTGTTCGCCCCTGGTGCGACGCCCGGGTTTGCCGTAAGGTGGAAAGCGCTTTCACACGAGAGGTGGTCACAAACGATGAGCGATCGCGTACTGGGTATCGCCATGAACGGCGTCACCGGGCGCATGGGATACCGTCAGCACCTGACCAGGTCCATCCTGGCCATCCGGGACGACGGCGGCATCCCGTTGCCCGACGGATCACGGATCCTCCCCGAACCCATCCTGATCGGCCGCTCCGAGCGCAGACTGCGCGAGATCGCCGACCGCCACGGCCTGGACCGCTGGTCGACCGACCTGGACTCGGTCCTGTCCGACCCCGACGTGTCGATCTACTTCGACGCCCAGATCACCCACGCCCGCGAGGCCGCCGTCCGCTCGGCCATCGCCGCGGGCAAGCACATCTACGTCGAGAAGCCCACCGCGTCCACCCTGGACGCCGCCCTCGAACTGGCCAAGCTCGCCGAACAGGCGGGCGTGCGCAACGGCGTCGTCCAGGACAAGCTCTTCCTGCCCGGCCTGCTCAAACTCCGCCGCCTGGTCGAGTCCGGCTTCTTCGGCGAGATCCTGTCCGTGCGCGGAGAGTTCGGCTACTGGGTCTTCGAGGGCGACTGGCAGCCCGCCCAACGCCCCAGCTGGAACTACCGCTCCGAAGAGGGCGGCGGCATCGTCCTGGACATGTTCCCCCACTGGCACTACGTCCTGGAACACCTCTTCGGCACGGTGCGCACCGTCACCGCCCGCACCGCCACCCACATCCCCCGCCGCTGGGACGAGAACGGCCTCCCCTACGAGGCCACCGCCGACGACGCCGCCTACGGCATCTTCGAACTCGACAACGGCGCCATCGCCCAGATCAACTCCTCCTGGAGCGTGCGCGTGGACCGCGACGAACTCGTGGAGTTCCAGGTCGACGGCACCCACGGCAGCGCCGTCGCGGGCCTGCGCTCCTGCCGGGTCCAGCACCGCTCCCTCACCCCCAAGGCCGTGTGGGACCCCGACGCCGTCGACCCGGGCCGCTACCGCGACGGGTGGGAGACCGTCCCCGACAACACCGACTTCCCCAACGGGTTCCGCGCCCAGTGGGAGGACTTCCTGCGCCACGTCGTCACCGACACCCCCTTCCCCCACGACCTGCTGTCGGGCGCGCGCGGACTCCAGATGGCCGAGGCCGGACTGGAATCGGCCCGCACCGGCCGCACCGTCGAGCTGAGCGAGGTCTCCATCCGATGAGCACGCTGAGCCTGCCCACCGGCGACGGCACCCTCGCCCCCTACACGCTGAGCGGTGCCGCCGCCGACACCTCCCCCCTGCCCCCGGCCCGCTCCCGCGTCGCCTACGCCGCCGCCCACGTGGTCGCCGACCCCTCCCTCCCCAACGCCCCGGGCGCCCCCGCCCACCTGGACTGGGACGCCACCATGGCCTTCCGCCACCACCTGTGGGACCAGGGGCTGGGCGTGGCCGACGCGATGGACACCGCCCAACGCGGCATGGGCCTGGACCCCGCAACCGTCGCCGAACTGATCCGCCGCTCGGGCGCCGAGGCCGCCACCCGGGGCGCCGCCCTGGCCTGCGGTGTCGGCACCGACGACCTGGCGCCCTCCGACGCCGACCTGAACGGCGTCATCTCCTCCTACGCCGACCAGCTCGACCTCGTCCACAAGGCCGGGGCCACCCCCGTCCTCATGGCCTCACGCGCCCTGGCCGCCATCGCCACCGGCCACGACGACCACGTGCGCGTCTACTCCACCCTCCTGGAACGCGCCCAGGGACCGGTGATCCTGCACTGGCTGGGCGCCGTCTTCGACCCCGCCCTGGCCGGCTACTGGGGATTCGCCGACCCGGCCGACGCCATCGAACCCGTGGCCGCGCTCATCGCCGACCACGCCGACCGCGTCGAGGGCATCAAGGTGTCCCTCCTGGACGCCGGACTGGAGGTGCGCCTGCGCCGCCTGCTGCCCCCCGGGGTGCGCATGTACACCGGCGACGACTTCCACTACCCCGACCTCATCCTGGGCGACGACCACGGCCACTCCCACGCCCTGCTCGGGGTGCTCGCCGCCATCGCCCCCGCCGCCGCACGGGCCCTGGCCGCCCTCGACGCCGGGGACGTCGACCGCTACCGGGCCCTGATGGACCCCACCGTGCCACTGGCCCGGCACCTGTTCTCGGCCCCCACCCCCCACTACAAGACCGGCATCGCGTTCCTGGCCTGGCTCAACGGCCACCAACGGGGGTTCCACATGGTCGGCGGGATGCAGTCCGCCCGCGACCTGCCCCACCTCGCGCAGACCCTGCGCCTGGCCGACACCGCCGGGGTCCTCACCGACCCCGACCTGGCCGCCGCCCGCATGGGCGCCCTCCTGGACGTGGCGGGGGTGCCACGATGACCGCCCTGACACCCGTCCCCACCGCCGTGGACGTCCCCACCGGACGCCCCGCCACCGTCGCCACCCCCGAACCGGGCGACCCCCGCCTGGAACGCCTGGCCCTCAACCAGGCCACCGTGCGCCCCAGCACCCTGATCCAGGCCGTCGACGGCTGCCTGCGCGCCGGACTGCCCGCCATCGGCCTGTGGCGCGAACACGTCGCCGACCTGGGCCTGGACCGCGCCGTCGACCTCATACACCGCTCGGGCCTGCGCGTCTCCTCCTACTGCCGGGGCGGCTTCCTCACCGGCCACGACCGGGCCAAGGCCCTGGACGACAACCGACGCGCCCTGGACGAGGCCGCCGCCCTGGGCGCCCCCGCCCTGGTCATGGTCCTGGGCGGCTTGCCCGAAGACGACCGGGACCTGCCCGGGGCGCGCTCCCGGGCCGCCGACGCCATCGGCGAACTCGTCCCCTACGCCGCCGAACGCGGCGTCCGGCTCGCCCTGGAACCCCTGCACCCCATGTTCTGCGCCGACCGCGCGGTCCTGTCCACCCTGGGCCAGGCCCTGGACCTGGCCCAGGACTTCCCCGCCGAGACGGTCGGCGTCACCGTGGACACCTACCACGTGTGGTGGGACCCCCAGGTGCAAGCGCAGATCGCCCGCGCGGGACACGACGGACGCATCGCCCTGTTCCAGGTCTGCGACTGGGTCCTGCCCCTGCCCTCCGACGCCCTCCTGGGCCGGGGCATGGTCGGGGACGGCCACATCGACGTACGCTCCCTGCTGGAAACGGTGACGGCCGCCGGCCACACCGGCGACATCGAGGTCGAGATCTTCAACGCCGACATCTGGGCGGCCGACGTCGACGACGTCATCGCCACCATGGCCCGACGCCACGTCGAACACGTCCTGTGAACCCGGTCCCCCTTCCCCGACGAGGAGAGTCATGCACTTCGACGGAATCCTTTTCTTCCCCCTGACCCCCTTCGGCCCCGACGGCGGCACCGTCGACCTGGACGTGCTCGCCGAACACGTCGCCTCCGGGGTCGCCCACGGCGCGGGCGGCGTGTTCACCGCCTGCGGCACCGGGGAGATCCACGCCCTGTCCGCGGCCGAACACGCCGCCGTCGTCGAACGCACCGTCACGGTCGTCAACGGGGCCGTCCCGGTCGTGGCCGGAGCCGGCGGCAGCGTCGGCACCGCCATCGAACAGGCCCGCACCGCCAAGGCGGCGGGCGCCGACGCGATCCTGCTCCTGCCCCCCTACCTGGTGACGGCGCCCCAGCGCGGCCTGGTGGAGTACGTGCGCACGGTGGCCTCCGCCGTGGAGATCCCGATCATCGTCTACCAACGCGGCACCATGGTGCTCACCCCCGCCTCGGCCGCCGAGATCGCGACCATCCCCTCCGTCGTGGGCATCAAGGACGGGGTCGGCGACCTGGGCCTGATGCAGCGGATCGTGCTCGCCGTGCGGTCCGTGCGCGGCGAGGACTTCGCGTTCTTCAACGGCCTGCCCACCGCCGAACTCACCGTCCCCGCCTACCGGGGGGTGGGGGTGCCGCTGTACTCCTCCGCGGCGTTCGCGTTCGTCCCCGAGGTCGCCGACGCCTTCCACAAGGCGGTGGAGACCGGAGACCCCCTGGCGAGCCGGCTCCTCGCCGACTTCTTCGACCCGCTGGTCGCCCTGCGCGACCGCACCCCCGGGTACGCGGTGTCCCTGGTCAAGGCCGGGGCCCGACTGCGCGGCGTCGAGGTGGGCGGGGTACGACCCCCGTTCGTCGACCTCACCCCCGAGGACGAGACCGAACTGGCCGCCCTCATCGAGACCGGGCTGGCCCTGGTCGGGAAGGGCTGAACGCGTGCGCGTCACCGGGGTGCGCGCCCGCGCCCACCGACTCCCCCTGCACCGGGCGTGGGACGGCGGGGTGGACCGCAACGACATCGTCGTGGTCGAGGTCGACACCGACACCGGGATCACCGGAACGGGCTTCTCCTGGACGCCGTTCATCGGCGCCCGGGCGGTGCTCGCCCTCGTCGAGGACGACCTGCGGCCCGCCCTGATGGGCGGCCCCGCCCACCCCACCCGATGGGACGACCTGCTCTGGCACCTGCGCGAGGCGGGCACCGGCGGGCTCACCCTGATGGCGTTGGCGGCCATCGACATCGCCCTGTGGGACCTCACCGCCAAGGCCGCCGGCCTGCCCCTGGTCGACCTGCTGGGCCGACGCCGCGACCGGGTGCCCGCCTACGCCAGCGGCGTCAACCTCGACTACCCCCTGTCCGACCTGTCGGACCAGGTGAAGGGGTGGTCGGCGGCCGGACACCGGGCCGCGAAGATCAAGGTCGGCTCACCCGACCCGGCCCGCGACGTCGAACGGGTGCGCACGGTGCGCGACCTCCTGGGCGCCGACGGGACCCTCATGATCGACGCCAACCAGCGATGGGACGTGCCCGGAGCGGCCCGTGCCCTGGACGCCCTGACCGCCTTCGACCTCCACTTCGTCGAGGAACCACTGCCCGCCGGCGACCTCGCCGCCCACACCCGGCTGCGCACCCGCACCGACGTACCGTTCGCGCTCGGGGAGAACCTGCGCACGATCGAGGAGTTCGAACGGTTCATCGACGCCGGAGTGTGCGACATCGCCCAACCCAACGTGGTGCGCGTCGGCGGGATCACCCCGTTCCTGCGCATCGCCGAGACGGCCGCCCGCCGAGGCGTGCCCGTCGCCCCCCACCTGCTGCCCGAACTGTCCGGGCAGCTGGCCCTGTGCCTGTCCCGACCCGCCATGGTCGAGGACATCGATCGCGCCTCCTTCGCCGCACTGGGAGCCTTGGCCGCCCCCAGCGGTGTGCGGGTGGAGCGCGGCGCGCTGTCGGCGGACACCGGCCTCGGGCACGGACTGGTGTTCGCCGACACGCTCACCCCTCTCCCCTAGCACTGGACGGGGTGACCGGTGGTGGGGCGCCCACGGCGCCCCACCACCCGTCCGAGCCCGATCGCGGGGATCGACACCGCGACCCGGCGCACCCGCCCCGGGAGAACGCCCTCCACCCGGCCCGCCCGGCGACCCGGGACCCGGGCATCCAAGACCACCCGCCCGCAGGCACCCACCGCACCGGATCCAAGGCCACCCCCACACCGAGAAGCACCGGTCGGCGGACCGTGCCCCGGCCTCAGGACACGGTGGGCGGCGCGGTACTCTCCCGCGCCACCACCTCTCCCGGCACCGTGATGACCCGGTGCCCCCCCTGATGATCCTCGTCCAAGGCCAGCGCGGCGGCCCGCTCGCCCATCTCCTCCAACGGCAACCGCACCGTGGTCAACCCCGGCGTCAGATCGCGCAGGGTGGGGATGTCGTCGAACCCCGCCACCGACAGGTCCTCGGGCACCCGCATGCCCAGATCGCGCAACGCCGCCATGGCCCCCGTGGCCATGACGTCGTTGACCGCGAACAGACAGGTGGCGTCGGTGCCCAACGTCATGAGCCGACGCGTGGACTCATAACCCCCGTCACGGGTGAACGCCCCGTGCACCACGTTGTGATGGGCCAACTCCAACCCGGCCGCCGACAACGCACCGTGGAAACCGTCCAGGCGCTCACGGGCCGTGCGCAGATCCGTGGGCCCCGCCAGGATCGCGAACCGCCGGTGCCCCAACCCCACCAGATGCCGGGCCAGGGCGGCGGCCCCGGAATGGTTGTCGGGACTGACGGTGTCGGCGGGCAGACCCGGCTGCGACACGCACGCCACCCGACCGCCCTGGCGGCGGAACGCCTCGATCTCCCCGATCAGGCGGGCGTTGCTCTCCTCATCGGTCGAACGCGACCCCACCAGGATCACGGCCTTGGCCCGATGGGAACGCAACGCCGCCAGCACCCGCCCCTCCTTCTGCGCCGACCGGTTCGTGCTGCCCAGCACCAACACCAACCCCCGCTCCTCGGCGCACCGCGTCACCCCGGCCGCGATCGAGGAGAAATAGGGGTCGGAGATGTCATGGACCAACAGGCCCACCAGCGAACTGCTGTTGCGCGCCAACGTCTGCGCGGAGGCGTTGGCCAAATAGCCCAACTCCTCCGCGCTGGCGTTGACCTTGTCCCGCAGCCGTTGACTGACCTGCCGGGTACTGCCGTTGATGACCCTCGAAGCGGTCGCCAGGGAGACGCCCGCGTGCTCGGCCACCTGTTCCAGCGTTACGTAACCGGAGTCCACGCCCCTGGCCCTTCTCGTCCCACGTCCTGGAAAACTCTTTCCCAGAGTAGCCGAGCGCCCGGGACTCCCAGACTTCGCCAATTCAGCGCACCCGATCGGACCGCAACCGGTCACGCCAGGTCGCGGTCGGCGCCCACCCCAGATCACGCCGCGCCTTGGCCGAGGAGAACACCGCCCGCCCGTCCGCCAACGCCCCCGCCACCGGCGCCGAACCCGGATGCGACCGCGCCATCAGCCCGTCCACCGGCCCCACCGCCAACGGATCGGCGGCCACCGCGTTGTACACACCGCCGTGCTCCACCCGCTCGGGGTGCTCCACGATGCGCGCGAACAGGTCCGCGACATCACCGGCGTCCACGTAATTGAACAACGACACCGCCGCCAACGCCGGATCGGCCACCCGATCGGCCATGGTGTGCCCCTGCTGGGTGGGCGCGCCCGCCCACTCCTCGGGGGCGACCACGTACCCCGGACGCACCGCGCACAACGTGCACGCCGAGGAGGTGCGGGCCAACGCCCGCACCGTCTGCTCCACGATCGCCTTGCTCAACCCGTAGGCGTGCCACGGCTCGACCGGGTGCTCCTCGTCCAACGGCAGGTACCGCGGCCGCCACGACGGCGTGTTGTAGCCGTACACGGTGGGACTGGAGGCGGCCACCGCACACCGGGCCCCGCGCTCCACCGCCTCGCCCAGCACCGCCCAGGCCAGACCGGTGTTGACCTGAAGGGTCTCCACGTCCGGCCGGGCGAACGGCACGGCGATCCCCGCCAGATGCACCACCGCCTCCGGACGCGCCCGCTCGAACGCGTCCGCCCGCGCGGCCGGATCGAGCAGATCGGCCCGCACCCCCACCGCCCCCGACGCGTGGGTGTGTTCGACGATGTCCACCGAGGTCACATCGTGTCCTCGGGCGGCCAGCCCGGAGACGACACTGCGCCCCAACCGACCGGCGCCCCCGGTGACGAGCACGCGCATGGATCGTTCCACCTTTCCGGAACTCGAAAAATCGGAGAAAAAGCGTTCAGGGCAGGGCGACGACGGCCGCGGCCAGACCGGCGAGATCACCGACGTGCCCGTCGCACACCGCGACACGCAGCCGCCGACGCAGAACCGCCCCCACCGGCACCGGCAGGCGGACGTCCCAGGCCAGGGCCGGGCCCACCCCCGGGTACTCCCCCGCCCGCACGAACCACGGATCCGTGTGCCCCCCCGGCTGGTGGAACAACAGGGTCCAGGGCCCGCCCGCGTCCCCGACCAGCGCCGACCAGGCGGCACGCGAACCGTGCAGCGCCGCCTCACCCTCCAGACCACCGGGGCCGTGGACGCGCGGCGCCACCGGACCGATCGGCGCCCGCCAGAACAGCCCCCCGTAACCGGCGCCGGGCCGACCGTTGGTGGCCGGGCTGCCGATGTCCAGATCCCGGCCCGAGGTGTTGCGCAGAGCCGTGTCCAGGTCCAGCACCCACACGGCCCCGTCCAGGGGGCGGGCGCGCAGACGACGTTCCTCGCGCACCAACTCCCCACCGTCGGGACCGGTCCAGGACAACTCCTCCACACCCCCGCCCCCACCATCGCCACGCCACGACAGACGCCGCTGCCGACCGTGGTTGTCGAGCAGCACCGACCCCCGGTCGGGGGTGAACGTGCGCCCGCCCCAGAAACTGACACCGGAGACGTCGGGCACCGCCACCCCCACCCCCAGATGGTGCCGATGATCGGCGGGCAGCACCTCGGTCACCGTCGTCCCGCCCAGCGTGCGCACCGGGTGCAGGTACGGGCGGGGCGACAGCCGGGGCTCGATGTCGGTGCCGTCGACGCCGACGGCCACCACGGTGCCGTCGATCACGAGGTTCATCGGTGGACCTCCACGTTCGGGCGCGCCCAGGGCACGCCCAGCTCGGAGAACAGGGACAGGGACTCGGCGCTGCGGACCACCAGGTCGGCGATGCCGTGCACGGAACGGTGGACCACCCCGTCCTCCTCCCGCACCTCCTGGTGCTCGGGCCCGATGGACAACGGATCGGGCGCGGTGCGCACCGCCTCCAGGACGTGCATGAAACCGCGCGTGGCCGCGGGCGGCACCGACAGCGGCGCGCCGTGGCGCACGTGGTCGACCAGATCGGCCACCAGATTGCGACGCAGATGGGTGGTGACGTGCGGAGCCCGTCCCGGACGGTGCAGCGCCACCCGGTCCAGGGTGTACTCCAGCTCGATCCGTCCGCGCTCGCCGTGCACCACCAGCATCGGCGGGACGCTCTCGGGGGCGCACAGGGTCACCGCGAGGGTGACGACGGTCCCGTCGGCGGTGCGCAACCGCAACGCCGAGGTGTCGTCGCTCTCGATGGGATGGGCCCGGTGCAGCTCCACCTCGATCCCCAGGGGCGGCCGATCGCCGCCCCCGGCCACGGCCAGGGCCGTGGCGGTGGCGTGCGCGAAGGGGTTGGTGAGCGCGCCGTCCACGACGTCACGCCCGTCCAGGCGACGCCGCCCGGCCCAGGGTGCGCGGGCGTAGTACGCCGAGGTGCGCTTCCACGCCCCCCACCCGCCGATGCCGCGCACCCGCCCCACCGCCCCCTCCGCGATGAGGGAGCGGACCGCGTCCACGGCCGCCGACCCCAGACTCTGGAACCCGACCTGACAGGCGAGGTCGGAGGCCTCGACCGCGTCGACCAACCGGTCGAACTCGGCCAGGGTCGCGGTGGTGGGCTTCTCCAGCAGCAGGTGGGAACCGTGCTCCAGGGCGAGAAGGGCCAACGGCAGGTGGGTGTGGATGGGGGTCACCAGGACGGTGATGCGCGCCCGCGTGCGCTCCAGCGCCGTGGACAGGTCCTCGAAGAACGGGACGGGCCCGTGCCCCTCCAGGTCGTCGTCGGGGGCGGGCGGCACCCGGTCGCACACCCCCACCAGCCGCACCAGACCCGAGGCGGCCAGGGGGAGCAGGGAGCGCAGCTGGGAACGGCCGTGGCCGTGCAGGCCGACCAGCAGCAACGGGACGGGGTCGGCGACGGGCACGCTCATCCGGTCTTCCCCGCGCGCAGGTCGGCCACGCGCACCGGAGCCCCCGAGGCCATGGAGGCGTTGGCGGCCAGCCCGGTGAGCAGGGCGTTGCCGCCGTCGGCGTGGTCGGGGCGGATACCGTCGTCCACCCGCCCCAGGAGGGCGTCGAGCATGGCGGTGTCACCGCCGCCGTGACCGCCCTCGCCCACCTCCACGGAGATCTCCTGCGGGGCCTGCCAGTGGCGGCGCAGCAACAGCCGGGAGACGGTGTCCTCCTTGGGCGCGGGCATGCCGCGCACCGGGTTGGTCTCGTCGCGGCCGGGCGTGGTGCGGTCGAACTCCACCATGTCGAGTTCGAGGCGGCCCCGACTGCCGGTGATCGTCAACCGGTAGCCCTCCCAGGGGGCGTAGGCGGTGAGGTGGTAGGTGAGCCGGGCCCCGGTGTCGTAGCGCACCAGGACCGACATGTCGTCCTCGATGGTGATGCCGGGACCGAACACGTTGAGGTCGCGGCGGTAGCCGTCCTCATGCTCGGCGTCCAGGTACAGGGCGGTCAGGTCGGGGCTGTCGGCCAGGTGCAGGGCGAAGGGGTCGTCCTGGGCGGTGTCGGCGCCGTGGCCGCGCTCGTAGTCGGCGGCCACACCGTGCCGGCGGCCGTTCTCCTCACCGTAGAAGAACAACCTCCCCGAGGCGAAGACCTCGTCGGGACGGGCGCCGATCCACCAGTTGACCAGGTCGAAGTGGTGGCTCGCCTTGTGGACGAGCAGACCCCCCGAGCGGGTCTTGTCGCGGTGCCAGCGGCGGAAGTAGTCGGCGCCGTGGCGCAGGTCCAGCAGCCATTCGAAGTGGACGGAGCCGACCTCTCCGACGGCGCCCTCGGCGATGAGCTCGCGGACCTTGCGGTGGACGGGGTTGTAGCGGTAGTTGAAGCCGACGGTGACGCGCCCGCCGGTGCGCTCCCGGGCCTCCTCGATGCGGCGCAGCCCCTCCAGATCGGTCGTCATGGGCTTCTCGGTGATGACGTCGGCCCCGTGCTCCAGGGCGGTGACGATGTAGTCGGCGTGGGTGTGGTCGACGGTGCACACGATGACCTCGTCCACGGCCCGTTCCACGAGCATGCGGGCGAAGTCGTCCGCGTGGTGGGTGGGCACGGGGTCCAGGCCGGCCTCGGTGACGATCCGGTTGTGCACGGCCATCCGGGTGGCGTTGGTGTCGCACAGGGCGACCAGGGCGCCGTGCCGGCGGTGGCCGCCGGTGAGCGCACGGGTGTACATCCGGGCCCGGGAACCGGTGCCGACGATCGCGTACCTGCGTTGCGTGGTGTGGTTCACACCGAGATGGTAAACGCTTTCCGAACAAGACCACAATGGCCCCGCGAAGATCATCGGGGTGGAATCCCGGGGTCCGGGGGTCGCCGGGGAGGTTCGGCGGGGCCCGAAAAGCCCTCCGGGGGACGCCCTCCGGGCCGATCGGGAAGGTAACGATCCGGCCTGCGGTTGTCGCGGGAGGGGAAACCGGGCGTTGACACCCATGTAACCCGGTGCTAGAAACTGAACATCTTAGTAGCTGGATAGCGCTTACCAACTCATCACCTGCGAATTCCCGCAGTGTTCTCGGACACAGGGCCCATGGGACCCCGTGTCCCGCGCCCTCCCCGACCAGATTGGTGGTCTCTGAGCATGAATCCCGGTACGCGCGTCCCCACCTCGCAGTGGGAGACGGCCCCGAGAGGAGGCGGGTCCCCGTGAGCGCACTCCTCCAACGGAGGCCCGGGGCGGCCCCGGTGTCCGAGCCCTCGGCACGTCCCCGCCGCGCCAAGGCGGGCCGGGCCGGCACCGGTCGCCACAAGCGGGAGAACCTCGCCGCCTACGCCTTCCTGGCACCCTGGTTCGTCGGCCTGGCCCTCATCACCGCAGGCCCCCTCCTGGCCTCCCTGTACTTCTCCTTCACCGACTACAACCTCATCGGCGACCACGAGTTCATCGGGTGGGCCAACTACGAGCGCATGCTCGACGACGCCCGCCTGCACAGCTCCCTGAGGGTCACCTTCGTCTACGTGTTCGTGTCGGTGCCGCTCCAGCTCGCCATGGCCCTGGCCCTGGCGATGGTCCTGGACCGGGGTGTGCGCGGCCTGCCCCTGTACCGGTCGGTGTACTACCTGCCGTCCCTGCTCGGCGGCAGCGTCGCCATCGCCATCCTGTGGCGCCAGGTGTTCGGCGCCCAAGGCCTGGTCAACCAGGTCCTGGCGGTCTTCGGGATCCAGGGCGAGGGCTGGGTGTCCCACCCCGACCACGCCCTGAGCACCCTCATCGTGCTCAACGTGTGGACCTTCGGCGCACCCATGGTCATCTTCCTGGCCGGGCTGCGCCAGATCCCCGCCATGTACCACGAGGCCGCCGCGGTCGACGGTGCGGGACCGGTGCGCCGTTTCTGGCACATCACCGTCCCCATGCTCACGCCCATCATCTTCTTCAACCTCGTGCTGCAGATCATCAACGCCTTCCAGACCTTCACCCAGGCGTTCATCGTCAGCGGCGGCACCGGCGGCCCCTCCGACTCGACCCTCTTCTACACGCTCTACCTCTACCAACGGGGTTTCGGGGCGTTCGACATGGGCTACGCCTCGGCGATGGCCTGGCTCCTGCTGATGATCATCGGAGGGTTCACCGCCGTGAACTTCCTCGCCTCCAAGTTCTGGGTCTTCTATGGCGACTGAGACGAGGTCCCCCGCGCGCTCCAACGACGCCGGCAAGCGGACCGCACACATCCGACGACTCCTCGTCCACATCGGACTCATCGGCTTCGGCCTGGTGATGCTCTACCCGCTGCTGTGGATGCTGTCGAGCTCCTTCAAACCCACCGCGGAGATCTTCCGGGAACCGGGGCTGATCCCCTGGAACTTCACCCCGGAGAACTACAGCGAGGGCTGGACCGCCCTCCAGTACCCCTTCCACCACTACCTGCTCAACTCCGCGATCGTGGTGGGCGGATCCATCGTCGGCAACCTCATCGGCTGCTCCATGGCCGCCTACGCCTTCGCCCGCCTGGAATTCCGCGGAAAGCGGCTCTTCTTCGCGATCATGCTGGCCACGATCATGCTGCCGATCCACGTCGTGATCGTGCCCCAGTACATCCTGTTCGCACAGCTGGACTGGATCAACACCTTCTACCCGGTCATCGTCCCCAAGCTCCTGGCCACGGACGGCTTCTTCATCTTCCTGATGGTGCAGTTCATCCGCGGCCTGCCCCGCGACCTGGACGAGGCGGCGCGCATCGACGGCTGCGGACACGTGCGCATCTTCCTGCGCATCATCCTGCCGCTGTCGATGCCGGCACTGGCCACGACCGCGATCTTCACCTTCATCTGGACCTGGAACGACTTCTTCAGCCAGCTCATCTTCCTCACCCGGCCCGACATGTACACGGTCCCGGTGGCGCTGCGCACCTTCGTCGACTCCAGTTCCCAGACCTCCTGGGGTCCCCTGTTCGCCATGTCGGTCGTGGCACTGGGACCCGTGTTCGGATTCTTCCTGGCCGGTCAGCGCTACCTCGTCAAGGGCATCGCGACCACAGGCATCAAATGACGGAAAGGACCCATCCCCCCATGAACATCCTCCCCGAAGGCCGACGCCCGCGTCGCCTCCTCACCCTCACCGCCGTGGCGGCGTCACTGGCCCTGATGACCTCCGCCTGCGGCGGAGGCGGCTCCGACAGCGACGACGGCGTCGTCGAACTGCGCTACTCCTGGTGGGGCTCCGACGACCGCCACTCCACCCTCCAGCAGGTCATCGACGTCTTCGAGGCGCAGAACTCCGACATCCGCATCGTCGCGGACTACACCGACTGGGGTTCCTACTGGGACAAGCTGGCCACCTCCACCGCCGCCGGCGACGCACCGGACATCATGATGCAGGAGGAGCGCTACCTGCGCGAATACGGCGACCGGGGTGCCCTGGCCGACCTGTCGGAGTTCGGTGACCACCTGGACCTGTCCAAGGTCGACCCGCTGGTCGCCGAGAGCGGCGACCTGGACGACAAGACCTACGGCATCGCCAGCGGCGTGAACGCCTACGCGGTCATGGCCGACCCCAAGGCGTTCGAGGCCGCCGGCGTGGAGATGCCCGACGACTCCACCTGGAGCTGGGAGGACTACGTCGCGCTCTCGGCCGAGATCACCGAGGCCTCCGGCGGCGACATCGTCGGCACCCAGAGCATGTCCTACAACGAGTCCGGGTTCCAGATCTTCGCCCGCCAGCACGGGGAGAACCTCTACAACGAGGACGGCACCCTGGGCTTCTCCGAGGACACCCTCGCCGCCTGGTTCGAGATCACCAAGGAACTGCTGGACGAGGGCGGCCAGCCCTCCGCGTCCGAGAGCGTGGAGATCGAGGCGGGCGGCCCGGACCAGTCGGTGCTGTCCACCAACGCCGGCGCCATGGCCCACTTCTGGACCAACCAGCTCGGCGGCATCACCGAGGCCTCCGGCAGCGACATCGAACTCCTGCGCTACCCCGGTGAGACCACCGGCGAGCGCACCGGCATGTACTTCAAGCCCGCCATGTTCTACGCCGTCTCGGCCGGCAGCGAGCACCCCGAGGAGGCCGCCCGGTTCGTCGACTTCATGCTCAACAGCAACGAGGCCGCCGAGCTGATCCTGTCCGACCTGGGCCTGCCCGCCAACGTGGACGTGCGCGCCCAGATCCTCAGCTCCCTGCCGCCCGCCGACGAGCGCAGCGCCGTGTTCCTGTCCGAGGTCGAGGGCACCATCGTCGACGGCAACCCGCCGCCGCCCATCGGCGCCGGCCAGGTCGTGGAGATCACCAAGCGCGTGACCGACTCGATGGCCTTCGGCGACCTCACCCCCCAGGAGGCCGCCGAGCAGTGGATGTCGGAAGTGGAGGCCGCCACCGGCTCCCAGTGACCCGTTCCCGTGACGCGGGGCCGACCACTCCCGGTCGGCCCCGCGCCCGTGTCCGGGCGGGATCATCGCGCCCGCACCCGCCTGTGACGAAGACCCGACCCACGGGTCCGGCGATCCGGGAGCGGACGGACATGACCGATGACGTGGAACGCCCCGGGGGGCACACCGCGCCCGCCCGGATCAGGCCCCCAGGTAACGCAGCACCGCGCGCACCCGACGACTGTGCCCCGTGCCGCGGTCCAGGTCCAACTTGTCGAAGATCGCGTTGACGTGCTTCTCCACCGCGCTCAACGAGACGTGCAACCGGGCCGCGACCGACGGGTTGTTCCACCCCTGCGCCATCTGCTCCAACACATCGCGCTCACGCGGGGTCAACCGCGCCAGCGGATCGGCGCGGCCGGCGTGCGCCAACAGACGACGCACCACCTCCGGGTCGAAGGCCGCACCGCCCCCCGCCACCCGCTCCAACGCGTCCAGGAACTCCCCCACCTCCGACACCCGGTCCTTGAGCAGGTACCCCACCCCGCCCGAGGAACCCGCGAGCAGCTCGGTGGCGTAGCGCCGCTCCACGTACTGCGACAACACCAGCACCGCCACCCCCGGGTGCTCGGCGCGGACGCGCAACGCCGCCCGCAACCCCTCATCGGTGTGGGTCGGCGGCATCCGCACGTCCACCACCGCCGCGTCGGGCACCCACCGGGCCACCTCCACGAGCAGGGCCTCGGCGTCCCCGACCGCCGCCACCACCTCGTGCCCCTCCTCCTCCAACAGGCGCACCAACCCCTCCCGCAACAGGACCGAGTCGTCGGCGATCACCACACGCATGGAACGTCCCTCTTCTCGTCTTCTCGCCCCCCGGCGAGGCCGATCACCGGGGCAGGACGGCGCGCACGGTCGTGGGGCCGCCCGCGGGACTGTCCACCGACAGTGTGCCGTCCAGCGCGGCGACCCGCCGCGCCAACCCCGTCAGACCGCCCCCGGTCGGGTCGGCGCCGCCCCGACCGTCGTCCAGGACACGCAGGTCCCACACACCCCCCGCGTCGTCCACCTGCACGATGACCTCGCCCGCCCCGGAATGCTTGACGGCGTTGGTGATGGCCTCCCGGGCCACGAAGTACAGGGCCGTGGCCGGCACCCCCACCGGCGCCTCCCGCACCCGCACCGTCACCGGCAGCGGACACCGGTCGGCGACCTCCACCAGGGCCGACTCCAACCCCAGGGTGTCCAGCGCGTTCGGATAGACCCGCCAGGCCACGTCGCGCAACTCCTCCAACAGCACCCGCGCCTCGGTGTGCGCCGCCCCCACCAGCTCGGCCGTCCGCCCCGGATCACGGCCCCGCCGGGCCCGTCCCAGCAACATCGCCAACGCCACCACCCGCTGCTGCACACCGTCGTGCAGATCGCGTTCGATACGGCGCCGCTCCTCGTCCACCGCCCGCACCACCTCCGCCCGGGTGCGCGTCAACTCGTCGATGCGCCGCACCATCAGATCGTGGACGCTGGGGCCCACCAGACGGCGGGCCAGCCGCACCTCCACCGCCCCCGTCGCCTCGGTCCCCGCCCACAGCAGCAGGACCGCACCCACACCGAAGAGCCCGCCCAACGCCAACGAGGACACGTGCATGCTCACCCCCGTCATCCGGATGTCCACCATGGAAGCGCCCCCCGTGACGGCGTCCCACACCAGACCCCCCGCGAACAGCGACGCCATCCCACCCAGGACGAACAGCAGCACCAGGGACACCACCGCCACCGGCAACCGGGCCAACAGATAGAGCACCCGGGGCCCCGCCCCCGGATCGGCACGGACCCACGTCCCGTACCAGCGACCCAACCGCGCCAGATCCCGATCGGCGATCCGCACCGCCCACCCCGCGACCCGGGGCCGCGCCGCGGGCCACAGGGCGACCACCGCCGCCACCGCCCACACCACCGTGGCCGCCGCGGTGACCTGCCCCACCACCACCCCGCCCAGGCAACGGCCGCACCGGCGCCCCACCGACGCGACCGGCTCCCACCATCGTCCTACGGCCACCGGACCCTCCCCCTCAGACGTCCCGGCGGGTCGGCACCACCGACGCCACCGACGCCCGGCACAGCAGTACCACGCCCCCGACACAGAGGGTGAGCCCGACCCCGACCCAACGCGCAGGGGGTGCCCGGGAACGCCGCACCGGCGGCGAACGACAACCGGTCGGCGAGGCCGGGGCCCGGCCATGGTGCCGCCCACCGGCCGACGGTGCGGTCTTGCGCAGGGCCCCCCGCGCTCCCACCGCGTCATGGACGTCGTCCCCGACCGCCACCGGCGAGGGCGGACCCTGCCCGTTCGGCCCCCGCCGGCCCGCAGCGGCGGTAGCCTCGATGCGTCATCACCGCACAGGGGCAGACAGGGGAGGACGACCGTGTCCGACAGGTGGACCGCGATCGACTTCGAGACCGCCAACCAGGACCGGGGCAGCGCCTGCGCCGTCGGTCTGGTCAAGGTCCGCGACGGGGTGATCGTGGACCGCCACACCACCCTCATCCGCCCGCCCGCCGGGATCGACTTCTTCTCCCACCACAACATCGCCGTCCACGGCATCACCCCCGCCGACGTCGCCGACGCCCCCACCTGGGAGACCGTGCACGGACGCATCGTGGAGTTCGCCGACGGCGACCCGCTGGTGGCGCACAACGCCCCCTTCGACATGGGGGTGCTCGCCCGGGCCTGCGCGCACACCGGCCTGGCCCACCCCGACTGGGACTACGCCTGCACCCTGGCCCTGTCCCGCCGCACCTGGGCCGACCTGCCCGACCACCGGCTGCCCACCGTCAGCGCCCACATCGGCCACCGGGTCACCCACCACCACCGGGCCGACGCCGACGCCGAGGCCGCCGCGCGCATCGCCATCGCCGCCATGGAACGGCACGGCACGACCTCCCTGGCCGACCTGGCCCGCGCCGCCGGCGGGCTGCGCCGAATGGCCGCCACCGCCGCCCCCACCCCCGCCCCCGTGGCGGTGCCCGTGCGCGCGCCGGCGGGCGGCCAGGACCGCTTCGCGCGCTGGCAGCGCGCCGCCAAGGCCGACCTGCCCGCGCCCTCCCCCGACGCCGACCCCGCCGGCCCCCTGTACGGCAAGGTCGTGTGCGTCTCCGGCGACCTGGCGTCCATGGACAAACCCGAGGTGTGGCGGCGCATCGCCGAGGCCGGCGGCACCCCCGCCAAGAACGTCACCAAGAAGACCGACGTGCTCGTCACCGGTGTCGGTGACGGCACGGGCAAGACCGCCAAGCACCGCCAGGCCGAGACCTACGTCGAACGCGGCCAGCGCATCGACTTCGTCACCGAGCCCGACCTCCTGGTGCTGCTGGGCATGACCACCGGCGCCTGACACCGGGACGGGGCCGCCCGCCGGACGGCCCCGCGACACTCCCGGCCCCTACTTGGGGAAGCGCAGGATCGCCCCGCCGTCCGCGGCGGTCTCCCCGTGCTGCAACACCTCCATGAACCCGGCGTCGGACATCGCCGCCGAACGCAACATCAGCGCGCTCGCCGGCGCCTTGAAGGCCCTGTCCGGGTCGTCCAGCTGCGTCGGCTTGGCCGCCACCAGGATCGGCTCGGTGGGCGAACCCCACAGGTCGGGTTCGCCGTCGCGCTCGGCCCCCAACAACAGGGTCCGCACACGGGCCTCCGACAGCATCGGCAACGTGGACTCCGTGCCGCGCACCGCCTGGTCGTGGGCCAACTTGCGCTCGAACTCGTCCAGCGCCTCGTCGTGGGAGTCCACCACGAACGCCCGCAACGCCTCCGCCGCCGCCTGGTGCAGCCGCTCCTCCGCGTCCGGGCCGCCGCGCCCGCCCGGCACCACCTGGATCGGGATGGAGAGCTTGCGCTCGTGCATGTTCTCGCGCAGGTAGGCGATGGCCTCGTCGTCCCCGCCGACGAGGATGATCCTCGCGTCCACCTCCGCCACGGCCTCGCGTACGAGCTCGGCGAGCCGGGCCGTGTTCTCCCGCCAGGTCTCCAGGGGGTACTGCTTGCGGACGAAGTCGCCGCCGTACCCGCCCAGGTTGCCCGGCCCGCCCCGCCCCATCGTGGGGATGTTGTGCAGGTCGGCGCCGGTGAAGGACTTCTCCGTCACCGGCTTGGGGTCGGGCTCACCGGCGTAGGCGTACACCTTCGCGTTGACCCGGTCCAGGGCCACCAGCGCGTACGGCAGGTGCCGGCCCCGGTCCACCACCACCGGCAGCGTGTCCGCCACCGGCGACCACAGCGCCCGGTCCCGGGAGGGCGGCTCGCTCAGCGTGTACACCCCCAGCAGGCGCCCCTCGGAGGCGTACAGGGCGTGGCCGTGCTCACCGAAGGCCCGGGAGGTGCCCTCCCTCACCGCCTCCCCCAGCACCTTCAGGTCGGCCTCGTCGGCACCCGTCGCGGCGAGATCCTCGCGCAGGTGACGCCAGCTCAGTTCGATCTTCTTGTCGGCGTCGATGGTGGCGCGGCTGGTGTCCAGAAGCACCGAGGCCACCGGGGCGTCGCTCTCGTACAGCGGTCGCAGAAAACCCAGATCCATGTATCCGCGGGGCGCGGTCTCCACCTCGCCCCGCCCACCTCCTTCTCGGGGTCGGCCTGTTCGGGCCATCCTCAGGGGACGGTGCCGCCCACCGTAACCGCCCACGTCGCCGGTGTCACAAGTCCTTGCCCAACGATGTCCCGGCCTTGCCCGAGATCGGGCCCGCCCACCGACCCGACCTCACGGACACCGCGACCGTCGGGTGCGACCGCGTCCCGCCTGCGCAACGCCGGTGCCGGGCGAAGGGGACGACCGTGCCGCAGGGGCCGAACCGGGCCCTGGAACCGGCCCAGGAGAACACCGGGGAATCGTTGGACACGCAGGCGATGGCGCGTGTCGCGCCCACCACCCGCGCCACCCGCTCCGCGCCCGGCCGCGATGCCGCCATCGGAGTACGCGCGCAGACACCGCCCGACCCTCGCCCACCGCGGGACCCACCGGGAACACACGTACAGTACATTTGTACATGTACATCTGTTCCATAACGTGCGAGGAGCCCGACCATGGAACGAGAACAACGGCGCCCCACCCCACCGCCCCGCGCCCGCCGCGACCCCCACGGCCGCCGACACGCCATCGTCGAGGCCGCCGCCGACCTCATCGTCCACCAGGGCGCCGCCGACCTCACCCACCGCCGCATCGCCTCCCGGGCCCGGGTGCCCCTGGGCTCCACCACCTACTACTTCTCCTCACTGACCGAACTCAAGGTCGCCGCCCTGGAACACCTCACCACCGAATGCGACGCCTGGCTCCAACGGGCACGCACCGCCCTGGCCGACCACGACGGCGACCCCATCGGACTGTGCGCCCTGCTCGCCGACTACCTCGCCGACCGCGACCGGGTCCACACCGACTTCGCCCTCACCTCCGCCGCCGCCGGCGACCCCGCCCTGCGCCCCCTGTCCCTCATCTGGTTCGACGGCCTCGTGGAACTCCTGAGCGAATACACCGACCCCCACACCGCGCACGCCATCACGGTCTTCACCGACGGCGCCGTCGTCCACGCCCTCCTGCACGACACCCCCCTGGACACCACCACCCTGCACCGCACCATCACCGCCCTCATGAGAGCGGCGGCCGAGAGGACCCCGTGACGACCTCCCCCCTGCCCCGGACCACCGCCCCCGCCCCCACACGACGCCGCCGCTGGGCCGGACTGATCGTCCTGTCCGCCAGCCTGCTCGTCGTGGCCATGGACATGACCATCCTCAACGTGGCCCTGCCCGACCTGGCCGCCCACCTGCGCCCCACCGCGGGCCAACAACTGTGGATCGTCGACGTCTACTCCCTGGTCCTGGCCGGACTGCTCGTACCCATGAGCGCCCTCGCCGACCGGTGGGGCCGCCGCCTGATGCTGCTGGCCGGGTTCGCCGTGTTCGGCGGCGCCTCCCTGCTCGTCCTCCTCGCCGACACCCCCGCCGCCGTCATCGCCGTACGCGCCCTGCTCGGCGCCGGCGGCGCCATGATCATGCCCACCACCCTGTCGATGATCCGCACCCTCTTCCCCGACCCGCGCGAACGCGCCACCGCCCTGGGAGTGTGGGCGGCCACCTCCTCCCTGGGCATGGCCGTGGGCCCCATCCTCGGCGGACTACTGCTCCAACACTTCTCCTGGCACGCCGCGTTCCTGGTCAACGTGCCGCTCATGATCGCCGCGATCATCGCCGGCCTGCTCCTGCTCCCCGAGGCCCGCGACCCCTCCCCCGGCCGCTGGGACGCCCTCGCCACCCTCCAGGCCATCACCGGCATGCTCGCCCTGGTGTGGTCCATCAAACACTTCGCCAAGGCCGGCCCCGGCGACCCCCTGGGCTGGGCCGCGCTCGCCGCCGCCCTGACCATCCTCACCTGGTTCGTACTGCGCTGCCTGCGCCGCCCCGACCCCCTGCTGGACGTACGCCTGTTCACCCGACGCCCCTTCACCGCGGGCGTCCTGGCCGCACTGGCGTCCATGTTCGCCATGGCCTCCCTGCTCCTGCTGGTCGCCCAATGGCTGCAACTGGTCCTGGGCGCGTCCCCCTTCATGGCCGGGGTGTACCTGACCCCCATGGCCCTGGGCGCCGTCGTCGCCTCACCCCTGGCCCCCTGGCTGGCCGCCCGGATCGGCGCGCGCACCACCCTGGCCGGCGGCCTGGCCGTGGCCGGCACCGGATTCCTCCTGCTGTACCTGGCACCGAGCCCACCGGCCCACCCCGTGGTCCTGCTCTCGCTGCTGATGCTGGGGATCGGCGCGGGCGCGCTGGCCATCGCCTCCGCCATCATCATGTCCGGCACCCCCCAGACCAAGGCCGGCAACGCCGCCGCCATCGAGGAGACCGCCTACGACCTGGGCAACGTCCTGGGGGTCGCCGTCGTCGGCTCCATCGCCGGCGTCGTCTACCGCGCCCACCTGGACGTGACCGACCTGACCGGACCCACCCCGGCGGACCTGGCCGCCGCCCGGGAATCGCTCGGCGCCGCCCTGGAGGTCGCCGAACGCGCCCAGAGCACGGACCTGGCCACCCGCGCCGGCACGGCCTTCACCGAGGCCCTCGTCCAGACCGGCCTCATCGGCGCCATCGTCATGTTCACCGCCGCCGCGGTGGTCTTCGCCCTGGTACCCCGCGACCTGGACCTGGCCACCCAGCAGCACTGACCGCCTCCCGGCCCCGGCCCGCGCCGGGGCCGGAACGCGCGCTCACAGATGGGGGGCGCGCACCCGGGCACGGGAACGCTCCAGGAAACGCCGCAACACCTCGTTGAACCGCTGGGGACGCTCCAGATTGGGCAGATGCCCCGCACCCTCGATGATCTCCACCACCGAGTCGGGGATGCGCACGTGCATGGCCTCGGTGAAGTCCGGCGGGGTGAACACGTCCTCCTGGCCGGCCACCAGCAACGTCGGCGCCGAGATACGACGCAGCAACGGCACGTGGTCCGGCCGCTGCGCCCGCCCCTCCAAGGCGGCAGCCGCCCCCTCGGGCGGAGCCGCGTACATCATCGCCCGCACATGGTCGGCGACCGCCGGCAGGGCCCGCACGTTGGCCTCGGTCATCATCCCGACCAACACCTCGTCGGTGTAACCGCCCATGCCCTGCGCCCGCAGCCGCCGGGCCATCGCCCGACGCCCCGCCCGGCCCTGCTCCGTCTCGGCGTAGGGGTTGGTGGCGGCCAGGGTGAGACAGTCGACCCGGTCGGGGAAGAGCCGGCACAACTCCAAGGCGATCTGGCCGCCCATCGACAACCCCACCACGCCCACCACGTCCAACCCCAGATGCTCCAGGAGCGCGTCCTGATCACGGGCGAAGGCGTCCATGGTCGTGACACCGGGCACCACGGTACTGCGCCCGTACCCGCGCAGATCGGGCGCGATCACCCGGAACCCGCGACCGGCCAACGCCCTGACCTGCGGTTCCCACATGGTGTGGTCGAAGGGGTGCCCGTGCACGAACAGGATCGGATACCCCACACCGAGGTCCACATAGTGGACGTCGATACCGCGCACGCGGGCGGTACGCGATCCGTCGCTGTTCACGGGGTTCGTCTGATGTGCCACAAGAAACGATGCTATTCACCCGCGCAAGGGCATCGATCCGTGGGGGCCCACCCTGGAGACGACGGAAACGACGGGAACCGTACGCGATCCCGGCCCCCACACGCCGTGACCCACCGTCCCCGGACAGGCCACGGCGTGGTGAAGAGCACCCCGTCCTCCCCCGGACCCGGGACACCCCACCGGGGAAGACGCCCCGGCGACCCCTCGGGGCCGACCACGACGCCTTCCCGACGAGAACCCCCTACCTCCCCACCGCGGGGACCGATCGCCTCGCACACCCCAGGACGCACGCCGCCACCAGATAGGGCACGGCGAACAACGCGAACGCCGGCCCGTGCCCCGTCACCACGAACACCGCCGCGTACAACGGATAGGAGACCGTGGTGACCAGGTCCACCCCCAACCCCGCCACCGAGGTCACCGTCGCCCTGGCCGAACCGGTGATGCGCTCCTGCAACCGGGCGTCGGCGACCACGCTCGCGGCCTGGCACACACCGAACCCGGCCCCCAGCGACACCCACCCCACCGGACCGCCCATCAGGGAACCCGCCGCGATGGCCACCGCCGCCGCACCCAACAACACCGCGAACGCACCGGCCGGCAGACGCGAGACCGGACCCGCCACCAGACCGCCCAGGGTCACCCCGGCCCACACCACCGCCACCACCACCGGCACCGTCTCCACCGGCACACCCTCGGCGGCCACCAGCAACGGCACGTACTCGTCCAGCACACCCCAGACGGAGGTGACCACCACGAGCATGAGGATCGCACCGCGCACCCGACGGTCCCCGCGCGCCTGGGCCAGACCGGCCCGCAACGCGGCGACGTACTCCGAAGGGCCGGTCGGCTCCTCGTCCTCCTCGCCCTCCTCGGCCGGATCGTGCGCCCGACCGGCCGGGGCGCCGCCACGCCCGTGCCCCGGTGCGTGCGGCGCAACCGGCACGTCGCCCCCACCGGAACCGGCCGGCCCGGTGGCCTCGGCGTCGTCGGCCTCGGGGGCCGACCGGTGCTCGGGCAGGGCCAGACCGGCCAGGGCGCACACCGCGCACACCGCGACACTGGCCGCACCCACCGCGTCGTACCCGCCCCAGGACATCACCGGCACCGCCATCAGGGTCGCCGCACCCACCGCGGCCACACCCAACGCCCGGGTCACACCCATCACCCGCGCATAACGGTCCGCGACCCCACGGTGGGCCAACTCGGTGTAGACCAACGCCTCCAAGGCACCCGAGGACAGGGAACCGCCCACACCCCACAACACGAACCCCAGGGCGAACACCCCGTACCCGGGAGACCACGACCACAGGGCGAACGCGGCACCGGCGAACACCGGGGCGGCGGCCAGCAGGTACCGACGCGGGACCACGTCGGCCAACGCCCCGGCGGGCACGGACGTGAGCAGACCCGTCACCGACCAGAGCACGAAAAGGGAACTGATCTGCGCCACCGACAGGCCGTGGTCGGCGAACAACAGCACGTACACCGGGTACAGGAGGACGAACTCCTCCGACGCCGCATAGGCGTACAGGGGCCCGGTCACACGGGACACACGCGCGCCGCACGCGCGTGGGAACGAGAGGAACATGGAGGTCTTTCGGTCGAACGTGCAGGGACACCGGAGAACACCACCACCCGGTGGCGCCCGTGCACGGACCGAGGACCATCGTGGAACTTAATGTCGCTTGCGCATGGGACCAGCATACGCCGCCGACCCCGCCCGGGGCCGGCGGTTCACGGAACCAGGGCCCGACACGCCCCGCCCGACGCAGGGTGCGCGTCAGCACCCGGGGGCGGGCCCGCCCCCCCACCGCCGACGGCACCGGCACCGCCCCGTGAGACCGCCGCACGCCGTTCTCCTCACCCGCGGCGGACCGTGGGGACGCCCCCGATCACGGTGCGACCGCGACCCGCCCGACACCCCACCCCCCGACCATCGCTCAATGCAACCGATTCGTCACCGAACGAGGCACGATGTTCACCCCAGGAGGGTTGGGACGTTCCCCCGCCCGTGGCCGGATGGGACACGGCCCCGCCGCTCCCGCGGCGAGCACACCCGCACCCCAGGAGAACACCCATGCCGGGAACCCCCCACGACCCGAACCACCCCCACACCACCCGACGCACGGTCCTGGCCGGCGGCGCCGCCCTGGGCGCCGCGGCACTGGTGGGCGCCGCCACCCCCTGGAACGCACCCGCCGGCGCCACCCCTCGCGCCACCCCCCTCACCGACCCCTTCACCCTCGGCGTCGCCTCCGGCGACCCCGACCACGACAGCGTCGTCCTGTGGACCCGCCTGGCCCCCGACCCCCTCGCCCAGGACGGCCTGGGCGGCATGCCCGACCGCGACGTCGACGTCCAGTGGCAGATCGCCCAGGACGAGCGCTTCACCCGCGTCACCGCCACCGGCACCACCACCACCGGCCCCGACCGCGCCCACTCCGTCCACATCGAGGCCCGAGGACTGCGCCCGGGAGCCCACTACCACTACCGGTTCCGGGTCGGCACCCACATCAGCCCCGTCGGCCGCACCCGCACCACCCCCGCCCCCGGCGCCCGCGTCGACCGGTTCGCGTTCGCGTTCGCCGGCTGCCAGAGCCTCACCCACGGCCACTACACCGCCCAACGCCACCTCGCCGACGAGGACCTGGACCTCGTCGCGTTCCTGGGCGACTACATCTACGAGACCGGCGAGGCCGGATCGGTGGGCCGCCCCCACGTACCCGCCCGCGAGGTCCACACCCTCGCCGAGTACCGGATCCGCCACGCCCAGTACAAGAACGACACCGACCTCCAGGCCGCCCACGCCGCGTTCCCCTGGGCGGTGGTCTTCGACGACCACGAACTGGACAACAACTGGGCCGACGACCACCCCTACGGCGGACAGCCCTCCGAGGCGTTCCTCCAGCGCCGCGCCGACGCCCTCAAGGCCTACTACGAGCACATGCCGCTGCGGCCCGCACAACGCCCCCAGGGACCCGACCTGCACCTGTACCGCCGGCTGGCGTTCGGCCGCCTGGTCGACCTGCACCTGCTCGACACCCGCCAGTACCGCGACCCACAGTCCCCACCCGACCGGGAGGACCCCGCGCGCACCCTGCTGGGCGCCGACCAGAAACGGTGGCTCCTGAACGGGCTGTCCGCCTCCCGGGCACAATGGAACATCCTCGCCCAACAGGTGTTCTTCTCCCAACGCGACTTCGCCGCCGGAGACCCCACCCGCTTCAGCGACGACGCCTGGGACGACTACAAGGTCGAACGCGACGAGGTCCGCGACCACCTCGCCGGGGTGCGCAACCCCGTGGTGATCACCGGGGACGTGCACGCCGGCTACGTGGTGGACGTCAAAGCCGACTTCGACGACCCCGCCTCGGCCACCGTCGCCACCGAACTGGTGGGCACCTCCCTCACCAGCGGCGGCGACGGCACCGACCAGAACCCGGGCGACGCCGTACAGCTCGCCGAGAACCCCCACATCACCTTCATCGACCGCAGACGCGGCTACGTGCGCAACGTGGTCACGCCCACCGAGTGGACGGCCGACTACCGGACCGTGGCACGGGTGTCGGTGCCCGGGGCGCCGATCACCGACCGGGCCCGCTTCGTCATCACCGACGGCGTCCCCGGAGCCGCACCGCAGGGCTGAGACCCGCGGGGGCCGGCCCCCACCGGCCCCCCGCTCAGGAACCGTCGGGGGCGATCCACAACGCCTCGGCGGCGACCAACCCCAGTGACCGGTCGTGGGCCGGGGTCTCGTGGTCGGGGCGCACGGCGATGCGCAGCGACCCGGCGAAGGGCTGACGCTCCACGACCCGCACGCTCATACCGATGCCGATCTCGATGTCGGCCAGGTAGCGCAACAGGTGGGGGTCGGTGTCGTTGACGCGCACGATGACGCCCTCCACCCCCTCCTCGGCGTCCGACAACAACACCGAGGGGCGTTCGACGATGTGGCCCTCGCTGGTGGGAATGGGGTCGCCGTGCGGATCCACGACGGGATCGCCCAGATAGGAGGCGATACGGTCGACGAACTTGTCCGACACCACGTGTTCGAGGATCTCGGCCTCGTCGTGGACCTCGTCCCAGGAGTACCCCAGGGCGGCCACCAGATAGGTCTCCAACAACCGGTGGCGGCGCAGCACCGACAGGGCCGCCTTGGTGCCCGCCTCGGTGAGACTCACCGTCCCGTAGCGGCGGTGCTCGACCAGGCCCAGCTCACCGAGCTTGCGGAGCATGCCCGACACCGACGAATTGGACACCGACAGCCGCTCGGCCATCCCGGAGATGGTGACCGGCCCGGTACCGCGCTCCTGGAGGTCGTAGACGACCTTCACGTAGTCCTCAACCGACGTGGACGGCCGTGTCGGGGTGTCGCTCATGCCCACAACCGTATCGCGGACCGCCCACAGGCCACGATCTCCACACCCCCCCGGGGACCTCGGAGACGGGACCCCACTCCGGGCGCACCGCCACCACGCGTCCCGCCCGGACACCGCCCCACCACCGACGCGTCACCCATCCGCGAAGGACAACCCCCGGGCGGCCAGCTCCCGCTCCAGGACACGGATCGCCTTGGGACCCACACCGTGGATCTTCAGCAACTCCCCCGCGGTCACCCCCGTCAACTGATCGAACCGGGTGTAACCGTGAGCGGCCAGCTCCCGCGGGGCGACCCTGCCCATGCTCGCGGGGAACTCCGTGGGCGGCACCCTCTCCGACTCGACCATGGCGGACCTCCCGGCGTCACTCGACCGTCCCCCCGACCCTAACCCCCACCGACGACGGGATCAGGCCCGACACCCCCCGCCCTCCGGCACCAGGACGGGCCCGCCACGGGAGACCACCCGCACCCCCGCCGGGCCGACCTCACGGATCTGCAGGGAACCGCACGCACAGCGCACCCACACCGTCATCCCCGCGGCGGTGGCATGCCGGGACACCACACGGAAGGGCCGACCATCGGGCCAACCGCAGTACGGGCACACACTCGTCATCGCTTCCCCGTCCTTCGTCGCCGAAAACCTGACCCCTCCAGCCTCTCCCCACCGACCTTCAATGTCCACGTTGAATTCATGGACCAGACCATGAAGGATGAACTACATGATCGATCTACGGCGCCTGCGCGTCCTACGCGCCGTCGCCCACTACGGAACCGTCACCGCCGCCGCCGAAGCGCTGCACATGACCACCTCCGCCGCGTCCCAACAGGTCCGCCTGCTCGCCCGGGAACTCGACGTCACCCTCCTGGAACCCCGGGGGCGCGGCGTACGCCTGACCCCGGCGGCGCACGGCCTGCTGGCACACGCCGACGACATCACCGCCCGCTGGGAACGCGCCGAGATCGAACTGCGCGGCCTGGGCACCGAACCCGCCGGCCCCCTGCGGGTGACCGGATTCCCGGTGGTGCTCTCCCGCCTGCTCGCCCCCATGGCCGCCGCACTGACCGCCGCCCACCCCCGCCTGGACGTGCGCCTGTCGGAGAACGACCCCGAGCGCGCCCTGGACCTGCTGTTCCAAGGCGAGGTCGACCTCGCCGTCATCGAGGCCTCCCCCACCACACCACCGCCCACCGACACGCGCTTCGACCAGACACCCCTGCTCGACGACGCCCTGGACCTGGTGGTGCCCCGCGACCACCCCTTCGCCGACCGCACCGAGATGCCCCTGGCCCAGGCCGCCGGCCAGACCTGGGTACTGCCCCCGGCGGACACCACCTGCCACGCCCACGCCGTGTCGGCCTGCGGCGCGGCCGGGTTCACCCCGCACGGCCCCCACGGGGCACGGGAGTGGAACGCCATCGCCGCCATGGTCGCCCACGGCCTGGGAGTGGCGCTCATCCCCCGACTGGCCGACCTGCCCCCACTGCCCGTCGTCCGCGTCCCCCTCAAGGGCACACCGGCCCCGGCCCGCAAGATCCTCACCTGCACCCGCCGGGGATCGCGCACACACCCCGCCGTCGTCGCCGCCCTGACCACGCTCACCGACCTGTCCGCCACCGCCACCGCCCCGAGAGGGTGAGGCCCGCCCCGACGGTGGGCCTCGACCCGCTCCACACCCCGGCGGCCCCGGGCGTCCAACCCCGACACCCGACCCCACCGGTGACGGCGCGATCCGCCGGTACCGCCCGACCCCATGGACCACACGGGCGGGGACGACCCCCGCCCCCACACCCCGAAGGACCACCGTGGACCGGCACACCATCGTCGAGGGCACCGAGGCCGACCACCCCGCCTGCGCCGAACTGTGGACCCGCGCCGTCGCCCACCGCGACGGCACCGCCCCCGACCCCGTGGTACGCGCCCGCGCCGAACGCCGACTGCTCCACACCCCCCGACTCCTCCTGCTCCTGCGCACCCCCGCCCTGGACGGCTACACCCTCACCCGCCTGCCCACCGGCGGCGAGCGCACCGCCCACCTGACCCACCTCGCCGTGGCCCCCGCCCTCCAGGGCACCGGATGGGGCCGCCGCCTCATGGACACCACCCTGGCCCGCGTGGCCGCCCACGCCGACTCCCTCACCCTCGAAGTCCTGCACGCCAACACCGCGGGCCGCGCCCTGTACGAGTCCACCGGCTGGTACCCCGTCGGCGAAAGCAGCTTCCCCGAGTCCGGCATCCCCAACATCGTCTACCGCAAGGACCTGTGACCGACGGACCCCGCCGATCCGCCCATCCCGCACACCCCCATATGTAAAACATCATTGACATCATGTCCGCCATGCCTGACACTGAGTCTTAGATATTTGACATGGAGGCGGACATGACATTCGAAGAAAGACGCGTGTGGATCTACACCGCGATCGCCCTGATCATCCCGGTGATCTACACCGCGATCATCGCCACCCGACTCACCGACACCCCACCCGAACACATCACCTACACACGCCCCCTGCTCATCGCCATCGGCACCGCCCTGGCCGCCAACCTCCTCCTCACCGTCATCGCCGGCGCCCTATGGCCACGCGACGCCCACCTACGCGACGAACGCGACACCGAGATCGACCGCCGCGGCCTGCGCTGGGAATTCATCGCCCTGGCCATCGGCGCCGCGGCGGCCCTCGCCCTCACCCTCACCCGAGCCGACCACTTCTGGATCGCCCACACCCTCTACCTCGGATTCGTGCTCTCCGCACTGACCTCATCGGCCGCCCGCATCATCGCCTACCGCCGAGGAATGTGAACCGTGCCCAAGAAGACCCGGGTGACCAACACCATCCGCGCCCTGCGCTTCGCACACGACGAAATGACCCAGGCCGACCTCGCCGAACGCGTCGGAGTGACCCGCCAGACCATCATCGCCATCGAACAAGGCCGCTACTCCCCCTCACTGGAGACCGCGTTCCTCATCGCCCGCGTCTTCGGAACCCGCCTCGACGACGTCTTCCACTACCCCGAAACCTGAACCCCGAGCCACCCACCGCACACAACGAGGACACCATGCCCGACACCACCGCCACCACCATGACCGCCATCGTCCGCGACCGCTACGGCCCGCCCGACACCGTCCTGCGCACCGTCCGCACCCCCCGCCCCACCCCCGGACCGGGACAGGTCCTGGTCCGAGTGCACGCCGCCGGCATCGACCAGGGCACCTGGCACCTCACCACCGGCCTCCCCTACCTCACCCGCCTGTTCGGCTACGGAATACGCCGCCCCCGCACCACCGGCATCGGCGAAGACCTCGCCGGCACCGTCACCGCCATCGGCGAAGGCGTCACCGACCTCACCCCCGGCGACGAGGTCATGGGCACCGCCCCGGGCGCCTGCGCCCAATACGCCCTCACCACCACCGACGACCTCGTGCGCAAACCCACCACCCTCACCTTCGAACAAGCCGCCACCCTCCCCACCTGCGGCCGCACCGCCCTCCAAGCCCTGCGCACCGGCGGCGACCTGAAAGACCGCACGGTCCTCATCATCGGCGCGAGCGGAGGCGTCGGCACCCTCGCCGTCGCCCTCGCCGCCGACGCCGGCGCCCGCGTCACCGGCGTATGCGGCCCCGCCACCCTCGACCTGGTCCGCTCCCTGGGCGCCACCCACGTCATCGACCGCACCCGCGCCGAGATCACCGACCACGGCCACCGCCACGACCTCATCATCGACACCGCCGGACACCGCCCCCTCCGACTCCTACGCCGCGCCCTGAACCCCCACGGCACCCTCGTCATCGTCGGATCCGAAGGCGGCGGCCCCCTCATCCAAGGCACCGACCGACAACTCCGGGCCGCCCTGTGGTCCCCCTTCACCACCCACACCCTGACCGGACTCATCACCGAGAACTCCCCCCGAGACCTCGCCCACCTCGCCGACCTCGCCGCACAAGGACGCCTCACCCCCATGGTCGCCCGCACCTTCCCCCTCACCGACACCACCGCCGCCCTCGCCCACGTGCGCGCCGGCCACAACGGCGGCAAGGTCGTCGTCCTCCCCTGACACCCACCTTCCACAACGCGCCCCCTTCTCCTATCGTGTGCACCGACTGTTAACGCGAGCCCGGTTCCCTCCCCCGCGACCGCCTCGCTACCGTGTGTGGCTTCGCCCCGCTCCGAACCCCCGGGAGAAGCCCATGACGAAGGAGCCCACCATCTCGCGACGCGGTGCCCTAGGCGGCCTGAGCGCCGCAGGAGCCCTCACCCTCGCCGGCTGGCCCACCCCCGCCGCCGCCTCCTCCGCACGCGAGGCCCTCATCACCGTGATGGGCACCTCCGACCTGCACGGCCACTGCCTCAACTGGGACTACTACAAGAACACCACCTACTCCGACGCCAACGGCGACCACATCGGCATCGCCAAGGCCGCCGCCCTCGTCAAAGAGATCCGCGCCGAACGCGGCCACAACAACACCCTGCTGTTCGACTCCGGCGACACCATCCAAGGCGCCCCCCTCGCCACCTACTACAGCGTCGTCGAACCCATCACCGACACCGGCGAGACCCACCCCATGGCCCGCGCCATGAACGCCCTGGACTACGACGCCATCACCCTCGGCAACCACGAATTCAACTACGGCATCGACCACCTCGACACCTGGATCTCCCAGATGCGAGCCCCCGCACTGGCCGCCAACGCCGTCCACCACGGCACCGACGACCCCGCCTACAAGCCCTACGCCCTCAAACGCATGAAGGTCGACTGCACGAACCGACCCGGCACCCAACCCCTCACCATCGGAGTACTGGGCCTCACCAACCCCGGCTCGGCCATCTGGGACCGCCACCACGTCCACGGCCACCTGGAATTCCGCGACCTCATCGAATCCGCCCGCCACTGGGTACCCCTCATGCGCGCCCGAGGCGCCGACATCGTCATCGTCAGCGCCCACGCCGGCGACAGCGGCACCTCCTCCTACCAAGGCGACATCCCCGTCGAGAACGCCTCCGCCATGGTCGCCGAACAGGTCCCCGGCATCGACGCCATCCTCTTCGGACACGCCCACCGAGAGGTCCCCGAACGCTTCGTCACCAACACCGAGACCGGCGAACGGGTCCTCATGACCATGCCCTCCTTCTGGGGACGCCGCCTCTCCGTGATGGACCTGGCCCTGCGCCGCGAACACGGCCGCTGGAAGGTCATCTCCAAGAACGCCCTCACCCTCAACACCAACACCGTCGAAGAGGACCCGCAGATCGCCGCCCTGGTCGCCGACCAGCACGCCACCACGGTCGCCTACGTCAACCAGGTCGTGGCCACCAGCGCCCGAGAACTGAGCGCCGCCCAGGCCTGCTGGACCGACACCGCCATCGTCGACTTCGTGCACAAGGTACAGATCGACACCGTGACCGCCGCCCTCACCGGCACCCCCGAGGCCGACCTGCCCGTGGTCTCCATCGCCGCCCCCTTCAGCCGCTCCGCGGTCTTCCCCGCCGGCGACCTGAGCATCCGCGACATCGCCGCCCTCTACATCTACGACAACACCCTGCTGGGCTCGGTACTGACCGGCGCCCGACTACGGGCCTACCTGGAGCACTCCGCCCGCTACTACAAGCAGGTCCCGGCCACCGGAACGGTCGACCCGGCCGACCTGACCAACGCCGACGACATCCCCGACTACAGCTGTGACCAGCTCGCCGGCGTCGACTACGAACTGGACGTGTCCCGCCCCGCCGGACAACGCGTCACCTCACTGACCCTGAACGGGACCCCGGTGACCGACGACCAGAGATTCGTGGTCGCCGTCAACAACTACCGCCAATCCGGCGGCGGCGCCTTCCCCCACATCACCGACGCGCCCGTCGTCTACAACGCCCAACGAGAGATCCGCCAGGCCCTCATCGACCACGCCACCGCGGTCGGGGTCATCGACCCGGCCGACTTCCACGACGTGAACTGGCGGCTGGTGCGCCAAGGCGCCCCGATCTTCACCTGACCCCGGCCCCGAAGACCACCCGGGCCCCCACCGGCACCCCCGCCGACGCCCCCGGAGCGGCCCCGCACACCGCCACCGACCCACCCCACACCGGCGGGGGCGGCCCCCAAGGCCCGCCCCCGCCACCCGCGTGCCCGCCACCCGCGGACGAAACCCCGGCACTCTTTGCCCGGATATCACCGTGAAAAAGCCGTGTTCTCCCAGACGAAACCGGCAAAGAAACCTATCCTGCGCACATGCGCATCAGCATCCTGTGCCGCACCTGCCTGGGCACCGGCACCCGTGCCGTCGTCCTCGCCCGCCGGGAAGCCGACCACACCCTCACCCAGGTCCTCCTCGGACACCCCTGCACCGACTGCGACCGCACCGGCCACCAAGAACTCACCGCCACCGTCCACCCCCGCCCACCCGACACCACGACCCACACGTGACCACCCGCACCAAAACCCCCCACCACCCCACACCCACCATCACACGGGCAACGGCAACCACCCCGTCCGCACCTGCCACCCACCACCCCCCTCCACACGCTCCACCGCCGCACGCTCCAACCGGGTACGACGCGGCGCCGCCACCACATCCACCTCCGACATCCCGAACACGAACCGGAACACATCCGCCTCACCCGGCTGCCCACGCCCCACCAACGTGAACCGCCGCTGAAACGACACGATGTTCGACCCCTCCCCCAACACCTCACCCCACCGCGGATCCAACAACCACGACGTACACGTCGCCACCACCGGATCGATCCCCAGATGCGCCCGCGCGAACGGCCGCGCCCGCCCCAACGCGTCCGTCACCGACACCGGATCCAGACCACCCGTCGGAATGTGCAACCGCAACACCGGATCACCCACCGCCATCCCCACACCCAACCCGGCCGCCTCCCCCTCCGGATACCACTCCACCCCGCCCTGATCCCCCAACACCGCCGGCTCCAACTGCAACCCGCCCACCCAGAACAACCGCCCACGGAACTGCGCCGCCACCCACGACGCCGTCTCCACACCCGACCGCCCGTACATCCGCCGCGAACGCGCCGTCTGCACCCCCACATCCGCCAACGTCGCCCGCGTCACCGCCGGATCCACACCCAACGCCCCATGCGCCGCGTACTGCGCCGGCACCCGCGCCGCGAACGCCACCAACGACGCCGACCGCACCCGCGGATCCCCATGACCCACCAACGCCGGCCAATCCACCCACGACCCCACCGGCAGATCCGCGTCCGCCGCCAACCGCCGGTACATCCCCTCCACCACGAACCACACCTCGGGCGACCACCCCGCCCCACCCGGCCCCGGCCACAACCTGGCCAACTCCGCCCGATCCTCCTCCGCCAGAGCGAACTCGTCCCACACCCGACGAGCATCCTCACCCTGCGGCACCACCAAAGGCTCCACCGGCTCCGGCAACTCGTGAGCGGCGATCAACCAACGGCGTTCGTCCTCGGCCAGACCCAACCGGTCGGCCACGATGTCAGCGTCCATGACCCCACATCATGGCCGACCCGCCCACCCGCACGCGAGAGGAAGGACCACCCCCGCACCTCCCCCACGAAAAACCACGAACCCCACAGACCCCCGCGGGCATCCCACACACCGAGAACCCCTCCCATCCCCCAGAAGAGGTTTGCCAGGTGGGCATAGTGTTGACGTGACCCACCCCACCCCACCACTCCGACCCAGACGAGGACGACCTTCGATGCCCGAACCGGCGCACCGTGTACGTGAGTGGCTCACCGCCTACGACTCCCCCACCACCTCGGTGTCCCACCTCCTGTGCGACCGGCACGACCCCGACCGGAACGCCATCATCCAGATCGGCCCCGACCTCGCACCCGCCACCCTCACCTTCGGCGAACTCCGCGACCGATCCCACGCCCTCGCCACCGGACTCGCCGCCCACGGCATCGGCCACGGCGACCGCGTCGCCACCCTCATCCCCAAGGGCATCGACATGGCCGTCACCGCCCTCGCCGTCTGGCGCCTGGGCGCCGTCCTCGTCCCCCTCTTCTCCTCCTTCGCCCCCTCGGCCATCAGCGAACGCCTCACCTCCTCCGGAGCCCGCCTCGTCGTCGTCGACGACGACAACCGCGCCAAACTCGACACCGACACCACCCCCACCTGGTCCATCGTCACCACCGGCCCCCGCCCTCTCCGCGACGGCGAGACCACCCTCACCGCCCTGGCCGACACCCAGGCCCCACCCGCACCCGACACCGCCGTCGGCGGCGACGGCCTCCTCGCCATCGTCTACGTCTCCGGACTCATCGGCCCCCCACGCGGCGTCCCCGTCCCCGTACGCGCCCTCGCCGCCATGCACGCCTACCACCACTACGGCCTCGGCGTCGACGACGATGACGTCTTCTGGAACACCGCCGACCCCGGCTCCGCCTTCGGCCTCTACCACGGCGTCATCTCCCCCCTCCTCGCCGGACACACCTCCCTCGCCCTGCGCGCCGGATTCTTCGACCCCGAACTCACCCTCGACGTCCTGGGCATGTACGAGGTCACCAACCTCGCCGCCGACCCCACCACCTACCGCACCCTGCGCGCCGCCACCAAGACCCTGCCACCCGAGATCGTCGTCCAACGCCTCACCAGCTTCGGCGAACCCCTCGCCCCCGACGTCATCGACTGGGTCACCGACGTCTTCGGCGTCCCCGTGCGCGACCACTTCGGCCAGACCGAACTCGGCTGGTGCGTGGGCATCCCCAACGGCGACACCGGCCAGGACATCGGAGACATCACCCCCGGCGCCATCGGCCCCGCCCTCCCCGGCTGGACGGCCACCGTCCTGGAGGCCATCTCCGACGAACCCGCACCCCTGGGCGCCTACGGACGCATCGCCGTCGACCTCGAACACAGCCCCCTGGCCTGGTTCACCGGCTACCTCGACAACGACTCCGCCTCCCAGGTGCGCTTCACCCCCGACAAGGCCTTCTACCTCACTGGAGACACCGGCATCCTCGACCGGCGCCACTGGCTGTTCTTCTCCACCCGCGACGACGGCGCCATCCTCAGCCGCGGCTACCGGATCGGCCCCACCGAGGTCGAGGCGGTCCTCAACGACCACCCGGCCGTCGACGAGTGCGGCGTGTACTCCATCCCCGACGAACTCGCCGGACAGCTCATCGGAGCCCGGGTCGTCCCGGCCGCCGGGTTCGAGGCCTCCGAGGCGCTGGCCACCGAACTGAAGGAATGGGTGGCCACGCGGTTCGCCACCCACGCCTCCCCTGACGTGGTGGGCTTCGTACCGGAGCTGCCGCGCACCGCCTCGGGCAAGATGCGCCGCGCCCGCCTGCGCTGAGCCGCCGACCGATCCCGCGTCCCGAGACGGGGATCTCCACCGCCACGGCCCTCAACAGGGCTTCCGCGCACCCGCGGTCGGAATTCCGGCGCACCCCGCGTTGCGGGACACCGACGCGGGTTTCGGGTCGCCCCGCATCCCCTGCTCCGCACTCGACCGGAACCGTCCGCGCGCGTGAGCGCGGCCCCCGCACGCGGCGCCCTTCGGCGAGGATCAGCCCCGGGGGACGAGTTCGTCGATGCGCGCGGCCAGGGCCATGTCCTTGTCGGTGACGGCGCCGACCGAGTGGGTGGTCAGGCGCAGGTGCAGCGTGTCATAGCGGATGTCGATGTCGGGATGGTGCCCGGCCTGCTCCGCCGCCTGGGCGATGACGCCGACCAGGGCGATCGCGGCGGGGAAATCGGTCAGGCGCAGGGTGCGGCGGATGGCGGGGCCGTCCGGGTCCCACTCCCAGCCGTCCAGGCGCGTCAGTCCGTCGCGGATCAGGTCTTCGCCGAGGTTCACGATCGCTCTCCCGTTCGTCGTGGTCACGGACGGTCCCGTACCCGCGGCCACGGGGCGTGAACCAGGTGGTCGGTGCGGCGTGAGCCGCCCCTTTTTCAGGTTGTCGGTGTTTCGTTACCAGAACCCCCACCTTTACTACGTAGATTCTTAGTAGTCGAACGGATCCGTGGTCGGCCGCCCGTTACCAAGCTGAGCCCCGGCCCATGACCTGCCACGACACCCCCATCCGGGCCCTCGCGCACCACTCGACCCTTGCACGATCCCCCACCGACCGGATTCACTCTGGGGATCCGGCACCCCCATCCCCCGATATCGCCCGGAAGCGAGCCCATGCCCCCCAAGAAGCGCCGGTCGCTTCGCGCCCGCATGATCACCCTGGTCCTCACCCCCAGCGTCGTGCTGCTCCTGGTGTGCTCCCTGTTCACCTTCCTGCTCGTCGACGACATCCGGGACCTGCGCGCCGAAGCCGACCTGACCCGCCAGGTCGGCACCGCCGTCTCCCTCGTCATCGACACCCTTCAGGACGAACGCCTGGCCACCGCCGACTCGGCGCGCGACACCGAACGCTCCGACCAGGCCCTGGGCACCGCCCGCGACACCACCGACACCGCCCTGGTCGAACTGCGCGAGGCCCTGGCCGGCTTCGACGCCGACGTCCTCCCCGACCAGGCCCTGGACCTCCAACGCGCCCTGGATCGCCTGCCCGCCCACCGCTCCGCCGTCGACGGCCTGCCGCCCCACCAGCGCGACCACCTCCACTCCGGCGGCCCCTACAACGACATCGTCGAGCAGGGCCTGCGCTTCTGGGACGCCCGCGTCGAACACGCCGACCCCGCCCAGATCCCCCGCCTGCGCTCCCTGACCTCCCTCATGCGCGCCCGCGAACTCCTGAGCCGGCAGAGCACCGTGTTCGCCCACGCCGTCGCCACCGACGGCTTCACCCCCCAGGCCCACAACGAGTTCGTCGCGGCAGCCGGAGCCCAACGCCACACCTGGGACCGCATCGGCGCCGAACTCTCCCCCGAGGACGCCCGCACCTACCGGCTCCTGGAGTCCTACGACTCCCTCGAACGCGTGCACGACCTCCAGGACGAGGTCATCGCCGCCCCCGCCCACACCCGGCCGCCCGTCAACGCCACCGCCTGGCGGGGCGCCGCCGAAGCCTCCGACCAGCGCATGCGCGCCGTGGAACAGGACCAGATCGACCGCATCGGCGAGTTCAACGACGCACGTTCCTCCGAGCTCACCGGCGGCGTGCTCCTGATCGGCCTCCCCGTCCTGATCGTGGCCCTGGCCTCGGCCGCCTTCGCCATCACCGGCGCCGTCCGCATGGGTCGCCGCCTGCACCTGCTGCGCCGCACCACCCTGGAGCACGCCCGGGTGCAGCTGCCCCGGCTCACCGCCCGGCTGCGCGCCGGCCACGACGTCGAACCCGAACCCGACGCCGCACCGCGCACCCGCCACGACGAGATCACCGACGTGGCCGACGCCTTCGACGACGCCCGACGCGCCGCCGTGACCGCCGCCCTCCAGGAGGCCCGGCTGCGCGCCGGGGTACGCGCCATGTTCGGCACCCTGGCCCGCCGCACCCAGTCCCTCGTCCACCGCCAACTGGCGGTCCTGGACCGGCTCGAACGCGACGAGAGCGACCCCGACACCCTGGCCGCGCTGTTCCGGGTCGACCACTTCAGCGCCCGGCTGCGCCGCAACTCCGAGAACCTCATGCTGCTCAGCGGCGGCTCCCCCGTCCGGCGTCCCCGCGCCCCGATGCGCCTGTACGAGGTGGTGCGGGCCGCCGCGGGGGAGATCGAGGACTACACCCGGGTGCAGCCGCGCGACCTGCCCCCGGTGACGCTGCGCGGCGACGTGGCCGCCGACACCGCCCGCCTGTCGGCCGAACTGCTGGAGAACGCCACGGCGTTCTCACCGCCCTCCACCGAGGTCGAGGTCCGCGCCTCCGTCGACGCGGACGGGTGCCGTATCGACGTGATCGACCGAGGTCTGGGCATGGGCGAGGCGGCGCTGGAGGAGGCGAACGCGCTCCTGGCCGACCCGCCCCGGTTCGACGTGGCCGGGCTGGTCGAGGACTCCCCCCTGGGCCTGTTCGTGGTGGCCACCCTGGCCGCCCGTCACGGCCTGCGGGTGGAGCTGGCCGCCGGCCCCGGCGGGCACGGGGTGCGCGCGACGGTGCACGTGCCCGCCGACGCCCTCACCGAACCCGAGACCCTGCCCGTGGTCACCCCCGAACCGGCGATCGTGCCCGCGGCGGTGGCACCGGAGCCCGCGCCGGCCCCCTCGGCCGCCCCGGAGCCGGAATCGGATCACTACAAGGGGCTGCCCCGCCGCAGGCGACGCACCGTGGCACCGGCCCCGGTCCCCACCACCGACGACGACGCGGACCGCTCCCCCGAACGGCTCCGCTCGATGATGAGCGCCTTCCAGGCCGGAACCCTGCGCGCCCGCGCGGGCCACCCCGACCTCGACGGCGACCACGAGGAAGGATGAGAACGATGTCCGCCCATACCGAGGCGAACGACTCCGGCACCCTGGACTGGCTCCTGGCCGACCTGGTCGAGAGGGTCGCACACGCCCGTTGCGCGCTGCTGCTGTCCGCCGACGGACTGCCCCTGGCCGCCTCCCCCGGCGTGGACCGCGAACACGGAGAACGCCTGGCCGCGATCGCCTCCGGGTTCGCGTCCCTGGCCCGCGGTGCCCGCGCCCCCCTGGGCGCCTCCCGGGTCCACCAGACCGTGGTGGAACTGGACACGGTGTTCTTCTTCGTCGTGGACGCCGGCCAGGGGGCGTCACTGGCGTTGGCCGCCGAGACCGCCTGCGACATGGGTCAGGCCGCCTTCGAGATCAACCGGCTGGTGCGCCAGGTCGGCCCGCACCTGGCGGCGCTGCCGCGCCGGGGCGGACGCGGGTGAACCCCGACGACCACGCCGCGGGGCCGGACCTGATCCGCCCCTACGCGCTGACCGGGGGACGCACCCGCCCCTCCCGATCGGACCTGACCCTGACCACCCGTGTGGTGGCCGTGGCCGACGTGGTCGAAGACGAACCGGAGGCACGGGAGATCCACGCCCTGTGCGTCCGACCCGTCACCGTCGCCGAGGCGGCCTCCCGATCGGGGCTGCCCCTGGGGGTGGTGCGGGTCCTGCTGGCGGACCTGGTGGACCGGGGGTACGTGATGGCCCGCACCCCCGAACGGGAACGGCATCGGCCCGACGAGGCGACGCTGCGCGCGGTGCTGGCGCGCGTCAAGGAACTGTGAGCAACCGTGAACGGGACGACGATGAGCGCAACACGTGTGTTCGGGCCGGCGCCCGACACATTGAAGATCGTGGTGGCCGGAGGGTTCGGGGCCGGCAAGACCACCCTGGTGTCGGCCCTGAGCGAGGTGGAGGCACTGCACACCGAGGAGGAGATGACCATCGCCGGCACGGCGGTGGACGACCTGAACGGGGTGGAGGCCAAGACCACCACCACGGTCGCCCTGGACTTCGGCCGTATCACCCTGGACCCCACCACCGTGGTGTACCTGTTCGGCACCCCGGGCCAGCGGCGGTTCTCCCACATGTGGGAGGAACTCGTGGAGGGGGCGCTGGGCGCGGTCGTGCTGGCCGACACCCGCCGCCTCACCGAATGCTTCGACGTCATCGACTTCTTCGAGGCACGTCGGGTGCCGTTCGTCGTGGCGGTCAACTGCTTCGACGGCCAGAGCTCCCACCGGGCCGAGGACGTGCGGGTGGCGCTGGACGTCGCCGACCCGGTCCCGGTGCTCCTGTGCGACGCCCGCGACCGCGCCTCCGTCAAGGGCGTGGTGGTGGAACTGGTCGAACTGGTGCTGCGGCTGGAGCTGTCGGGCGCCTGAGCGGGTGGGGACGGTGGATCCACCGTCCCCACCCGGCGGTGGTTCACCGCACCTGACGGCGCCGGTCCACCGGGACGATCATCGGGGTGTGGGTCTCCGGGTCGGGGATGACCCGCACCGGCAACCCGAAGACGTGCTCGACCAGCTCGACGGTGACCACCTCGGCCGGCTCCCCCTCCGCGACGATCTCCCCCTCCTTCATCACGATCAGGTGGGTGGCGTACCGGCAGGCGTGGTTGAGGTCGTGCAGGACCGCCACCAGGGTGTGCCCGCGCTCGTCGTGCAGCTGCGCGCACAGGTCCAGCATGTCCATCTGGTGGGCGATGTCCAGATAGGTGGTGGGCTCGTCCAACAGCAGCAGCGGGGTCTGCTGGGCCAGCACCATCGCCAACCACACGCGCTGGCGTTGACCGCCCGAGAGCTCGTCCACCGACCGGTCGGCGAGATCGGCCACACCGGTGGCCTCCATCGCCTCGGCCACCACCCGCTCGTCGTCCTTGGACCACTGGCGCAGGAACCCCTGGTGGGGGAACCGGCCCCGGGCCACCAGGTCGGCCACGCCGATGCCCTCGGGCGCGATGGAGGTCTGCGGCAGCAACCCCAGCCGGCGCGCCACCTCCTTGGCCGCGTAGGAGCCGATGACCCGGCCGTCCAGCAGCACCCGCCCCTTGGCGGGCTTGAGGGTCCGCGACAGGGCGCGCAGCAGCGTCGACTTGCCGCAGGCGTTGGGGCCCACGATCACGGTGAACGAGTGGTCGGGGATGGTGACGGCGAGATCCTCGGAGATGACGCGCTGGTCGTAGGCGAGCGTGAGGTCCTGCCCGCTGAGACGGTCGATGTGGTGAACGGTCATGCTTCTTCCTCGGGTGGTGCGCGGATCGGGCGGGCTCAGGCGCGTCCGCGCCGCCATTCGGTGTACAGGAGCCAGATGAGGTAGCCGCCGCCGATGACGGCGGTGACCACGCCGACCGGGAGCTGGGTGGGCGCCAGGGCCCGCAACGCCACCAGGTCGGCCACGACCAACAGGGCGGCGCCCATCAGGGCCGCTCCGACGAACGTGGTGCCGCCGGTGCGGGTCAGCCGGCGGGCCAGCTGCGGGGCGGCCAGGGCCACGAACCCGATGGGCCCCGACACCGCGATCGCGGCACCGGTCAGGGCGCTGGCGGCGATCAGCGCCGCCACCTGGGTGGCCTGGGTGGACACGCCCAGGGCGCGGGCGGTGTCGTCGCCGAGTTCCATGAACCGCAACCGCGATCCCAGCGTCAACAGGATCGGCCCCAGGAGCGCCAGGGACAGCCACACCGCGATGACCTCGCCCCACCCACGGCCGTTGAGGCTGCCGATCATCCAGATCTGGGCGCCCATGGCGTCGGTGAGCTCGGCCCGGGTCAACAGGTAGTCGCGCACCGCGCCCAGCATCGCCGAGACGCCGATGCCGACCAGTACCAGACGGTACCCCTGGACGCCGTTCTTCATGGCCAGCAGGTAGACGACGACGGCGGTGATCAGACCGCCGGCGATCGCGCCCATGGACACCACCAGCCGGCCTCCGCCGACCAGGAGGATGATCGCGACGGCACCGGTGGCCGCGCCGCTGGTGAAACCGATGATGTCGGGGCTGCCCAGGGCGTTGCGCGACAGGCTCTGGAAGACCGCGCCGGCCAGTCCCAGGGCGGCGCCCACCCCCAGGGCGGTCAGGGCGCGAGGCAGGCGCACCCCCTGGACGAAGAACACGTCCAGGCGTTCGCCGTACCCGGCGATCGCGGCGGGGACCGCCCCCAGGGGGATCTCGTAATCGCCCACGGACACCGACACGACCAGGGCGGCCGTGGCCACCACGATCAGGAACAGCGCCACGATCAGGGTGCGCGGACGCACCAGGACGGAGTAGCGGTCGCCCAGGCGCAGGGCGAGGGAACCGCGTGGGGTGATCCGGGTCCCGGTGCGGGGACGCGACAGGGTCGAGGTGCTCAAAGCGCGGCCATCCTTCTGCTGCGGACCAGGGCGATGAACAGGGGCGCTCCGACGAACGCGGTGATGATGCCGACCTCCAGTTCGGCGCCGGGCACGATGACGCGGCCCACGGTGTCGGCGGCGGTCAGCAGGACCGCGCCGAGCACCGCGGAGTAGGGCAGCGACCACCGTTGGTCCGGGCCGGTGATCAGACGGGCCACATGGGGGATGATCAGGCCCACGAACCAGATGGGGCCGGCGGCGGCCGTGGCCGCGCCGCACAGCAGGATCACGGCGATCGCGGTCAGGGTGCGGATGGCGGGGACGCGCGCGCCCAGGGACGCGGCCAGGTCGTCGCCCAGGGCGACGGCGTTGAGGGAGGGCCCCAGGCACAGGGCCAGCACGATCCCGGCCACGAGGAAGGGGGCGACCTGCCAGAAGATCTCCAGGTCGCGGCCGAGCAGGGAGCCCACCTGCCAGAACCGGATGCGGTCGAACACGAAGTCGTTGAGGACGATCACACCGTAGATGAGGCCCTGGAGGACGGCGGCCACGGCGGTGCCGGCCAGCGCCAGGCGGACCGGGGTGGCGTTGGCCGGTCCCCGCGACCCCAGGGCGTAGACGGCGACGGCCGCCACGGCGGCGCCGACGAAGGCGGGCCAGACCAGGCCGGTCCCGCCGGCTCCGAACGCGAAGACCGCGAGGACGACCGCTGCGGCCGCACCGGAGTTCACGCCCAGGATGCCGGGTTCGGCCAGGGGGTTGCGGGTGAGTGCCTGCATGAGGGCGCCGGCCAACCCCAGGGCCGCCCCGACGAACACGCCGATGACGGTGCGCGGGACGCGCAGGGTGCGGATGACGTTGTGGTCGTAGGAGCCGTCGTGGTCGGTCAGGGCCGCCCAGACGTCGGCGACGGGGATGGGCTTGGCGCCGACGGTGATGCTGAGCAGGACGCACGCCCCCAGCGCCACCAGGGCCGCGAGCAGACCGACGGGCCGTAGGACGCGTCGCGTGGGTGTGGGGGGTGCGAGGGTGGGCGCGCGCAGGGCCACGGCTTCCCCGTTCGTCGTGTGGGTGATCGGAGGCGTCCGCACGGGGATGTCGTGGTCGAAGGCCGTGCCATCAACGATAACGGACCAGGACAGGTTAGCCTTACCTGAGCAGGGTTCGCGCGGAAGGGTCCCCCTGCCCCTCCCCCGCCGCCCACGCGCCCGCCCCGGACCCCGCGCCCTCGACACCGCCGGCGCGGACGCGCCGCGGGGTCACAGGGGCGGCATCGGCGCCGGTCACCGCCCCGGGGTGACCGGTCGCACCCCCACCGGACCCGCCTTCGCCCCCCGAGGGGGTCCCCCCGGGACCGTCCGCGGCGCCGTTGTGGCGTCCGACACCGGCCGCGTCGCGTGACACGGCGCGGGTCCCGGGTCCGCCCCCGGGACCCGCGCGTGCGCCCGGGGCTCAGTTCCCCCCGCGCGGGGTGACGTTGACGCCGCTGCCGTAGGGGATGGGCATGAAGTCGACCTTGCCGTCCTTCAGGGCCTGGTACAGGATGTAGCCCTCCGGGCCCAGCACCTCCACCAGCTCCTCGATGGCCTCCAGTTCCTTGTCGATCCGCTCGTTCTCCTGCTCCTGGGCGGTGGTCATCTCCACCGCCTCCTGGGCCAGGGTCAGGGCCTTGCGCACCTCCTCGGGCGGGGTGGGCTGCTGGATGGTCAGCTGCGGGGTGCCGCAGTCCTCCCCGCCGCCGGTGTACGTGGGCGAGCAGAAGAACTCGCCACCGCCCTGCTCGGCGATGTAGGCCGAGGTCAGGTCACCGACCTTCTTCTCCCACTCGGCCTTGGCCTCGGCGCTGGTGTAGAGGTCGCGCCAGGCGTACTCCTTGGTGGCGTCGTCCAGGGCCCGGTTGAGGGGCTGGCCGATGTAGTCGCGCAACAGGTCGACCCACCCGGGGTCCTCGTAGGCGATGTACTTCAGCCCCAGGCGTTCGTGGAACTCCTGGAGGCGCTCGCACTCGATGTTGAGGCTGAAGGTGACCAGGCCGGTCACGGTGAGCTCCAGGTCGTCCTTGGACACGACCGTGGCGGAGTGCGTCTCCGCCCCGTCGGCCCCGGAGAACTCGAAGGTGCGCTGCCCGGCGGGGTACAGGAAGGTCTGGTCGCCCGGCCCGTGGTACTGGCGGTTGCCCGGGAGGATGCAGCTGTCGAAGGTGGTGGAGGAGAACGCGCCCGCGTCGTACTCCAGTCCCACCTTGTCGGGTCCCGTGCTGACCGAACAGGCGGTCAGGACCAGGGCCGTCAGGGTGGCGGTGATCGCGGCGGACATTCCGCGTGGTGTCATCGTCGCACCGTCCGTCTCAGAAGGGGGATCCGTTCACACCTCTCGGACGCTCCCCGGGTCCGCGCGGATCCCCTGGGACCTCAGGAGAAGGTGTCCCACCCCATGCGGATCAACAACGCCGCGATGACCACCAGCAACACCGCCCGCACGAAGCCCGACCCCCGCCGGAGCGCCATGCGCGCGCCGATCTGGGCGCCCAGGATGGTGCACAGCGCGAGTCCCAGCCCGAGGATCCAGTCGACGTGACCGCCGATCGCGAACACGACGAGGGCGCCCAGGTTCGTGCAGACGTTGACGATCTTGGCGGCGGCCGACGCGGACACGAAGTCCATGCCCAGCACGGCGGTCAGGGAGATGATGAGGAAGACCCCGGTACCCGGTCCGATGAGCCCGTCGTAGAAGCCCACCCCCAGGCCGGCCAGCGCGACGGCGGCCAGCATCCGGTTGCGGGTGCGCAGCTCGGGGGCGGCGACCGCGCCCATGGCGGGCCTGAGGTACACCAGCAGCGCCACCCCGGCCAGGACGACCATGATGACGGGTTTGAGGACGTCGGTGGTCAGTGCGGTGGCCAGGGCCGCGCCGCCGCCCGCCCCCAGGAGGGCCAGGGTGGCGGTGGGCACCACCACGGCGCGGTCCAGGGGGACCTTGCGGGCGTAGGCCAGGGAGGCCGAGGCGGTGCCGAAGATCGCGCCGAGCTTGTTGGTGCCCAGCAGGGTGGCCAAGGGGGTGGTGGGGGCGGCGACCATGAGCGCGGGCAGGAGCAGCAGACCGCCGCCGCCGACGACGGCGTCGACCCAACCGGCGGCGACACCGACCAGGAGCAGCAGGCCGAGGACCTCGGGTTCCACGGTCAGCGCCCGTGCGCGCGAAGAGGGATGATCATGGGTTCTTTCCCGGCGGGGAGGGGAGGAGAGAGGACGCGGGAAGGAGTCTAACGGGGTGCGGACGTACGGGGACGAACCGCACCCCGGGGAGCGACGGCGCCCGGGTACAGGGGACGCCGTCGCGGTCTAGCGAGGCCCGAAGCGCCCTTCGAACCAGGACCGGGCCCCCTCCAGCACCGCCGGGGGAACCTGGTGGCCGCCGGGGTGCTCCGAGAGTTCGACGTCGGCGCCCAGCGCGGACAGGTGGTCGGCGAGCAGCCGCGCCTGGTCGGGGGTGCTGATCGGGTCGGTCAGCCCGACGCCCAGGAAGGCGGCCCGCCCCGACAGGTCCGCCGCACCGGGCTCGCGGCCCTGCAACGGGTATCCGCCGCCCAGCAGCACCGCCCCGTCCAGCAGACGGGGATGGAGCAGCATCAGGGCGGCGGCGATGTTGGCCCCGTTGGAGAACCCGACCGCCACCACCGGGGCGGCCAGACCGTGGTGTTCCAGGGCGACGGGCACCCACGCGGCCAGCTCCTCGGCGCGGTCGATGACGTCGTCGACGTCGAAGACGCCTTCGCGCAACCGCCGGAACCAGCGGTTCATGCCGTGCTCGTCGACCCTGCCCCGCGGTGAGAGCAGGGCGGCGCCGGGGGCCAGGACCCGCCCCAACGGCAGCAGGTCGCGCTCGTCGGCGCCGGTGCCGTGGAGCAGCAGCAGGGTGGGCGTCCGGGGCCGGTGGGCGGGTTCGACGACGTGGACGAAGTCGGCGACCCCGCTCACCGGCCGGTCTCCAGGGGCGGCAGTGCCGCGGCGATGCTCTCCCGATCGGGCTCCAACCAGGGCGGGAGCCGCAGGGAGCGCCCCAGTTCCAGCAGGGGTTCGTCGTAGTCGAAACCGGGGCCGTCGGTGGCGATCTCCAGCAGCACCCCGCCGGGTTCGCGGAAGTAGATGGAGGTGAAGTAGTTGCGGTCGCGGATCTCGGTCACGCCCACCCCCTCGGCGAGGAGGCTCTCGCGCCAGGACGCCTGGACGGGACCGTCGGGGGCGCGGTAGGCGACGTGGTGGACGGTGCCGGCGGCGACGTGTCCGCGCTCGGCGCCCGGGTCGGCGACGACGTCGACGATGGTGCCCACCGCGTCCCCGGCCGCCCCGGTGCGAAAGCGCACCCGGCCGGCGGACTCGCCCTCCAGCTCGAACCCGAGGCTGTCGGAGAGCATCGCGACGGTGTCCTCCACCCGGTGCTCGGTCAGTGTGACCGAGCGGATGCCGCGCACGGCGTGGTCGGTGGGGATCGCGCCCCCGTCCCAGGGATCGGTGTCGTGGTGGTCGGGGGCGGCGGCCAGTTCGATGACGAGACCGTCGGGGTCGCGCAGGGACAGGACGTCCTCGGCGTCGCGCTCCACCGGGCGGGTGAAGGGCACGTCCAGCGCGTTGAGGTGTCCGGCCCACCAGCCCAGCGACCCCTCGGGCACCGAGAAGGTGGTGACGGTGGCCTGACCGGCGCCGATGCGCCCGCGGGGCGCCCCGGGCCAGGGGAAGAAGGTCATGATGGTGCCGGGGTTGCCCGCCCGGTCGCCGTAGTACAGGTGATAGGTGGTGGGGTCGTCGAAGTTGACGGTGCGCTTGACCAGGCGCATCCCCAGCACGTTGCGGTAGAAGTCGGCGTTGGCCGCCGGATCCGTGGCGATCGCGGTCACATGGTGGATCCCCGCGGGGCGTACGTCCACGTCATCACCCTCCCTCACGATCAGGTGGTTGAATCTTAAACCACTTTGGGAGACCTCTCGATCCCACCCTTCCCCGCGACCCCTCCCGATCCGGTCAAGGACGGCTCGACATCGGGCAACGCCTCCACCTTCGAACGCAGCCCCACCCCGGCGACCAGCGCCGTCGCGCACAGAACCCCGGCGAACACCAGGGCCGCGCCCCAGCCCCACCGGTCGTAGAAGATCCCACCGGCCCACCCCAGCAGGCTCGCCCCCATGTAGTACGCCAGTGTGTACAGCGACGACGCCTGCGCCCGTCCCGCGCCCGCACGCCGCGCCGCCCACGCCGAGGCGGTGGCGTGCGCGCAGAAGAACACGAACGTGAACACCACCAGTCCCGCCGCCATCACCGGCAGCGAGGGCACGGCCAGCACCGCCACGGCCCCGCCCATCGCCACCACCGACACCGCCAGCACCCGGTGGGGGCCCCACCGGTCGCCGGCCCGCCCCGACCACGCCGACCCGGCCATCCCCGCCGTGTAGGCGATGAACAGCGACGACGCCACCGCCTGCGACAACCCGAACGGCTCCCCCGTCAGCCGGAACCCCAGCAGGTTGTACACCGTCATGAACGCGCCCATCAGCAACAGCGCCTGCGCGTACAGCGCGACCATCCCCGGCACCGCCAGCGCCGCCCGCCAGCGGCCCCGCGGCCGGCCCCCGTCCGGCGGACGGGTCCGCCCGCTCCGCGTCCCCCTGGGCAGCGCGCACACGAACACGATCCAGGCCACCACGCCCACCGCGGTACCGGCGGCCACGCCCCACTGCCACCCGCCCGCCGAGGCCGCCCATCCCGCCACCAGACGCCCGCCCATCCCGCCCAACGGGTTCCCGGCGATGTAGATCCCCACCGCCCGCGCCGCGTCCGCCGGATGCAGGACGTCGGTCAGGTACGCGACCGCCGCGGCCGGCACACCGCCCAGCGCGGCACCCTGGACCGCCCGCAACACCACCAGTACCCACAGGTCGCCCGCCCACGGCGCGACGCACCCCACCAGGGTCGCCACCGCGAGCGAGACCGCGATCACCCGCACGCGTCCGAACCGGTCCCCGAGTCCGCTCCACACCAGTGCGAAGCCCGCCAGGGCACCGGTGGCCGCCGACACCGTCAACGACACACGCGCCGCCGACTCCTCCAGATCGACCGCCATCTCCGGCAGGACCGGCTGCACCGACCACAGCTGGGCGAACGTCGCCACCGCCACGGCGACCATCGCCACCACGATGCGTCGGTACGCGGACGTACCGGCACGGGGACGGTCATCGGTGAGGACCCGCGTGTTCATGTCGCCCACGCTAGAAACCCACCGACCGATACGTCCAATGCATGAACACGCGTGGACTCATACTGGAACGCATGGAACCCGAGGACATCGACCGCATCACCCGGATCCTGGCCCCTCGCCTGCACATGCTCGCCGCCCTGGCGCGCACCGAGCACGTCACCCGCGCCGCCGAGATCCTGGGCATGCCCCAACCCACCCTGAGCAGGGCGATAGCCCGTCTGCAAGAGGAGACCGGGCTCACCCTCGTGGAACGCACCGGCCGCGGGGTGCGCCTGACCCGTACCGGCCGACTCCTGCTCCCGCACGTGGAGCGCGCCCTGGCCGATCTGGCCCGTGGCGTGGGCGAGCTCACCGACGCCGACCACGGCCGCGTCACCCTCACCTTCCTGCCCACCCTGGGCGTGGAAGTGGTCCCCGCCCTGCTGCGCGGCTTCCGGCGCACCCACCCCGACGTGCGTTTCACCCTGATCCAGGAGGCCTGGGCGCCCTCGCTGCGCCGCCTCGCCGAAGGCGGCGCCGATCTGGCCCTGACCTCGCCCCTGCCCACCGACCCTCGCCTGGTCTGCACCGTCCTGCACACCCAGGCCCTGCGCCTGGTGGTGCCCGAGCACCACCGACTGGCCCGCACCGACCGCGAGGTCGCCCTGTCCGAGGTCGCCGGGGAGGAGTTCGTCCTCCTCAAACCCGGACGGGGGGTGCGCCACCTCACCGACCGGCTCACCGACCGGGCCGCCCTGACCCCCGAGGTCGCCTTCGAGGCCGACGACATCGCCACGGCCCGCGGCCTGGTCGGTGCCGGGCTGGGGGTGTCGGTCCTGCCGGCCCGCCCGCGCGGCCCCCTGCCCACCACCGCCGAACTCCCGCTGGCCGACCACGACGCCGTCCGCCCCATCGGGGTGATCCACCCCGCCGCCGGGTCCGGGGGCGGCTACACCCCACCGGCCGTGACGACCTTCCTGGAGCACGTGCGCCGCCACGGACCCCGCCTGATCCCCGACCTGACCGGGTAGGGAAATCCCGTTGTCGGGCCGAGGGGTCCGCCAGCACGATGGCCCCATGACACGATCCGAACACCCTGCGGCCGAACGTCCCGTGGCCCTGATCACCGGGGTGGGCCGCACCCGCGGCATCTCCGCACCCTCCTGAACGCACGATGGCCGCCGCGTTCCGGATCAGGACGGTATCCGGACCGCGACGGCCGCGCCCCATAGTCGGCCGGCACTTGTCCGAATGTCAACAAAACGGAAGTGGAACGCACCCGTCCGCAACCGGACCGAGACCCGAACGGTTCTCACTTTCCACTGTGTGCGCCCTACACTTCCCCAGGCAACCGACCATCCCATCACCGAGGAGGCGCATGCGCAGGGCCCGACGGCGCGGACTCGCCCACGAGGCGGCCGACCGCATCCGCGAGTCCATCCTCCAGGGCTCCCCGCCCCCGGGCGCGCCCCTGCGCGAGGTCGACCTGGCCACCCGCCTGGACGTCAGCCGCGGCTCGGTCCGCGAGGGCCTGGCCCTCCTCGAACAGGAGGGTCTGGTCGTCAGCCAGTGGCACCGGGGCGCCCGCGTCATCGAGCCCACCCCCACCGAGGTCGACGAGGTCTACACCGTGCGCGGCGCCCTGGAGCGCCTGGCCGCCCACCGCGCCGCCACTCGCGCCACAGACGCCCACCTGGCCGAACTCGCCGGCCTGGTCCACGCGCTCGAACACGCCCTGGCCCGGGGGGCCGACGCCCCCGAACTGCTCCGACTGGACCTGGGCTTCCACGACCGCCTCTACGAACTCGCCGACAACACCCGTCTGCAACGGGCGTGGCAGGCGGTGCGCTCCCCGGTCCACCTGTTCCAGCTCACCCGCATCCGCCTGGGCCACCCCCACTACCGCGAGGTCGTCGTGGACGAACACCGCGCCCTGGCCGACCTGCTGATCCGACGCGAGGCCGAGGCCGCCGCCCGACACGCCGAGGCCCACGTCGCCTCCGCCCGTGACGCGCTGATGCGCATGCTGAGAGGCCGACCCCCCGCGACGGACGATCAATGAATTGGGTAGGCTAACCTAACGTCGACGCGCGAACGTGTCCGGGCACCTCCCGGGCACCTCGCGCGCCCGCACGTCCGTACCTGCTCCGATTGGACCCGACCCGTGCGCCTACCCACCGCCCCGGACGGCAGCCGGGGCTGCTCGGCCCTGGCCCGCCACACCGGAGAGCAGATCGCCGGAACGGCCGGACGCACCATCGGATGGCTGCTCATCGAACACCCCGGGCCCTGGCGGCACCCCGCTTTCGCCAGCCCCGGCCTGGACAAGGACGTCGTCTCCGCACTGGCCGCGCGTATCACCGGCCACGACGTCAAACCCCAGCTCATCAAGCGCCCCGGCCCCCCTCGCGAGCGCCGGGGACCCCACCGCGCCTACCTGGCCCACGTCAGCCGCACCTCCCCCTGGATGCGCCGCATCGACTTCACCGACCAGGCCGAACTCCTCGCCTACGACGTCACCGCGGCCGAACACCCCACACCGCCCGACTTCGGCACCCCCGTCGACCACACCCTGTACCTGGTGTGCACCCACGCCAAGAAGGACCCCTGCTGCGCCGTCCTGGGTCGCCCCGTGGCCGCCGCCCTGGCCGACACCGAGGCCGAGGTCTGGGAGACCACCCACGTGGGCGGCGACCGGTTCGCCGCCAACCTCGTCGCCCTTCCCCAGGGCGCCTACTTCGGCCGGCTGGACCCCGTCTCGGCCGTGCACACCGTCACCACCCTGGAGAAGGGCGGCATCGTCCCCGACAACTTCCGTGGCCGGTGCAGCGACTCCTCCGCGGTCCAGGCAGCCGAGGCCGCCCTGCGCGCCCACCTGGGCACCGTCGGCGTCGACGGGGTCACCCACCTGGGCGAGGAGGACACCTCCGACGGCGTCCGCGTGACCCTGGGCCACGGCGAGGGCCTGTACACCGTCTCGGTCGCCCGCGAGGAGGGGCCCGCCTGCCCGACCACCTGTTCGGCGCTGGAGCCCAGCCGCCCCGTCCACCACCGCGTGGTCGAGATCGAGGGCCTGCCCGCCTTGAGCGGTTGACCTCCGGGAGGAGAACCCGGGACCGCACCCCGGCGGCCCCGGGCGGGCGTCTCAGCCCCAGAAACCGAAGCTGTACAACAGCCCGTTGGTCGCCGCGACCACGCCCAGCGCCAGCACCGCGCCGGTCACGAACGACGTCCGCAGCGACCGCACCAGGAACTCCAACGACACCAGGTTGTTGAGGATGAAGTACCCCAACATCAGCGCGTGCCAGAACCCGTCCATCGACAACGGCTCGAACGCGTAGGCCGCACCGGTCCACACATCGGTCTCGGTGGTGAACCACGCCCACGCCAACGCCGCACCGTACCCCAGCGGGATCTGGATGAACGGCAGGATCAACAGCGGCAGCAGCTTGGCGAAACTCCACAGGCTCGGGCGCCCGGCCTCACGGGCCTCGGCCTGGGCCCGCCGCGCCGCCTCCTGCTCGGCGCGCACCCGCTCACGGTGGGCGCGATCGGCCTCCTGACGGCGCCGCTCCTCCAACTGCTCCTCGTGGCGGTGCCGCTGCCGGGCCGCGTACTGCTCCTGCCGCGCCCGCTCCTGCTCCTGAAGCCGCTTCTGCTCCCGCAACTGCTCCTGGTGGAGCTCGTACTCGCGGCGACGCAGCTCCTCGGCGTCGGAGCGGACCTCATCACGGCGGCCCCCGTACAGGTCGGCGTACGGATCCTCACCGTCCCGCCCCGCACCCTGGTCGGCGGTGGGCGACCGCTGCGCGTCGTACTGCCGGGTGGGCGCGTGCCCCTGCCCCTGCTGCGCGCCGTACTGCCGAGTCGGCGCGTGGCCCTGGCCCTGGACCGAGGTCGCCCCCTGATCCGGGGTCCCGAAACCACCGCCGGGTGCCACCCGCGTGGCCTGGTCGTCGGCCCACACGCCCGCCGCACCGCCGGCCACGGCACCCGCCGCGCCGCCGGCCGCCGCGGCGCCCCAGACCCGCGTCGGGTCGTGGGCGCCCTCACCGCGCCCATGGGTGCCGGTCTGCTCCGCCGACTCCTCCAAAGCCCGGTTCACCCGGGCCACCTGCTCCTGCACACCCGTCATCACCGCCGGCGGCAACCACGTCGCCCCCCCGTGCACGTCCCCCAGATAGTCCAGGATCTCCCCCGGCGTGGGACGGCCCCGCACGTCCTTGCTCAGGCACGCCGCCACCAGGTGCCGCAACGACTCCGGCACCCCCGCCAGGTCCGGCTCCCGACCGATGATCCGCATCACCATCGTCGGCATCGACCCCTCGCCGAAGGGCCCCGTCCCCGACGCGGCGTACGCCAGCACCGCCCCATAGGCGAACAGGTCGCTCGCCGGCGTCAGCACGTCCCCCTGCACCTGCTCAGGGCTCATGAAGCCCGGGGTGCCGATCACCGACTGGGTGGCCGCCGTGCCGTCGGTGGCCCGCGCGATCCCGAAATCGATCACCCGCGGCCCGTCCTCGGCCAACAGCACGTTCCCCGGCTTCAGGTCCCGGTGGATCAGGCCCACCCGGTGGATCTCCGCCAACGCCTCGGCCAACCCCGCCGCCAGCACCCGCACCGTCGGCTCCGGCAACGGCCCATGGGCGGCCACCGCCTCGTCCAACGGCAACGACGGCACATAGGAGGTGACCAGCCACGGCACCTCGTCGTCGGGACCGGCGTCGATCACCGGCGCCGTGAACGCACCGCTCACCTGACGGGCGGCGGCCACCTCCCGGGCGAACCGCTCCCGGAAGGCGGCGTCGGTGGCCATGTGCGGATGGACCCGCTTGATCGCCACCGCGCGCCCGCCCGCGGACCGGCCGAAGAACACCTGGCCCATACCGCCCGCCCCCAGGCGTCCGATCAGCCGGTACCGGCCGATGCGATCGGGATCGGTGTTCTCAAGGGGACCCAACGTCCTCAGTCCTTCCGCATTCGTCGCACCCGACAACGTCTCGCACACCACACGTGCACCAGACCCCAGCGATCGTAGCCAACCGGGCGGGCACGGTGGACCCGAGACGCCTCACCCGGTTCGACGCCCCACCCCACCCTCCGGGTTCACCCCTCCGGGACACGGCGACGACACGCGACCCCTCCCCGGGGCCCACCCGCCCGCGGTGCGCCGACAACGCGCCACGACCCCGCGGAGTTCCCCCCTGGCCTGCATCGGCCAACTTCACCCTCGCCCACCGCGGGCCCCTCCCCACCCCACCTAGGGTCGTACCCGTCGAGAGGAACACGCCATGCCGGCCCTGAACACCCTGAGCACCGACGCCCGTCTGCGTCTGGCCCAGGCCACCACCTGGTTCACCGCACGGACCGGTGACCACGTCACCCGGCTCCTGCACCACCCCTGGCGCACCGACCCCTACCCCACCCACCGGCGCATGCGCGCCCAAGGCCCCTTCATCACCAGCAGGCTCGGGTTCCTCACCGCCACCACCCACGACGCCGTCCAGCACGTCCTGCGCGACCGCACCTTCGGCGTCCGCCCCTTCGACCCCGCCGACGCGCCCCCCGGCCTGGACGTCCTGGACCTGTCCTTCCTCACCCGCGACCCGCCCGAGCACACCCGCCTGCGCGCCCTGGCCCGTCCCGCGTTCAGCCCCCGCCGGCTCGAACGCCACGCCGTCCAGATCGAGGAGATCGCCCACGAACTCCTCGACAAGGCCCTGGCCAAGGGCCGCTTCGACCTCATGACCGACTTCGCCCAGCCCCTGCCCATCATCGTCATCACCCGTCTGCTCGGCATCCCCGACGACGACCACGCCGCGTTCGTCGCCCTCGGCGAGACCATCGGCTCCTCCCTGGACGGCCCGCGCTCCGCCCGCCACCTGCGCCGCATCCACACCGCCGCCGCCCACCTCGACACCATGTTCGACCGTCTCATGGCCCAACGCCGCGCCGACCCGCGCGACGACGTCATCTCCACCCTCACCGCCGCCACCGACGAAGGCGGACTCACCCCCGCCGACATGCGCTCCATGTGCCGCCTGCTGCTCATCGCCGGGTTCGAGACCACCGTCAACCTCATCGGCAACGGCACCGCGGCCCTCCTGCGCCACCGCTCCCAGTGGGACCGCCTCATCGCCGACCCCGACCTGGCCGGGAACGCCGTCGAGGAGATCCTGCGCTACGACCCGCCGGTGCAGATGACCTCCCGCTGGGCGGGCCACGACACGTCCATACTTGGACACGGAGTGCGGCGAGGCCAGTACGTTCTGTGCCTCATCGCCTCCGCCGGCCGCGACCCCGACCACTACACCGATCCCGACCGCTTCGACATCACCCGCCCCGACGCATCCGACCATCTCGCCTTCTCCGGCGGCATCCACTACTGCCTGGGAGCACCACTGGCCCGACTGGAAGGACGCATCGCCCTGCGCGCGCTGGCCGCCCGCGCCCCGCACCTGCGCCCGGCCGGAACCCCCGCGCACCGCCCGACCACCATCCTGCGCGCCCTGCGCTCCCTCCCCGTCACCACGGAAGAGGGGTAAGGGTGCCACCACACCACACCACCGCACCCGGCAGGGGAGCACCCGGCAACGGAAAGGGGGTGCTGTTGATCGCCGCCGCCCTGTGCACCGTCATCCTCACGGTCACCGGCATCCTCATCACCGTCCTGCCCGGCCCGCCCGCCCAGGACGGCCACCGCCTGCCCGAACTCGCCCGCGGCCACGGCATCGAACTCGGCGTCGCCGTCGCCGTCAACCCCCTGGTCAACGACCGCCGCTACCGCAACGTCATCGAGGACCACTACACCTCCGTCACCGCCGAGAACACCATGAAGTGGCAGCACGTCCAACCCGAACGGGGCGAGTACGACTGGAGCGGCCCCGACACCCTCGTCGACTTCGCCACCGCCCGCGACCTCAACGTGCGCGGCCACACCATGCTCTGGCACAACCAGCAACCCGCGTGGCTCTCCCAGGGCGACTGGGACGCCGACACCCTGCGCGCGGTCGTCCACGACCACGTCACCACCGTCATGGACCGCTACGAGGGCCGCGTCACCTCCTGGGACGTCATCAACGAACCCCTGGAGGACCACGGCCCGAACATGCGCGAGAACCTCTGGTACGACGTGCTGGGCCCCGACTACATCGCCCAGACCCTCTACAGCGCCCACGCCGCCGACCCCGAGGCCCGGCTGTACATCAACGAGTTCGGCATCGAGAGGGCCGGACCCAAGGCCGACGCCCTGCACGCCCTGGTCACCGACCTGGTCGACCGCGGCGTCCCCCTGCACGGCGTCGGATTCCAGGGCCACTTCGTCCACGGCAACGTCCCCGACGACCTCGCCGACCAGATGCGCCGCTACACCGACCTCGGTCTGGAGGTCACCATCAGCGAAGTCGACGTGCGCATCCCCGAACCCGTCACCGGAGAGGACCTCGCCGACCAGCGCCGCGAGTACCACGACATCCTGGTCGCCTGCCTGGAGGTCGACGGCTGCGTCAACGTCACCGTCTGGGGCGTCACCGACGCCCACTCCTGGATCCCCGAGTGGTTCCCCGGCTACACCGCCGCCCTGCCCTTCGACGACTCCTACCGACCCAAGCCCGCCCTGGCCGGCATGGTCGAGGCCCTCTCCCGTCGGCCCCGGCCCCGCACGGCCGCCACCCGCGCCTGAGAACCCCGGGGGCAGCCCTGATCCCTCACCGATAGGCTCCCCGGGACCGCACACCGCCCGGGAGCCGCCCTCGTGACCGTCCACGTCCCCGACGACGTCGCCCGCGCCCTCACCCGCTTCTGCGGACCCGACTGGGTCGCCGACCTGCCCCGCAAGGCCGACGAGCGGTCGCGGGCCTGGAACCTGACCCCGACCGGCGCACCCCTGCACGGCGCCGTCTCCCTCGTCGTCCCCGTGACGACCGCCGACGGTCGCCCCGCCGTGCTCAAGATCCAACCCGTGGACGACGAGACCCGCGGCGAACCCGACGCCCTGCGCCTCTGGGACGGCCGCGGCGCCGCCCGTCTCCTGGACCACGACCCCGCCACCGGCACCCTGCTCCTGGAGGCCCTGGACCACACCCGCGACCTGGACTCCACCATCGACGCCCAGGGCGTCGACCAGGCCCTGGAGATCATCGCCGGCCTGCTCACCACCCTCAACGCCCACCCCGGGCCGCCCCACATGCGGCACCTGGGCGCCATGACCCGGGACCTCGTCGCCCGCGCCCGACGCCTCACCGCCACCCCCCTCCCCCACGGCCTGGCCGACGCGCTCACCCGTTGGGCCGACATCGCCGTCGACATCGCCCCCGACGCCGGCGACCGCCTCCTGCACTGGGACCTGCACTACCAGAACGTCCTGGCCCCCCTGCCCGGCACCGGACGCGGCCCCTGGCTGGCCATCGACCCCAAACCGCTGGTCGGCGACCCCGGCTACGAACTCCTGCCCGCGCTGTGGAACCGCTTCCCCCGCGGGCCCGAGACCGAACGCCTGCTGCGCCGCCGCTTCGACCTGCTCACCGACGCCACCGGCGTCGACCGGGACCGGGCCCGCGCCTGGACCCTGGTCCGCGTCCTGGAGAACACCGTCTGGCCCCTGGAGGAGGGCGACCCCACCGGCCACGGACAGATGCTCACCCTCGCCCGCGCCCTGGGCGCCTGACCCGCCACACGGCGGGCACCATCCCGCCGCCCGGCGCTACCGCCCGGCCCGCCGAGGCACGCACAATGGGGTCCCACCTCGACAGGAGACCCCGTGAGCACACCGCCACCGCCGCCCTTCGACCCCGAACTGGCCGCCTCCCTGGCCCTGCTGGGCGACCAGATCCCCCCGTCCATCACCCCCGACCTCATCGGCCCCATGCGCGCCGCCCGCGCCGACCAGGCCGTCGAGGGCGACTTCACCCACGAGGGCCACTACACCGAACACGCCCTCACCGTGAAGGGCCACGACGGCGCCGACGTCCCCCTCATCCTGTGGCGCCCCACCTGGACCGACGCCCCCACCGGACTGCTGTACTGGATCCACGGCGGCGGGATGATCGTGGGCACCCACCGGGGCTCCGAGATCCCCGAGCTCCTCGCCATGGCCCACTCCCTGGGCCTGGCCGTGGCCTCCATCGGCTACCGGCTGGCCCCCGAGCACCCCCACCCCACCCCCGTCGAGGACTGCTACAGCGGGCTGGTCCACCTCACCGACCCCACCGCCCACCCGGCCCTGGACGCCGCCAGGGTGATCGTGGGCGGGGCCAGCGCCGGCGGCGGACTGGCCGCCGCCACCGCCCTGCTGGCCCGCGACCGGGGCGGCCCCCGCCTGAGCGCCCAACTGCTCGTCTACCCCATGCTCGACGACCGCAACGACACCGTCTCCGCCCACCAGATGGCCGGACTGGGCGTCTGGGACCGCACCTCCAACGACACCGGCTGGAGCGCCCTGCTGGGCGAGGCCAGGGGCGGCCCGGACGTCTCCCCCTACGCCGCCCCGGCCCGCGCCACCGACCTGTCGAACCTGCCCCCGGCGTTCCTGGACGTGGGCTCGACCGAGACCTTCCGCGACGAGATCGTCGACTACGCCACCCGCCTCTGGCAGGCGGGCGGGATCGCCGAACTCCACGTGTGGCCCGGCGCCTTCCACGGGTTCGACAACTTCGCGCCCCACGCCGCCCTCTCCCGCGAGGCCGCCGCCGCGCGCCTGTCCTGGCTGCACCGCACCCTGGGCGCCTGACCCCGGTACCGGGCACACTGGACCCATGAGGGAACTGTTGGGCCGGGTCGGCGCGTTGGACCCCCAGGCCGAGGCCGCCGTCAAGGTCATCGCCTACTTCGACCGGTTGCACGGCGCCGGCCTGGAACCCCTGGTGCGCGGCGCGGCCGGCCTGTCCGGGCTGCCCGCGGCACTCGTCGACCCCGCCCGCGCCCTGACCCTGCGCGCCCGCCCCGACGGCCACCTCACCCGCACAGCGCTCCCCGACCCGGACCCGGCCTGGCCGCACACCGCCGTCGGCACCGCCGTGCTGTGGGTGGAGACCACCGACCCGGCGGGACCCGTCCTGGCCATGGTGCTGGAGCGCGCCGCGGCCGCGATCGGCGACCACCTGGACCGCACCCCGCCGCCCGCGCCTCCCCTGGCCGCGCTCCTCACCGACCCCGACCGCGACGAGACCGAGCGGCTGGCCGCCGCCCGCCGCGCCGGCCTGCCCCCCGCCACCCGGTTGTCCGCCTTGGCGCCCCACCGGGGCCCGGTGCGCCTGATCGCCCCCGGCGAGGACCCCGGCGCCGCCAGGGCCGGTATCGGCCCGGCCGCACCCGTGGCCGATCTGCCCTCGTCCCTGGCCGACGCCCGCCGCGCCCTGCGCTTCACCGCCACCGGGACCGGGACCGACCCGGGGCCCGTCCTCGTCCGCGCCGAACACGTGGGCGCCCTGCTCACGCTCGCGGACACCGCCCGTCCCGACACCCCGCCGCCACCGGACGTGGCCGCCCTGGACCGGCTGGCCCGGGACTCCACCGCCCTGATCGCCCTGGCCGACGCCCTGGCCACCGCACCCAGCGTGCGCGCGGCCGCCGCCGCCCTGGGCGTGCACCACTCCACCGCCCAGCAGGGGCTGGAACGCGCAGAACGCCTCCTGGGCTGGAACGTGCGCACCGTCCCGGGGCGGTTGCGCCTCCAGATCGCCCTACAGGTGCGCCGCCTGTACCTCCCGGATTGATCCGCCCCTACGGTGGGCGGTGGGGGTGAGGCCCCGCACCCGTTTGAACGCCGCGCTCAACGCGAACGCGTCGGCGTACCCCACCCGGTGGGCGATCGCGCCCACCGTCTCCTCGGTGTCGCGCAACAGGTCGGCGGCCAGCGTGATGCGCCACTCGGTCAGGTAGGTCATCGGCGGGATCCCCAGCAGCGCCGTGAAATCACGGGCCAGCGTGGCCCGCGAGACCCCGCACGCCTCCGCCAGGCCCGCCACCGTCCACGCCGCGTCGGGCCGGTTGTGCATCGCCCGCAGCGCGGCGCCCACCACCGGGTCGCCCAAGGCCGTGTACCAGGCGGGCGGGTCGGCATCGGGCCGGTCGAACCAGGTCCGCAGCGTCGTCACCAGCACCAGGTCCAGCAACCGGTCCAACACCACCTGCTGGCCCGGCACCTGACAGCTCACCTCGTTGACGATCATCTCCGTCAGCGGATCATGGCAGGCGTCGGCGGGCACCACCAGCACCTCGGGCAGCGCCGACAGCAGCCGTCGCCCCACCTCTCCGGTGACGTCGTAGCTCCCGCTGAGCAGCAGGTCGGGGGCGTCCAGGGAGTGCCCGTAGGTGCGCACGCCCAGCACGATGTCCTCGTTCAACCGCGCACCGTCCGGGCCCACGCACCCCAGCCCCGACAGGACGGTGCCGGTGGTGGCGGCGTCGGCCGGGTCGGCGACGGTGTGCACGGCCGGGCCGCGCAGCACCGCGATGTCCCCGACGGCCAGGGCGATGGGCTCGCCGCGTTCGGGGACGATCCAGGACCGGCCGCGCACCATGGTGATCAGGGACAGCGGCAGGGAGTGGTCGAAGCACAGCGACCAGGGCGGTTCCATGATCGACCGACTGAACAACGCCCCACGGGCACGGATCCCGTCCAACAGGTCAGCGAGTGCGTCCATCCGCCCACCGTAGACGATCACACATGCCCATGAGCTTTCCGGCCATGGATCGTCTCACCCATCGGTGATGGACTTCCCTCCATGACGAACACGGAACCCATCCTGGTCATCGGCGGCACCGGCACCACCGGACGCCGCGTCGCCCACCTGCTCCGAGAGGCCGGCCACACCGTGCGCGCCGCCTCGCGCACCGCGCCCCACCGCTTCGACTGGACCGACCCCGCCACCTGGAACGCCGCCCTGGACGGGGTGCGCACCGCCTACGTCGTCCCCAACGACGCCGACCCCCGCACCCCCGACCTCGTCGCCGCCGCCCGCGACCGAGGGCTGGAGCGGCTGGTGCTGCTCTCGGCCCGCGGCGCCGACGTCCCCGACTACTACTCAGACCGCCCCAACACCGACAACGGCCACCTCCGGGGAGAGAAGGCCCTGGCCGACAGCGACCTGGAGTGGACCGTGGTGCGCCCCACCTGGTTCACCCAGAACTTCACCGAGGGCTTCTTCGCGCCTCTGGTGGCCGCCGGTGACCTGCGCCTACCCGTCCACGACGCCGCCTGTCCCTACGTCGACACCGACGACATCGCCGAGGTCGCCGTGGCCGCCCTCACCCGCGACGGGCACCAGGGCCGCACCTACGAGCTGTCCGGCCCCCGCCCGCTGACCCTGGACGAGGTCGCCGCGGCGTTCACCGCCGCCGGGACGCCCCTGACCCGCACCCCCGTCACCGTGGAGGAGTTCGTCGCCGAGCGGGTCGCCGACGGGATCCCCGAGGAGGTGGCCCTGATCTGGGCCGACGTCCTGGGCCCGCTGGCCCACGGCCGCGAGTCCCACCTCTCGACCGGGGTGGAGGAGGTGCTCGGCCGCCCGCCCCGCACCCTGACCGAAACCCTCACTCGGCGAGGGTGATCCCCAACGCCCCCAGCAACATCCGCGCCTGCGCGGGGCCGATCACCGCCCCGCGCAGGTTCTGCGCCTGCGCCAACGTCAACTCCCCCAGATCCGCGCCCCGCAGGTCCGCGCCCGCCAGTTTCGCGCCGGTCAACGACGCGCCCCGCAACCGCGCGTCCACCCACACCGTCTCGCGCAGATCGGCCGCCGCCAGATCCGCCTCGTCCAGACGCAGACCCTCCAGCACCCGCCCCCGCAGATCGATCCCCTTGCACCGCGCCAACATCAGGTTGCAATGCGAGAAGAAGTACCCCACCCCCCGCAACGACGTCAGCCCCGCCCCCGTCATCCGACACCCCGAGAACACCGCGTCCGTCAACAACGACCCCTGCCACCGGGTATTGGCCAGATCCACCCGCTCGAACCGCGCCTCGGTGCACTCCGCGCCCCCGAACACCGCGCCCGCCGCGCCGCCCCCGGTGACCTTCGCCCCCTCCAGCACCGCGCCCTCCAGGCGCGCCCCCTCCAACCGGCAGTCCTCCACGACCGCGTCGAGCAGATCCACCCCGCGCAGATCCGCCTCGGTCAGATCACACCCCACCAGCACCCGAGGCCCGTCCGCCCCCTGGGCCCACGCCTCCCGCAGATCCACACCCGCCAGATCCGCGCCCTCGAACCGTTCCTGAGAAAGATCAACGCCCATGGGCGCGCACACTACCGGGAGCCGACGACGTTCAATCGCGCAACTTCAACGCCAGGAACAGATCCACCCGGTGCTCCAGCTCGCTCAGATCCCGACCGGTGAGCTCCTCCACCCGACCGATCCGGTACCGCAACGTGTTCACGTGAACGTGCATCGCCGCCGCGCACCGCTGCCACGACCCCGAATGCTCCAAGAACCGCTCCAACGTCTCCACCAGCTCCGACCGGTGATCACGGTCGTAGGCGATCAGCGGGCCCAGCAGCCGCTCCCGGTAGGAGCTCTGCACCTCCTCGGGCACCGACGCCAGCAGCAGCTCGTGCGAATCGATCTCCGCGCCGGCGATCACCCGCCACCGGCCGCCCCGCAACTCCGCCAACCGGCGGGCGTGCCGGGCCTCCACCGCCGCCCCCCGCAGCTCCGGGACGCCCGGCGCCGCCGAGGAGGACCCCAGCGCCAACCGGTGATCGAGCAGACCGCCCTCCAACACCCGCGCACCGGCCACCAGCGCCGCACGCACCCCCTCGGCCGCCCGGGGCGCCTCACCCGCCGGCACCGGCACCAACGCCAACGTGTCGCCGTCGCCGTCACCGGTCACCACCGCGCCCGGCGACCCCGCCACCAGCTCCGCCACCACATGCCGCGTCAGATCACCCGAACGCGGCGTCGGCAGCATCACCGCGCTGATCACCACGTGGTCCTCCCCCTCGCCCTCGGGGGTGCCCCGCAGCAACGCAGCCACCTCGTCGAACCGCTGCGCCGCCAGCAATCGCGCCACCCCCTCCAGATGACGGGCCTCGGTACTCCACCGCTCCTCCAGCCGGCCCCGCGCCAGCACGGCCACCGACTCCAGTTCCGCGACCGTCTCGCGCTCCTCCTCGCCCCACAACGCCTCATCACCGGCGCACACCAGCAACCACCGCGACAACGGGTGCGACCGCGACGTCGCCACCGCCCGCACGGTCACCACCGCCTCCCCCGCGCCCGCCACCCGGGTCGTGTGCGGCAGCAACGGCCACGACAACGCGCGCGAGGCCAACCACTCCCGCTCCCCCGCACCCAGGCCCTCACCGTCGCCGGCCACCAGTCGACCCGTCGACGAGATGACCCAGGCGCGCACCCCGACCTGCGCCGACGCCCGCGCGAACACCTCCGCGAAATCAGCGCCCGCCGCCACCTCGGCCACCGCCTGCCGCAACCGGTCCCGGTGCCGCGCCAACCCCGCGAACCGGCGCCGGGTGTGCGACCCCAGCACCTCCTCGGTCACCGCACCGAACGACGTCTCCGGCGGCACCTCCACCAGCGGCATCCCCCGCCGCCGACACGCCTCCACCAGGTCCTCCGGGACCGCCCCCAGCGCCGTCCCCGCACCGATCGCCACCGCGCCCGCCGACACGACCGACGCCACGAACCGATCCGCGGCCTCCGGACCCCCGTGCCACATCATCCCGGTCAGCACCAGCTCGCCCCCGCGCAGATACCGCGCGGGTTCGAGCAGGTCGGTGGTGTAGGCCCACCGCACCTCACGATCGGCCTGCTCCACGCCCACCAGGAAGCGCAGGTGCAGCCGCTCGACCGCGATCAAATCGTCAAGACGCATGAACGTCCCTCTTGAGTCCGTGTGTCGATGATGGTCCCCGAGACGATACGGGACTTGCATGGTGGGGACGTACGAACGCTCCCACGCACACCACTTGTAGGAAACGACCAACGATAACCGTTGCCCACCCCATCACTTCATGTCATCACCGGATGGAAGCCGCGACATGACAGTGCTCTACTTCACAACATCAACCGGGCACGCGAGACACGAGGACCCTTTCACATGCGATTCCTGAGCCCCTCCACCCTGCAGGAGGCGCTTGAGGCCAAGGCCGAGCACCCCGGCGCCGTCCCCATCACCGGCGGCACCGACGTCATGGTCGAACTCAACTTCGACAAACACCGCCCCGAGGTGCTCCTCGACCTCACCCGCATCCCCGAGCTCACCCACTGGGAGACCACCGACGACGGCCACACCCGCCTGGGCGCCGCCGTCCCCTACACCCGCGTCATCGCCGAACTCCCCACCCTGGCGCCCGCGCTCGCCAAGGCCTCCCGCACCGTCGCCTCCCCCCAGATCCGCAACCGCGGCACCGTCGGCGGCAACCTCGGCGGCGCCTCCCCCGCCGGCGACACCCACCCGCCGCTCCTGGCCACCGACGCCACCGTCGAACTCGCCTCCACCCGGGGCCGACGCCGCGTCAAGGCCCGCGACTTCTACCTCTCCTTCCGCACCACCGCCCGGCAGGACGACGAACTCATCACCGCGATCCTGCTGCCCACGCCCACCGGGCCCCAGCACTTCGCCAAGATCGGCACCCGCAACGCGATGGTCATCGCCGTCACGTCCTTCGCCCTGGCCCTCAACGGCCGCGACCGCACCGTCGGCACCGGCATCGGCTCCGCCGGCCCCACCCCCCTGCGCGCCGAGGCCGCCGAGGACTTCCTCACCCACGAGATCGACTGGGACGCGCCCGTCCCCCTCCCCGAGGCCACCGTCCGGCGCTTCGGCGAACTCGTCGCCGCCGCCGCGCGCCCCATCGACGACCAGCGCGGCAGCGCCGCCTACCGCCGCCACGCCCTGTCCGTCATGGCACGACGCACCCTGACCTGGTCCATCACCGACTACCGCAAGGAAACCGCCCCATGCGCGTGAACATCAACGTCAACGGAGAAGACGTCACCGCCGACAACGTCTGGCCCGGCGAGAGCCTCCTGTACGTCCTGCGCGAACGCCTGGGTCTGCCCGGTAGCAAGAACGCCTGCGAACAGGGCGAATGCGGATCCTGCACCGTCTACCTCGACGACGTCACCGTCTGCTCCTGCATGGTCGCCGCCGGACAGGCCGAGGGCCGCTCCGTCCGCACCGTCGAAGGCCTCGCCGAAGGCCCCGGCAAGGGCGGCGACCGCCCCCTGGGCACCGTCCAGCAGGCCTTCGTCGAGGCCGGAGCCGTCCAGTGCGGCTTCTGCACCCCCGGCCTCCTCGTCCAGACCGACGACCTCCTCAACCGCACCGTCGACGCCGGCCACGGCACCCCCACCGACTCCGAGATCCGCGAAGCCCTCGCGGGCAACCTCTGCCGCTGCACCGGCTACGAGAAGATCCTCGACGCCGTCCACCTGGCCGCCTCCCGCCGCGCCGACACCGACACCGCAGGAAGCACCGCATGAGCACCCACGCCCTGGTCATCGAAGGCGCCCACATCGCCACCGTCGACGGCGCCGAACACCCCGACGGGCACATCATCGCCCGGGACGGCGTCATCACCGCCGTCGGCGACGGCCCCGCACCCGCCCACCTGGTCCCCGCGGACGCCACCCGGATCGACGGCCGCGGCCACCTCGCCACCCCCGGCCTGGTCAACACCCACAACCACCTCTACCAATGGGCCACCCAGGGCCTGTTCACCGACGGCACCCTCTTCGAATGGCTCGTCGGCTCCTACGAGATCTGGCACCGCCTCGACGCCGAGATCGTCGCCGACACCACCACCGCCGGACTCGCCCACCTGGCCCTGTCCGGCTGCACCACCGCCTCCGACCACCACTACATCCACCCCGCCGGACGCGGCGACATCGTCGATGCCCAGGTCGGGGCCGCGCTCGCGGTGGGGGTGCGCCTGGACCTGGCCCGCGGCTCCATGGACCGCGGCCACAGCCAGGGCGGCCTCCCGCCGGACAGCGTCGTGGAGACCCTCGACGGGGCCCTGGCGGGCACCGCCGACGCCATCGACACCCACCACGACCCCTCGGCGGCGTCCATGACCCGCATCGCGGTCGCCCCCTGCTCCCCCTTCTCGGTGAGCCGCGACCTCATGGTGCAGGCCGCCCACCTCGCCCGCGACAAGGGCGTCCGCCTGCACACCCACCTCGCCGAGACCCTCGACGAGGAACGGCAGTGCCGGTCCGAGTTCGGCTGCACCCCCGTCGAGTACGCCGAGAAACTCGGCTGGCTCGGACCCGACGTCTGGTTCGCCCACGCCGTCCACCTCTCCGACGAGGCCATCGACCGCATCGCCGCCACCGGCACCGGCATCGCCCACTGCCCCACCTCCAACGCCCGTCTGGGCGCCGGCATCTGCCGCACCACCGAGCTCCTCGCCGCCGGAGTCCCCGTCGGCCTCGGCGTCGACGGCCCCGCCTCCAGCGAACTCACGCCCCTCGCCGGGGAGATGCACCAGGCCCTTCTCATGGCCCGCGCCCGCAAGGGCCCCCAGGCCCTCACCGCCCGCCAGGCCCTGCACATGGCCACCCTCGGCGGCGCCCGCGTCCTGGGCCGCGACACCGAACTCGGTTCCCTGACCGTCGGCAAGCTCGCCGACATCGCCCTGTGGCGCGTCGACGGATTCGGCCACGACGTCATCGACGACCCCGTCATCGCCGCCGTCTTCGGCCCCACCCCGCCCCTGACCCACCTGTGGGTCGGCGCCCGCCCCGTCGTCGCCGACGGCGACCTCACCACCGTCACCCGCGACACCGCCGCCGCCCGCGGCCGCAACGCCCACAAGCGCCTCACCCAGGAGGTGAACCGCTGATGCCAGCGACCACCCGCACCGTCACCGACCTGACCAGCACCACCAAGGACGGCATCGGCGCCAGCCCGCTACGCCCCGACGGCACCCTCAAGGTCACCGGCGAGTTCGCCTACTCCTCCGACATGTGGATGGAGGACATGCTCTGGGGCGCCACCCTGCGCAGCCCCCACCCCCACGCCGAGATCCTCTCCATCGACATCACCGAGGCGCTCAAGGTCCCCGGCGTCGAGGCGGTCCTCACCCACGAGGACGTCCCCGGCGCCAAGCGGTACGGCCTCGAATTCGAGGACCAGCCCGTCCTCGCCTACGGCAAGGTCCGCTACAAGGGCGAACCCGTCGCCATCGTCGCCGCCGACCACCCCGAGACCGCCCGCCGCGCCATGGAGCGCGTCCGCGTCGACTACCGGGTCCTGGAACCCATCACCGACTCCCGCCGCGCCGCCATGGACCCCCAGTGCCCCCTGGTCCACGAACCCGGCACCATCCCCGACCACCCCGAGTACAACCAGCGCGGCAACCGCCTGCGCCACCAGCCCATCCGCACCGGCGACTTCACCACCGGCGACCCCGACGCCACCCTGGAGGCCCTGCGCGCCCGCGCCGACGTCATCGTCGCCGACGCGTACGAGGTCGGCATGCAGGACCAGGCCTTCCTCGGCCCCGAGTCCGGCATGGCCGTCCCCGCCGAGGACGGCGGCGTCGACCTCTACGTCGCCACCCAGTGGCTCCACGTCGACCAGCGCCAGATCGCCCCCGCCCTCGACCTGCCCCAGGACAAGGTCCGCATCACCCTGGCCGGCGTCGGCGGCGCCTTCGGCGCCCGCGAGGACCTCTCCATGCAGATCCACGCCTGCATGCTCGCCCTCCACACCCGCAAGCCCGTGAAGATCGTCTACAACCGCGAGGAATCCTTCTACGGGCACGTCCACCGCCACCCCGCCAAGATGCGCTACGAACACGGCGCCCTGGCCGACGGCACCCTCCTCTACGCCACCGCCGAGGTCATCGTGGACGGCGGCGCCTACGCCTCCGCCACCCCCGCCGTCGTCGGCGTCGCCTCCTCCCTGGGACTGGGCCCCTACGAGATCCCCCACGCCCGCGTCGACGCCTACGGCGTCTACACCAACAACCCGCCCTGCGGCGCCATGCGCGGCTTCGGCGCCGTCCAGGCCTGCTTCGCCTACGAATCCCAGATGGACCGCCTCGCCGACGCCCTCGGCATACACCCCGTCGACCTGCGCGTCAAGAACGCCATGGCCCAGGGGTCGCGCATCATCACCGGCCAAGAGATCGACATGCCCCTGCCCATGGCGGACATGCTCCGGCAGGCCCGCGACCTCCCCCTGCCCCCCGACCGGGAGGACCTCCCCGACCCCGCCGACTCGCGCACGCTCCCCGGCGGCGTCGCCGGGACCACCCGCGGCGAAGGCGTCGTCCGCGGCATCGGCTACGGCGTCGGACTCAAGAACCTCTGCTTCTCGGAAGGCTTCGACGACTACTCCACCGCCCGCGTCCGCCTCGAAGTCGCCGGCGGCGAACCCGTCGTCCTCGTCCACACCGCCGCCGCCGAGGTCGGCCAGGGCCTGGTCACCGTCAAGGGCCAGATCGCCCGCACGGAACTCGGCGTCGAGAAGGTCGTCATCGCCCCCGCCGACACCGGCGTCGGCTCCGCGGGCTCCTCCTCCGCCTCCCGGCAGAGCTACATGACCGGCGGCGCCGTCCGCACCGCCTGCCACGCCGTCCGCGACGAGGTCTACGCCCTCGCCCGCGGCCGGGGCCACGTCCCCGAGGGCGTCGGCGACGACGACCTCACCCTCACCGGCGGCAAGATCGTCTCCCGCGCCCGGGGCGCCCTGGTCTCCCTCGCCGACCTCCTCGCCGACGGCACCGTTGTCGAGGAGACCCGCGAATACCACCACCGCCCCACCGAGATGCTCGACCCCACCCTCGGCCAGGGCTCGTCCCACACCCAGTTCGGCATGTGCGTCCACCGCGCCGTCGTCGACGTCGACGTCGAACTCGGCCTCGTCAAGGTCATCGCCCTGGACGCCGTCCAGGACGTCGGCAAGATCCTGCACCCCCTCCAGCTCATCGGCCAGATCCAGGGCGGCTCGACCCAGGGGCTGGGCCTGGCCCTCATGGAGGAGATCCAGGTCGGCGACGGACAGATCCGCAACCCGTCCTTCACCGACTACCTCATCCCCACGATCCTCGACACCCCGCCCATGCGCATCGAGGTCCTCGAACACCCCGACCCGCACTCCCCCTACGGACTGCGCGGCGCCGGAGAACCCCCCACGCTGTCCTCCACCCCGGCCGTCGTGGCCGCCGTCCGCGCCGCCACCGGCAAGGCGCTCACCCACGCGCCCGTACGCCCCGAGGACATCGTCGGCATCCCCCTGTAGCACCCACCGGTGGTGCGGCGGCCACCCCGCCGCACCACCGGCCCCCTCACCCACCCGGTGAGCGGCCCACGGCGCACGCCCAACGCACACGTGCGCCACCGCCCCGCGCCCCCGGAGACGACGACGTCCCGGCACGGCCACCGACGAACACGAAGAGTGATCGTTAAAACACAAAAGGCGACCCAAGGCCGCCCCGTTTCCCTCCAGGAGGGGACATGACCACACGCGACAGCGCCCAGCGCCCGCACACCGCCCCCCAAGGTCGATCCTGGCTCGACCGCTACTTCTCCATCACCCGACGCGGCTCCACCCCCGCCCGCGAACTCCGCGGCGGACTCACCACCTTCATGGCGATGGCCTACATCATCGTCCTCAACCCCGTCATCCTCGGCGGCGCCACCGACGTCAACGGCGACCACCTCGACCCCGCCCAGCTCACCACCATGACCGCGCTCTCCGCGGGGCTCGTCACCATCATGATGGGCATCGTCGGACGCGCTCCCATCGCCTGCGCCGCCGCCCTCGGGGTCATGGCGGTCGTCGCCTACCAGGCCGCCCCCGTCATGACCTGGCCCGAAGCCATGGGCCTCGTCGTCTGGCAGGGCGTCATCATCATCGCCATGGTCGTCACCGGCGTCCGCACCGCCGTCATGAACGCCCTGCCCCGCGACCTCAAGATCGCCATCGGCGTCGGCATCGGCCTCTTCGTCGCCCTCATCGGCCTCGCCAACGCCGGATTCGTCAGCAAGGGCGAGGGAGGAAGCCTCCTCCAGCTCGGCGCCGCCGGCGACGGCGGCCACCTCCTCGGCTGGCCCATCCTCATCTTCGTCATCGGCCTGACCCTCGCCGGCGTCCTCCTCGTCCGCGGCATCCCCGGCGCCATCTTCTACGGCATCGTCGGCGCCACCGCCCTGGCCGTCATCGTCCACCACGCCTTCGGCCTCGACACGGCGCAATGGGGCGGCGGCGCGCCCGAACTCCCCGACAGCCCCATCGCCGTCCCCGACTTCGGGCTCCTCTTCCAGGTCGACCTCTTCGGCGCCTGGACCACCGCCGGTCCCACCACCGCCGGCGTCATCCTCTTCACCCTCGTCCTCGCCGGGTTCTTCGACGCCGTCGGCACCATCCTCGCCATCGGCGCCAAGGCAGGCCTCACCGACGCCGACGGCGGCATGCCCCGCGTCAACCAGATCCTCGTCACCGACGGGACCGGCGCCGTCGTGGGTGGACTCACCAGTTCCTCCGCGACGCTCGTCTTCGTCGAATCCACCGCCGGCGTGGGCGAGGGCGCCCGTACCGGCCTGTCCAGCGTCGTCACCGGCGGTCTCTTCCTGACCGCCATCGTCTTCGCGCCCGTCTTCTCCATCGTCCCCGCCGAGGCCGCCTCCGTCGCCATGGTCCTCGTCGGGGTCCTGATGATGACCCACGTCCGCGACATCGACTGGACCGACATGGGAGTGGCCGTCCCGGCCTTCCTCACCATCGCGATGATGCCCTTCGCCTACGACATCGCCGGCGGCATCGGCGTCGGCATCATCGCCCACACCGTCCTGCGCACCGCCCAAGGACGCACCCGCGACGTCGGTCCGCTCATGTGGGTCCTCACCGCCGTCTTCCTCTTCGACTTCTCCCTGCACGCGTTCGGGCTCTGACCCCGCACCGAACAACCAGGCCGGTTCGCCCGAAAAGCGGCGAACCGGCCCCTCTGTCCGAAAAAAGTAAGGAGATTATTACCTTCAAGTCAGGTCCCCACGCCCCGCCGGCCACGTCACAGTGAGCGATGGAGGCCGCAGCGGGCGGCTCCCCACGGACAGGGCGCACCCATGACCACACCGCTCCTCCCCACAGACCCGGCACAGATCGGTCCCCATACCGTCGTCTCCCGCATCGACAGCGGTGGCCAGGGCACGGTCTACCTCGCCCACACCCCCGACGGGACACCCACCGCCGTCAAGGTCCTGAGCCACGCCTGGGACGGCGACACCCGCCAGCGGGACCGCTTCGCCCAGGAACTCGCCGCCGCCCGCCGCGTCGCGCCCTTCTGTACCGCCGCGATCATCGACGCGGACATGGACGCCGAGCCGCCCTACATCGCCAGCGAGTACGTCCCCGGCCCCACCCTGCGCTCCGCCGTCCAGGACGACGGCCCCCGCACCGGACCCGACCTGGACCGCCTCGCCATCGCCACGATCACCGCGCTGGCCGCCGTCCACGAGGCCGGGGTCGTCCACCGCGACCTCAAACCCGGCAACGTCATCCTCGGGCCCGACGGGCCCCGCGTCATCGACTTCGGCATCGCCCGCATCGTCGACGCCACCCGCCAGACCACCAGCGTCGCCGGCACCCCCTCCTACATGTCCCCCGAACAGATCCGTGGCAAGACCCTCGGGCCCGCCAGCGACGTGTTCTCCTGGGCCGCCGTCATGGTCTACGCCGCCACCGGACGGCGCGCCTTCCCCGGCGAGACGACCATGGGCATCATCGACCGCGTCCTCACCGAGCCGCCCGACCTCACCGACGTCCCCGAACGCCTGCGCCCCCTCCTGGAACGCTGCCTGGACAAGGAGCCCGACCGCCGGCCCACCGGCATGGACGTGCTGGGCGCCCTCCTGGGCCGCGGCCCCGCACCCCAGGCCCCCACCCTCCTGCTCGAACAGACCTCCACCGCCGTGGTCACCGACACCGCCAGGATCAACGCCGTTCCCGCACCCGGCCTCCCCGCAGCCGGCGGCGCCGGCGCCGCCGCGGTCGTCGGGGCCGCCGCGGGCCTCGCGCCGTACGTGCCCGACCCGCGCCGCGAGGACTCCGGCCCGTCCGACACGGGCCCCGACACCGGCGCCCCGACCACCGTGGCCCCCCACACCGGGGCCGTCTCCGAGGCGGGCGGCGCCGAGGGCACCGGAGCGAGGTCCGTCGTCGGGGACACCGGCACCCCCGACGGTGACGGGACCGACGGACCCTGGCGCGGCACGCCCGCCTCCCGCGTCACCGGATCCGGCCCCGACGGGGCCTTCCCGGCCACCCGGGTCACCCCCTACGTCGCGCCGGGCGGGACGCCCGACCGGACCGGCGGCACGCTCCCGCCCGACGGCGCCCCTCCCCACGGCGGCGGATCGGTGGCACCGGGCGGTCGCTCGCGTCGACGGCGCTCCAAGGCCGGTTGGGTGACCGCGGGGGCGCTGATCGTGCTCGCCGCCCTGGGCGGCGTCCTGTTCTGGGTCTCCGGCCAGTACGCTCCCCCGCCCGTGGAACCGGTCGGCTCCACCCCCTCGTCCGAGGACGTCGTGCAGGACCCGGCCACCGACGAGGAGGGCGGTGACGAAGGCGGCGGCGAGGAGGAACCCGTCGACACCGACGACGGGACCGGCACCTGGACGCCACCCGACGAGGGGACCGAGCACACCGACGGCGGCGGTGAGGCGATCGACTGCCACACCGACCCGCACCACCCGGAGTGCGTGCCCGTCGAGTTGCCGGACTGTGAGATCTACCCCGACGCCTGCTGGGACACGGACCCCGGTGAGGGCGAGGGCGAGGGCGAGGGCGGCGGCACAGGCGAGGGCGGCGGCGAGGGGACCGACACCACCGGCGAGGGCGGCGGCGGTACCGGGACCGACGGCACCGGGGGAGAGTGAGGTCCGAGGACGGGCGGCGTGGCCGCGCGGACGGTGGTCCGAGTCCCTCCCCCACGTCGGGAACCGTCACCTCGACCACGTGGCTCCTCAGTCGATCACTGCCGGAATCCCGTTGACACCCCGGGGCGTCGCCCCTACGTTGTCAGTGACAACATTGTCTCCGGGAAGAGGACATGGACGCTCACGTCAACGGTCACCCGACCCCCGTCCCCGACTCGACCACCGCCACGGCCGCCGCCCACCTGCGCGACGGCCTCGGCCTGACCGGCACCAAGATCGCCTGCGGCACCGGCGTGTGCGGAGCCTGCACGGTCCTCGTCGACGGCTCCCCCACCGTCTCCTGCCTGCTGCCCGCCGACCGACTGGCCGGACGCACCGTCACCACCGTGGAGGGGCTGGGCGGCGACCACCCCGTCCAGCGCGCCTTCGCCGCCCACGACGGCCTCCAATGCGGTTTCTGCACCCCCGGGTTCGTCGTCGAGGCCTCCGTGTTCGTCGACACCTGGCGGGCCGAACACGGTGACACCCGGCCCGACCGGGAGACCATCGCCGACGCCCTGGCCGGACACCTGTGCCGCTGCGGCGCCTACGAGGGCATCGCCGCAGCCGTCGCCGCCGCCTGCGCCGGGGAGTTCGACACCGCACCCGAGGAGGCCCCGCCCCGGTTCGACGCCCTGGACAAGGTCACCGGACGCGCACGCTACAGCGCCGACCTCGCCCCGCCCGGCTCATGGGAGGGCGTCATCGTCCGCTCGGCCCTCCCCCACGCCCGGGTCCGCTCCGTCCGCGTCGCCGACGAACGGACCCCCCTCGTCGAACTCCTGCCCCCGGACCGCACCGTGCGCTACGTCGGCCAGCCCATCGCCGCCGTCGCCGCGCCCACCCCCGAGGCCGCCCGGACCGCGGCCGCCACCGTGGCCGTCGACTACGACCCGCTGCCCGCCGTCGTGGGGTTCGACGCCGCCCATTCCCCCGACGCGCCCCTGGTCCACCCCACCAAGGCCGACCGCGCCGACGCCCCCGCCTACGGCGAGGCCCCCACTCCCCCGGCCCCGTGGACCGGCAACGTGCGCGGCCCGGGGGTCCTGAGCTGGCGCGGCCCCACCGCCGTGGCACGCCTGCGCTCCGCCTCGGCCGCCGGCGACCCGCTGCTGGTGGCCGAGGAGTACACCACCGCGACCCATCTGCACAGTCCCCTGGAACCGCACGTGTGCGTCGCCCACTGGCAGGAGAACGGTCTGCGCCTGTTCGTCTCCACCCAGTCGGTGAGCAAGCTGGCCGACCGGGTCGCCTCCCACTGGGACCTGGACCGGGACCGGGTGCACGTGGTCACCGAACACGTCGGCGGCGGCTTCGGCGCCAAGAACGGGATCTCCGCCGACGTCCGGGCCGCCGTCGAGCTGTCCCGCGTGGCCGGGGCCCCGGTCCGGGTCTCCTTCACCCGGGCCGAAGAACTCACCGACGCCGGGAACCGACCCGGAACCCGCACCCGGGTGGCGCTCCTGGCCGACCGGGACGGGGACCTGGCCGCGATGAGCGTCGACTCCCACGGCGACGGCGGCGTCTCGGTGGGGTCCAGCACCGCCACCCTGGCCTTCCTCATGTACGGGCGGGCGCCCCGCCGGGTGCGCGACTTCGACGTGGTCACCCACCGCCCGCCCGGCCTGCCCATGCGCGGCCCCGGCGGACCGCCGATGGCCTGGGCCCTGGAACAGGCGGTGGACGAGATGGCCCGCCGGCTGGGCGAGGACCCGCTCTCCCTGCGGCTGCGCTGGGACGGCAACGTCAAACGCCGCGCGCTGTACGAGCGGGCCGCCCGCACCGACCTGTGGCGCGAGCGCCCCCGGGGGCCGCGCACCGGCCGGTTCCGACGCGGGGTGGGCGTGGCCGCCGCCAACTGGTTGTACCTGTACGGGCCCAGGGCCCGGGTGGAGCTGGTGGTGGAGAACGGCGCGCTGGTGGCCCGCGCGGCCACCCAGGACCTGGGCACCGGTATCCGCGCCGTGCTCGCCGACACCATCACCGACCGGCTGGGACTGCCCGGCGGCGGGGTGCGGGTGGAGATCGGGCGTTCCTCCTCGGTCCACGGCACCGGTTCCTACGGAAGCCGCACCACCACGTCGATGGGCCCGGCCGCCGCCGACGCCGCCGACCGGCTGCGCTCGGCGCTGCGCGACCGGGACCCGCGGGTCCCGGAGCGGGGGCCGATCGACGAACACGTCCTCAAGGAGGCGCTGGCCGCCGCCGAGGGGCTGAGCGTGGTGGGCGGGCGCGTCCGCGACCGCTGGGGGCCGCTGACCCCCGCGATGGCCGACGACCTGGCCATCGGCCGCGGCATGAGCGGCGCCGTGCACGTGATGGAGGTGGAGGTCGACACCCTGCTGGGGCGGGTACGCGCCACCCGCTGCTGGGCGGGGATCGCCGCCGGGCGGATCTACTCCGAGCGCCAGGCCCGCAACCAGTGCGAGGGCGCCGTGGTGCAGGGCGTGGGCCAGGCCCTGTTCGAGGAGCGCCGCCACGACCCGAACACCGGCGCGGTGCTCACCGACGACCTGGAGGACTACCGCATCCCGGGGTTGGGCGACGTGCCCGAGACCGAGGTGTACTTCCACCGGGAGGGGTTCGAGCACGTCCCCGGCGGCGGCGTCGGGCTAGGCGAGGTCTCCGTCGTGGGCGTGGCCGCCGCCGTGGGCAACGCCGTCTTCGACGCCACCGGCTGGCGTCCCCGGGACCTGCCGTTGCGCCCGGACCGACTGATCGAGGGGATCCGATGAGCACCATCGTCCGACCCGATTCGCTGGACGGGGCCCTGGCCGCGCTGGCCGAGGGGGCCCGCCCCCGCGCCGGGGGCGTCGAGCAGGCCGCTCCCGCCGCGGTGGTGGACCTGACCGGTGTCGCCGACCTGCGCGGGATCGGCCCGAACGCCGACGGAACGGTGCGGATCGGCGCGATGACCACGGTCGCCGCGCTGGCCGACCTGGACTCCCATCCGGCCCTGGCCCTGACCGCCGGGGCGCTGGGCACCCCGCAGATCCGTGGGACGGCGACGGTGGGCGGCAATCTGCTCCAGCGCACCCGCTGTGCCTATCTGCGCAATCCGGTGTTCTCGTGCGCCCGTTCCGGCGGCACGGGGTGCCCGTCCCGGGAGGGCGATCACCTGCACGGGGTGGTGTTCGACTCCGGTGTCTGCGCGGCCCCGCATCCGTCGTCCCTGGCGGTGGCGCTCCTGGCGCACGACGCCCGGGTGGAGGTCGTCGGTCCGGGCGGAGCGCGCACGCTGCCCATCGCGGACCTGTACGACGCCGTCGACCCCGTGCGGGACCACCGGCTCTCGCCCGACGAGATCCTGGTGGCGGTGACGCTGCCGGCCGGGACACCGGGCGAGCGGGTCGCGCACCGCCGGGCCGCCGGCCGGTCCCGGGCGGAGTGGCCGCTGGTGGAGGCGGTGGTCCGGCTGTCGCCGGCCCCGGACGGGACGGTGGAGCGGGCCGCGGTGGCCGTGGGCGCGGTGGCCCGCGTCCCGCTACGGCTACCGGAGGTGGAGACCGCGCTGGTGGGCGCGGTACCGGGCACGCCCCCCGGCCCGGAGGTGGACGCCGCGCTCGCCGAGGTGGTCGCGCGCTGTTCTCCGCTGCCGGGCAGCCGCTACAAGGTGGAGCTGGTGCGGGCCACCCTCACGGACGTGATCGGCCGGGCCCTGTCGCCCTGATCCGCCCCCCTTGCCCGCCCCCTCGGGGACGTGATGTCATCGGGGCGTCGGGCCGGTGACACGGGTCCGACCGGGCCGGTGGGCCGCCGTGGCGTGGTGGCCGACCGGCCCTTCGACGGGTCCGGGAGACACCGAAGGGGCCCGTCCGGTGACGGGCCCCTTCGCGCGCGGGTCAGCCGCGCAGCAGTGCCTGGTGGGCCAACTCACGGCACAGGACCGCGAAGTCCAGTCCGGCGGCGGACGCGGCCATCGGGAAGGTGGAGGTCTCGGTCAGCCCGGGGGCCACGTTGGTCTCCAGGAAGATGACCTCGCCGTCGTCGGTGACGATGAGGTCGGTGCGGGACAGGTCCCGCAGCCCCAGGGTGCGGTGCGCGGCGAGCGCCACCTCGCGGGCCGCCTCGACGACCTCGTCCGTCACCCGGGCCGGGCAGAAGAACTCCGTGCGCCCGGCGGTGTAGCGGGCCGCGTAGTCGTAGACGCCGCCGTCGGGCACGATCTCCACCGGCGGCAGGGCGACGGGACCGTTCCCGGTGTCGAGCACGCCCACCGCCAGCTCGGTGCCCTGGACCTGTTCCTCCACGAGGGCGGAGTCGCTGTAGGCGAAGCACGACACCAGGGCGGCGGACAGGTCCTGGACCCCGGTGACGGGGGTGGCGCCGAACGCCGAACCGCCCCGGTCGGGCTTGACGAACAGCGGCGACCCCAGCCGGTCGGCCAGGCGGGTCAGCAACGCCGGTGCGCCCAGGTCGTGGAACGCCGACTTGGGCAGGACCGCGCCGCGCGGCACCCGCACCCCGTGGGCGGCCATGAGCGCCTTGGCCGCGGGCTTGGAGTAGGCCAGCCGGCAGGCGGCGGGGCGGGCGCCCACGTAGGGGGCCCCGATCAGCTCCAGGACCTCGCGGATGGTGCCGTCCTCGCCGGCCGACCCGTGCAGTACGGGGAAGACCACCTGGGGCGGGTCCGCGGCGAGGCGGTCCAGCAGGGTGGAGTCGACGTCGGCGACCTGGACCTCCACGTCCAGGCGGCGCAGCGCCTCGGCGACGCTGCGCCCGGAGTGGACGCTCACCTCGTGTTCGGGGGACAGGCCCCCGGCGAGAACGAGAACGCGGTCAAGGTCGGCCACGGCGCGGACCTCCTTCTGTGCTGTCATGGTGCTCGATGCCCCTCGGGATCAGGGCAGGTCGGGGGCGGGTGCCTGGTCGCCCTCGGTGGGTGGGACCAGGGTGGTGCCGAACGTATCACGCAGGTCCACTTCGCCCTCGATCGCTCCGACCAGGCGACGGACCCCCTCGCGGATCTGGTCGGGGGTGGGATAGCAGAAGCTGAGCCGCATGCTCTGGCGACCGCGGCCGTCGGCGTAGAAACCGGTGCCGGGCACGTAGGCGACGCGTTCGCTGACGGCGCGGGGCAGCATGGCCTTGGCGTCGATGCCCTCGGGCAGGGTGGCCCAGACGAAGAAGCCGCCCTCGGGGCGCGTCCAGGTGCAGCCGTCGGGCATCATCGTGCTCAGGGCGGCGAGCATGGCGTCTCGACGCTCGCTGTACATGTCGTTGAAGACCTTGATCTGCTCGCGCCAGGGGAACATGTTGAAGTAACGGCGCACCACCAACTGGTTGAAGGTGGAGTGGCTGAGCATGGCCGACTCGGCGGCCAGGACGAGTTTGGCGCGCACCGCCGCCGGGGCCAGGGCCCAGCCGATGCGCAGGCCCGGGGACAGGGTCTTGGACAGCGAGCCGAGATAGACGACGTTGCCCTCACCCTGGGAGTACAGGGTGGGCCGGGGTTCGCCGTCGTAGCGCAGCAGCCCGTAGGGGTTGTCCTCGACGATGAGGACGTCGTGGCGCCGGCAGGCCTCCACGACCGCGGTCCGGCGCTCGGTGCTCATGGTGATGCCGGCCGGGTTCTGGAAGTTGGGGATCGTGTAGAAGAACTTGACCGGGCGCCCGTCCAGCTCGGCGCGGACCAGGGCCTCCTCCAGCTCCTCGGGGATCACGCCCTGCTCGTCCATGCCCACGTGCCGGATGTCGGCCTGGAAGGCGGCGAAGGTGTTGATGGCGGTGACGTAGGTGGGCGCCTCGGTGAGGACGACGTCGTCGGGGTCGACGAAGACCCGGGTGATGAGGTCCAGTGCCTGCTGGGAGCCGACGGTGACGATGACGTCGTCGGCGGAGGCGCTGATGCCCTCCAGCCTCATGTACTCGCACAGCTGCTCGCGCAGGATCGGGTCGCCCTGGGCGGAACCGTACTGTAGGGCCGCCGCGCCCTCCTCGGAGACGACGTCCTTGACGAGTTCGCCGATCTGGTCCAGGGGCAGCGCGGCGACGTTGGGCATGCCACCGGCCAGGGAGACGACCTCGGGGCGGGACGCGACGGCGAAGAGTGCCCGGACCTCCGATGCGACCATGCCCTGTGCTCGGCGTGCGTAGCGGCCGACGTGCGGGTCGATGCGCGAGCCCTGTCGGTCGGGCTGCTGCTCTCGGGGGTCAGTGGACACGATCCACCTCCGTTGGGAAGGACGGTCGGGCGGTTCGCCGCGACGTCGTTCCGGGATCATCGTTGGTCCTGGTTACGACGCCCGCGACGGACCTGTGGTTCACACGGGTCGCCGGTGACGGCCGGGCCGGGGCGATCCCGATGTGGCGCTCGGGCCGGACGGGCCGTGCGCGAACACGGTCCGGTAAATGCACCGAGTGTAACGCAGGGCGTGGTCCGGCCCCTGGCCGCGTGGGGATTCATGCTTTTAGTCACGTTCTCCCCTTTCGGCGGACTTGTCCGGATCATCACCCGAGGGGTACCCGTTCCGCCGGTGCGACGCGCACACCGATGACCGGATCATGAACGATTCTTCACCCCCGGTGACCGTGTCGGATCCGGGTCGGAGCGCTCCTCTCGGGGACGGTGGGGGCGGGAACACCGCGCCCCGCGGGCGCGGCCGATGATCCGGGGGGAAGACCATGGGAGTCCGCTCGACCGTGACCGGCGCACCGCTGGCGGCCCTGCTGCTGGGGACGGCCTGCGCCCTGGCCTCGTGCGCGCCCGCGGCGGAGGTCGACCCCGCCGTGGTGGAGTTGCAGAAGGCCGCCGAGGCCCTGGCGATCACCGTGCTGCGCCCGGGCGCCGAGCGCGCCTTCGCCCGGGAGGGCCACCCGATCGAGGGCGCCCTGGAGTGCACCGTCACACCGCCCGCCGACGCCTCGCCCTCCCAGGAGGCGGGCGAGGGCGCCGACCGGGCGGACGGCACCACCGTCCACTGCGCCGGGACCACCGAGCAGGGCGCGGAGGTCCGTTTCGAGGGGGAGCTGTCGCGTGAGGCGCTGGCCGCCCGGCCCGTGGGCGATGACGGCCTGCCCGGGACGTTCGTGGGCACCGTCGACGGCGAGGAGGTCTTCCGCATGGACTGTATCCAGTGCGCGCCGGCCGTCGCCGACGACGCGACGCAGCGGCGGTCGGACACGGCCCGCGTCGGCGACTGAACGGGGAGGGCGGCGCCCCGGAGAGACCGAGCCGGGACGCCGCCGACGCGCGGACGGCCCGGGGACTCCCCCGAGGTCCCCATGGGCCCACCTCCGGCCTGTGGACGCGCCCGTCGCCTCCGGGACCCCCCTCAAGGTCCGTGAAGGCGACGAACGCCGGTACCGCTCCCGGTTCGACGACCGTCGTGCCCTCTCTCGCCCGATGATCGTCCCCGGTAGGGGCCGCGCACACCCCATGAAACGCGTCCGACCACCGGACCGCAACGGTTGCACTAGGTTGCGGACTCCGCACCCAGCGGAATCGCCCGCTCGCCGGAGCCGACCCGGGAGCGCAGGGCGCGCACCCCGGGGGCGACCGAGCCCGGCAGCAGGTCCTCCGGATGGTCGGGCAGCACGACCCGCACCACCACGTCCTCGCTGAAGCGATAGGGGCGGCTCTCCACGATGCCGCCCAGGTGACGGCGCAGCCGCGACAGTTCGGCGCGCACCGTCACCACGTGCCCGACCGCGCCGAACACGTCGTGGGACAGCTGGGCGGCGGTGCGCCCGGACCGGTGGACGGCCAGCAGCAGCAACAGCTCGGCGTGACGCGGGGTGGGCCGGTGCGCCCAGCGGCCACTGCTGCCGGCCACGGTCACCGCCGGGGCGGGCCCCGACAGATCGAGGGTGACGGTGGAGGGGGAGGCGCACTCCGCGGGCCGAGGACGGATGAGCCAGCCGCCCGGTAGTGGTTCCAGGGAGCACTCCCCCAGGGCCGGCAGCCAGGCGGTCCCGGTCTCGTGGTGCTTGGGCAACAGGACCCGGCGGACCGGTTCCATGTTGACGACGGCCGCGGTCCACCCGGTGTCGTCGACGACCAGGGCGCGTTCCCTCATCCCCGCCAACAGGGGCGCGGCGACCGAGCGCAACCGCTCCAGGTGGGTGTGGTGGATGCTCTGGAGGTGCGCCTCGGCCAGTTGGGCGACGGCGCTGACCAGGGCCAGTGTGGAGGGGTGGACGGTGCTGACCGGTCCGGTGACGTCGATGGCGCCGAGCAGGCGGCCGTCGCGCGGATCGTGGATGGGGGCGCAGGCACAGGTCAGGGCGTGCAGGCTGCGCACGAAGTGCTCGGCCGAGTAGACCTGCACCGGCCGGCCCACCACCAGTGTGGTGCCGATGGCGTTGGTGCCGGTGCTGCCCTCGTTCCAGTAGGCCCCCTCGATGAGACCGACCCGGTCGCCCATGGTGCGGATCCGGTGCGCGCCGTCCCGCCACAGGATCTGTCCCGAGGCGTCGGTGACCAGCATGATGTGGTCGGCCTCGTCGGCCACCGACACCAGTGATCGGCGGATGAGCGGCAGGACCTCGGAGATGGGGGAGTCCTCCCTGCGCCGGTGGAGTTCCTCCAGGGAGACCATGCGCGGGGGCGGCCCGGCGTCGGGGTCGATGCCGAAACGGCGCGTCCGGCTCCACGAGTCCTCGATGACCGGACGGGGCCGGGCCGGACTCGGATCCCCGCTCAGGGAGGCCTCGTGCACCCGGCGCAGCAGGAGCGCGTGTTCGCGGGCATCGGCCCCTGCGGGCAAGGCCGTGTCCAACGGGGGAAACGACATAAGGCTCCCTGACCTCGTGTTCACGGTGGCGTCCATCCAGTGTCCTGCTTCGGATTCGGCGTCGGTGAGCGAACCGCGACAGAGGCGCGTTTCGGACGTCGATGGCGCCTTCCACCTCCGTTTTCGATGAGGGGTGCCGCGGGGTGGCACTCCAGCCTCCACCATCGCGAAGGTCGAGAACAGCCACCGCGCAAGGGATGGCGCACCATTGGCCGATAACGGACAGGAACGACCGAAGGGGGCGCTCCCACCGACGATTCCATCACCACAGGTCACCGCGGTCCGGTGGCGGCCGATGACCGTTCGGGACAGGCGTCGGCACCGGACGGACGCACGTGCACCACGGCCCCGGTCCCGGGACGCGGCGGCCCTTGGCGGACCCGCGGTACCCCGTTCGGCACGGAAACCGCGGTTCACCCCTCGGACAGGCGGGTGAGCGCGAACCACAATCGCATCCGCTGCTCGGGATCGGCCAGGTCCACCCCCAGTTCGCGTTCGATCCGGCCGATCCGGTAGCGAACGCTGTTGCGGTGCACGCCCAGATCGGCGGCGGCCCGGTCCCAGCCGCCGTGTCGGGTCAGCCAGGCCCGCAGGGTGCGGCGCAGCGTCCGGGCGGTGTCGTCGTCCTCCGCCAGCGGCCCCAGGACCCGGCGGGCGAACGCGTCGGTGCCGGACGCGTCCACCAGGGACGCGAAGGGGTCCGCGTCCTCCTCCCACAGGATCGGAGCGCCCACCGTGCGGGCACGGGCCATCAGGGCGCCCGCCCGGCGGTCCGCCCCGACCAGCGCTCCGGGCGACACGGGGTCGCCGATCACGGCGATCCACCCGTGCGGGACCAGGGCGTCCAGGTCGGCGCGGTGCTCGGCGGCGCCCCTGTCGGCGAGCACGGCGCGGACCGTGCCGTCGGGGAGGGCCCCCACGACCGGGGTCGGCAGGGGGAGCCGGGCGGGCGGGGTGGGGCGGGTCCGTCCGTCGGGGACGGCCCGCAGGACCCGGTAGCGGATCGCGTCCGGGGCGCCGACCAGGTCGGCCAGCAGCGGTGCGGCCCCCGCGCCCGGATCGTCGTCGAGCAGGAGCGCGGCGACGAGCGCGCCCGGGACCGGAGGCGGCCCCGGCGTGGTGCGGGCGATCAGGTCCAGCAGGGCGGTGGCGGTGCGCAGGACGGCGCGATCGGTGACGCCCAGCGGTTCGGGTCGGCCCACCAGGAGCACCCCGTGCTCGCGGGGCGGGGTGCCCACGGTGTGCCAGAACACCTCCGCGTCGCCCAGGCGGGACTTGGCGCTCCGGGGCCCGGCCGGCGCGGTGAGGCGGTCGAGGAGTTCGGCGGCCTCCGGCCCCGGATCGCTCGGGGCGTCGGGGGTGGCGCGCACCGCTCCCCCGCCCCCCGGGGCGAGCACCAGGGCCCAGGCGCGCAGGGCCGAGGCCAGCACGCGCAGGATCCGATCGCCGGGGTCGGGGGCGGAGATCGCGCGGGCCATGTCGCGGTGGGCCTCGCCCAGGCGGCGCAGGTCCCGCAGACGGACCTCCTCCAGGGCCTCGGCGACGGCCCGGCCGACCGCGGCGAAGGGTGTGGGCCGGGGCACCTCGATCAGGGGCAGCCCCTGCCGGTGGCACTGCTCCACCAGGTGGGCCGGAACCAGGTCGTGGACCGGGGTCACACCGAACCCGAGGGCGGCCACCCCGGTCTCCACCAGGGCGGAGACGTAGGCGCGCACCCCGGCGGCATCGGCCGGCAGGTCACTGCCGGCGGTCAGCAGCAGTTCGCCGCCGCGCAGATAGGGGGTGGGATCGGCCAGTTCGCTGGACACCGCCCAGGTCACCCTCGGGTCCCCGGACGCCACGACCGGGCGCAGGTCCAGATCGCGTCGGGCCAGCACGACTCCCAGCGCGATGCCCTCGACCTCACCGGGTTCCTCGCCCCGTTCCATCCGCGTTCCCCCGCCCGTGTTTCCCCCGTGTCACCGCGGTCGACGTGTGCGCGACCATTCGGGATGTTCCGACCAGAAGAACACACTCGACTGTGCGATTCGTCCACTGGAGCGTGCCCCTGTTCCCGCCTAGCCTGACCGAAACGCGTGTGACCTGCGCCGATGACGTCGCGGGGCGCACCGACATCCGCCGCGCCGCGCGCGCCGACCACGAGAGGGACACCACCGACCGATGAGCGCACCGATCGGACCCACCGACTCCAGCCTCGTACCGCGTTTCGCCGGACCGGCGACGTTCGCGCGGCTGCCCCGCATCGACCAGGTCGAGCGGGCCGACATCGCCGTGGTCGGCGTCCCCTTCGACTCCGGTGTCTCCTACCGGCCCGGCGCCCGGTTCGGCCCTTCGGCGATCCGCGAGGCCAGCCGACTGCTGCGCCCCTACCACCCGGGGCTGGACGTGTCCCCGTTCGCCGTCGCCCAGGTGGTCGACGGCGGTGACATCGCGGTCAACCCCTTCTCCATCGGCGACGCGGTGGAGACCATCGACGAGGCCGCCTCGCAGTTCGTGCGGGCGGGGACCCGCCTGGTCACCCTGGGCGGCGATCACACCATCGCGCTGCCGCTGCTGCGTTCGCTGTACCGGCGGCACGGTCCGATCGCGATGCTGCACTTCGACGCCCACCTGGACACCTGGGACACCTACTTCGGCGAGCCCTACACCCACGGCACCCCGTTCCGGCGCGCGGTGGAGGAGGGCATCCTCGACACCGAGGCGATCAGCCACGTGGGCACCCGCGGCCCGCTGTACGGCAAGAAGGACCTGGAGGACGACCGCCGGTTCGGGTTCGGGATCGTCACCTCCGCCGACGTCATGCGCAAGGGCGTGGACGAGATCGCCGACGCCCTGCGCCAGCGGATCGGCGACCGGCCGCTGTACGTGTCGGTGGACATCGACGTGCTGGACCCGGCGCACGCGCCCGGCACCGGCACCCCCGAGGCGGGCGGGCTCACCAGCCGCGAACTGCTGGAGATCCTGCGGGGCCTGTCCTCCTGCAACCTGGTGGGCGCCGACGTGGTGGAGGTCGCCCCCGCCTACGACCACGCGCAGATCACCTCCACCGCCGCCTCCCACGTCGCCTACGACCTGGTCGGCGTGCTGGCGCTGAACCACGGCCGCACGGCCTGAGTCCCCCGGGGCCCGGCCCGTCCGGGTCCCGGTCCGGCGGTCGCGCGTCAACGGCGCCGCGCGACCGCCGCCCCTCCCCATCACCCGCGACATCCCGCGGGGACATCCCCCTCCTCTGGAGCACGCCGTGTCCGCACACCAGGAACCATCACCGATCGAGATCGAAGCACCACAGAAGGTGACGGAGATCGAGACCTACGGGGTCGCGCCGATCCCCGTCCGGGCCCAGACGTCCCGGCCCTTCGACCTCTTCCGGCTCACGTTCGGCGGCGCCAACACCTTCGCGACCATCATTCTGGGCACCCTGCCGATCGCCTACGGGCTCGGGTTCGCCGCCTCGGCTGCCGCGACCGTGGTCGGTGTCATCGTCGGCGCGCTCATCCTGTCGCCCATGGCCCTGTTCGGGCCGCGCACCCGCACCAACAACGCCGTCTCCTCCGGTGCCCACTTCGGTGTGGTCGGCCGCGCCCTGGGGTCGCTGCTGTCGCTGCTGACCGCCGTGGCGTTCTTCTCCATCTCGGTGTGGGTGAGCGGCGACGCCATCGTCGGCGCCACCGCCCGTCTCGGGTACGAGGGCGGTGACGGACTGCGCGCCACGGCCTACGGGGTCATCGCGGTGGCCGTGTTCGCGGTCTGCGTGTACGGGTACCGGTTCATGCTGCTGATCAACAAGGTCGCGGTGGTGGCCGGCAGCGCCCTGATGCTGCTGGGCGCGGTCGCCTACGGCGGCTCCTTCGACCCGTCGTACGCGGGCAGCGGCGAGTACCTCCTGGGCGGATTCTGGCCCACCTGGGTGCTGGCGGTGCTGACCATCATGGCCAACCCGGTGTCGTTCGGCGGGTTCCTGGGCGACTGGTCGCGGTACATCCCCGCCTCCCACTCCACCCGGTCGATGCTGGCAGCGCCGTTCCTGGCGCAGGTCGCGACCCTGCTCCCGTTCTTCTTCGGACTGGCCACCGCCACCCTGGTCGCCGACCCCGGCGACTACGTGACGGGCCTGGCCGTGGTCTCCCCGCTCTGGTACGCCCTTCCGCTGCTGCTGGTGGCCCTCGTCGGCGGTCTCTCCACCGGCACCACCGCGCTGTACGGCACCGGCCTGGACTTCTCCTCCCTGGTGCCGCGGCTGAACCGGGTGCAGGGCACCGTGGTGGTGGGCTGTCTGGCGCTGGTGCTGATCTTCGTCGGCACGTTCCTGTTCGACATCGTCGAGACGATCAACGCCTTCGTGATCCTCATCGTGCTGCTCACCTCGCCGTGGATGGTCATCCTGATGCTGGGCTACCTGTTCCGGCGTGGGTTCTACCGGGTCGAGGACCTCCAGGTGTTCAACGAGGGCCGCAGGGGCGGCGCCTACTGGTTCACCCGGGGCGTGAACTGGCGCGCCATGACCGCCTGGCTGGCCGCCGCCGCGATGGGTCTGGTCTTCGCCAACACACCGATGCTGGTGGGGCCGCTGGGGAACCTGGCCGGCGGCATCGACCTGAGCCTGCCGGTGGCGCTGCTCACCGCCGCCGTCGTCTACCCGGCCGCGCTGGTGCTCTTCCCCGAACCGCGGTCGGTGTTCGGGCCCGCCGGGCCCCGACTGGTCCCGGCCGCGCCGGACACCGAGCCCGAACCGGAGCCGCGTCCGAGCGTCCCGGCCTGATCACGACCGCCCACGCCCCCACCCGTTCCATCACCCCATCGACACGAGGACACATGCGCATCCACGAGTTCGCCACCCTGCCCGGTCTCGTCGACGGCGAGCCGCTGCCCGCCCCGGAGGGTCCCGTCCTGGAGCTCGTCGACCCGGTCACCGGCGAGGTCCACGGCCGTTCCGGGGTCTTCGGGGCCGCCGAGGTGGAGGCGGCCATGGACTCCTCCCTACGGGCCTTCGCCGCCTGGCGGCGCGCCACCCCGTCCCGCCGCCAGGACGCCCTGCTCGCCCTGGCCGACGCCCTGGCCGCCCGGGCGGAGGAGTTCGCCGACGCCGAGTGCCGCGAGACCGGCAAGCCTCGCGCGGACGTCCTGAACGAGGAGATCCCCTTCTGCGTGGACACCCTGAGGTTCTTCGCCGGGGCCGCCCGCCACCTGGAGGGCCGGGCCGCGGCCGAGTACCTGGAGGGCCACACCTCCTGGATCCGTCGTGAACCGCTGGGGGTGTGCGCGGGCATCACCCCGTGGAACTACCCGCTGATGATGGCGGTCTGGAAGATCGGTCCGGCGCTGGCCGCCGGGAACACGGTGGTGCTCAAGCCCGCCGAGACCACGCCCACCACCACGGTGATGCTCGCCGAGCTGGCCGCCGGTGTCCTGCCCGCCGGCGTGCTCAACACGGTGGTCGGAGACCGCGACACCGGCCGACTGGTGGCCGCCCACCCGGCGGTGCGGCTGGTCTCGGTGACCGGTTCCACCCGGGCGGGCGTGCAGGTGGCCCGGGCGGCGTCGGAGGACCTGAAGGTCCTGCACCTGGAACTCGGCGGCAACGCGCCGGCACTGGTCTTCGCCGACGCCGACCCGGCCGACACCGCCGAGGGCGTGCTGGCCGCCGGGCTGCTCAACGCCGGGCAGGACTGCACCGCCGCCTCCCGGGTGCTGGTGCACGAGGATCTGCACGACGCGTTCGTGGCCGAGCTGGTCGCCCGGGCGAAGGGGCGGGTCACCGGGCTGCCCAGCGGGGAGGCGAGCGACTTCGGTCCGCTCAACAACGCCGACCAGTTCGCCCGGGTGCTGGGCCTGATCGAGCGGCTGCCCGCGCACGCGACGGTGGCGACCGGCGGGCACCGGGTGGGCGATCGCGGGTTCTTCCTGGCCCCGACCGTGGTCACGGGGCTGCGCGCCGATGACGAGATCGTGCGCGAGGAGATCTTCGGCCCCGTCATCACCGTGCAGCGGTTCGCCACCGAGGAGGAGGCGGTCACGCTGGCCAACGGGGTGGAACAGGGGCTGGCGTCGTCGGTGTGGACCACCGATCACGCCCGGGCGCTGCGGGTGGGCGCGGAGCTGGACTTCGGTGCGGTGTGGATCAACACCCACGGGGCGCTGGTGTCGGAGATGCCGCACGGCGGCTTCAAGCACTCGGGTTACGGCAAGGACCTGTCGTCCTACAGCCTGGAGGAGTACACCCGGGTCAAGCACATGATGAGCGCGATCGGTTGAGCCGGAGCGGCGGGGCGCTCCGGCGCACGGACGCGCCCCGTCTCAGCCTCCGGCCGTGACGGTGCGGGCCTCCAGATGCGCCCACGTCAGAGCGGTGACGTGGTCGGCCATGGTGTCGGGGCTCTCCTCGGGATGGTCCAGCAGCCAGTCGGCGAACGCGTCGGCGGTGCTGACCGCGATCCGCGCCAGGAGTTCGGCGTCGCGGGAGTCGGCGGCCCCGGGCAGGCCGCCGCAGGTGGTGATGAGGGCGGTGACCTCGGCCAGGACGCGGTCGCGCGCCCGGGTCACCTCGGCGGCGAAGGGGCCGCCCTGTGCGGCGGCGCGACGGTACAGGACGGTCCAGCTCTCCCGGTTGTCGACCACGAATCCGAAGAAGGCACGGATTCCGCGGCGCAGGGGGTCGTCCCCGGCGGGGATCGAGGGGTCGTGGGCGGCGGTGCGCAGGGCGAGGATGAGCCGCTCGGATTCGCGGCGCACACAGGCGTTGAAAATACCTTCCTTGGAGCCCAGATAGTGGTACATCGTCGGCTTGGACGTGCCCGCGGCCTCGGCGATCTGCTCGACGCGCACCGTGTGGTAATCGCTTCGGGAGAAGGCCGTGACGGCGGCGTCGATCATCAGCTGTTCACGGATCCGACGGGGCAGTCTGCGCTGTTTGGTCTTCACGTTTCAGAACTTTATTGGTTCGCCGCGTTTTCACCAGGGCCTGTCGTCACCCGGTTTTCGACGAGGACGCCTTCGGATTCCGTGGCGACCGCATGACCTGTGACTACCGGTGAGTCCACCCTTACACATGGTGGCGTTTCCCACATTCGGGGAGGTTTGGGCGGCCGGATACCGCACAGGAGTGCGCGGTTCCCGGCCGCCCCTTGTCAGCGCGGTGCGTACGGCCTCACAGGCGCGCGGGACGCAGCTCCAACGTGCAGCACTTGGCGCCGCCGCCGGCCTTGCGCAATTCGTCGAGCTCGACCGGGTGGACGATCAGCCCTTCGGCGCGCAGCCGGTCGGCCAATGCGACGGCCTCGGCGGCGATGACCACGTTGCGCCCGTCGCAGACCGCGTTGAGGCCCAGGACCCGGGCGTCGTCCTCGGTGGCGATCAGGGCGTCGGGGAACAGTGATTCCAGTACCCGACGGCTCCCCGCGGAGAAGGCGCCCGGATGGTAGGCGATACGGTCGCCCGGCAGGGCGAACAGCGCCGTGTCCAGGTGGTAGAAACGCGGATCGACCAGTTGCAGGGTCACGACCGGACGGCCCAGGAAACGTTCGGCCTCCTGGTGCGCGGCGGCGTCGGTACGGAATCCGGTACCGGCGAGGATCACGTCGTCGAGGGTGATGAAGTCGCCCTCCCCCTCGTTGACGTGCTTGGGCTCGCGGGTCTCGGAGAACCCGGCCGCGCGGAACCATTCCAGGTAGGCGGGCCCCTCCGGCGTGCGCTCGGCGCTGGCGAACCGGGCGCCGTAGACCCGGCCGTCCACCACCAGGCCGCCGTTGGCGGCGAACACCATGTCGGGCAGTCCCTCGATGGGGGCGATCTCGTCGACCTCGTGCCCCAGTTCGAGATAGAGGTCGCGCAGCGCCTCCCATTGTCGAATGGCCCTGTCCCGGTCGACCCGCACCGCCGGGTCCATCCAGGGATTGATCGCGTATTCGACCGCGAAGTAGGTGGGACGGCACATCAGATAGTGCCGTCGAACAGCCACCGAACCGGCCGGGTTCTCCATTGAACCTCCAGTGAAAACCGTTCAGAACACGGGACGAGCCGCGGTGGTACAGGTCTTTATCGCCCGTGGTCCACCACGTTCGATGAAGGGATACCCGCGCCCGGGTCGGGCCAAGAGGAACGGTCCGATGAAAAGATCCCCGCACCCGCGGGGATCGTGATCAGCGCCCACCCGCCCGGGACACCGCCTCCTCCAGTTCCTCGCGGTTCATCTTGGAGCGGCCCGGCACGTCCAGTTCCGAGGCGCGCCGGAGCAGTTCGCGTTTGGTGCGCCGACCCTCGCCCCGGCCGGGCGGTCGCGGGCCGGGCAGGCTGCGGCGCAGCGCGTCCTGGAGCGCGTCGTCCGCGCGGCCCTCGGGACGGCGCGGACGGCTCCTGTCGCCGGGACGGTGGGTGATGGTCCCCCCCTTGGCCTTGGCCCGGACCAGCTCGGTCAGTCGGTGACCGTAGCTGTCGTCGTAGTGGGCCGGGTCCCAGTCCATCGCCATGGAGCCGACGAGTTCGCGGGCCAGGGCCAGCTCCTCCTTGCCCAGGGCGACGTGCGGCACAGGCGGCATGACGTCGTCGGGGGTGCGCACCTCGTCCGGCCACCACAGGGTCGAGGCCGACAACACGCCCCGGATCGGTTCGATGAGGACCGGGGACTCGCGGTCGCGCAGGACCACCGTGGCGGTGCCCACCCGGCGGGTCTGGTCCAGGGCGCTGTGGAGCAGCCGATAGGGCTCGGCGTCGCCGGGGTCGCGCGGGGCGACGTAGTAGGTGGCGGCGTACCACAGGGGCCCGACGGCGCCCTCGGAGACGAACCCGTCGATGCGCATGGTGCGCGACCCGTGCGGGAGGATCTCCTCCACCTCCTCGGGTTCGAGGACGACGTACTCGTCCTCGACGGCGGTGCGGGCGCCGCGCACGATGTCCTCGGCGGGAACCTCCTCGCCGGTGCGCTCGTTGACGCGGACGTAGCGGATGCGGTCGGCGGTGCCGCGTTCGAACTGGTGCAGGACCGGACCGCGCCGTTCGCGGGCGCTGTAGAGGCGGATCCCTATCGGGACCTCGCCGAACATCAGAGTGCCCACCCAGACAGGATTGACCATGGTGCCTCCCTTGCTCCCATGATCACCGTGACCGGGCAAAATACCGGTCGAGAAGCACAAAGAACGGGTCAGGGGATCGATCGGACCGAAACCTCCCCATACCGAGCCCCGTTCGTGAACCGACCGGTCGGTATTGCTAGTGTCACGGCAGTCCGTGATTGGAGTTCCTCCCATGAGTACGACCGTCAAGGCCGCCGTCTTCTCCGCACTGGGCGCGCCCCCCGAGATCCGGGACCTGGTACTGCCCGACCCCGGCCCCGGTCAGGTACGGGTCCGCATCGCCGCGGCCGGGGTGTGCCACTCCGACCTGTCCCTGTCCAACGGGACCCTCGCCCAGAAGTGGCCCGCCGTCCTGGGCCACGAGGGCGCCGGGACCGTCGAGGCCGTCGGTGAGGGCGTCACCTCGGTGAGCCCGGGCCAGCACGTCATCCTCAACTGGGCGCCGGCCTGCCGCGCCTGTTGGTTCTGCCGCAACGACGAGCCCCACCTGTGCAAGCACGCCCTGGACCGGGCGGCCGTCCCCTACGCCCACCTCACCGACGGCACCCCCGTCCATCCCGGGCTGGGCTGCGGCGCGTTCGCCGAGGCCACCGTGATGGACGCGGACGCCGTGGTACCGCTGCCCGACGGCCTGGACCCGGCGGCCGCGGCCGTCCTGGGGTGCGCGGTGCTCACCGGATGGGGCGCCGTCAACAACTCCGCCGCCGTGCGGGCCGGGCAGTCCGCCGTGATCATGGGACTGGGCGGGGTCGGTCTGTCGGCATTGCAGGCGGCCCGTCTGGCCGGGGCCGACCCGGTGATCGCCGTGGACGTCTCCCCCGCCAAGGAGGAGCTGGCCCGCTCGTTGGGCGCCACCGAGTTCCTGCTCGCCGACGAGCACCTGTTCAAGGCGGTGCGGGCGCTCACCGGCGGACGCGGCGCCGACCACGTGTTCGAGGTGGTGGGTTCGGCCAAGGTGGTGCGCACGGCCTGGAACATCAGCCGACGCGGGGGCACGATCACCGTGGTCGGCGTGGGGTCCGCCCACGACGAGGTGACCTTCAACGCGCTGGAGCTGTTCCACCAGGCCCGCACGCTGCGCGGGTGCGTGTACGGGTCCAGCGACCCGGCCCGCGACGTGCCGATCGTCGCCGAGAGCGTGCGCTCGGGCGACCTGAAACTGGCGGCGATGGTCACCGACGAGATCCCCCTGGAGGGGGTCGCCGCCGCCTTCGAACGGATGAGCCAGGGCAAGGGCGGCCGTTCGCTGATCCGCTTCGGCGCCTGACCGACCGGGGGCGCCGCCCGGCGCCCCCGGTTCGCGTCCGCCCCTCGGAACCCTCCGCGGCCCAGGGGTCGAGCAGACCGCCACGGTCGGGTACGGCACCGGGGCGAACACCGGGCGCGTACCGATGGGTTTGTCATCACCTGACAAAAGCTGTGGCGTACGACACACATCACCCTTGTCCTCCACCGCACGAAGGAGCACAGTCGTCACCATCGCGCACACCGTGCCCTCCGGCACGGCCGACCTCCGAGGAGACGCACCCCCATGAGCAGCGGAACGGATCAGGCCGACGCGATCGTCGTCGGCGCGGGCCTGGCGGGCCTGGCGGCGGCGGCCGAACTGGCCGACGCGGGCAAGAGGGTGATCCTGCTCGACCAGGAACCCGAGCGGTCCCTGGGCGGGCAGGCGTTCTGGTCCTTCGGCGGCCTGTTCTTCGTGAACTCCCCCGAACAGCGCCGCATGGGCATCCGCGACTCCAAGGAGCTCGCCCTCCAGGACTGGATGGGCACCGCCGCCTTCGACCGCCCCGAGGACGCCTGGCCGCGCGAGTGGGCCGAGGCCTACGTGGACTTCGCCGCCGGGGAGAAGTACTCCTGGCTGCGGGAGATGGGGCTGCGGCTCTTCCCCATCGTGGGCTGGGCCGAACGCGGCGGCCACCTGGCCGGCGGGCACGGCAACTCGGTGCCCCGCTTCCACATCACCTGGGGCACCGGCCCGGGCGTGGTCGCCCCGTTCGAACGCCGGGTGCGCGCCGCCGCCGAACGCGGCCTGATCTCCCTGCGCTTCCGCCACCGCGTCGACGAACTCGTCGTCACCGACGGCACCGTGACGGGGGTGCGCGGCGCGGTGCTCGCGCCCAGCGACGTCGAACGCGGGCAGGCCAGCAACCGCGACGTGGTCGGCGACTTCGCACTGGCCGCGCAGGCGGTCGTGGTCACCTCCGGCGGCATCGGCGCCGACCACGACCTGGTGCGCGCGAACTGGCCCGCGCGCCTGGGCGAGCCGCCCGAGCACATGCTGTCGGGGGTGCCCGAGCACGTCGACGGGCGCATGCTCGCCATCACCGAGAACGCGGGCGGACGGATCATCAACCCGGACCGGATGTGGCACTACACCGAGGGCATCCAGAACTGGGACCCGATCTGGTCCCGCCACGGCATCCGCATCCTGCCGGGGCCCTCGTCGCTGTGGCTGGACGCCACCGGCAAGAGGATGCCCGCCCCGTGCTTCCCGGGGTTCGACACCCTGGGCACACTCGACCACATCATGAAGAGCGGCCACGACTACACCTGGTTCGTGCTCTCCCAGAAGATCATCGAGAAGGAGTTCGCGCTCTCGGGGTCGGAGCAGAACCCGGACCTGACCGGCAAGGACGTCGGACTCCTCCTCAAGCGCGTGCTGCCGGGCGCTCCGGGACCGGTGGAGGCCTTCAAGGAGCACGGGGTGGACTTCGCGGTCGCCGACCGGCTCCCCGCGCTCATCCAGAAGATGCGGGCGATCGCGGGCGACGGGGTGCTGGACGCCGACGTGGTCACCCGCGAGGTGGTGGCCCGCGACCGGGAGATGGTCAACTCGTTCACCAAGGACCTCCAGGTGACGGCGATCCGCGGGGCGCGCAACTACCGGGGGGACAAGCTGATCCGGGTGGCGGCCCCGCATCAGATCCTCGATCCCAAGGCGGGCCCGCTCATCGCGGTGCGCCTGCGGATCCTCACCCGCAAGACGCTCGGCGGCCTGCACACCGACCTGGACGCGCGGGTGCTGCGCGCCGACGGCACCCCGTTGCCGGGCCTGTACGCGGCCGGCGAGGTCGCCGGGTTCGGCGGCGGCGGCGTGCACGGCTACCGCGCCCTGGAGGGCACCTTCCTCGGCGGTTGCCTCTTCTCCGGTCGCACCGCCGGTCGGGCCGCCGCCGCGGCCCTCTGACCCTCTTTCGACACCGGCCGAACCCGCCGGACGGCGGACGGCGCCGGGCGGCCCTCTCGGGGCGCCCGGCGCCGTCGTGTGCGCGGGGTCGTCAGTCCTCGGTGTCCGAGGGGTCCTGCTTGCGCGGTCGGCCGCGACGGGGGATGTCCCCGGCCTTCTTCGGCATCCGTCCCGCGTCGCCCAGGGCGCGGCGCAGGAGGAACTCGATCTGGGCGTTGGTGCTGCGCAGTTCCTGCCCCGCCCACCGCGCCAAGGCGTCGTGGACGGCGGGGTCGAGCCTCAGCAGCACCTTCTTGCGCTCCGGCACGGCAACCTCATCCGATCACTGGTACAACGTCCCCGTATTGACGACCGGGCTGGCCGGCCGGTCCGAGCACAGCACCACCAGCAGGTTGCTGACCATGCCGGCCTTGCGCTCCTCGTCCAATTCGACCACGTGCTCCTCCGACAGGCGGGCCAAGGCGCGGTCGACCATGCCCACCGCGCCCTCGACGATCTCCGCGCGGGCGGCGATCAGCGCGCCGGCCTGCTGGCGCTGGAGCATGGCCTGGGCGATCTCGGGGGCGTAGGCGAGGTGGGTGAACCGGGACTCCACGATGCGCACGCCGGCGGCCTCGACGCGTTCGCCGATCTCCTTCGACAGGCGTTCGGTGATGGCGTCGGCGTTGTCGCGCAGCGACAGGGCGCCCTCGGCGTCATAGGAGTCGTACGGGTAGTGGCCGGCGATGTGGCGGACGGCGGCCTCGGTCTGGATGGAGACGAACTCCACGAAGTCGTCGACCTCGAAGGTGGCGCGCGCGGTGTCCTCGACCTGCCAGACGACGACGGCGGCGATCTCGATGGGGCTGCCGGAGGCGTCGTTGACCTTCATGACGGAGGTCTCGTGGTTGCGGATGCGGGTGGAGACGGCGGTGCGCTCGGTGAGCGGGTTGACCCAGCGCAGGCCGTCGGTGCGGACACTGCCGACGTAGCGGCCGAAGAGCTGCACGACGCGGGCCTCGTTGGGGGCGACCATGGTCAGTCCCAGAAAGAGGAACAGGCCGATCACGCCGATGACGATGCCGACCGGCAGGGCGACGAACAGCGGCAGGATCTCGACGCCCATCAGGAACGGCGCTCCGGCGACGGCGGCTCCGACGAGGATCAGCACCAGGGCCAGGACCGCCATGCCGATGCCGTCCCGGGTCCTGGCCGGGGTCTCACGATACTGGGGCGCGGGTTCGATCCGTTCGTCCATCTGTGGTCCGTTCTCCTCGGTGGTGATGACCGGAGCATAGCATTGTGATATCACTTTTCCTACAGCCGGTTCCGAGACCCCCGAACACCGAGAGGAGACGCGGCCACGATGAGCACCGACACACCGCGCCTGCGCCCACCCCAGCACCGTGTGGACCCCCGAGCCGTCCGCTGGTGGACGACCCGCTCCCTGGCCGTCACCGTGCCCCTGACCGTGATCCCGGTCGTCCCCGCGCTCCTCTGGGAGCCGGTACGCCCCTGGTTCCTCATCGCCGCCGCCGTCATCGGCTGCCTGGGACTCCTCATCACCGTGGTGATGCCGCAGTGGCGCTACCGGGTCCACCGCTGGGAGGTCACCGACACCGCCGTCTACACCTCCAGCGGCTGGCTCTGGCAGGAGTGGCGGGTGGCCCCCATGTCGCGCATCCAGACCGTGGACACCGAACGCGGCCCCCTCCAACGGGCGTTCGGACTGTCGAGCGTGACCGTCACGACCGCCTCCGCCGCCGGCCCCATCGAGATCGCCGGCCTCGACCACGCGTTGGCGACGCGGGTCGCCGAGCAGCTCACCGAGACCACCCAGGCCGTTCCGGGGGACGCGACATGACCACCGTGCAGCCACCGCCGACCGATCGCGCCCCCCTGGGCGACTGGCAGGGCGTCCACCCGCTGAGCGTGTGGGCCGACACCGCCGTCGCCGCGGTGTTCATCGTCCCCACCGCGATCATCGGCACCGTCGTCCTCGTCGTCCTCGGTCACCCCTGGTGGGCCGTCGCGCCCCTGCCCGGGGCCCTGGCCCTCATCGCCGGCCTGACCGCCGTCGACATGGTGATCCTGCGCGCGATCTCCTACCGGGTCACCGACGAGCGCATGGAGATGCGCTCGGGCGTCTTCGCCAAGACCTACCGCTCGGTGCCGCGCGAACGCGTGCGCAGCGTGGACGTGGCCGCGCCGCTGTACACCCGCCCCTTCGGCCTGTGCTCGGTCACCATCGGCACCGGCGAGCAGGCGGGCCCCGACCGGCTCAAGCTCCAGTTCGTCACCGCCGCGCAGGGTGAGCGGCTGCGCCGCGAACTGCTCCACCGCGCGGGCGCGGGCGGTGCGACCCCCGAGGACGCCGAGACCGACGGGACCACCGGACTGGAACTGGCCCGGCTGGACCCGCGCTGGTTCTCCTACGCCCCCGCCACCACCGCCACCCTGGGCATCGGCATCGGTGCCATCGCCGCGCTGATCGGTGCCAACGCCCAGAGCGAGGGCTGGATCTACCGGTGGATCTCCGAGCAGGCCGGGTTGCCCACCACCGCCGAGATCGGCTCGTTCGTGATGACCCGCGCTCTGGTCGTGGTGCCGCTGTCGCTGCTGACGCTGTTGATCTCGGGCGCGGTCGTGCTCCTGGCCGTGGCGGTCGAGACCTGGTGGGACTACCGCCTGACCCGGGAGGGCGACGGAACGGTCCGCCTGCGCCGGGGCCTGCTCACCAGCGTGTCGCTGTCGGTGGAGGGGCGCCGCCTCAACGGCGTCACCCTGCACGAACCGTTCGTGCTGCGCGCGGTGGGCGGCGCGGCCGTACGGGCGGTCGCCACCGGCCTGTCGGCGGGTGACGACGAGAAGACCCAGGCCAAGAGCCGCCTCTCCCCGGCCATGCCCCGGGCCCGCGCCCGCACGTTGGCCGCCGACCTGATGCGGACCCCGCAGTCGCCCCTGGATCCGCCCCTGACGCCGCACCCGAGGGCCGCGCTGCGCCGCCGGTTCGTGCGGGCCGGGTGGGCCGCGGTGGCGGGCCTGGTCGTGGCCGGGACGCTGACGTGGCTGCACTCGCTGGCCACCGCCGCCTGGTGGGAGGTCGTCCACGGGATCGAGGAGGAGCTCAACCCGCTGCCGGTGGCCACGTACGCGGTGGAGGCCGCCCCGGCCTGGGGATGGTGGGTGCTCGGCGCCGCGTTCGGCGCGACGGCGTTCTGGTACGCGTTCGGCTCCTACCGGGCTCTGGGGCACGGCCTGCACCCCCGCTACCTGGTGGTGCGCCAGGGCATGGCGGTGCGCGACACCGTGGCCCTGGAGCGCTCGGCGGTGATCGGCTGGCGGATCACCCGTTCACCGTTCCAGCGTCGGGTGGGACTGGCGAGCGTGTCGGCCACCACCGCCGCGGGCAAGGGCGTGTACACCGCGACCGACGTGGGTCTGGGCCAGGGCCTGGCCTGGGCCGAGGAGGCGGTCCCCGACCTGCTCACCGAGTTCTTGGAGCGGGACACGGGGCCGGGCGTGGAGTCGGACGGGGGCCGGGGCTGACCGTCCCGCACGCCCATCGGCGACGACCGGTCCCGGTGCCCGCACCGGGACCGGCGCGCGTCGGGCTCAGCGGACGGGCGGCGCGGGCACGATCTCGAAGACCCGGTCCATGCCCAGGATGCGCAGGACCCGAACGACGGCCGGACGCGGGCGGGCCAGGACCATGCGGCTCCCCCGTTCGGCCAGGATCCGCCGGACCGCCACCAGGGCGCCCACCCCGCTCGCGTCCAGGAAGACGACGTCGGCCAGATCCACGACCAGGCACTCGCAGTCCTCGTCGCGGGCCGCGTCCGCCAACCGATCGCGCATGGCGGGAGCGGTGGCCAGATCGATCTCACCGCTCACCGGAACCACCGTCACACCCGTGTGGGGGAGACATTCCCGGAGGGAGAACCGGACATCCCGTGCCACTGAGGCCACCTCTCACCGGACGTAATCTTTTCACTACGCGACCGCGTACGAGATCGTAACCTCTCCAGAGAGACTCCGGGAGGCTTTTTACGAGGAAAACCGTTGAAATCTCGCCGATATGGCCGCGAGGACAGGAAGACCTGACCTTCCGGACCACCCGACCCGGCCCTCGGAACGGTCGCACGTTCCTCTCTCGGACACACCCGGACCCGCCCCCGCACCGTGCCCCGGAGCCCCGGGTGCGATAGAACCGGTGCGGTAAGCGGTAACGGGCCGTGTCCCCCGAGGACCCCGGGCCGACGCACAGCGCACAGAAGGGAGGGAGCGGCGTTCCCCTTCCGCCCTCGGGCGGAACGGCGCCGCGCACCCCGATGACCGAAACCGCCGATACCCGACCCGGCTGGTTCTCAGCCCAGGAGTTGGAGAACATCCGCGGCCGCATGCCCGTGTTGTACGTCCAGGCCGTCCCGGTCCGGGTGGACGACGTCGGCCAGGTCACCCACGTGGGGCTGCTGATGCGGGCGTCCCCCGACGGCAGATTCCACCGATCGGTGGTCTCGGGCCGGGTCCTGTACCACGAACGCGTCCGCGACGCCCTGCTGCGCCACCTGGAGAAGGACCTGGGTCCGGTGGCCCTGCCGCGCATCCCCAGCTCCCCGCAGCCGTTCACCGTGGCCGAGTACTTCCCCACCCCCGGGGTGACCCCGTTCCACGACCCGCGCCAGCACGCGGTGGCCCTGGCCTACATCGTGACGGTGTCGGGCGACTGCCAGCCGCGCCAGGACGCCCTGGACCTGATGTGGTTCACCCCGGAGGAGGCGGCGGACGCGCGGGTGCTGGAGGAGATGAACGACGGCCAGGACGTGCTGCTGCGGCAGGCGTTGGCCTACGTGGGGCACGCCCCCTGACCCGACGCGCGAGGGGCGGCCCGTCGACGGGCCGCCCCTCGCGCGTGTCCGCACCCCGCGATCACGGCCGACCGCGCCGGTCGGGACGAGGGGCCCTCGACGCCCGGCGGGAGGAGAGCAGCGAGGGCGGCCCCCTCCCCGGGCCGGGGAGGACACGGGCCCATCGTGGACGCCCGACCGCCCCCGGCCCCCGAGGACATAGGCTCGACCCCATGTCCGAAGCCCTCGTCGACGACGTCCTGGCCCTGCTCCGCGCCGCGGAGGGCGACCGTGTCCTCCTGGGCCTGACCGGAGCCCCCGGCGCGGGCAAGTCCACGCTCGCCCGCCACCTGGTCGCCGGCGTCGACGCCCGGCTGGGCGAAGGGGTCGCCGGTTACCTGCCCATGGACGGCTTCCACCTGTCCAACGCGCAACTGGAGCGGTTGGACCGCCTCGACCGCAAGGGCGCCCCCGACACCTTCGACGCGCACGGGTACGCCGCCCTGGTGCGACGGCTGCTCGTGGAGACCGACCACCCCGTCTACGTTCCCGACTACGACCGGCGGCTGCACGAACCCATCGCGGCCCGGCACGTGATCGCACCGCACACCCGGCTCATCGTCACCGAGGGCAACTACCTGGCCTGGGACGCCGAGCCCTGGGGCGGGCTGGGCCCCCTGTTCGCCGGACTCTGGTACGTGGAGGCCGACGACGCGCTGCGCGAACAGCGGCTGCTGCGCCGTCAGAGGGCGGGCGGCAAGGACGAGGAGGCCGCCCGGGAGTGGGTGGAGCGCAGCGACCGGGCCAACGGTGAGCTGGTCAAGCGGCTGCGCGACCGTTGCACCCGGATCGTCCCCACCGGCGCGGTGCCCGACCGGCACCCTCGGGGCGCCGACCGGGCGTAGGCCGGGCGGGACCGCCCCCGGGTCAGGCGCGTCCGCCCGGGAAACGACGGGCCGACCCGCGCGCCAGCGACAGGACCGCGTCGGCCTGGAGTCGGCTCCGGCCGTGGCCCTTGAGGCCGCCGTAGGCGGAGACCACGATCATCTCCTTGACACGGGCCGCCGTGCGCCCGGTCAGGACGAGCCGGCGCGGGGAGTCGTCGGCGCGCACGAACTGGACGAGCCCGTCGCGCCGTCCCAGACTGACGCACCGGGTCAGGTACCCGAAGGGTGAGGCGTCCGGTTCGCGGCCGGCCAGCCGGGCGGCGATCGCGTCGGCGGACGACCACCCCATGGGCAGGCCCATCGCGCAGGACATGCGCAGCGCGCGACCGTCCACGCCGTCGACGTGGGCGGCGTCGCCCACCACGTACACGTCCGGGTGGGAGACCGACCGCTGGGTGCCGTCCACGAGGGCGCGCCCGTCGCCGTCCACGGCCAGTCCGGCGTCGGCGGCCGTGGAGGGGACCGTGAACCCGGCGTTCCACACCGTGAGGTCGGTCTCCAGCAGGTCGCCGTCCTCCAGCTTGACGTGGTCGGCCTCGACGGCGGCGACCCGGGTGTGCTCGTGGACCGCCACGCCCAACCGGTCCAGGACCCGCAGGACGTGGGCCCGACCCCGGGGGTCGGTGTCGGCCGCGACGGGCCCGGAGGTGATCAGGTGCGCGCGCAGGTCGGGGTGGGCCTCGGCCAGTTCGGTGACCGCCTCCAGGCCGGTGAGACCACCGCCGACGACGGTGAGGGTGCGGGGGCGTTCGGTGGCGATGCGGCGGGCCAGGTCGCGGGCCCCCTCAAGCCCGGCGATCGAGGCGGCGTGCTCGGCGACGCCGGGTGCCCCGTCCCGGGCGGCGGCGCTGCCCAGGGCGTGGACGAGGGTGTCGTAGCTCAGGGTGCGGACCCGCTCGCCGACGCGGACGTCGACGGCGCGCCCGGTGAGGTCCAGTGCCTCGACCCGGCCGACGACGAGGTCGACGGAGGGGTCGAGGGAGTCGGAGAGGGGGTGGACGCCGACGTCGCGTCCGGCGGCGACCTCGTGCAGGCGGACCCGTTCGACGAAGGTGTCGGTGGCGTTGACGAGGGTGACGCGCAGCGGGGAACCGTGGTGGCGGGCGTGGTGGGCGGCGTGTCGGGCGGCGGCGAGTCCGGCGTAGCCGGCGCCGAGGACGAGGAGTTCGTGGGCCATGGTGTGCCTCCCTTGAAGGTGTTCCGTCCTACCGATGGACGGAACGGACCCCCTCGGACGTGACACGCCCCCGGCGCGGGTCGGGGAATGTGATCGAGGACATGGCACGGACCGGATCCCCTGGGGCGTCGGGGTTTCCGGCGACCGACCCCGTTCGGACGGATGGACACGAGAAGCCCGCGTGTCCGTATTTCGAGACGGATGTCCCACATGCTGTCGCACAGGTCTAACATCCGATCATCCCCCACGCCGAAGACCCGTGCCCTGAACTGGAAAGAAGTCCATGACGGACGTCGACGAACAGCAACCGAACCCGGAACGCGGCGCACCCGCACCGGCACCCGCACCCGTGGATCCGCCGACCAACCCGCGGCGCAAGGTACTGACCGCGAGCCTGGTGGGCACGTCCGTCGAGTTCTACGACTTCTACATCTACGCGACCGCGGCCGTCCTGGTCTTCCCGCTGCTGTTCTTTCCCGAGGGCGACATGATGGCCGCCCGCCTCCAGTCGCTGGCCACCTTCGCCATCGCCTTCGTGGCCCGCCCCATCGGTTCCTGGGTGTTCGGCCACTTCGGCGACCGCGTCGGCCGCAAGACCACCCTGGTGGCGTCCCTGCTGACCATGGGCATCGCCACCGTCGGCATCGGCCTGCTGCCCACCTACGCCCAGGCCGGCGTCATCGCCCCCCTGCTGTTGGCGCTGTGCCGGTTCGGCCAGGGTCTGGGGCTGGGCGGGGAATGGGGCGGCGCGGCCCTGCTCGCCACGGAGAACGCTCCCGACGGCAGGCGCGGCTTCTACGGCACCTTCCCGCAGTTGGGCGCGCCCATCGGGTTCTTCCTCGCCAACGGCGTGTTCCTGATCCTCACCCAGACCATGAGCGAGGAGACCTTCCTGGCGTGGGGGTGGCGGGTGCCCTTCCTGCTGTCGACGGTGCTCATCGTCGTCGGACTGTGGGTACGCCTGTCCCTGCACGAGACCCCCGCCTTCGCCAAGGTCCTGGCCGCCGGCGAACAGGTGCGCACGCCCATCGTCGAGGTCTTCCGCCACAACCTCGTCGCCGTCGTCCTGGGCACGCTGGTCATGGTCGCGACGTACGTGCTCTTCTACCTGATGACCGTGTTCTCGCTGGGCTTCGGCACCGACCCGGAGACCGGTCTGGGCTACGAGCGCTCCCAGTTCCTGGTGTTCCTCCTGGTGGGCGTGGTGTTCTTCGGGATCCTCACACCGATCTCCGGGCTGCTGGCCGACCGGTTCGGCCGCAAGCCGGTGCTGGTGACGGTGACCGCGGTGATCATCGCCTTCGGTTTCGTCATGGGCCCGCTGCTGGGTTCGGGGACCGTCGGGGTACTGGCCTTCCTCATCATCGGGCTGTCGCTCATGGGCCTGACCTTCGGGCCGATGGCGGCACTGCTGCCCGAGCTGTTCCCGACCAGGGTGCGCTACACCGGCGCCTCGGCCGCCTACAACCTGGCCGGCCTGCTGGGCGCCTCGTTCGCCCCGTACATCGCCACCTGGCTGGCGGGCGCGTTCGGTATCGCCTGGGTGGGCGGGTACCTGGTGCTGGTCGGTGTCATCACACTGGTCGCGCTGCTGCTGATCCGCGAGACCGGCGGGGACTCCCTGGACGACACCCCGGTGAAGGTGACCGCGGGCCGCTGAGGCACCGGCGCACGGCGGGCCCGGGGGGTGTGCGCCCCCGGGCCCGCCGTGTCGTCAGGAGAGGCGCGCCTCAAGCGCGGGACGGTCGGTGAACACGTGCCCGGCCAGGCCCAGGGCTTCGGCTGCCGCGACGTTCTCGGTCCGGTCGTCGACGAACAGGGTCTCGCGCGGGGCGACCGCCATCCGGTCCAGGCACCAGAGGTAGACCTCGGGTTCGGGTTTGGCCATGCCCAGACGGCCCGAGAAGGCCCGCACGGAGAAGGCGGCCAGCCACGGATTGTCCTTCTCGAAACGGTCGGCGAGCTCGGTGGGGATGTTGGACAGCAGGCCGATGGTGCGGCCGTCGGAGGCGAGTCGCTCGACCAGGGCGACCATCTCGGGATCCACCGCGCGCCAGCTCTCGATGTCGGCCTCGATCAGCGCGGAGATCCGGGCAAGGGGCACGTCCAGGCCCAGCCGGTCCCCCACGGCCCTCCAGTAGGCGGGGCCGTCGAGACCGCCGCGGTCGTAGTCCAGACGCAGGTCCCAGTAGGCGTTCCAGAAGGCGGTGGGATCGTCGGTCGCGCCCATGGCCGCGACCAGCAGGGCCTTTCCCTCCTCGGACTGGTGGCGGGCGATCACGCCGAACAGGTCGAAGAGCACGGCACCGGGTTCGATGTCGGACAAGGGGTTCTCCTCGGGGTCGATGAGGTGGCTCGTTCCAGCCCTACCCGAGGACGGAGTGCGACGCACCCGGAACGGGCGACGCGGATCGGCCCGGTGGACGACCGGACACGGACCCCGAATCGGCCCAGGCTTCCCGGTAGCCGCGGGAACCCGCGAACCGGAAAACCGTAGGACATCACTTCCTTGGGAGGAGGCGAGGGAACAAGGGGAGAAAGTCCCGGTCTTCGATCAAAAAAATTCAATGCTTGATCATTGTCACCCCGAAAAAGCCGAAACCCGTGTGGTCCAGGCGGGACGCGCCTGGGTCATGGAAAGTTCGGCAAGGCGGATACGGACGGTGGAAGGGTCCATCTAGACTCGATCCCGAACCCTCGGAGAAACGGTGAGAAGAGCGCCCATGAGTGACGGTGACCACCCCGCCATCGATCAGGACCGGCTGTCCCTTCCCGAGGTGCGCCTGGACGACCTCCTCGACGAGGTCCGATCCCGGCTCACCGAGATCTCCACCATCCAGGAGCGCATCCGCACCCTGCTGGAGGCGGTCGTCTCCATCGGCGAGGGCCTGGAGCTCGACCCGTTGCTGCTGCGCATCACCGAGACCGCGACCAGCCTGGTCAACGCCCGCTACGGGGCGCTCGGCGTCATCGGCCCCGACGGGGAGATGAGCCGGTTCATACCGGTGGGCCTGCGTCCCGACGAGATCTCCCGCATCGATCACTGGCCCCGGGGCGAGGGCCTCCTGGGCCTGCTCATCAAGGAGCCCGAACCGCTGCGCCTGGCCGACGTCTCCTCCCACCCCGAGTCCGCGGGCTTCCCCAAGGGGCACCCGGCGATGCGCACCTTCCTGGGCGTGCCCATCCGCATTCGCGACCGGGTGTTCGGCAACCTCTACATGACCGACAAGCGCGACGGCGGTCAGTTCACCGGGGACGACGAACTGCTGCTGCGCGCCCTGGCGACCGCGGCGGGCACCGCCATCGAGAACGCCCAGTTGTTCGCCCAGACCCAGAGCAGGGAGACCTGGCTGGACGCCTCCGGGCAGATCACCACCCGGTTGCTCTCGGGCGCCCCGCCCGAGGAGGTACTGCGGCTGGTCGCCCGGCGCGCCCGGCTGATGGCGCACGCCGATATCGCGGTCATCGCGATGCCCGGCGAAGAGGCCGGCACCCTCACCGTCCGGGTCTGGGACGCCCCCGAGGAGGAGGACGACTCACCCGCCGGAGCGGCGCTCGGACGCCGGAACGCCTCCCTCGCCGCCGGGGTGCGCGGGGCCACCCTCACCTGTGCCCCGGACACGCTGCTGGGCCGTGTCTACCTCGGCGGCAGGGCGGTGCGCACCGACATCTCCGAGCACTGCGACCCCGACATCGAGTTCCTGGCCAAGCTGGGGCTGGGCCCGATCCTGGTGCTGCCGTTCGGGCCCCCGGAGGGGGCACGGGGCGTGCTGCTGTTGGCGCGCGCCGCCGGGCAGGAGGAGTTCCAGAGCGGGTGGATGGGGATGCTGGGGTCCTTCGCCGACCAGGCGGCGGTCGCCCTGGAGTTGGCCGAGGCCCGGTTGGACTCCGAACGCCTGAGCGTTCTGGAGGACCGCGACCGGATCGCCCGCGATCTGCACGACACCGTCATCCAGCGCCTGTACGCCACCGCGATCACCCTGATGGGCACGGTGCGGCGGATCGACGACGGCGCCTCCGCCCATCGCGTGGAGAACGCGGTGACCGACCTGGACGACACCATCCGGCAGATCCGGTCGACGATCTTCGCGTTGCAGAGTTCGGGGGAGGATTCCTCCTGGCTGCGTTCCCGGGTGTTGGACCTGGTCAACACCGCGACCGAGCCGCTGGGTTTCGCGCCCCGGCTGCTCACCCAGGGGCCGGTGGACACCACCGTGGACGAGACCACCGGTGAGCACCTGGTGGCGGTGTTGCGCGAACTGTTGTCCAACGTCACCCGGCACGCCCACGCCACGTCGGTGGACGTGGAGGTGACGGTGGCCGACGGCCTGGTCGTGCTGCGGGTCGCCGACGACGGCATCGGTCTCCCCGAGGGGACGCACCGCAGCGGGCTGCGCAACATCGCCTCGCGCGCCGAGGAACTGGGCGGCTCGACGGAGATCGACTCGACCCCCGGGTCCGGCACCGTGGTGCGCTGGTCGGTGCCCGCCCGTACGGCGGGATGAGCCGGACCCCCGGGGGCGGGGGCCGCCCGTCCCGCGGCCCCCGCCGTCAGTGTTGGTCCATGGACAGGCGCACCGCGTAGGCGGCGGCCTGGGTGCGGCGGGCCATACCGAGTTTGGCCAGGACCCGCGACACGTAGTTCTTGACGGTCTTCTCCGCCAGGTACATGCGGGCGCCGATCTCCCGGTTGGTGAGACCCTCGCCGATGAGTTCCAGCACCCGGCGTTCCTGGTCGGTGAGTTCGCTCAGCGGATCCTTGCGGCCCGCCTCCTCGCGCAGCCGTTCGAGCATGCGCGTGGTCGATTCCGGGTCGAGCAGGGAACGCCCCTCGGCGACCGTGCGCACCGCGCCGACGAGGTCGGTGCCGTGGATCTGCTTGAGGATGTAGCCGGAGGCCCCGGCCATGACGGCCCCGTACAGGGCCTCGTCGTCGGAGTAGGACGTGAGCATGAGGATGCGCGTGTCGGGGAGCATCGAGCGGATCTCCCGGCAGACGGTGACGCCGTCCCCGTCGGGCAGGCGCACGTCGAGCACCACCACGTCGGGGGTGGACGCCGGTACCCGGGCCAGGGCCTGGGCCGCCGTGCCCGCCTCGCCCACCACCTGGATGCCGTCCTCGTCGTCCAGCAGGGAGCCGACGCCCCGGCGGACGATCTCGTGGTCGTCCACCAGGAACACCCGGATCGTGTCGTCGCCGTCCATCAGGTGCGCACCTCCTCGTTCGCCGACGGCCCCGGTCCCGGGTCGCCGTGCCCCCATTGTGGGGCACCGTGCCACGGGTGCGCGTCGTGTCGGACGACGGTGTGCCTCGGACACGGATTCCGTACACCCAGCCTAAACAGTGAGCTTTGTCGGCAGAGGGGCACAACGCCTCTTTTTGTTTGAGGCCTAGGGCCCGGGGGGTAGGCGGGGAAAAGGGACCTCCGCCATGCGCCGAGGGACCGTCGGGCCCGGCCCCCGAGCCCATGAACAGCGATAATGGCGGAACCGACGAAAACCGGGGGCACCATCTCGGGGGGTTCGCAATGGTTCGAGAAAGCGGTACCGGCGCCGCGAGCGACACGGCGGCGACGCCACCCGGCCAGCGTACGGCCGGCGACGACATGGCCGGCACCCGACGCCTCGGCGAGGAGTCGGAGATGCTCGTGGGCGCCGACCTGGCCGACGGTGACGACCACGCCGGTTTCACCATCCTGGAGCGCCAGACCTGCTTCAACCTGGTGGCCACCCGCGACATCGGTCGGATCGCCTTCACCATCGAGGGCGATGCCGCGCCGACCGTGCTCCCGGTCAACTACGCACTGGTCAACGACACGATCCTGCTGCGTTCCACGCTGGCCGGCACCGTGATGCGCTACGCCCGCGGCTACGCCTCCTTCCAGGTCGACCACTTCGACGACGAACGCCGTGAGGGCTGGAGCGTGCTGTTCACCGGCCGCTGCCGGTGGGTGCGCGACACGGGGGAACTCTCCCGCATCCCCCAGGGGCGGCTGCCCGTCCCCTGGGCCGAGGGGCCGCGCGATCAGATCCTGAAGATCGTCCCGGGACGGGTGACCGGACGACAGATCCACCGTTCTTGAGGCCCGTACGACGGGGCGGGCACCCGCGGGTGTCCGCCCCGTCGCGTTCCGTAGGAGATCCGTAGGGCGCGGGGACATAGCTCTAAGCTGGGAACCTCTCGGCGCGCCGAGGCGTCTGAACTCGGTGACAAGGGAAGTCTCAGGGAGGGCACACGTGGGCCTGTTCGACGCCATTCGTGGCGAATTCATCGACATCATCGAGTGGACCGACGACAGTCGGGACACCATCGTCTGGCGCTTCCCGCGACACGACAACGAGATCAAGATGGGCGCGCGGCTCACCGTGCGCGAGTCCCAGATCGCGGTGTTCGTCAACGAGGGCCGGGTGGCGGACGTGTTCGCCCCGGGCATGTACACACTGGAGACCCGCAACGTCCCGATCCTCAGCACCCTCAAGGGCTGGAAGCACGGGTTCGACTCCCCGTTCAAGGCCGAGGTGTACTTCGTCAACACCCGCCGGTTCAGCGACTTCAAGTGGGGCACCCAGAACCCCGTCATGGTCCGCGACCCCGAGTTCGGCCCGGTGCGGTTGCGCGCGTACGGCGGTTACTCGGTGCGGGTGGTCGACCCGCCGCGGTTCATCGCCGAGCTGGTGGGCACCGACCCGCAGTTCCGCACCGAGGAGGCGGAGGGCTACCTGCGGCAGATGATCGTCAGCCGGTTGGGCAGCGCCCTGGCCACCGCCGCCCGCGACGTCCCGGTGCTGGAACTGGCGATCCACCAGCACGACCTGGGGCAGCGCATGTCCAAGGCGCTCAGCCAGGACATGGCGTCGGTGGGTCTGGAGATCCCCGACTTCAACGTCGAGAGCATCACCCTGCCGCCCGAGGTCGAGAAGGCCCTGGACAAGCGGTCCCAGATGGGCCTGCTGGGCGACATGGACCAGTACACGAAGTTCCAGACCGCCACCGCGATCGGCGACGCCGCCACGACGCCCGGTAGCGGCATGGGCGAGGCGATGGGCATGGGCATGGGGTTCGCCGCCGCCCAGCAGATGGCCCAGAACGCGAACCCGCAGCCGCAGCAGGCCCCTCCGCAGCAGCAACCGCAGGCGCAGCCCGCCGCGGCACCGCCGCCGCTGCCCCAGGCCGAGTGGTTCGTGGGAGCGGACGGACGGCAGTCCGGCCCCTTCGACGCCAACGCGCTGTCCCAGCAGATCGGCGGCGGTCGGATGACCCGCGACACCCTGGTGTGGAAGACCGGCATGGCGCAGTGGACGCCCGCCGGTCAGGTGCCCGAGCTGTCCGGGCTGTTCGCGGCCACCCCGCCGCCCATGCCGCCGGCCTGACCCGCGCGTCCCCTCTCCCCCGACCACAGAAGGCCGCCGACATGTCCGACACCACCGCCTCGCCGTCGCCGACAGCGCCCCGTGAATTCCCCTGCGGGGCCTGCGGAGCCCGTCTGGAGTACTCCGCCGGCGCCCGTCAGATGCGCTGTCCGTACTGCGGCAGTCAGGAGAAGATCCCCGAGGCCGCCCGCGAGGTGCGCGAGCACGCCGTGCAGACCCTGTTCGCCCGCAGGCCGGCCGAGGGACTGGCGCGGCACCGGTTCGTCTGCCAGGGGTGCGGGGCGCACGTGCAGGGGGATCACCTCTCGCAGGTCTGTCAGTTCTGCACGGCGCCGCTGGTCACCGACGACTCCGCGGACGTCCAGGTGCCGCCCGAGGCGGTGCTGCCCTTCACCGTGGACCGGGGCGCGGCCCGGGACGCCCTGTCCACCTGGACCAAGAGCCGCTGGTTCGCGCCCAACAGCCTGAAGAGGGTCAACGAGGCCGAGCGATTCAAGAGCACCTACCTGCCGCACTGGACGTTCGACGCGCAGACGGTGTCGGACTACAGGGGCCAGCGCGGCGAGTACTACTGGGTGACCGAGACCTACACCACCCAGGAGGACGGCAAGACGGTCACCAAGACCCGCCAGGTCCGCAAGACCCGCTGGTACCCGGCCCGGGGGCGGGTGTCGCGGTTCTTCGACGACGTCCTCGTCAACGGCACCACCCAGGTGGCGCCGGAGAAGGTGGACGCGTTGAAGCCCTGGCCGTTGCAGCAGGCGCGGCCCTACGCGCACGAGTACCTGGCCGGGCACGAGGCACTGCGGTACGACGTGGAGCCCGAGCAGGGCCTGGACCGGGCCAAGCAGGTCATGGCGCGCACCATCGAGCAGGACTGCAAGCACGACATCGGCGGCGACGAACAGCGGGTGTCGTCGGTGTCGACCGCCTACTCCGCCGTCACCGGCAAGCTGCTGCTGATGCCGGTGTGGGCGGGCGCCTACCTGCACGGCGGCAAGACCTGGCAGATCGTGGTGAACGGCTGCACCGGCGAGGTGCAGGGCGAACGCCCGTACTCGGCGGCCAAGATCACCGCGGCGGTGCTCGCGGCGGTGCTCCTCATCGTCCTGGCGGTCATCCTGTACGTGCAGTACGGCGGGTAGTCGGTACCGCCCGTGTTCGGGGGCGTCGGCGCGACGGGCGTCGGCGCCCCGTTCCATGTCCGGCGGGCCCGGTCTCAGGCGCGGTCGGGTCGGTCCCGGCGACCCGGGCCGTCATCGGTCCGGGCGGGTCTGTGCAGCAGGAACATGCCGCTGTACACGGGGTTCTCCCGGCGCCGGTCGTCGGTGGCGACGAACTCGTCGAGGACGGCGACGATGCGCCGGTCGAGTTCGGAGATGTCCTCGTCGGACAGGTGCAGGACGAACCGGGAGAAGGTGCGCACCGATGCGAGACCGGCCTCGTCGAGTTCCCGGCGGAAGGCCTGGACGGGGGCGTGGGAGACGGGGGCGTCCGGGTCGCCGTCCAGCCACCAGGTCACGCCGGTGGCACGGTAGGGCTTCTCCAGGGCGCCGCTCGGACCGGTGCGGGGGGTGCCGGGGACGAGGAAGCCCACGTCGACGAGGCGGCGCACGTGGTAGAGGACGGTGCCGGGGGTGACGTCGAGACGGTCGGCGAGCTCCTTGTTGGTGAGGTCCTCCTCCAGGCACAGGCGCAGGATGCGGATCCGCAACGGGTGCCCCATGGCCTTCGCCTCCTCGGGGGTGGCGGGGCGGCGTTCGCGCGCGACGGTGGGTGGCCGTACGGCCCGCTCTGGTTCTGCCATGGCCGCATGATAACAATGGTCGAGATTCATAGAATCGATTGAGTTTTCTCGATCACCCTGGCAGGATCGGGCCATGACCGCGACCACCCCCCGCTCCACAGGTCTGGGACGCTCCTTCTGGAGCCTGTGGACCTCCTCCTCCCTGTCCAACCTCGCCGACGGCGTCCTGAAGATCGCCCTCCCCCTGACCGCGCTCCGCTTCACCGACTCCCCGCTGCTCATCGCCGGGCTCGCGCTGGCCCTGTCCCTGCCCTGGCTGTTGTTCTCCCTGCCCGCCGGGGCCCTGGCCGACCGGTTGGACCGGCGCCGGGTGATGCTCGCCGCGAACATCGTCCGCGGCCTGCTGGCCGGTGCCCTGGCCCTGGCCCTGGCCACCGGCCTGGGCGGCCTCTGGGTGCTGTACGCCGTCGCCCTGTGCGTGGGCACCGCCGAGACCCTCTACGACACCTCGGCCCAGTCGATCCTGCCCCAGGTGGTCCCCCGCGCCCGGCTCGACCGCGCCAACGGGCGCCTGCACGCCACCGAGATGGCCATGAACCAGTTCGTCGGTCCGCCCCTGGGGGGCCTCCTGGTGACGGCTGGCCTGGCGCTGACCCTGGTCGTCCCGGCCGCGCTGTGGCTGGTCGCCGTGGGCGCGCTCCTCCTGGTCCGGGGCGGCTTCCGGGTGGAACGGGAACGGAGCACCACGATGCGCGCCGACATCGCCGAGGGTCTGCGCTTCCTGTGGCGCCACCGTCTGCTGCGGTCCTTCGCCGTCATGGTCGGGATCAGCAACTTCGCCACCAACGCGGTCTTCGCCGTGTTCGTGCTGTACGCCGTCGGACCCGACTCCCCCATGGGGCTGAGCGAGCCCGCCTACGGCGTGCTGCTGACCGCCACCGCGCTGGGCGTCATCCTGGGCTCCCTGACCGCCGCGCACGTCGTGCGCCTGCTGGGCCGGTCATGGGCGTTGCGCGCCTCCGTGATCACCTTCGTGGGACTGGTCGGGGTGCCCGCCCTCACGGCGGACCCCTACCTGATCGGCGCCGGGTTCCTCGTGGGCGGGTTCGGCATGGCCGTGTGGAACGTGATCACGGTGTCCCTGCGTCAGCGCGTCACCCCCGACCACGTGCTCGGCCGGGTCAACAGCGGCTACCGCCTGCTGGCCTGGGGCACCATGCCCCTGGGCGCCGCGGCCGGCGGCCTGATCACCGAGTTCACCTCACCGACCTGGCTGTTCGCCTCCATGGCCGCGCTGACCTCCGTGATCCTGGTGTGGCTGCTGCGCATCGACGGAGCCGCCATGGACCGTGCCGAGGCCGACAACGCCACCGCCGCCGGGTGAAAACCCCTGGACACCCGCTCGCCACGCCCCCGACGATGAGGCCCATGACACCCACCACACCTCCTCCGCACCACGCGACCGAGGAGACCGAGGTCCTGTACGGCGGCAACACCTCCGGCCCCGTCGTACGCGTGGGCGACACCGTGCGCAAACAGTGGCACCGGGCGGCCCCCTCGGTCACCCACCTGCTGCGCCACCTGAACCGGCACGGCTACGAGGCCGCGCCCCGGTCCCACGGGCGGTCCCTCACCGGTGACCAGCTCCTGGAGTACGTCCCCGGCACCCTCGCGGACCGGGACGCGCCCCTGGACACCGCCGAACTGCGCCGACTCGGCCGACTGATCCGCGACCTGCACGATCTGACCACCGCCTACCGGCCCCGCCATCCTCAGCAGGCGGTGTGGGACGTGGCCCTCCCGGACACCCGCGCGGAGGTGCTCTGCCACAACGACCTGGCGCCGTGGAACCTGGTGCGCGACGGCGACCGGTGGGTGTTCATCGACTGGGACGGGGCCGGTCCGGGCTCCCGCATGGGCGACCTGGGCTACGCCGCGCACGGATTCGTCCCCCTGCACCCGGACGGCGACCCGCACGCCGACGCCGTCCGGCTGCGCGCCCTGGCCGACGGCTACGGCTGCGACCGCGCCCAGCGCGACGAGCTGCCCGACGCGATCCACCACCGGGTGCGCGGCATGTACGACCTGTTGGTGGAGGGCGGCCGTACCGGCCGCGCCCCCTGGGCCGACCTGTACGCGCGGGGACACGCCGACCACTGGGGCCCGGCGGCGGAGTACGTCGCCCGCCACCGCGACCTGTGGCTGACCGCGCTCCTGGACGAACCCGTCGTTTGACGCCCTCGCACGAATCGAAGCGCGACGGAGGGCCGAGGAACACCCTTAGACGGCGCGCCAGGCGTAGGCGGCCGAGACGGGGTGGCCCCGGTACCTCTCCCACGTGGGCTTGGCCGCCACCCAGGTGTCGTCGACCACGCCCTCCACCATGTCCGCCAGCGCCCAACCGGCGTCCAGGGCGGCCCGCACCTGGTGGCTGACGAGGTGGACGTGGGTGGTGATGGCCACCGACTCACCCGAACCCTCGGTGTAGTGGGTGGGCATCCCGGTCACCATCGCGAACTGCGGGTGATAGGACGCCAGCAGGAACGTCCCGCCGGGGCGGACCAGGCGGCGCGCCTCCGCGTAGAACGGGGCCAGGTCGGGCAGGTGCTCGTCGATGAGCGAGGAGACCACCAGGTCGTAGCCGCCCCCCTCCAGCCCGCTGGTCCGCACGTCACCCTCGGCCAGCGTGGTGTGGGCGCCGCGTTCCCTCGCGCGGGCCAGCATGCCCGGGCTCAGGTCCACGCCGTCGATGTCGCCCGTCACGCCTCGGGCGCGCAGCCACGCGGCGGTGCGACCGGTCCCGCACCCCAGGTCGGCGACGCGGCGCGTCCCCGTCCAGTCGGGGTGGGGCAGGCGCTCCAGCAGCGCCAGGTCCATGGCGTCCAGGACCGATTCCTCGTAGGTGGCCGACCAGCCGTCATAGCCGGTGGTCACGTCGACCGTGCGGTAACCGCGGGTGTCATAGGCGGAGAAGTCCAGCATGGCCCCGAGTATCGCGGCCCCGACCGGCCGACGCGAGTCATTAAATGCGTTGCCCGCCGGGAGGGCGCCCCTCTACGGTGAGGCCATGTTCGGTTTCTTCGGCGTGACCGACCGTGCCCCGGCCCGGTCCGCGCGCGCCCACGTCCTCGAATTCCGGCCCCGCCGCTCCGGCCCGGGCCGGTGACCGGACCCCTCCGAGCGCACCGCCGTTCCCGTGCCCTCCCCGGCACGACGTCGGCGGTGCCAGGAGGTCCGCTCCTTCCTTGACGGTGCCCCGGTCCGGGCTCGATCGCGTCCCCACATCCGCGGGACGGGTCGCCCGGCCTCCTTGCGCGTGCCCTCGTGCCGTTCATCCGTCGTGCCACCCGTCCCCTCCGCCACCGCCCCGGTGGCCGACAAGGACCTTTCGTGGCACGAACCGCACGTCACCGCGCCGACGGCGCACGACGACGCCTGTCCCAGAACTTCCTCACCGATCCCGCCACGGCCCGGCGCGTGGTGCGCCTGGCCGAGGTGGCACCCGATGACCTGGTCCTGGAGGTGGGACCGGGCGACGGCGCCCTCACCCGCTTCCTGGCCCCGGCCGCCGGCCGGCTGATCGCCTACGAACTCGACGCCCGTTGGGCCGCCCGGATCACCCGCCGGTACCCCGGCGTCCGGGTGGTGTGCGCGGACTTCACCCGGGCCCGCCCACCGCGCGAGCCCTTCTCCGTGGTCGGCAACATCCCCTACTCGCGCACCGCGGACATCGTGCGCTGGTGCCTGTCGGCGCCCGCGCTGACCGGCGCGACCCTCATCACCCAGTGGGAGTACGCGGCCAAGCGCACCGGCGGTCACGGGCGGTGGAGTCGGCTGACCGTCCTGACGTGGCCCCGGTGGTCATGGGACCTGGCGGGCCGGATCCCCCGTCACCGGTTCCACCCGGTGCCGGGCGTCGACGCCGGGGTCCTGCTGTTGCGCCGCCGACCGTCCCCGCTGATCGACCCGGCGCTCACCGACGCTTACCGGCGACTGGTGGAGCTCGGTTTCTCCGGGGTCGGCGGCTCGCTGCGGGCCTCGTTGTGCCGCGCCCATCCGGCCCGCCGGGTGGACCGGGCGCTGGACGCCGCCGGAGTGCCCCCGGGCGCCCTCGTCGGACACGTCTCCCCCGACCGGTGGATCACCGTGTTCGGACACCTCCGTTCCTGACCGTTCCGGGGGAGACCTCGCCGGGGTCGCGCCGGGCGGGACCTCCCCCGAAGGCAGCCCTCCCGGCGCCGGTTCCGGCCCGCGCCCCCGAACCCGCGACGGACGGGGGCGTGGGGTCGGCGTCGGCGCGGGGGGCGTGGGTCGTCGAGGGCCTTCGGGCCCGGGTGGACGTCGCGATCCGCACCGAGGGCCTCCTCACGGATGTCGCCGAAGTCGGGTGTCACCACCCCCCGTGGTCAGTACGGCCAGGGCGTGCGATCGTCGGGACGCGGGACGGGCCCGGCCTTCTCCCATTCCTCTCGGGTGGGGGGCACCGCGGCGAAGCGCCTGTCGAGCAGTCGGTCGGGGAGGATCCGGGACAGCAGGTCGGCGGTCCGGGCGTCAGGGCCCACGCGATAGCGGGTCCGGGGGACGGAATCGGTCAAGGCGCGGGCCACCGCGTCGGCGAACTGCTGTGGGGTGGTGGTGCTCTCCGCCGCGGCTCCCGCGTTGGCCTTGAGAAAGGCGGTGAACGAGGCCCGGTACACCGCCGCGACCGCCGGCGGGGCCGAACTCAGAGCGTCGTCGGCGAGGGCGGAGATCTTGCCCCAGATGGGGGTCATGATCGCGCCGGGCTGCACGACCGACACCCCGACGCCGCTGGTGGCCAGCTCCCGCCGCAGCGCGTCGCTCAGGGCCTCCTTGGCGAACTGGGCCGCCGCGTAGGCCCCGAGATAGGGGATCGCCACCCGGCCAAGGCCGGAGGTGATGTTGACGATGCGTCCGCGCGACCGCCGCAGGTGCGGCAGGTGGGCGCGGACCATGGCGAGCTGACCCACGACGTTGGTCTCCAGCTGCCTCCGCAGGGTCGCGCTGTCCACGGTCTCCAGGGGCGCGGACACCGCGATCCCCGCGTTGTTGACGAGACCGCGCAGTCCCGGGTGGCGGGAGCGGACGAACTCGGCGGAGGCCTCGACGGATTCCTCGTCCGTCACGTCGATGATCGCGTACTCCAGCCTCCCGCGGGAGGATCGGGCGAGCAGTTTCTCCCCGTCCTCGACCCGGCGCACTCCCGCGAGGACCTCGAACCCCCGTCGTTCCAGGTCCAGGGCGCATTCCCGGCCGAGTCCCGACGAGGCCCCTGTGACCAGCACCGGTCCCCCCGACGTGTCGGCGGCCCGGCCCTTCGCGTTCCACCATGCGTTCCTGCTCAACGGTGCTCCTCTCCGTGAACGGCGTGGGTACCGCCCTCGATCCCGGCGCCCGGGAAGGTGAGGGCGGGTTCGAGTCGGCCGACCAGCCCCGGGTGCGACATGTACCGGAAGTAGGCGTCGCGCAGCCGGCGCCGGACGGGTCCCTCGGACTGCTCGAAGTCGCTGATGGCGCGCGTGGCCTCCACGATGCCGCGGGTACGCTCCCGGCGGGCGTCCTCGTAGGCGCGCAGCGCGGTCGGGACGTCCCGCCCCGCCCGCAGATGGTGGGCGAGGACGACCGCGTCCTCGATGGCCATCGCCGATCCCTGACCCAGGCTGGTGAGCATGGGGTGGGCCGCGTCGCCGAGCAGGGTGACCGGACCGGCCCCCCACTCCTCCAGGAAGGGGCGGTCGCGGGAGGTGACCGCCAGGAGATCCTCCTCGGGCGTCACTCGGATGGCGGTGCGAACCTCGTCCGGCCACGCGGCGTAGGCATCGAGGACCTCGGCCTTGCCGCCGTTCCAGGCGGCGGACCGCTCCGCGGGCATGTTCTTCGTGCCCCACCAGTACAGCCGCCCATGGCCGATGTCGACCAACCCGAACCGCATGCCGTCACCCCAGAAGTGGATCACCGAACCGGGGGCGAATCGGGGGTGGGAGTACTCGGTGATGCCGAGCCAGACGATGTAGCCGCTGTCGTGGGCCGGTTCGCCGGGACCGACGAGTTGTCGGCGGATCGCCGAGTTGAAGCCGTCCGCGCCGATCAGCAGGTCCGCCGTCTCCTCGCCGTCGGCGAAGTGGACGCGGACGCGGTCACCGTCCACCGTGAAGCCCTCCGCGGCCCTCCCCAGGGTGAGGGGGATGCCGGCGGCCTCCTCCTGGAGGGCGGCGAACAGGTCGGGGCGGCCGATGCACACGCACGGCACTCCCAGCCGTTCGACGATCTCCGGGAAGGGGAACTCCCTGATGAGGCGTCCCGTGCGCGATTTGACGAGATAGCGGTCGAGGGTCCTACCACGCTTGTCCAGCCGCAGGTCGATGCCGAGCGAGTCCAGCGCGGCGATGGCGTTGCTCATCACCGAGAGCCCGAAGCCCTGCGCCCTGATCCGGGAGGCCCGCTCGTACATCCGCACGTCCACGCCGACCCGGCGCAGGGCGATGGCGGCGGTGAGGCCCCCGATGCCGGCACCGATGACGATGGCGCTCCTCGTGTCCGACACGTCTCTCACTCCGTCTCCCCGTTGATCCGCCCTGCGGCGTCCAGCACCGCGGTCACGACATCCGCCACGTACGGCTCCTCCATGATCGTGAGGTGGTCCCCGTCGACCTCGACCACCGAGAGGCGGCCCGAGACGCGCTCGCGCCACCCGTTGGCGACGTCGGCGTGCATGCTGCCGATCGCCGTGTGCATCGACAGCAGCACCTCGGGAAGGGGCTGTCGGGCCCGCACGAGCACCATGTCCTGGTCGACGACCTCGGGCCGGTAGTCGAACGCCGAGCGCCAGTTCGCCTCGTACAGGCGGAACAGGCGGCGCACGATGATGTCCGTGCCGCCCGGGGGCAGTACGCCCTCTTCCACGGCCAGGCGGGTGATGTACTCGAACTTCTCGTCGAGGGTCCGGGCCGAGTCGGGGATGACCGCCTCGGGGGATTCGCCCCCGCGTTCCAGCCAGAGCAGCTCCCAGAAGAACCACGCGATGAGGGCGTCGTCGTCGACCCGGCCGTCCCGGTCGTCTCCCAGCGCGGTGGTGTCCAGTACGACGAGCGAACCGACCTCCTGACCCGCCGCGCGGAGCTGGCGGGCCATCTCGAAGGCCACGAATCCACCGAAGGACCAGCCTCCGATGTGGTAGGGCCCCTCGGGCTGCACCCGGCGCATGGCCGCGATGTAGCGGCGGGCGATCTCCTCCATGCCCCGCACGGGTTCCGTTCCCGCGTCGGCGCCGAAGGCCTGGAACGCGTAGAGCGGCCGGTCCTCGGGCAGGTGCTTGGCGAACCGCACGTAGCACAGCACGTTGCCCCCCATCGGATGCACGTAGAACAGCGGTGCGGCGTTCCCCTCGGTGCGGATCGGCACCAGGGGGTCGAAGTCGTCCCCGCCCCGCTGTTCTCCCCCTCGGGACGAGGGCAGCTCCCGTGCCAACGCGGCGATGGTGGGCGCCGCGATGAGCCGGGACAGCGGCATCGGCGCGCCGAAGCGCTGTTCGATGAGGACGGCCAGGCGCATCGCCGTGATGGAGCTGGCGCCCGCGTCGAACAGGTTCTCGTGGACGCCGATGTCCGAACGGCCGAGCAGTTCGGCCATCATCGCGGTGAGGACGCGCTCCTCATCGGTGCGCGGCGGGGTGACGGGACCGCGGGCGGGCGCCGCGAGCGGGCGGCGGACGAGCGCCGCGTCGTCGCGTTTGCCGCTGGGCGTCGTCGGCATCTCCGGGATCAGCTCGAAGTGGGCGGGGACCATGTGATCGGGCAGCCGCGAGCGGAGTCGACTCCGGAGATCATCGATGTCGGGTCCCTCGCCCCCGGAGACCAGGTAGGCGGCGAGGAACGTCTCGCCGGCCTCGCGGCTGCGGGCCACGACGGCGACCTCGGCGATCTCGTTGGCGAGCGAGGCCGCCTCCTCGGCCATGGCGATCTCGACCTCCGCCGGCTCCACGCGGTATCCGCGCACCTTCACCTGGCGGTCGGAGCGGCCCAGGCACACGACCTCGCCGCCGGGCATCACCATGCCGACGTCGCCGGTGCGGTAAAGGCGCTCGCCCTCCCGGGTCGGGTCGGCGACGAACCGCTCCTCGGTCAGATCCGGCCGACCCGCGTACCCGGAGGCGAGGCAGACCCCGCCGAGATGGATCTCGCCCTTGCCCCCGAGGGGGGACGGTCGCCCCTCGGGGTCGAGGACCAGTACCCGGGCGCCGTCGATGGGGCGGCCGATGGGGGGCAGGGCCGGAAACCGGCCGGGGTCGCCGGTCAGTGCGTGAGCCGTGACGACGTGGCTCTCCGTCGGCCCGTACTGGTTCTCCAGGATCACGTCGTCGCCGAGGGCACGGCACAGACCGCGGATCTCTTCGGTGACCCTCAGCTGCTCTCCGGAGGTGACGATCACCTTGAGCGACCGGGGGACGGTGCCCAGGACCGTGGCGGCCTCCGCGAACCGTTGGAGGGCGACGTAGGGCATGTGGACGCGCTCGACGCCCGCTTCGTCGATCCTGGCGAGCAGGCGGGGGATGTCCCGCCGCAGTTCCTCGGCGATCACCACCAGGGTGCCACCGCCGCACAGGGTGGAGTACAACTCCTGGAAGGAGACGTCGAAGCTGAGCGGGGCGTACTGCAACGTGCGTCCGCCGACCGCTCCGCTGGGCACGCCGTTCTGCCAGGCGACGAGGTTGGCCAGGGAACGGTGCGGCATGGACACGCCCTTGGGGGCACCGGTGGAGCCGGAGGTGAACAGCAGGTAGGCCTCGTCCTGCGGGAACACGTCCGGCAGCGGGGCGGGGGCGTGCCGCAGGAGGGCCGCGGTCCCGTCGAAGAGCGACTCGGCGGGGAGCACCACGCTGCCGTCTTCGAGCAGGTGCTCGTGGGCCTCCCCGACGATCACGCGCTCGGGGGCGCTCTGCTCGACCATCACCCGGAGCCTTTCGGCCGGGTAGGAGATGTCCAGTGGCACCGCCGAGCAGCCCGCCCGCGCGACCCCGAGCAAGACGGCGACGGCCTCGGGGGAGCGCTCCATGGCGATGCCGACCCGGTCTCCGGGGCTCACACCCACCGAGAGCAGGGTGCGGGCGACGCGCTCGGAGACGTCGGCCAGCTCCGAGTAGGTCCAGGATCCGCCGTCGAACACCACGGCGGCGGCCCGGGGCGCGGCTTGGGTCCTCTCCTCGAAGGCGCGCACCACGCTCACGGGTTCCAGGGACCGCGAAGGCGCCGCCGGAGGTTCCGGCGCGAGGAAGGACGGGTCGGTGTCCTCCAGCGGCGCGTCGGCGATCCGGCGCAGGATCGCGGTGTAGGTGGCGGCGAACAGGTCGGCCTGGTCCGCCGTGAAGGTACGGCCGGAGAAGTCCATACGCAGCCTGGTCCGACCCTCCACGGGGTCGGTCATGGCGTTGACCAGCAGAGCGAAGTTGGTCTCCTCCCACGCGGTGAAGCCGTGGTCCCGCACTCCGGGGAGCCCGAGTACCGCACCCAACTGCCGGAAGTGGATGTAGTTGAAGGCCGTGTCCACCAGCGTGGTCCCGCCGAGATCACGCTGGATCACCTCCAGCGGCACCCGGCGGTGGGGGTACGCCTCCCGCTCGACCTCCGCCGCGTGGAGGACCGCGTCCAGCCAGGTCCCGTTCCCGAAGGCGAAACGCAGGGGCAGCGTGTTGAGGAAGAGCCCGCAGACACGCTCCCCGTCCTCGACGTCGGGCCGCCCGTGGGAGACCAGCCCGGTGCACAGGTCGTCCTGGCCCGCCATCACCGACAGGGTGAGCGCGTGCGCGGCGAAGAGGACGGATTTGACCGGAACCCGGTGTGCCCCGGCCAGCGCGCCGATCGCGTCGGTGAGGTCTTCGGGGAGGGGCACCTCCCGTACGATCGGCGACTCGTCCCCGGGGGGCTCGTGGGTGCGGAACCCCTCCAGGGCCGGTGGGGTCGCCCCGGTGAGCCGTTCCCGCCAGAAGGCACGGCTTTCCTCGGAGGCGATGGCGGCCCGCTCGTCCGCCGCGTGCAGCGCCGGGCTCGGCAGGGCCGTGCCGTCGACCGGCTCGATGGCCAGCCCGCAGGCGTGCAGGTGGTCCCGGAGCAGTTCACTCACCAGGTTGGCGACACTGCCGCCGTCCAGGAGCGCGTGGTGGAAGGAGAACACCAGCTCGACCGTGTCGTCCCGGACGAAGGCGTGGAAGAGGTACAGGGGCGCCCTGTCGAACACGTAGTCGTGCAGACGGCGCTCGCGCATGTGCCCGACGACGCGCTCCTCGGCGTCCCGCGCGGGGACGCCCCGCAGGTCGGTGACCTCCAACCCCTCGGAGGGCGCGTCCCGGTCGACGATCTGGAGCGGCTCGGAGTGGGCGGTGAGGTCGAAGGACGAACGCAGCGCGGGGTGACGTGCGACCAGGCGGTCGAAGGCCGCCCGGAAGTGCCGCTCGTCCCAGGGCATCTCGACGCTGTACCGGAAGACGTCCTTGTACACCGCTGATTCCCGGCTCTCCCTGCTGTGGAACAACAGGCCGAGCTGGAGCCGGGTGGTCGGGAAGGCGTCCGCGCGCCCCTCCAACCGGGCGCGGTCGAGGTGGGAGACGAGCGCGAAGGGCTCCTGCTCCGCGCTGTCGCGGGAACGGGCGCCGCCGCGCCGGTCGATCACCTCGGCCAAGCCCCGGACGGTGGGGTTGCGCACCAGGTCGGAGAGGTCGAATCCGATTCCGGCCCGCTCGGCGAGGGCGCGTATCCGGAGCATGGTGATGGAGTCGCCGCCCAAGGCGTAGTAGTCGTCCTCCGCTCCCACGCTCCGCACGCCGAGGACCTCGCCGAACACCGCGGCGAGCGCGGACTCGGTGGGTGTGCCGAGCGCGCCTCCCCCTGAGGGAGCGACGGTCGGCCGGGGCAGCGCCCGCCGGTCGGCCTTGCCGTTGGGGGTGAGGGGGATCCGGTCGATCCGCACGTAGTGGGCCGGGATCATGTAATCCGGCAGGGAGTGGCCCAGCCGGGCGGACGTCTGCGCCGGGGCGAGTTCGGCTGCGGCCACGTAGTAGGCGACCAGGGAGGTCCCCCGGCCCGGCGGGGTGTGGTCGATGACGACGGCGTCGCGCACCTCGTCCAGGCCGACGAGGGCGTTCTGGACCTCCCCGAGTTCGACGCGGTTGCCGCGGATCTTCACCTGGTCGTCGATACGGCCGAGATACTCGATGTTCCCGTCGGACAGCAGCCGGGCCAGGTCGCCGGTGCGGTAGAGCCGGCCGCCCGGGGAGTAGGGGTCCTTGACGAACTTCTCCCGGGTGAGCTCCGGGCGGTCGAGGTAACCGCGGGCCACCTGTACTCCGCCGATGCACAGCTCTCCGGGGACGCCGACGGGCTGAGGGCCGCCGTGCGGCCCGAGCACGTACAGGCTGGTGTTCTGGACGGGGACGCCGATGGGCACCCGGTCCAGCGGCCCGGCGTCGGCCGGGGGGCAGTCGTAGCGGGTGACGTCGACCGCGGCCTCGGTGGGGCCGTACAGGTTGACCAGGAAGGGGCCGGTCCCCCGTCGCTGGGCCCGGGCGAACACGTCGTTGAACCGGTTGACGCGCTCGGCCGGCAGTGCCTCGCCGCTACAGAAGACCCAGCGCAGCCCCTCCGCCCTCGCCGCGGCCTCGGGGTCCTCCTCCAGCAGGTCCAGGAACGGGCCGAGCATCGAGGGGACGAAGTGGAGGGCGGTCACGTCGCGGTCGGCCACGGCGTCGAGGATCCGCCGCGGGTCCTTCTCCTCGCCCGGGGGCAGCAGGGCCAGTTCCGCGCCCTGGATCCCCCACCAGAACAGCTCCCACACCGACACGTCGAAACCGGTGGGCGTCTTCTGGAGCAGGGTGTCGCCGCCTCCGATGGGGTAATGGCGCTGCATCCAGGCGAGTCGGTTGATCACCGAGTGGTGCTCGACCATCACGCCCTTGGGGCGTCCGGTGGATCCGGAGGTGTAGATGACGTAGGCGATGTCGGTGGACTCCGCGGTGGGCTCCAGTGGCTGGTCGGAGCCGTGGTAGAGGTCGACGACGCGGTGCGCCGGGTTCCCCTCGGGGACACGGTCGGGGTCGGTCCCCTCACCGAGCAGGACGACCGTGGGGGCGCAGTCCTCCAGGAGCAGGCCGATCCGGGCCCGGGGATAGCCCGGGTCGACGGGCACGTAGGCGCCGCCGGCCTTGAGGACGCCGAGAAGTCCGGGCAGCAGGTCGGGGCCGCGCTCGGCCATGATCGCCACCCGTGTCCCGGGGCCCACGCCCTGTTCGCGCAACCGCCGGGCGACCTGGTTGGACCGCCGGTCCAACCCGGCGAAGGTGAGCGAGGTCCCGGTGGCGATGTCGTGGACGGCCGGGCGGTCGGGGGTGCGCGCCGCCTGTTCCTGGAAGAGGCCGTGGAGGGTCTTCTCGCGCGGGTAGTGGGCGTGTTCACCCTGGCGGTGGCGTACCAGGTCCTCGTACTCGTCCACGGTCAGCATGGACAGCGCCGAGACGGGCAGCTCGGCCAGGTCCAGGCCCTTGGTGACGAGTTCGGTGATGTGCCCGGCGAATGCCTCGGCGGTGAGCTCGCCGTCGAAGACGTCGCGCGCGTAGTCGAGGTCGATGCGCAGGTCGTCCTCGTCTTCGAAGGCGTGGACCATGATCGACAGGGCGTTGTCCTCGTGGACCGGGGCCATGATCGTGGTGGTCCGCTCGACCCCGTCTCCGGGCGTCGGATGCGGGTAGCGCAGGTAGGAGAGGGTCACGTCGAAGGGTCGGCGCGCGCCGTCGACGGTCGCCGGCATCTCCTTCACGATGTCGCCGAGCGGGAGGCGCTCGTGGTCGCGCATCTTCCGGAGGCGCCGGCGGACGACCTCCGCCGACTCCAGGAGCGGGCGGTCCTCGTCCAGTTCCAGCCGGAGCGGCAGGTTGTTGGCGAAATGGCCGACGACCTCGCGTTCGGCGTCGGTGCGCCGGTTGAGGAAGGGGACGCCCAACGCCACGTCGGAGGTGCGCAGCACCCGGCCGAGCCAGATCCCCACGGCGGTGGCCAGGTAGGCGAACGGTGAGCAGCCGGTCTCCAGGATCCGCTGCACGGTCTTGCCGTCGATGACGAAGGTGTGCCGTCCGCGCCGGGTCCGGCCCGCGCCACCGCGAGGGAACAGCGCGGGTGTGAAGCCCGCCAGGTTGTCCCGGTGGAACGCGCGGTCGCTCTCGTACGACGGTGACCGCGGGTAGTCCCGGGCCCGGGCCATCTCGTCGGCGAACCTGGGCGGTGCGGGCTCCGGGTCGGCCCCGCCGTCGAGGCGCCGCCGGTAGTCGGCCAGGATCCGTGCGGAGAGCCGGTTGAGCGCCCAGGCGTCGGCGACGATGTGGTGCGCCTTGACGTGCAGGTGGACGACGGCCGCGTTCTCGATCAGCAGGGCCGCGTGGACCAGGGGTCCGCCGCGCGGGTCCAGGGGCCGGTACAGGTCCTGCTCCTGCCAGGCGCGTACCGCCTCGGCGGGGTCGTCCTCGGTGGAGAGGTCGACGGTCCCGACCGTGACGCGCGAGTCCCCCGGTGCCGCCACCCGGACGAACGGTGTTCCGTCCTCGTCGTGGAAGCGCATACGGAACGCGTCGCATCCGTGCAGCACGTGCTCCGTGGACGCTCTCAGCAGGGCGGGGTGCCTGACGCCGGCCAGCCGCTCGTGCAGGACCACGTTGAACTGGGGACCTCCGGGAGCACGTTCCTCGGAAGCCCAGATGTCCTCCTGGTACACCGTGGGGCGAGCCTTGTCGGACGGTCGTTCAAGAAAGTCATGCTGCGTTCGGAAGCGATTCACCGAGCATCCCACCTGTTTTTTGGTTTTGCTGACTTGGATCCACAGGCCTCCATGGGAGCGCCCTTCTGATTCGGCGCCGGCAAGACCTGGAATCGACGCTAGGTGCAGCCCTCCCACCCCTGCCACTGCGCAATCGAGTAGGCGGATGGAAAGCAGAGGCGATCGCGCGGGTCAACGGACACAAAGACCGAAGAACCTGAGGATACAAAGCTATAATTCATGATTCGCACTGACCAGCGCAAACACGATAAAACCATTGCCTGACCAGTGGATTCATTCGATTGCGCATATCAAAAAGGGTACCGAGTGCCATTTGTGATTCATATCACATGAATCGATCCCGCCTTGTAATGCACAATGAAAGAAGTGGGACGTTCGTACAGGTTTCATGATTTGAGCACTGAAGACGCTGTTCAGCGACCGACCAGAGGTGCCTCCCGCTCGGACCAGTCGCATGCGTTGGAGAACCAGGCCGACCAGACGACGATCCGGTCGCATCTGAATAGGAGACTGAAGATGCTGATTTCCGTCGAACTTGAAAAATTTGGAACGACTCTTCCTGCGGAGGAGAAACACCAGGATCCCCCACTCGTAGAAGTGGGAGGGCATTCCGAGATCAGAGGCCGCGAAGAGGAGTTCGATGATGTCCTGCGCGTCCTTCGGGACGCGCGCGCCTCCGGCCTCGCCGTTCGGATCCGTATCGAGGGACCGACGGGGATAGGGCGTGGCGCGTTCGCGGTCGAGTGTCTGCGGGCGGCGCGCGGACTGGGCCTTCACACCCAGGGACCGGTGCGTTGTCCCGGCCGCGCGCATCGCTTGCCCGCCCTGGTGGGACTGTGCCCGGCCTGCCGGGGTGACGGACCGTGGACGCGCGTCGGCGACCTCGGCCGGGCTCACCGCGCATCGCCCGACGTGGGGATCTGCTCGGCCTCCGGGCGCGTGTGGCTGCGGGCCTACCCGGAGGGACCGGCGGTGACGCGCGCCCATCCCCAGGAGCGGGTCCACCCGGTCCGCCTGGGTTCGCTCACCCGGGCGTCCGTCCTACAACTGGCCGAGGACATCCTCGGGGCTACGCCGGGCGAGACTCTGACCGCGTGTCTGGAGCGGGCCGGGGGCCACCCGGCCCTGGTCGGCGAACTCCTGCTCGGCCTACGGGAGGAACGGTCACTCGTGTACCGGGGGGGAAGGGCCGATATCTGCGTCGACCGCCTTCCGGCTCGGGTTCACGCATGGGTCGACGGTGTTCTCCGTTCGGTACGGATCCCGGTCGACGAGTTCCTGGCCGCGTGCGCTTCCATGGGCCACGAGTTCGAATACCTCGAACCGGTTCGAAGGGCGATGGACCTCCCCGGTCATCAGATCGAGGAGATGAGCCGGGTCGCCGTTGAACTCGGGATACTCCGGAGAGGGAGCACTTTCCGTTTTCAGAGCCCGATCATGCACGAGATCTTCTGGTCGAACATACCTCGGCGGTTCCCGTCGTTCATCCGACTTGCTTCCCGAGCGACCCCCTCTCCTCATCTGTGCGCCTCCCCCGAAACCGGCCTCTCCCTCACCGCGCAGGAAAAGCGCCTGGTTCTATTGGCGTCGGAGGGTTTCACGAATCAGCAGATCGCGCACCGGCTGAAGATATCTCAGCACACGGTCAACTACCACCTCAAGAAACTGTTCAAAAAATACGGCGTTAATTCGCGCGTCCGGTTGGTGCGCACGGCTCTCAAGGACACCGCGCTCGGCCACATGCACGATGGCCACCGTTGACGACGCTTCCGACGCGCGGCACCCGATTCGCTCGATCGCCCCTGGAGGAAACATGCACCGCCCGCTGAGCCCCCTGGAACGCTGGTATTGGATCGCCGACGGTCTGTCACCACTCAACGTCGTCGGCAGGATGACCGTCGAGGGACGGCTCGACCGGCTCACCGCGCGGGCCGCCCTCGACCTCCTCCAGCGAAGCCATCCGGCACTGCGGGTCGCCGTCGACGAGACCCCCGAGAACGGGCCCGCGTTCGTCCGATCCGGCCGCCCGATCCCCCTGGTCCACCGTGAGGAGTCACGGGAGCGGCTCGCGTCGAGCGACCGGTGGGCCGAGGACGCCGACCGCCGCCACCTGGCGGAAGGCGTGGACCCGCGTAACGGGCCGCTCGTCCGAGCGGAGGTGGTCAGCGCCGTCGACGGCGACGGCCGGGGCGTCCACGAACTCGTCCTCGTCCTCCACCACGCCATCGCCGACGGGACCACGGCGATCTCACTCGTTCGTCAGTGGGCCGAGTACGCCGCGGCGGCAGGGATCCCCGAGCCGCGCGGAGGGTCAGGGGCGTCCGAGGACGGATCCCTCCCCCCGTCCACCGAGGACCTTTTCCCCCGCGAGTACCGTGCGGGCCGAGGTGAGGCGGTCGCCGCCGAGAAACGCCGACGCGATGCCGAGGACGCCTCCCGACTGGCACCGGTGCGGGTCCCCCGACAGGGCGAGGTCCCCTTCGAGAAACGCAGAACGCGCCTGGTACACCGGCGGCTGGACGCCGCGACCACCCGCGCCCTCATCACGGCCTGTCGCTCCCGCGGCGTCACCGTGCACGGTGTCCTCGCCGCCGGGCTGGTGGAAGCCGTGCACCGGGACGCGGGCGCTCCCCCGGGTACGCGATTCGCGATCGGCTCGCCGGTCGACTTCCGCGCGGAGCTCGATCCGCCCGTCGGTCCGGACGAGGCGGGGACGTTCGTCGCGACCCTCCCGACGATCGTCGCAGGCGGGGCCGACCTGTGGGAGACGGCTCGGGCCGTCAACGCCGACCTCGCGCGGCGGCGGGACCACGGCGAGCACTTCTCCATGATCAACGACCTCGCCGCACGGGTCGGCCGCGACGTCGTGCGGAGCATCGGACTCATCGAGTACATGGACCGTGAGGGCCCCATCAACCTCTGCCTCACCAATGTCGGAGCCGTACGGCTGCCGGAGCGGATCGGCTCCCTGCGCGTCACCGGCGCCGACTTCGCCGCGGGCATCTCCGTGACGGGTGTGCTGGTCGCCGCCGCCACGACGGCCCACGGACGCCTCAGCTGGAATCTCACCTACGTCGACGGACTGGTCTCCCGCGATCGCGCCACCCGTCTGGCGGCCTCGTCGCTGGACCTCTCGGTCGCGGCACTCCGATGAGACACGGCCTCCCCCGTCACAGCGGAAGGGCCTTCGACCGCCCCGGCTCCACGCGCGGAGCCGGGTCCACCGCCTACCGAGAAAGAAGTGGGACATGACGAACGAGTACGGAACGGTCGACCAGATTCGCACGAGGGCCCTCGAAGTCGGGGCCGAACGGGTGGTTCGCGACCACCTGGCGCGAGTGCGCGCCCTGGAGCACCGCATCAACGCGATCGCGAGTCTGCGCGAGGACGCGGCGCTGGACGACGCGCGACGGGTGGACGCCGAGCCCGCACTCCGGAGGGGGCCCCTCGCGGGTGTCCCCGTTCTCGTCAAGGACGTCCACGAGGTCGCGGGCCTGACGATGGCCAACGGCTCGCGCGCCTTCGCTTCCCACACCCCCGACTTCGACAGCGAGGTCGCCGCTCGGCTGAAACGAGCGGGGGCCGTCATCCTCGGCAGCACGGTGATGCCCGAGTTCGGGTTGCGCGCGACCACCGACAACGCGCTCCACGGCGCCACCCGCAACCCCTGGAATCCGGAGTTCGGCCCGGCGGGCTCCAGCGGCGGGGCCGCCGCCGCCGTCGCCGCGGGACTGGCGCCCGTGGCGTTGACCGGGGACGGCGCCGGGTCCGGACGCGTCCCCGCCGCCGCCTGCGGGATCGTCGGCCTCAAGCCCACCCGCGGACGCGTCCCCTGGGGCCCCGGCATGTACGAGCACTGGGCCGGCCTGGCGATCAGCAGTCCGATGGGGCGCACCGTGCGCGACACCGCGCGCCTGCTCGACGTCGTGTCCGGTCCGATGACCGGGGACCCCTACGGTCTGCCGGCGACGCCACCGGGCCACTTCCTGGAGGCGTGCGACCGCCCCTCGGAGCCGCTGCGCGTGGCCTGGACGTCGACGCCCCCGCACGGGCGGGTCGACGCCGGGGTCGACGCCGCCGTCCGGGCGGCCCTGGACGTCTTCGACGACCTGCCGCACTCCCTCGTGGAAGACTCCCCCGATCTCACCGGGATGCTGGAGCCGCTGCTGGCCATCATGGCGGGCAGTGTGGGAGCGCTGGTGCAGTTCATCGGTCCCGCGGGGCTGGACGCCGTGGAGGCCCCGTCCCTGGAGATCGCGCGCCAGGGCGAGCGGATGCCGGCGTCGGACTACGTCGCCGCCGTCAACGCCTGCCGGGCCCTCGCAGCCCGCGTCCTGGGGTTCTGGGAGGAGTACGACGTGCTGGTCACCCCCACGTCGACCCGCGGGCCGCTCCGGATCGGCGAGGCCCCCGCAGGAGAGTCCTTCCACGAGCGGTGGTCCTTCTACGCGGACGTCTTCGCGTTCGGCTACCCCTTCAACATGACCGGCCAGCCCGCCGTCACCGTTCCCTGCGGTTTCGACGGGGACGGCATCCCGGTCGGCCTCCAGCTCGTGGGCCGCCCCGGCGCGGAGGACGTTCTGCTGGGCCTGGCCGCACGGATCGAGGAACTGCGGCCGTTGGGTCGGACACCGGATCCGGACCTGCCGGCCCTGCGGTGAGAGGCGCGCCGCGCGCCCCCGAGGACAGGGGGGACACGCGGCGCCACCCACCCGGCCGAGGCGTCCGCGGCTCGGCCGGCTCCCGGGGGTGGGCCCCGCCGCCGTCCGGTGGCGGGTCACACCCCCGTGTCAGGAGGCCCGGCGCGGCGCCAGGATCTGCTCGATCCGTTCCAGGACCTCGTGTGCCCGGAGCCGGTCCGGCCCGGTCGCCGCGCGGAACCGAAGCCCTTCGATCTCGTCGGTGACACGCGACGCGACCAGCGGATCCTCCGTCGTTCGCCGCACCGCGCGGGCCAGCAGTCGAGGCCAGCCGAGGTCCGTTTCCGGCGGATCGGTCCCCCGGGCCGCGAGCAGGGCCAGCTCGTACTCCACCAGAGCGCGGCTCCTGCTCGGCCCCGAGGTGTCCGCGATCACCGCCGCCAGCACCTCCAGTCGGTCCGCCGACCCGGCCGCCACCTCACTGGCCCTGGCCTCGAACCGGGCCGCCGTGTAGTACGACAGGGATTCCAGGAGCACGGCTCGGTCGGGGAAGTGGTAGCCGACCAGGGAGGGGGTGGTGCCACCCTCACGGGCGACGGAACGCAGTCCGACCGCGGCGATTCCCGAACGCTCGGCCACCCGCAGAGCGGCCGAGAGGAGGGCGGCTCTGCGCCTGATCCCCCGGGAGCACCGACCGTCCCCCCGGTTCACGACACCTCCCGTCATGACCACCCCCCGCTGTCGTCCGCCCTCTCCCCGCCCGGGACCGGGGGGAGGATCCCCGCTCTCATCGCGCGGGGTCGTCGGCGGTCCGGCCCCCCGGCTCGACCGCGACACCGGGGTCGAGCCGATCCCCTCCGGTGTCGCCGCCGGGACCGTCGGCTCCCTGGACGCCGATGTGCCGGAGCATCACCGCGGTCGCCGCCGCCAGGGCGAGGGTGACCACGGCACCCGTCCAGCCCGTGGTGTTCAAACCCGCGATGAAGGCCTCCTGGGCCCGCTCGAACACCGGCGCGGGGAGCTCCCCGGAGATCGAGGTGGCGCCGGACAGGCTGTTCTCCACGATCCGGGCCGTGTCCGCGGGGAGGTCGCCGAGCGCCTCCGCGTTCATCCTGGCGGTGTAGACGGCGGCGGACAGGCTTCCCACCACGGCGATGCCCACCGCCAGACCGAGTTCCTGGACGGTCTCCGACATGGCCGAGGCCGACCCGGCCTTCTCCGGCGGCGCGGCACCGACCACCAGATCGGTGCCCAGCGCGGCGATCGCACCCAGGCCCAGATAGACCAGGGAGAACGCCCCGACCACCAGGAACAGTCCTCCGGAGGGTCCCACGAGACCCATCAACGCGTAGCCCACCGAGGACAGCGCCAGCACCCCCGCCACCACGTACCCCGGTCGGACCCACCGGGTCAGGACCGGCGCGAGAATCGACGACAGCATCATCATCAGCGCGGGCGGCCCGAACCACAGCCCGGCGGCCAGAGGCGAGAGCCCCTCGACCAGTTGCAGGTACTGGGTGGTGAGGAGCATGGTCCCGCCGACACCCACCAGGCCGACGAGCATCATCCCCAGGGCGACGCTGAAGGCCCGGTTCCCGAAGAGGGTCACATCGAGCAGCGGACTCTCCAGGGCGCGTTGGCGGCGCACGAAGACCACGGAGAAGACGGCGCCGGCCACCACGGCGGCGAGCACCGTCGGGCTCGGCCCCTCCTTGGCGAACTCCTTGACCGCGTAGACGACCGGCAGGATGGCCGTCAGCGACAGGAACACGCTCGGCAGGTCGAAGCGCCCGCTCTGCGGGGCACGGTACTCGGGCAGCAGGAACGGGGCCGCCACGAGCATCAGGCCGATCATCGGGACGGCCAGCAGGAAGGCCGCGCCCCACCAGAAGTACTGGAGGAGCACACCTCCGACCAGTGGACCGGCGGCCATGCCCCCGGCGAAGAACGTGGCCCACAGACCGATCGCGAGCGCCCGCTGGCGCGCGTCGTCGAACATGTTGCTGATCAACGCGAGCGTGGAGGGCATGAGCGTGGCGCCGGCCACGCCCAACGCGGCGCGGGAGGCGATGAGCATCTCGGGGGTGGGCGAGTAGGCGGCAGCGAGCGAGGCCGCCACGAAGGCGATCCCGCCGATGATCAGAAGGCGGCGCCGGCCGATCCGGTCCCCGAGGGTGCCCATCGTGATGAGGAAACCGGCGATCAGGAAACCGTAGGAGTCCACGATCCACAGTTCCTGGGTGCCGCTGGGCCGAAGGTCGACGGCGAGTGAGGGCAGTGCCAGGTGCAGGACGGTGAGGTCCAACCCCAGAAGAACGGTCGGTAGTGCCAGGACGGCCAGGCCCGCCCATTCCGCCGGTCCTGCCCTGCCACTGCTCGGGCGGGTCATGTCACGGCTCCTCTCGTCGTGGGAAACGACCCCAGCCTGGTAGGGGCCGCGCACGTCGTACGCACGCGGCGCGCACGGGGCCCGAGGGCCGACTTGTATGCTGGGGCCATGCGTTTTGGGGTGCTCGGCTCACTCACCGTGTGGGACTCCGGCGGCGATCAGGTCCCGATCACCGAAACGAAGGTCCGGGCGGTGCTCGCCGACCTGCTGGCGCACCACGGCCGTTCCGTCTCCGCCGAGCGGCTCATCGAGGACCTGTGGGGTGGACGCCCGCCCGGTCGGCCCCTGAACACCCTCCAGACCAAGATCTCCCAGCTCCGTAAGGCCCTGGGGGCCGAACGCGTCCTCCGCTCCCCGGCCGGCTACCGGGTGCGCGTCGAGGACGACGAACTCGACGCGGTCCTGTTCCGGCGGACCGTGGAGAGGGCCGACCGGACCGACGACCCCGGTGCTCGCGGACGGCTGCTCGCCGAGGCTCTGGGCCTGTGGCGTGGACCGGCCTTCGCGGACTTCACCGACGCGGTGTTCGTCCGTGCCGAGGCCGCACGCCTGGAGGAGCTGAGGGTCGGGGCGGCGGAGCGGCTGGCCGAGGCGCGCATCGAGACCGGCGAGGAGGACGTGGCGGTCGCGGGGCTGCGGGAGCTGGTCGAGGAGCACCCCCTGAGAGAGCGGTCACACGGCCTGTACATGCTGGCCCTGTCCAGGACGGGGAGACAGGGGGAGGCGCTGAGAACCTTCCACGAGCTGCGTGTCAGGCTTCGCGACCGGTTGGGGATCGACCCCGACCCGACGGTCCGCGACCTGTACGCGTCCATCCTGCGTCAGGAACCGGGGGCGACCGCGCTCCCCCGCGTCGCGGACCGCCCGCGGAGCAACCTGCCCGGCCCGCCGACGGCGCTCATCGGCCGTGAGTCCGAGAGCGCACGCGTCCGCGCGGCGCTCTCCGACCCCCACGCCGACCGCCTGGTGACGCTGACCGGTCCCGGCGGCGTGGGTAAGACCCGCTTGGCGATCGCCGTCGCGCGATCGCTGACCGAGGACTTCCCCGACGGGGCGTGGATCGTGGAACTGGCCGGCATGGACCGCGCGGCGACGACCGCCGACCTCGCCGAGCGCGTCATCGCGACGCTGGGGCTGTGCGAAGGAGCCGCGGACTCCGCGTTCGAACTGGTGGAGTGGCTCTGCGGGGCCCTTCGGGGGCGGCGTTGCCTCGTCGTCCTGGACAACTGCGAACATGTGGTGTCCCAGGTCGCGGACCTGGCCGGGGCCCTGTTGGCCGCCGACGCGGGGCGTCTCGTGGTGACCACTCAGGAAGCGCTCGACATCCCCGGGGAGACCGTCTTCCCGCTGGCTCCGTTGACGCTGCCCGACTCCGTCGGCGACCCGGACGAGATGGTCGCCTCCTCCAGCGCGGTACGGCTGTTCGTCGAGCGGGCCCGGGCCGCGTCCCCCGGCTTCGCGCTGACCGGGGAGAACGCCCCCGCCGTCGCCGCCGTCTGCCGCCGCCTGGACGGCGTTCCCCTGGCCCTCGAACTGGTCGCGGCCCGGCTGCGCGCGTTCACGCCCGAGCAGATCGCCGCCGGCCTGGACGACCGTTTCGCCCTGCCGACCGGCCCGGGACGGGGCCGACCGACCCGGCAGCAGACCCTGCGATCGATGATCGACTGGAGCTGGAACCTCCTGACCGACGGAGAGCGCACGGTCCTGCGCCGGCTGGCGGTGAGCAGGGACGGGTGCACCCTCGCGGGGGCACGGGCCGTCTGCGCCGACGGACACGACGTCCTCGACGTGCTCTCCCGGCTGGTCGACCGTTCGCTCGTGGTACGCGAGGGCGAGCGGTACCGGATGCTGGAGTCCGTTTCCGCGTACTGCGTCGAGCAACTGGAAGGGGCCGGCGAGCTGGAGGAGGTGCGCCGCCGGTTCGTCGCCTTCCACGTTCGGGAGGCCGAGCGCGGGGACCCGCTCCTGCGGGGCTCCCGACAGCGCGAGGCCCTGGAATGGTTCGACACCGAGACGGTCAACCTGCGCCACGCACTGGAGCTGGCGATACGCGCGGGGGACGCCGACGCGGCGCTACGGCTGGTCAACGCACTGACGTGGTACTGGCGGCTGCGCAACCGGGTGGCCGAGGCGCGACGCTCCTTCGAAGCGGCGCTACGCCTCCAGGGCGGGTCTGCGCACACACGGCGCGTCGCCGAGGGCCGGCTCGCGGCTTTCGAGGGGCGCCCGCCGCGCGAGGACGGCCCCGTGGAGGCGGGTGCGTTGCGACTGTTCTGGTTCGCGGGCTCGGTCCCCCACGACCGCGAGGCGGGGCGCGCCCTCGTCGAGGAGGCGCTGGCCCGGACCGGAGAGAGCGGTGACCGCTGGGTGGAGGCCGCGGCGCTGGCGGAACGTGCCGGACACCGCCTCGACGACGGCGAGGTGTCGGCTTCGCGCGCCGACGCCCGGCGCAGCGCCGGGATCTTCCTGGACCTGGGGGACCGCTGGGGACTGCTGCGGGCGAACGCGGCGCTGGCACGGGCGGCGGAGGCCGACCTCGACCACCGCGACGTCGTCGCGCTGTTGGAGGAGGACCTGCGGGCCGCCGAGGGGCTGGGCCTGTGGGTCGACGCCATAGAGACGCTCTTCCGCCTCGGCCGCATCGAGGCCTCGCGGGGTGAGCGTTCCCGCGCGCGCCACCTCCATGAACGGGCGCGCCGGGTCGCCGAGGAGCGCTCCTACGCCTCCGGGATGGTGGAGGCAGACGCCTGGCTGTACCGGGAGGACCGGGTCCCGGCGCAGGACCGGGGCGGACGGCGGACGGACGCCTCTTTCTCCGGCGGGGGTCCCGGCCCCGGTTAGAGCCCGGTCCAGGGGCCGCGCCCCGGGGCGGGAGCGCGGGCGCCGGGGACACCGCCCCCGGAACACACGTCGTTGCTCCGAGTCGCCCCTGGGCTGATGCGTGGCGTTCCGGGCGATGGAGGCGGGAGGTGCCCGGGGCGTGTGGCGTCCCTTCCCGGCGGTGGGGGCGAACGAACGGGGGCGGGGTCTCCCCCGCCCCCGCCCGCGGACCGACGCGGCTCTGCGCCGTGTCAGTCCGCGGGCGGACCGTCCACCGGCTGGAGCGCCGCGGCCTGCGCCTTCGACTCCGGGGTGGCGTCCCAGATCGGGTAGGTGGCAAAGGCGATCCACGTCTTCTCCCGGCCGGCCCGGAAGGTGACGGGGACGCTCGCCTTCACCCAGACCAGCTCGCCGGGGCCGGCCGTGGTGGAGCCGGTCTCGGAGTCGACCGTGAACTCCCCCGACCGCACGACGATGACCTCGTCGTAGCTCGGGGTCCACGTCATGGCGGCCTCGGGCAGGAAACAGGCGAAGCCCCCGCCCATGGACGTCGAGTTCCTCTCGTGCAGCACGTTGCCGATGTAGACCCCGGCGTCGCCGAACCGGACCCACGCCGCGTCGGCGGCGGTGAACCTGCTGATGGACATCACTACCTCACTTCTCAGGTGAAAGGGCGTCAGGGCGTTCAGACCATCGGCGAGACCTTCTCGTCCACGCCGAGCAGCGCCTTGCCGTAGACCTCCTTGCCGATGGACGGCTGGACCACGGCGTGCCGGGCGGCCATGTGGGCGTCACGCCACACACGCTGGAGCGGGTCGGCCTCGGCGAAGCCCCCCGACCCGTGGACGTACATGAGGCCGTCGATGGCCGCCGTCGTGTTCTCGACGGCGTGGCCGAGGTCCGCGCGGATGCGCGCACGGGTGAGGGCGTCCGGTCGGTGCCCTTGCGCGGCGGCCCGGTCGACGGCGTCGGCGGCGCGGTGGGCGTGCAGGTGGGCGGTGTCGATCCGGAGGGCGGCCTCGGCGACGGCCACCTGGTAGGCCACCGAGTCGGTCTGCCTCTGGAAGAAGGTGAAGGCGATGGCCTTGTCCGGGGCCCTGCGGACGACCGTCTCCAGGGCGGCCCGGCCCAGACCGAGCAGCGGCCCGACGATCACGGTGGAGACGAAGGGGGCGAAGGGCGACCGGTACAGGGGCGTCTCCCCCTCGTCGGCCGCGTGGGTGCCGGCGAAGAGGGGAGGGACCGAGAGGACGCGGTGGTCAGGTACGAAGACGTCCTGCGCCACGAGGGTGTTGCTGCCGGTCGCGCGCAGCCCCGCGGTGAACCACGTCTCCTCGACGGTGTAGTCGGAGGCCGGGACCAGGACCATCCCCTGGTCCACCACTGCGCCGTCGTCGTCGGTGAGGGGGACCCCCAGGACCGCCCAGTCGGCGTGCCAGGAGCCGGAATTGTAGTTCCAGCGGCCCGTCACCGTGAACCCGCCGTCGACGCGCCGCGTCTTCGCGGTCGGGGCGACGACGCCGGAGACGATCGGGGCCGAGCCGGAGCCGAACACCTCGTCCCGCGCGCGTTCCGGGAACAGACTCGCCATCCACGCGCAGGAGTTGCACACGGCCGCCAGCCACCCGCTCGCGCCGTCGCCCTCGGACAACGTCGAGGTCACGTCGAGAAGGGTCCGAAGGGAGGTCTCGTATCCGCCGTAGCGCCGCGGGATGAGGAGCTTGAACATGCCCTCCTCGGTGAGCGCCTTGACCGTCTCGTCCGTGAGTCGACGTTCCTGCTCTCCCTGGGCCGCGTTGGCCTGGAGGAGCGGGATCAGAGCGCGGGCGCGGTCCAACTCCGCGCCTGAGGGGGTGAAGGTCGACTGTTCGGTGTCCATGAATGCCCCAATCGATGATGAACGCCTCAACGGCGTGTGTCAGTGGCGTGTGAAGGCCAGGATGTGGTCGTTGAGGACACGCGGCATGCGGGCGTGCTCGGAATGGGTGCCGAACTCCCGGTTGCCGTAGACCAGCGAGGAGGCACCGGTACTGTCCGCGTTCACCACCACACCCATGAGCAGGACGTGGTCGCCGCCCGGGACGGCGCGGTCCAGCTCGCACACCGCCCATCCCACGACACGGTCCAGGCGAGGAAGCCCGTGTTCGGCGCGCCACGCCACGCCCCGGAAGCGGTCCTCGCCCCTTCCGGCGAACACCCGGGCGACCTCCTCGCCCCCGACTCCCAGGACGTTGACCCCGAAGCGGCGCGTCCGCAGGATCCGGTCGAGGAGCCGCGAACCACGGCCCAGCGCCACGGTGACCATCGGCGGACGAAGCGAGAGCGAGCCGAAGGAACTGACGGTCGTTCCGTGAGGGGTCCCGCCGTCCATCGCCGTCACGATCGTGACGGGGGCGCAGACGCCCGCCATGAGGTCTCGGAACACGTCTTCGGTCAGCATGGGCGCTCCCAGAGCCGTCCTGGAGACCGCGGGCGGGGACTCCCCCCGCCGCGGGTGGCGATCTCCGGTGCGGTGCCGTGGCCGCTGGGCCGCAACGGCGGTCCGTCCGTCGGATCGTCCTTGTTCTCGGAACGTAGTCGGACGGTGCCGACGGAACCAGGGAAGTCGCCCACCACTACTCGAACACGCAGCGACCGCCCGGCAGGGAGGGTTCTCCCCGCGAGGCGGATCACCCCTCGGGTCCCGCTATTCGGGGTCGGGAAGAAGGTCCTTGAGAAACCCCTCGAACTCGTCCGCGCTCGGCTTGTGCTCGGTGAGCAGACTGTGCAAGAGCAGACCGTCGATCGCACCGGCGACGACACGGGCCCGAACGGGGTCGTCGGTGTAGCGGTGGGCGAACGCCCGAACGGCGGCCAACCACCCGTCGGTGGCCTCGCGCAGGTGCGGGCGTCGGGCGGCGAGGAGGAACAGTTCGTACTCGGCGAGGAGCCGGCCCGGCTCCTTGACCACCTCGGACAGGAGAACGGCCAGGTCGCGTCGGCGGTCGCCACCGGAGGAGAGCCGGCGCATCCGCCGAGAGTCCTCCTCCATGACGCTGGTCAGGGCCGCGGTGAGCAGGTCACCCAGGCTGGAGAAGTAGTAAGTGGTGGCCGAGCTCGGCAACCCCGCCTCCTGGGAGACGACCCGGTGGCTGACCCCCGCCACACCGTCTCGCTCGATCACACGCAGGGTCGCCTCGATGAGCGCGCACCGGCGGCGTAGACCCTTGAGCCTGCGCCCGTCCGTGGTGGACTCGTTCAGGGCTCCTCCTCAGGTCGGGTGGGTCCGCTTCGCAAGGACCATTGCGCACGCGGATAACAAGAGTGTTTCGTCGCGGGTCTCGTGGAGTGGGTTCTCCGGATCCTCCGGCTGCGATGATCGGTTTCTCGTCCTCGAACGCCGATGGCCGGACGAAGGGCCCGGGACGGTGCCCGGCTCGAACGCGGACCCGTGGGACTCTTCCCCACCCGGAGGCGTTCAGGGTGCCGTCGCGCACCGGGGAACGATGAGCGACCGGACCGGGCGACGAGCGTATCGCCCCGAGGGTCGGAACACGGGAGGCGGGAGGGCCACCGGCGCGGAGTACGTGTGCGCCCGCCCCGGGATCCGACGGCGGTCCCTCCCTCATCGTCCATCGTCCGCAGTCCCGGTGCGTGCCGCCCCGGCGGGCTCGTCCACGGCGGTGCGCGGGTGGGTGCCGGAGAGGGACGACGCCGCGGTCGGGGTCGGCCCGGCCGGTGGGCGACGGCGTTCGCGCCGCCCCACGGCCGACCGAAAGTCCGTTAGGGTCCGCCCATGCGAAAACTCCCCTTCCTCCCCCTCGCCCTGGTTCCGCTCGCGGTCGGCTGCGCCTCGGGGGGAACGCAGACCGTCGCATTCGGCGAGTCCGCCGCGGTTCCCCGACCCGTGGGCGCCTACGAGTCGGAATTCATCCCCGGCCGCACCGCCGACGTCCTGTACAGCGTGGACGAGGTCGTCTCCCCCTCTCCGGGCACCGTGACCTTCACCCTCACCGTGGAGATCCCCGAACTGGGCCGGACCTCGGGTCTGAGGAACCTGACCGCCGTGTGCGAGTCCGGCGGACACCACGGCCCGGCGCGCAGCGAGGAGCAGCTCGGGGAGGCGGACGGCGGCACCCACCCCTTCGCGATGGTGTGCGCGGTACCGGAGGACGCGGAGGAACTGCTCATCGCGGTCGAGCACTACGACCACCGCATGGAGTTCACCGGCACCCCCGGCTGAGCCTCAGACCCGCGGGATCGCGGGGCACCCGCCCGGCACCGCCACCCGCGCCCGCCGATCCTCGGCACCCGTCGGCCGCGGTTCGCGCGGGCCGGTGTCCCGCTCCGCCTCGGCGCCGGGTCGCCCATCGGCGGATCCACGTATTCCGACCTCTTCGTTCCCGACCGTTCGGGGAAAGGCTTCGCTAGTGTTCCACCATGCGAAACCTCCCCCCGAGCGTCGCACTCCTGGCGCTGATCCCGACCTTGACGGCCTGCACCCCCGGCCCCGAACCCGAGACGGACGGCGCCGGTTTCGGCGAATCCATCGTCGTCGCCCATCCGGTGGGCGCCCACCCGGAGGAATACCGGCGTGATCTCGACGCCGAGGCCCTCTACACCATCGACGACGTCGTCCTGCTCGGTTCGGAGAGGGTGGCGTTCGTCCTGAACGTGGAGGTCCCCGAGACCGGTCGGACCTTCGGGTTGTCGGACCTGTCCGTCGACTGCGCGGCGGGCGGGAACCGGAACCCGGCCCTGACCGACCGCGTCCTGGGCGAGGCCACGACCAGCTCCTACGCCATCCCCTACACCTGCGCGATCCCCGAGGGCACCGGAGAACTGCTCATCACGGTGGAACACTACGACTACCGCCTGGAGTTCACCGGCACCCCCGGCTGAGCCTCAGACCCGCAGGATCGCGAAGCACTCGCCCGGCACCGCCACCCGCGCCCCGTCGATCTCCGGCACCCCGTTGGCCAGCAGCAGTTCGTGCGGGACGGCGTCCAGCTCCACCTCGGCGCCGTCCGACGCCAGGTTGCACACCACCCGCAGTGTCCCGCGCACCAGCACCAGCTGCCGCCCGTCGCCGGAGGCCACCACCGCGAACCGGTCCAGGCGCGGGTCGGCCAGGTCCGGTTCGGCCCGCCGCAGCGCGATGAGCGACCGGTACGTCTCCAGGACCAGGGCGTGGACGTCCGCCTCGGTCTGTGACCAGTCCAGCACCGCCGCGTCCCGGGTGGCCGGGTCCATCGGGTCGGGGATCTCCTCCTCGGCCCAGCCCAGCGCGGCGAACTCCCGGCGACGTCCGTTGCGCACCCCCTCCACCAGGTCGGGGTCGGTGAAGGAGGCGAAGAACGGCCACGGGGTGGTGGCCGCCCATTCCTCCCCCATGAAGATCATCGGCGTGTAGGGCGAGCACAGCAGGAGCGCGGCGCCGCAGACGAGCAGCCCCGGGGAGACGTGCTCGCCCATGCGGTCGCCCCGGGCCCGGTTGCCGATCTGGTCGTGTGTGGACAGGTAGCCCAGGAAGCGGTGTCCGGGCACCCGGGCGAGGTCCACCGGGGCCCCGTGGGTCCGGCCGCGGAACGACGAGTGGGTGCCGGCGTGTCGGAACACCCGGCTCAGCACGGTGGGCAGCGCCTCGGGGTCGGCGAAGTCGGCGTAGTAGCCGTGGGTCTCCCCCGTGAGCGCGACGTGCAGCGCGTGGTGCAGGTCGTCGGACCACTGGGCGGTCATCCCGGTGCCGCCGGCCTCCCGGGGAAGCACCGTGCGCGGATCGTTGCGGTCGGATTCGGCGATCAGCGACAGCGGTCGACCCAGGCTCGTGGCCAGTGCCTCCACCTCGGCCGACAGCTCCTCCAGGATCGGCACCGCCCGGTCGTCGCGCAGGGCGTGCACCGCGTCCAGCCGCAACCCGTCCAGGTGGAAGTGGCGCAGCCACCCCAGGGCGTTGTCGATGACGTGCCGGCGCACCGGGTCGGAGTCGGGGCCGTCCAGGTTGAGGGAGGGCCCCCAGGCGTTCTCCCCGGAGAAGTAGGGACCGAAGCGGGGCAGGTAGGCGCCCGAGGGGCCCAGGTGGTTGTGGACCACGTCCAACAGCACGGCCAGTCCGCGTCCGTGGCAGGCGTCGACGAACTCCTTGAAGGCGTCCGGGCCGCCGTAGGGTTCGTGCACCGCGTACCACAGCACCCCGTCGTACCCCCAGCCGTGAACGCCGTCGAACGCGTTGACCGGCATCACCTCCACGTGGGTGATGCCCAGGTCGACCAGGTGGTCGAGCCGGTCGATCGCCGCCTTCAGGGTGCCCTCGGGGGTGAAGGTGCCCGTGTGCGCCTCGTAGACCACCGCGCCCGCCAGCGGCCGTCCCGTCCAGGCGTCGTCGGTCCAGACGAACGCCCCGTGGTCGTACACCCGACTCGGGCCGTGCACACCGCCCGGCTGGTACGGGGAACGCGGGTCGGGCAGCGGGACGGGGTCCTCGTCGAGGAGGTAGGCGTAGTCGGTGCCGGGCCCGGCACCGTCGACCCGGGCCCGCCACCACCCGCCCCGGTCGCGCTCCATGTCCACCACCCGGGGCGCGGGGTCGTCGGCCGCCCCCAGGCGCAACCGCACCCGGTCGCGGTGGGGCGCCCACACCGCGAAGTCGCCGTCCACGCCCGTTCCCGGTGCGGTGGACCCGATGGTGATGATCTCCGATTGGCTCACACGGAACGGTCTACCCGAGCCGCGCGGGGGCGACGCGCGCGACACACCGGTTCAGCGCGGCCGGTACAGGTGCAGGCGCGTCGACGCGGTCACCGCGACCGGCGCGGGCAGGGCGGCGATGCGCGCGCCCAGGTCGGCGGGGTCGAGGTGGCGGGCGCTGGGGCCCATGCCGACCACGGTGGCGACGTCCTCACGGGCGAGCGCGAGCGCGAACCGGAGCGGTTCCACCGCGACGGGCTCGAAGACCCCGTGCAGGCTCTTCTCCAGGCGTTCGTCCTTGCGGGGGTCCACCGACAGCAACCCCAGCGGGGCGCGCAGCTCGGCCAGGTGGCCGGCGTCGGGGACGACCACCACCAGGATCCCGCCGGGCGCCAGGACGCGGGCGAACTCCTCGGCGTTGCGCGGCGCGAACACGTTGAGCAGCGCGTCGACCGTGCCGTCGCGCAGCGGCAGTCCCCGCCAGGCGTCGGCGGTGACCGCGCCGGCCCGCGGGTGGGCCTTGGCGGCGCGGCGGGCGGCGAACTTGGACACGTCCACGGTCAGCCCGGTCGCGGTGGGCAGCGCGTCGAGGACGTGCGCCAGGTAGTGGCCGGTGCCGCCGCCGACGTCGACGACGAACGGGGCGTCGGTGGTCTCGCGGGCCACGACCCGGGCCAGCGCCGCGCCGATGGGCGCGTAGTGTCCGGCCTGCTGGAACCGCACCCGGTCGGCGACCATCGCCTTGTCGTCGCCGGTACCGGGCGGGGTCGCGCCGGTGAGCAGGCTGACGTACCCCTCGCGGGCCACGTTGAACACGTGCCCGGCCGCGCACCCCATCCCCCGGTCGGCGGCGGTGAGCGGGTGCCCGCAGGCGGGGCAGGCCAGGGCGTCGGCCACGGTCTCGGGCATGCGCGGGCGAGGGCCGCCGGCGGTGTTCGTACTCGTCATGATCGCCCGTCAGCCTACCGGCGCCCCGGCCGGTCCCGGTTCAGCGCCGGCGCAGCACCGCCACCGGGTAGTGGTCCAGCAGGTCGGCGAGCGGCGGGGCGGTGAGGCCGTCGACGCTCGTCGGGGCGATCTCCCGGTCGGTGAGCAGGTCGGTCCAGGCTCCGGGACCCGAGGGGAGCGGCAGCACCGTGTCGGCCCACCCCCCGGCGTCGTCGAGCGTCAACGGCAGCCGGGTGGCGACCACCGCCAGGTCCGGGTGGGCGGCGCCCCGTGAGGTGCGGGCGAAGGCCAGGGCGTGCCGGGCTGCCGGGCCCGAGGCCTCCAGCGGCAGGTACCCGCGCGGGTCCAGGTCGCGGCGGGCGCGCAGGCAGGTGCGCACCAGATGCAGTTTGGCGGCGCCGGTGTCGTCGATCGGCGGACGCCACCCCGACTCCAGGCGTTCGAGGATCTCCTCGCGCAGCGCGTGGTCCACCGGGCGGCGGTTGTCGGGGTCGACCAGGGACAGGTCCCACAGTTCGGTGCCCTGGTAGACGTCGGGCACGCCCGGTCCGAGCAGCTGCGCCGCCTTCTGGCCCAGCGCGTTGGACCACCCGGCCTCCCGGATCGAGCCCACCACCGACAGCACCTCGCCGAGCAGGGCCCGGTCCCCCAGCACCCGGCCCGGCCAGGCGCGGACGCGGTCCTCGAAGTCGGGCTCCGGGGCGATCCAGGAGGTGCCCAGCCGGGCCTCGCGGGCCGCTTTGAGCAGGTAGTCGCCGAGCCGGTCGGCGTCGATGGGCCAGGCACCCACCAGGGTCTGCCAGCCCAGCAGGTTCAGTGACGGCTCGGGCAGGGCGCACCGGTCGGTCCAGCGCCGCACCGCCTCGGTGAACCCCTCGGCCACCTCCGACAGCGCGGCCAGACGGGCGCGCACGTCCTCGGAGCGTTTGGTGTCGTGGGTGGACAGCGCCGTCATGGTGTGCGGGGTGTGCGCCTCGCGCAGGGCGGCGTCGGTGTGGAACTCCTCCGGGGCGACCGCGAAGTCGGCCGGGTCCCCGCCCACCTCGTTGAGCGCGACGAACCGGGTGGCCCGGTAGAACGCGGTGTTCTCGGTGCCCATCGCCACGACCATGCCGCTGGTCTGCTGGAGGCGTCGGGCGAGTTCGCCGCGCGGGTGGGCGCGGACACGGTCGTCGATGACCTCCAGATGCGTTTCCAGGTCCGGGCGTCGGTGCGTCGCCGTCTCCACCGCCCGTGTCCAGGCGGCCTCCCCCTCGGGCAGGTAGGAGCGGTACACGTCGAAGGCGCACAGCAGTTCGGCGACCGCGTCGCGGCGTCGTTCCCAGGCGACCGCGTCCAGGGTCCGGCCGTCGCGGGGGGGCCGGGGCGGCACCAGGGCGCAGATCCGCCGCACCTCGGCCGCCAGCAGGTCGGTGGCCGCCGCGTGGCGCGCGTGGGCGTCCACCGTGGCGACGTCCACCTCCACCCCCTGGTCGGCGGCCAGGGTGGTGAGGTCGGCCTCGCCCGACGGGGAGGTGAACACCCCGCCCGTCACCCGCAGCGCGTCGTAGCCGGTGGTCCCCGCGACCGGCCACGATCGGGGGAGTTCCTCTCCGGGCGCCAGGATCTTCTCCACCACGATCCAGCCGGGGAACCGGGCGGCCAGGGTGCGCAGGTACCCGCCCGGGTCGGTCAGCCCGTCCACGTGGTCGATCCGCAGGCCGTCGACGCGGCCCAGGTCGGCCTGGCGCAGGATCTCGGCGTGCACCGCCTCGAACACGCCCGGGTCCTCCACCCGGACCGCGGCCAGTTCGCTGACGTCGAAGAACCGCCGGTAGGTGAGTTCGGAGTCGCCGCGCCGCCAGGACACCAGGCGGTAGTGCTGGCGCTCGTGCACGGTCGCGACGTCCTCGCCCGGGGTGTGCGTGCCCGGGGCGATGGGGTAGTGCTTGTCGTGGTAGGCGATGGAGCCGTCCACGATCCGCAGGTCGGCCAGGGCGGCCCGCCCTCCGTCGCCGTCGTCGCCCAGCACCGGGATCGGTATCGGCCCGGTGTCGAAGTCGATGTCGAAGCACCGCGCGTAGGCCGACGCCCGGCCGCGCTCCAGCACGTCCCACCACCAGGGGTTGGCGTCGGGCCTGGCCACCGACATGTGGTTGGGGACGATGTCCACGACCACGGCCATCCCGGCCTCGTGGGCCTTGGCGGCCAGTGCCGCGAAGGCCTCCTCGCCGCCCAGTTCGGCGGAGATCCGTGTGGGATCGACCACGTCGTACCCGTGGTCGGAGCCCGGGGCGGCCTGGAGGATGGGTGACAGGTACAGCGCGCCCACACCGGTGCGCGCCAGTCGGTCCACCGTCCCCACCGCGTCGACCAGGGTGAACCCGGGGCGCAGTTGCAGGCGGTAGGTTGACGTCACGGGAACGGCGGCGGAGATGTCATACGTGCTCATCACGCCTGTACCCGTGCCCGCCGCGCCCGCGTGTCATGCACGCGGATCCGCCGTGTCCGGCCCCGAACGGGGCCGTCAGGGGCCGGTGCGGGTCGGTGCGGGCGTGATGGTTAAATTCTTCGGCGGTGTTCCATCACCGGCCACAACGCGCCCACGACGGGCGACGCGTCGGTGACCACTGGGGCTCACCGACACCGACGAAAGGGTGAGAAGCAAGCCGTGCTCCCGTCCAACAAGCGCAACCGGACCCACGCCGCCGCCGGTGCCGTCCTCGCCGGGCTGCTCCTGGCGACCACCGCGTGCGGCAGCGACGACGCCGTCCGCGACAGCGCCGCTCCGGCCGTCCCCGACGACCTGGAGTGCTTCTCCGGCAGTATCTCCGGGGCCGGGTCCAGCGCCCAGGAGAACGCGATGACGACCTGGATCGCCGGATACCAGTCGGCCTGCGACGACGCCCGCGTCTACTACGACTCCATCGGTTCGGGGGGAGGCCGCAACCAGTTCATCGACGGCGCGGTCACCTTCGCCGGCACCGACGCCGCCGTGGGCCCGGAGGAGAACGAGGACGCCCGCGCGCGCTGCGACGGCTCCGACACCATCAACCTGCCGGCCTACGTGGTGGCCATCGCGGTGGTGTTCAACCTGGAGGGCATCGACTCCCTCGATCTGCGCCCCGACACCATCGCGAGGATCTTCGACCAGGAGATCACCCGGTGGGACGACCCGGAGATCGCCGAGACCAACCCCGACGTCGAACTGCCCGACCTGGAGATCACCCCCGTCAACCGGGCCGACGACTCCGGCACCACCGAGAACTTCACCCGGTACCTGGAGGAGGCCGCGAGCGAGGCCTGGCCGCACGAGGCCGACGGGCAGTGGCCGATCACCCCGCGCGAGTCCGCGCAGGGCAACAGCGGCATCGCCGACACCGTCAAGCGCGCCGAGGGTTCCATCGGCTACGTGGAGATGTCCCACGTGCACGACATGTCCACCGTCGCCGTGGGCGTGGGCGGGACGTTCGTGGAGATCTCCCCCGAGGCCGCGGCCCAGGTGGTGGCCGACTCCCCGCGCAGCGAGGACGCCAGCGGCGAGTACGACCTGGCCCTGGACCTGGACTACGGCACCACCGCCGAGGGCGCCTACCCGCTGGTCCTGGTCAGCTACGAGTCGGTGTGCCTGGACTACCCCGACGACAAGGAGGCCGAGCGGCTCAAGGGCTTCCTGCGGTACCTGGTGAGCGAGGAGGGCCAGCAGGCCGTCTCGGAGGAGACCGGCTCCACCCCGGTCAACGACACCCTGCGCGAGCAGTTGCTGGCGTCCATCGACGCCGTCTCCTGACCCGGGCGCGGTCGAGGGCGCGTCGCCGGTGCGGCGCGCCCGTTCTCCGCACCGCATCGGGTACCTTACGTACTGGCAACGTCGCAACGGGTGAGGACCTTGAGGTCGGCGCGCCTTCGGAGGGGTCCGCCCGCCTCCGGGTCGGTGTCTTCCCCCATCTGCCCGCCGCGGTCGGACCCCCGAGACCTACCGGTGCCGCCACCGTCGCGTCAGCGTCCTCCACCGGTCACACCACCGGGCGACCGTTCCCCGCCCCCCGTTCGCCGGGTCCTCGTCCTCCCGTTCCGCGAGATCGGCGGCGGGCACCGCCTTCACCGTCACCCGCGCCCGGATCGGCGGCCCGGCCGGTTCGGACCCACTGCGCGGCGGCGGTGGCACCGAGCGGTACAGCGACAGGTCGGTGAGCGTCTCCTCCCCCGCGTGGATCCGGTAGCGGCCGTGCAGTTCGGCCACCACGTTCCCCAGGTCCTCGCCCTCGTCGCACACCCGCATCGCCCGGGCCAGGGCCCGGGTCCGCCACAGCCGCACACCCGCGTCCCGGGTCGGCGAGGCCGCCGGGAACAGCTCGGTGAGCCCCGCCCGGGAGCGCTCGGCGCCGGCGAGCAGGCGCGACAGGGCCACCTGGCCCAGCCCCCACGCCACCGGGACGTGCAGCAGGAACGGTGAGGGGAACCCGGTGCGCGGCGCCCGAGAGGCGAAGGAGATCCGGGGTTCGCGCAGGTAGTTGGCTTGGATGAGGCGCAGGTCCAGGTGTGGGCCGCCCGGTCCGCCCGAACGGCCGCCCGCGCCCTCCCAGTCGGCGACCAGGGTCAGCGTCAGATCGGTCTCGGCGCTGTCCAGCAGCCGGTCCGCGCATCCGCGGACCAGGTCGTAGGGCGCCCCCGACACGTCGACGACGGCGTGCACCAGCGGTACGCGCCGACGGTGGGCCGGGACCCGTTCGCGGTAGGCGTGCGGGTGGGGCATGACCTCGGCCAGGACCTCGGTGCGGAACCGTTGGGACGGGATCCGGGTGCGGGCGGTGCCGGCCGGCCCCACGTGCCAGGCCGTGGCGGCGGGTTCGGGCACCATGACCGCGCCGGCCTGCCACAACCGGTAGCCGAACTCGGTGTCCTGCCCCAGGTCCAGGTCGGGGTCCACGCCCCCGGCCGCTTCGTACAGGCTGCGCCGCACCGCGGCCGCCGCTCCCACGTAGGCGTGGAATCCCAGGTGGTCGGCGTCGCGCAGGTCGTCGCTGTCGGCCAGGACGCGTTCGATCCACTCGTGGCGGCGGCCGTGGTCGGGCTCCTCGCGCAGGGTGCCGGCCCGCACCCGGGCGAGGACCTCGGCGGGGCTCTCGGGGACGGCCTCGGCGAAGCGGACCCGCCCCAGGGTGACGGCCTCGGCGTGCACGTGGTGCCACCGGGCCTGGGCCTCGACGAACTCGCGGTCCACGATCATGTCGGCGTCCAGCCACACCAGGATGTCGCCGGTGCCGGCGTGCGCGCCGTAGGCGCGGGCGTAGCCGGCGCCCCAGACGCCCTCGGGGGTGGACAGGATCCGACAGCGCCGGGGCCGCAGGGCGGGCAGGCGCAGGGGCGGGGAGGAGTGGTCGTCGACGACCAGGACCTCCATCAGGTGCTCGGGGTAGGTCTGGCCGGCGAGCGCCGCCAGGGTCAGGTCGAGCCGGGCCTGTCCGCCGCGCGCCGGGATGACGACGCTGACGCTCAGGTCGGGGGTCCATCCGCCGATGTCGGGGGGCGTCAGCGCACTCCAGTCGTTGCGGAAGACACGGGTGAGGACCCGCTCGACCCGCCCGCGGTGCGAAACCCCGTCGACATGAGACCCTACGTGTTTATTCAGTGACACAGAGTCACTATAGCCCTGTTTCGCGGCATCGTGGGGAGCCTTGCCCCGGTGTCCCCGGACCCTCCCGTCCTCCCCGGACACGCATCACACGCGCGAAGGCGCCCCGCGGCACGGGCCGTGGGGCGCCCCGGACCCGCGGAACACGGGACCGGGAACGCCGCCGGGCCCGCGCCATCGCGATCCCCAGGGCCGCCAGGCCGATCACCGAAGCGGTCATCACCCACCACACCGACGGGCCCACCGGCGACGACGGCACCCACAGGAGCGGCGGGGCGACCACGAGGCCGGCGCAGACCCGGGTCGGCAGTCGTCCCATGGGCGGGGAACACGCCCCCGGTCAGCCGACGCGGACGGCGGCCGTGAAGACACCGTCCCAGTACGCGGCCAGGGACACCTCCTCCAACGGCTTGGACGGGTTGGAGCCGTGGATCATCATCCCGTTGCCGGAGTAGATCCCCACGTGGCTGGGCGCCGACTCGCTGTAGAAGAACAGCAGGTCGCCGGGCTGCACCTGGTCGCGGGAGACGCGCGTGCCGGCGTTCACCTGGTCGTAGGTGGTCCGCGGCAGGCTCACGCCGGCCTGACGCCAGGCGGCCTGGACCAGGCCCGAGCAGTCGTACCCGTTCGGTCCGGTGCCGCCCCACACGTACGGCTTGCCGATCTGGGCGCGGGCGAAGTCGAGCACCGCCTGCACGTCGCCGGAGGCGGCCACCGCGGCGGTGCCGCCGGAGTCGGCGGTCCCCACCGAGGTCGGGTCCACACCGCCCAGGCTCTCCAGCACCTCGGCCTGCTCGTCCAGGGCCTCCTCGCCCCGGTCCTGGGCGGCCTCGGCCGACTCCAGCGCCTCGGCGGCGTCCTCCTCGACCTCGGCGGCCTCGTCGTGCAGCCTCTCGCTGCTCTCGACCTCTTCGATGTAACCGGCCAGCACGTCCTGCTGCCCTTCGGAGAGGTGGTCCAGGTCGGCCACGTTCTGGAGCGCGCTGTCCGGCGCACCCCCGAACAGGACCGTGAAGGTGCTGTAGGGCGAATCGGTGTAGGCGACCCGGGCGATCCCGGCCACTTTGCCCGCCATCGCGTCCAGCTCCTCCTGCGCCTCGGTGAGCCGGTCCTCGATGTCGTCGAGTTCGGCCTGCGCCGCCTCGTGGTCCTCCTGCGCCTGGTTGTAGGTCTCGTTCAGCTCCGACAGCTCCTCCTGGAGCCGCTCGTACCGCTCACGGGCCTGCTCCTGCGTCGGCTCCGCCGTGGCGATGCCCGAGGAGAGCAGGACCGCGCCCAGCGCCGCGAAGCCCGCCGTCGCGAAACGACGGCGCGCGCCACCGGATTCAGGGTTGCGAGTCAAGGGACCGACTGCCTTCCTCCCACACCCGCCTACCGGCGCAGGGCATCCCGAGGACACGCCCGGTGGGGGCGCGCAGGGGATGCGGGAGCGAGGGGGTCCCGACGGACGACGCGGGGGACCGCGGGTGTCGGGCGTTCTGCGGCGGCCTCCGCTCCTGGGAAAAGGACTCTGGAGCGAGCGGAGCGCGGCGGCACCGGGTGCCGTCGCCTGGTGGCGACTCACGGGGGCGACCCGGTCTGAGGGAACAGTAATCCACCCCCCGGACCGGACGCGACCCTTTCGTTACTTTTCCTTGGGCAACCTTCCCACCTGCGAGGTTGCTTCGGAGACGCGGGAAAGCCCACCGATGGGCGGAAACGACCCCTTTTCATGCCCGACGAAAGAGCCCCAAAACAAGGTCAAAACCGCCGAAAATGTGATGTGCGTCATGTGAACGAAAGGAAGGGGGCGGGGATCCCCCGCCCCCGCCCTCCGTCACAGGTACCGCGACCACCAGTCGAGGATCGCCTCGAACCGCGCCACCCGGTGGCTCGGCAGCCCCGACCGCGACAGCTCGTGCCCCTCACCCGGGAAGAGGAGCATCTCCGTCTCGGCGCCGCGCGCCTTCAACGCCACGAACAGGCGCTGCGCCTGCTCCACCGGGCACCGCCAGTCCTCCTCCGAGTGGATGATGAACACCGGGATGTCGATCCGGTCCGCGTAGGTGAGCGGGCTCTGCTCCACCCAGGTCTCCGCCGGCCCGTACAACGGCTCGGGGAACAGCGAACCGATGTCGGACGACCCGCGGAAACTGTCGATCGCGTTCACCGCGCGCTCGCTCACGGCGGCCCGGAAACGGTCGCCGTGGTGGGCCGACATCCACGTCGTCATGAACCCGCCGTGCGAGCCGCCCATCACTCCCACCCGGGACGCGTCCAGACGCTCGTCCTTGAGCGCCTCGTCCAGGAACGCCAGCAGGTCGCGCGCGCTGATCTCGCCCACCGCGCCGATGATCGCCCGCCCGTGCTCCTGGCCGTAGCCGGAGGAGCCGCGCGGGTTGCACATCACCACGGCGTACCCGGCGGCCGTGTAGACCTGGGTCTCGTCGAAGAGCTGGTGCCCGTAGGGCGCGAAGGGACCACCGTGGATCATCAACAGCACCGGGTGCGGCCCCTCGCCCTCGGGGACCGCCACCCAGCCGTGGACCGGGTACCCGTCCTCGGCGTGCGCGACCAGTTCCGTCATCGGCAGCGGGTCGAGGCCCTCCGCGAACGACGTCAACGGTCGGGCCCCCGACTCCGAGACCACCACCAGCTCACCGCTGCCGCGACCGTCGGAGACCACCGCCACGGTGGTCCCGCCCGCGGCGTCGAACGACTGCACCTGCGCCTTGTCGGCGAGCACCTCACGGAGCCCACCGCCCTCGAAGGGCACCAGGAGCAGGTCCACCGCGCCGCGCCGCTCCGCCAGGACCAGCAGGCCCTCCGACGTCACCTCGGGTCCGCCGGACAGGCGCGGGTCCTCCTCCGGGGTGAGCCGCCTCGGCGCCGCCGACCCGTCGGCGGGCACCGACCAGGCCGCCGTGGTCCGCCCCACGAAGTCCGTGAGGTCCTCGCCCAGGCGGTCACCGAGGAAGAACACGGTCGACCCGTCCGCGGAGTACCTCGGCGCGCCGGCGCCCAGGGTCCCGTCCGTGACCCGACGCGGCGTCGCGCCCTCCTCCGGGGCCGCCGCCCACAGGTCCACGACCAGGTCGACGTCCCGATCCTCGTGGCGGGCCGCCGCGAAGACCAGCTCACCGCCGTCCGGGCTCCAGGCCACGTCGGAGTGGTCGAAGTCGCCCTCGGTGACCCGCACCGGCTCGCCCGCCTCCCGGGCGGGGTCGATCGGCGCGGACACGAACACGTGCGAACGCCGGTCGCCGAAGAAGCCGAGGCCGTCCAACCGGTACTTGAACGAGGTGATCCGGCGCGGCGGCTCCTTGCCCGGCTCCACGTCCACGTACCGGCCCGGCTCGGGGACGCGGGCCGTGTACGCCACCCGGGTCGAGTCCGGGCTCCACACGGGGACCCCGGCGCCCAGCGGGTGCGCCGTGATCCTCCACGCCTCACCGCCCCGGGCGGGCAGGACGTGGATCTGCGGGCGCTCGTCCCCGTCCGGTCGCAGGAACGCGATCCACCGGCCGTCGGGGGAGAAGACCGGGGCCCGGTCCCGGTCGCCCCGGGTCAACCGGGTCGGCGCCTCCGAGCCGTCGGTGGGCACCGACCAGAGGGACCCGAGGTAGGCGTCCTCGTCCAGGTCCGGACGGACCAGCGAGAAGACCGCGCGGGTGCCGTCCGGCGCCAGGGTCGGCGCGCCGACGGTGTGCAGATGAACGATGTCAGTGGGTTTCATACGGTCACGGCGCTCCCGGCACGGGGGCACGAGAGCGCCCTCTCCTTGTTCGTTCGGCGGCGGACCCGCCGTCCGGGCCCACCGCGTACCGGGCACGACCGTGGGGTGCGGTCGGCCTGTCCGCCAGGGGACGGCCCCGATCCGGGCACCGGTCCCCCACGGACACTATCGGCGCCGCCCCGGGAAGATCCAGGGAGTTTCGAACACCGATCCGCCCGCACCCCGGCGCTCACAGCGAACCGTCGGTCTCCAGGTCGGTGCACACCCACGCCCCGCCCCGGCGGCGGGCCCCGAACGCGAACACCCGGGAGCGCAGATCGCAGGCGATCACGGCGCCGGCCTCCAACCGATCCCCCGACCGCTGGTGGAAGACCCGTTCCAGGCGGGGCGCCGACCGGCACGGCAGCGCGCCCCGCAGACGGCGCAGTTCCTCGCGCACGGCCGGGCTCGACCGGTCGCGCAGCGCCTCCGGGGCGCGCCGCCCCACCAGGACCTCGGCCATCTGCTGCGCCAGCAGGCGTACCTCGCCCGGGGTCCGGTGCCCCTCCAACACAGCACGGCAGCGGCCGGGGAGGGGACGGCGCACCGGGGTCCGGCCCGGCGTGATCATCGGCCGGTACGGGTCGGCGGCACGGCCCCGGCGGGCGTGCGGGGCGACCGTGCCCGCGCAGACCGGGCGGGGGCACTGGTGACGGTCGGGAGAGTGGGACATGAACGTTTCCCTTCCACATGGACGACATCCGGTCACATCCACCTACAGAGCACGCTCCTCCGGCCCATCGCCACCTGGAATACCAGGTTTCGTTTCGGCCACCGACCGATCCGCCACGAGGCACGACGTCCCGGTCAGGAGGCATACTGCCTAACGTGACTCACGCGTACCTTTCCTCCCCCGGCCCGCTGGCCCTCGCCCACCGGGGCGGCTGGCTCACCGACGACCAGGGTGTGCGCCACACCGAGCTGGAGAACACCGCCGTGGCCTTCCAGCACGCCGTCGACATGGGCTACACCCACCTGGAGACGGACGTCCACGCCACCTCCGACGGTGTGCTGATGGCGTTCCACGACGACACCCTGGACCGCACCACCGACATGAACGGCGCCATCGCCGACCTGCCCTACCGCGAGGTGGCGCGCGCCCGGGTCGGCGGTCGCGAGCCCGTCCCCCTGCTGGAGGACCTGCTCGGGTCCTGGCCGCACGCGCGGTTCAACATCGACCTGAAGTCCGACGGGGCCGTGGCACCCCTCATCGAGGTGCTGCGCCGTACCGACGCCTGGGACCGGGTCTGTGTGGGCTCCTTCGACCAGAACCGCCTCGACCGGGCCCGTCGGCTCCTCCCCCGCCCCGTCACCACCTCGTGCGGCCCCGTCGAGGTCGCCCGGTTGCGCGTGGCCTCCCTGTCGGGGCTGCTGCGCCCGTTGGCCCCCCGGGCCCCGCGGTGCGCGCAGATCCCCCTCTGGCAGGGTTCCTTCCCCGTGTTGAGCCGCGACCTGATCCACACCGCCCACCGGCTCGGCGTCCAGGTCCACGTGTGGACCGTCAACGAGCCCCAGGTGATGGAACGCCTCCTGGACGCGGGGGTCGACGGGATCGTCACCGACAACATCACCGCCCTCCGGGACGTCCTGGTCCGCCGTGGCCGATGGACCGGCGACACCGCCACCGCGCACCGCAACCGATAGGAAACCCCCACCATGACCGAAGCCTCGGAGGCCACCGCGCACTCCGGCCCCTCCCCCGACCCGACACAGCGCAGACGTGAGCAACGCGGCTGGTACCTGTACGACTGGGCGAACTCGGTGTTCATCACCTCGGTGGTCACCGTGCTCATCGGCCCCTACCTGAGCGGCCTGGCCTGCTCCTCGGTCGGAGCCGACACCGCCGAGGCCTGCCTGGACCCGGGCCTGTCCCTGGGGCTGTTCGGGCTGCACCCCAACGCGCTGTACCCGGCGCTGACGACCGCGGCGATCCTGTTGCAGATCCTGCTGCTGCCCGTGGTCGGGTCGATGGTCGACCACTCCCGGAACAAGAAGCGCTGGCTGTTCTGGTTGGCGTTCAGCGGCTCGGCGGCCACCGTCGGCCTGTACTTCGCCACCGACGGGTACCTGGTGGCGTCGGCGCTGTTCGTGCTGGCCAACCTGCTGTACGGCTTCTCCATCGTGGTGTACCACGCGTTCCTGCCGGAGATCTCCACCGCCGACGAACGCGACCGGGTGTCGGTCGCCGGCTGGGGCATCGGCTACCTGGGCGGGGCGCTGCTGCTGGTCGTGCACCTGGTGCTGGTGCTGAACGCCGACGCGCTGGGCATCGACGCCGGACACGCCGCCCGCATCGCGTTCGCCTCCTGCGGCGTGTGGTGGGTGGGCTTCACCATCCTGTCGTTGCGACCGCTGCGCAACCGGTACGGGGCGCTGGCCCTGGGCGGCCGACCCAGGGTCGGGGCGTCGCTGCGCCAGTTCGGACGCACGCTCAAGGACATGCGCAAGTACCCCAACACCATCCTGTTCCTGGTGGCGTTCATCTTCTTCAACGACGGGGTGCAGGCGGCCATCCGCTACGCCGCCCCGTTCGCCACCCAGGACCTGGGCCTGGACCAGGGCATCCTGATCACGACGATCCTCATCATCCAGTTCGTGGCCTTCGGCGGCGCCTTCGCCACCGGATGGCTGGCCCGGTACCTGGGCGCGAAGAACACCGTGCTCGCGACCCTGGTCGTCTGGGGCGGCCTGGTCGCGGCGGCGTACTTCCTGCCGGCGGGGAACGTGCCCATGTTCATCGCCCTGGGCGTGGGCATCGGCCTGGTGCTGGGCGGCACCCAGTCGCTGGCGCGGTCGCTGTTCTCCCAGCTCATCCCCAAGGGCCGGGAGGCGGAGTACTTCAGCCTCTACCAGATCTCCGACAAGGGGTCGACGTTCCTGGGGTCGCTGGCGGTGACCGTCGCGGTGTCGATGACCGGTGGTTACCGGGTGGCGGTGGTGTCGCTGATCGCCTTCTTCATCATCGGCGGCCTCCTGCTGTGGCGCACCCGCATGGAGGAGGGCATCCGCGCCGTCGGCAACGAGGTCCCCGCACGCCTCTGACCCGGTCCGTGCACCGCGAGGGCCCCGGCACGCCTTGGATCAACGCGCGCCGGGGTCCTCGCGCGTGTCAGGAGCGGTCGAAGGAGAAGGCGCTCGGACGGCCGGGGCGGGAGCGGCACTCGAACACCTGGATCGACCCCACATCGCCCGGCATCGGGCCGGTGGGGTCCACCGCGGGCGGGAACCCGTCCCGCTCCTGTTCCCCCCGGTCCTCCGACGGCGTCCACAGCCGCTCCGATCCGGGGGAGAACTCCCAGGAGGCCACGGTGAGCAGGTGCTCCATCACCTCCAGCCCGCGCACGCGGGCCACTGCGGACCCTGGACCCAGCCGGGCCACCCGCCCGGCTCGGTGCCGGACACCCGCACCGGCTCGTCCAGGCAGGTCCCCGCCTCGGCCTGGCCGAGGTTCGCGCGTGGCCCGGTGGACCCGCCCGAACCCGATCACCTCCACGCCCGGGGTGTCGGTGGGGGCCGGGATACTGGGGACGCGATGCGAACGGGGGGACGGATGCGGGTGCTGCACGGTGTGTGGGATCGGGACGCGCTGGTGGTGTGGGGTGAGGGCGAGGCCCCCGGCGGCGGGCGGGCCGGGGACCGGCCGCACCCGTTCGCGCTCGGCCACCGGGCACTGCGCGACCTGGTCCCGGTACCCGCCGGAACCGTCACCCTGGAGCTGCGACTGCCCGGGACGACCGCCGCGCCCGACCGGTCCACCGCCCCCTCCCCGGAACCGGCGGCGTTCCACACCTGGACCGTGCCCGGACTGCGGCTGGCACCGGCCGCCGCCGAGCGGTGGTGCGCCACGATGCCCCGGGACGTCGGCCCGTCACTGCGGCACCTCAAGGCGGTGCACGCCTTCGCCCGGACCCTGGTGGAGACCGGGTGCGTGCTGCCGGACCTGGTCGGTGACCCGCCCCGGGCCCGGTGGCGACCGGCGCCCATGACCTGGGCCGAGGAACACCTGGCCGCGCTGAGCGCCGCCCTGCCCGCCTCGGCCCGCGCCCACCTGCCCGACGCGGGGCCCGACACGACCGCCCGATCCTGTGTGCTGGCCCCCGTGGAACTGCTCACCGACGCCCTGGCCCGCCGGGCCGCCCGCCCCACGGGCCCCCCGGCCGAGGCCGCCTCCCCCGGGGCGCTGCTCGCGACCGCCCTCGTGGACGACGACGGCGCGATGGACCCCGAGGACGCCGCACGGTTGCGCCCCGCGTTGAGGGACTGGCGGGCGCGGGTGCGCGGCGCGGGCCGCGCCGCCCTGCTGTTCCTGCTGCGCGAACCCGAACGCGGCACCCCCTGGACCGTCGAGTTCTGGGTGCGGTCGGTGACCGACCCCGGGCTGCGACTGCCACTGGAACAGGTGTGGTCGGGCGAGGGCGCCGCCTGGCTGCCCGGCGACGTGGGCGTCACCGCCCTGGCCGACCTGCGCCGGGCCGCCCGCCACCACCCCCTGGTGGGCCGTGCCCTGGGCGACCTGGCACCCACCCGGCTGCTGTTGAACGTCGAGGACGCCCAGCGGTTCGTGGCCGAGGCCGCGCCCCGGTTGACCGCCGCCGGGTTCGGGGTGGTCCTCCCCGAGCTGCGCAAGGGCCCCGCGCTGGGCCTGCGGATGACCGCCGAACCCGCCAAGGGCAGGCGAGGCACCGGCGGGGTGGGCCCCTCCGACCTCGTCGACGTGTCCTTCGAGGCGGTGCTGCGCGGCGACCCCGAGGTCGCGGCCGACCCGCTCACCGAGGACGAACTGGCCGAACTCGCCGAACTCGCCCGCCTCAAACGCTCCCTGGTACGGGTGCGCGGCCGGTGGACGCAGATGGACCCCGAGCGGGTCCAGGCCGCCCTGGAGTGGATCGCCGAGCGGGGCCGGCGGATGCGCCCCGAGGAGGTGGTGCGCGCCGCCGTCGGAGCGGCCGGGGCCCCGCCGATACCGGTGGAGGAGGTCGTCGCGGACGGCCCCCTGGGCGCGCTGTTCGACGGGGGCGCCGCCGCCGACCGGCGGCCCATGGGCACACCCGACGGGTTCAAGGCACGGCTGCGCCCCTACCAGGACCGGGGCGCCTCCTGGCTGCGGTTCCTGGGCGACCTGGGCCTGGGGGCGGTGCTCGCCGACGACATGGGCCTGGGCAAGACCGTGCAGCTGCTGGCCCTGCTCACCGACGCGCGCGGGCGCGACGCGGGCCCCACCCTGCTGGTGTGCCCGGTGTCGCTGGTCGGCAACTGGCGTCGGGAGGCCGAACGGTTCGCCCCCGACCTGCGGGTGCACGTCCAGCACGGCCCGGACCGGCCGCACGCCAACGCCCTGGCCCGGCTGGTGGGCCACTGCGACCTGGTCGTCACCACCTACGGCGTGGTCGCCCGCGACACCGACGAACTGGCGGGCCTTCCCTGGGAACGGGTGGTGTGCGACGAGGCCCAGGCGTTGAAGAACCACGACACCCTCCAGGCGAAGGCGGTGCGCTCCCTGCCGGCGCGCACCCGGATCGCGCTCACCGGCACCCCGGTGGAGAACGACCTGGGCGAACTGTGGTCGATCATGGACTTCGCCAACCCGGGCCTGCTGGGTTCGGCGGCGTCGTTCCAGCAGGCCGTGGCCGGCGACGAGGGGCCCGACACCGCCCGGGTGCGGCGGATGACCGGCCCGTTCGTGCTGCGCCGCCTCAAGACGGACCGGTCGATCATCGCCGACCTCCCCGAGAAGGTCGAGATGCGCACCTGGTGCACGCTCACCCCCGAGCAGGCGTCGCTGTACAAGGCCGTGGTCGACGAGATGACCGAACGCCTGCGCGAGGCCGACGAACGCGAGCGCAAGGGCCTGGTGCTGGCGACCATGACCCGGCTCAAACAGGTCTGCAACCACCCCGCCCAGTTCCTCGGCGACGGGTCGGCCCTGGCGGGCCGCTCCGGGAAGCTGGACCGGCTGGAGTCGATCCTGGGCGAGGCCGCCGCCGAGGGCGACAGGGCGCTCTGCTTCACGCAGTACGCCCGGTTCGGCGACCGGTTGGCCCCCTACCTGCGCTCACGCCTGGGCGTTCCGGTGCTGTGGCTGCACGGGGGCACCCCGCGCGCGGACCGGGAGGAGATGACGCGACGGTTCCAGTCGATGGACGGCCCGGCCGTGTTCCTGCTGTCGCTGAAGGCGGCCGGTACCGGGCTGAACCTGACCGCCGCCAACCACGTGGTCCACGTGGACCGGTGGTGGAACCCGGCGGTGGAGGACCAGGCCACCGACCGGGCGTTCCGGATCGGGCAGCGGCGCGACGTGCAGGTGCGCAAGATGGTGTGCGTGGGCACCGTGGAGGAGCGGGTGGACGAGATGATCGAACGCAAGAGCGCGCTGGCCCGGGGCGCGGTGACCACGGGCGAGGAGTGGCTGGCGGGGTTGTCGGTGGAGGACCTGCGCGAGGTGGTGCGCCTGTCGCCGGAGGCCGTGGCGTGAGCTGGTCGCGGGAGGTGGCCCGGCGCCTGGGCGCCGGCTCGGGCACGGTCGAGCGGTGGTCGGTGGCCCCGGGCGAGATCACGGCGCGGGCGGGCGGACACGAGGTGAGCCTGATCCGCGCGGTGCCCACCGAGGAGGCGTGGGGTCGGGTGTGCGCGGCGCTGGCCTCCCAGGAGGTGTTCCGGGCGCGGGTGCTGGCCGGCGAACTGCCGGTGCCGGTCGGCGAGGTGTGCGCGCTGTTGGGGGTGGACCTGGTGCCCCGGGGGTGGGACGCCCTCGTGGCGACCTGCTCCTGCGACCGGTGGGACGGCGTGTGCGCGCACCTGCGGGCGGTGGCGGGGGTGTTGGGCACCGAGGCCGACCGGGATCCGTTCACGCTCACCCGGTGGGCGGGGCGGGACCGGCTCGCGCTCCGCTCACAGGTCATGGCGGAGGGTGCCATAAAAGGACCTTCGACCTCAGAGGAGACGGTGGGGGATAATGTCTCCGAGGCGAAAATCGAAGACGGTGACGATCGCTTCGAACACGCGCCGAACTCGGCGGCCGGGTTCTGGTCCGCACCGATGCCGCCCGGGCCTCCGGAGATACCCTCCGGGGCCGGGGATCGCGTCAGAACAGCCGCTCCGGGGGCCGTGGCCGACGAACTCCCCCCATTCGGACCCCTTCGAACGTGAACATCCGCCGATCGAATACGCGCTTTCGGATTTCCTCGGGAAAACGCCGGTGGGAACGGACCCGGGCGGTTACGATTCGGCTGAAGATCACGTCGCACGGCGTGGCGGATTCCCGTATCGGAAACGGGATCCGGTTCCGACGCGGACGCCGCCGCGTCGGCCGAGCACAGGAGGTCGACGATGCCGGTCCACAGCGCCGCGCCGTCCGACCGCCACCCCTTCCGCCGGGAAGGTCCTCTCTCTTCCGTGCCGCCGCCCCCGCACGCGACGACCGCACTCACACGACGAAGGAGGCAGGGGCGCCCTCTGCCCGGCGCGGGCCGCCGGGTGCCGCCCCGGACCGCTCATGGCCGATCGCTTCCCCCCCGACATCGACATGGAGACACCCAGTGTCGCCCGCATGTACGACTACCTGTTGGGCGGCAAGGACAACTTCGAGGTGGACCGGAAGGCCTGTGACGTCCTCTTGGCGCAGGTCCCCGAGTTCCTATCGCTCTCCCACCAGAACCGCGCCTTCCTGACCCGGGCCGTGGAGTACGCGGCGGCCCGGGGCATCGACCAGTTCCTCGACCTGGGCGCCGGGCTGCCCACGGCGGACAACACCCACCAGGCCGCCCAGCGCGTCCTCCCGGGCTCGCGGGTGCTGTACGTGGACAACGACCCCATCGTCATCGCCCACGGCAGGGCGCTGCTGGCGGGCGGGCAGGGGGCCGCGTTCCTCCACGCGGACTTCTCCGAGGGGGTGGAGTCGATCCTGACCTCACCGGAGGCCCACGCCCTGCTGGACGTGGACCGGCCCCTGGGCGTGATGCTGGTGTCGACGCTGCACTGCGTCCCCGACAGCGCCGACCCGTTCGGGATGGTGGCCGGGCTGATGGAACGGCTGGCCCCGGGGTCCTTCCTGATCTACTCGCACATCGTCTCCGACGACCCGGAGGCGGCCAGGTGGACCACCGACAAGATGCTGGGCTTCGGCACCCCGTGGGGGCGGGTGCGCAGCCCCCAGGAGGCCGGGGTGGTGTTCGAGGGACTGGAGCCGGTCAGCGCGTGGGCCGACGACCGTGACGAGGAACCGAGGATCGTGGACTGCGCGAGCTGGCGGCATCCGGAGATCGCGCCGCGCACCCGGCCGGGTGACCTGTCGGTGAAGTTGTGGGAGTTCTCGGGAGTGGCCGTCAAGCCTTGAGGCAAGAGCGCCGCCGGTGTCGCGGCACGGGCGGCGCTCGGCCGGGCCGTGTCTCCTGTGGACCTCCGCCGCGCTTCGGTCCCGTGCTCGGCCGCTCGAAGAACAGGCCCTACTCCCCTGCGCCGGTGGAGAAGTGCCGGGTGAGCAGGGCGTTCACCTCGTCGGGCCGCTGCCAGGACAGCAGGTGGGCGGCGTCGGTCAGGGTGACCAGACACGCTCCGGGGACACGTTCGGCGATGACGTTCGCGTGGGCTGCGGGCGGGGTCGCGGGGTCCTCGGCCCCGGCGATCACCAGAGTGGGCGTGGTGACACCGGCCAGATCCTCGCGCACGTCGTGACCGGCGACGGCCTCGCAGCAGCCCGCGTAGCCCTCCGGGGAGGTGGCGGCGATCTGGTCGCGGAGCACGGTGACGTCGTGCGGGTGCTCCGCGGCGAAGCCGGGGGTGAACCACCGGCTCACCACCGTGTCGGCGACGGCACCGGTGCCCTGGGCCCGCACCAGGGCGGCGCGCTCACGCCAGGGGCCCGCGGGTCCGGCGTGGGGGGAGGTCGCGAGCAGGGCCAGACGGTCGAGCCGGTCGGCGTGGTGGACCGCCAACCACTGGCCCACCATTCCGCCGATGGACAGGCCCGCGTAGTGGGCGCGTTCGATGCCCAGCCGGTCCAGCAGGGCGACGACGTCCCCGGCCAGGTCGGCCATGCCGTAGGGGCCGGGCGGGATCGGGGAGCCGCCGTGGCCCCGGTGGTCGAACCGGATCACCCGGAACACGGTGGACAGCGCCGCGACCTGGGGTGCCCACATCGCGGTGGTGGTGCCCAGCGAACCGCCGAGCAGCAGCGGGGGCGCGTCGGCGGGGCCGCTCTCGACATGGTGCAGATCAACGCTCATGGGCCTGCCGTTCCCTTCCGGGGCGGGTGTCCCGCCCTCGTGACGGTGGTGGTCGGGTGGGCCCATCATCCCAACCGTGCGGGGGCTCCGGGGAACCGGCGCGAGTGTGCGGTATGAGAACATCACCGGGGGCCCTGTCTCCCGCCCCGTTCTCCCGTCCGTCCCCACTTCCAGGAAGACCAGATGCCCGTCGAACCCCAGCCCGCCGGAACCGATCCGGAACGCGGCCCCCACTTCGTGCAGTCCCTGGAGCGCGGTCTGCTCGTCATCCGGGCGTTCTCCGCCGAGCATCCCTCGATGACCCTGAGCGACGTGGCCCGGGAGACGGACCTGACCCGGGCCGCGGCCCGCCGCTTCCTGCTGACCCTGGCCGATCTGGGGTACGTGCGCACGGACGGCCGCCTGTTCTCGCTCACCCCCCGGGTGCTGGAGCTGGGGTACGCCTACGTGGCGTCGGCGGGGCTGCCCGACGTCGCCCAGCCGCACCTGGAGGATCTGTCGGCCCGGGTGCGCGAGTCGGCGTCGGTGTCGGTGCTGGAGGGTGACGACGTCCTGTACGTGGCGCGGGTGGCGACCTCGCGGATCATGACGGTGGGCATCCGGGTGGGCACCCGTTTCCCGGCGGTGGCGACGTCGATGGGCCGGGTGCTGCTGGCCGACCGCGACGAGGACGAACTGGAGGCGTTCCTGGCGCGGACGCGCCTGGAACAGCTGACCCGGTTCACCGTCACCGATCCCCAGGAGCTGCGCGCCGAACTGCGCCGGGTGCGCGAGCGGGGGTACGCGATCGTCGACCAGGAGCTGGAGGAGGGGTTGCGGTCGCTGGCCGCGCCCATCCGCGACACGACGGGGAAGGTGATCGCGGCGGCCAACGTGTCGGCGCACGCCAGTCGTTCGTCGATCGAGGACGTACGCCGCGACCTGCTGCCGGCCCTGGTGGAGACGGCCTCCCGGATCGAGGCGGACCTGGCGTCGGTGTCCCGGCGCGACGCCGGCCTCTGAGGTCCTCCCCCCGGGAGGGCTCACCCCGTATCACGGTCGTGGTCGCGGCGCGCCTCGCGGCGTCCGCTGATTCCCGCGTGGCGTGCGGGCCCGTCGGGACGTCCGGCCGGGACGGTCTCAGGGGCGGCCGACACGGGTCTCCCCTCCTGCACCGGGACCCTCCTGCGCCCCGGGGTCCGTCATCCGGCGGGGTGGAGGGACCCGGGGCGTGGGCCTCGGGCGGGCGCGGTCACCCCCGGTGGCGGGCGCGGTGGCGGCGGACGGCGTCGCGGTTGCCGCAGGAGGGCGAGCAGTACCGTTGGCGACCGTTGCGGGAGAAGTCGGCGTAGACGCGGTCGCAGCCCCGGGCCGCGCAGCGGCCGAGCCGGTCCATGCCCCGGCCGGTGAGGTGCAGGGCGGTGCCGACGGAGACGAGCACGGCGATCTGGCGGTGGGCGGGCAGGTCCTCGGGACGATAGTGCAGGTGCCAGCCGTCGCCGGTGTGGTCGGTGAGGCGGGGCGCCGAGGCGAACTCGATGAGCAGGGGGTTGAGCCGCTCGGCGCGTTCGTGCGGGTCGGCGGCGTCGACGACCGCCGTCCAGCGTTCCAGGAAGGCGCGGACCCGGGCGAGGTCGTCGGGGTCGATCCCCCGTTCCAGGACGAAGCCGACGTCGGCGCAGCGCCGTGCGAGGTCCTCGACGCCCTCGACGGGCCGGTTGACGAGGTCGACGGCCAGTCCCACCGGATCCCTGCCGTAAGGGTTGATGTGCATAATGCCATTACATCAGACTGATCCCATGCGTACCGAGCACGAACACCACTGGATCACCGACTCCGCGCACACCACCAGCGAGGGCCTGGTGGCCTACCAGCACTGCGCCTGCGGCGGACGCCGCGTCACCCTCTCCCCCGCCGTCACCGTGGCCGCCACCTCCACCGACCGACGGTGAGGACGTCGACGGCACCGCTCGCGGGCCCGCCCCGCCGACCGGCCGACGTCCCGGCCGTCCTCGACGGGAATCGTCGGCCCTGGCGGGCGGCACCGCCGCACGCGCGACCGACCGGGTGTCCGTGACCGCGGGGAGCCCGGCCCCAGGTCCCGTCACGGCCTCGCCCGTCCACCCGGCCGAGGCCGGCGACCCCCTCACGGCCGACGCCGGCCCCGCGGCCCACGCCCCGGCGCGGTGGGCACGTCGCCCGGACCGGGGGCGCACCCCCTCCCGGTCGCCGGGGAGATCGCCTTCACCACCCCTGGAGCGGCCACCGGGACGGGCGAGGCCCGCCGCCACGGCCCGGACACGGTCCCTGTGGCGCCTTGCGGGTGCGCGCCGCCGCCTGAGATCCTGCCCGGAACACCGCCGGGACACGTTTCCGGTGGTCGTCGCAGACGAAAGGGACACCGTGACCGACCAGCACGACGCGGCGGGCATCGCCGCACTCTCGGGGACCCTCACCCTCGGTGGTGACCTGCCGATCCACCGGCTCGGCTTCGGGGCCATGCGGATCGTCGGAGAAGGGGTGTGGGGACCGCCCCGCGACCGTGACGAGGCGCTGGCGGTCCTGCGCAGAGCGGTCGAGCTGGGCGTCACCTTCATCGACACCGCCGACTCCTACGGACCCCAGATCAGCGAGCAGCTCATCCGGGAGGCGCTGTACCCCTATCCCGAGGACCTGGTCATCGGCACCAAGGCCGGTTTCCTGCGCACCGGCCCGGGGGTGTGGCACCGGCTGGGGCGCCCCGAGTACCTGCGCCAGCAGGTGGAGTTGAGCCTGCGCAACCTGGGCGTGGAGCGCGTGGACCTGTTCCAGCTGCACCGCATCGACCCCGAGGTGCCGCTGGCCGACCAGCTCGGCGCCCTGGCCGACCTGCGCGCCGAGGGCAAGATCCGCCACATCGGGCTGAGCGAGGTGACCGTGGACGAGTTGTCCGCGGCCCGGGCCATCACCCCGATCGCGTCGGTGCAGAACCAGTACGCGCCCTCGTTCCGGGAGTCGGAGGACGTGCTGGAGCAGTGCGAGAAGGACGGGATCGCGTTCCTGCCCTGGGCCCCGGTGGACCGGGGCGCGCTGGCCGGTCCGGACTCCCCGCTGAGGGCGCTGGCCGCCGAGCACGAGGTCACCCCGGTGCAGTTGGCGTTGGCGTGGCTGCTGCACCGGTCGCCGGTGATGGTGCCGATCCCGGGCACGTCACGGGTGGCGCACCTGGAGGAGAACACGGCGGCCGCCGCGCTCCGGTTGTCCGAGGAGGAGACCGAGCGCATCGACGGCTTCCTGAGCTGAGGCGCGTCCCGGACCGGGGCCCGTCGGAGCGCGCCTCCGGCGGGCCGCGCCGGACGCGCGGTCAGCTCGGGCGCAGCCGGAAGACCTGGAGGCGCATGTCGTAGTACTTCTCCGTCTCGCCGACCCATTCCATGCCCAGTCGGCGGGCCACCGCGATGGCGCGCCGGTTGTGGGGGCGGGCCACCGCGAAGAGCTCTTCGATGCCCTGCCCGAAGGCCCAGTCGATGACGGCGCGGCTGGCCTCGGTGGCATAGCCCTCACCCCAGACGTCGGGGCGCAGCGCCCAGGTGAGCTCGAAGTCCTCCTCGTAGGGCGGCAGGAGTTTCAGGGACAGGCCGCCCACCAGTTCGTCGTCGTCCTTGCGGACGATCGCCCAGCGTCCGGCGGGCGGGATGAGGTTGGGACCCGCCTCGATCCAGGCGTGCAGGACCGAGCGCATCGCGTCCGCGTCGTTCACCGGTTGCCATTCCGGCGTCAGCCAGTGCGCCACCTCGTCCGCCCCGTAGATCCCCAGGGCGGCCTCGGCGTCGTCCAGCTCCCACTCCCTGATGTGCAGTCGGTCGGTCGGCAGCTCAAGGCTCATAACACAACGGTAGCGGCAGCGCGAGCACCGGGACAGGGGAGCAAGGGCAAGAGTCGGCATCCGTTCCGGGAACGGCGTTCCGGCCCGATCGGGTGTCCGGGTACCCGAACACGCCCCAAACGAGCGGAAACGGTTGGTCATCCCCCCTTTACCCAGGGTCGCCGCGTCCCTTATCGTGGAACCCCCGGCGTGGGAGCGCTCCCAATCTTGGGGGCGCCGCGGACCGACTCCCCCGCGACCCGACCGGGGAACCGCCCGGGCCCCGGCCGTGGGGGACGGACCCGGGCCTCCCGGGGCGCCGATCCGTTCGGCGCCCCGGGATCACCCCGCCCAGACGTCCTCGGTGTAACGCCCGTCGGCGATGAGGCCCTCCAGCCACGCGCCGGCCGTCTCCTCATCGCATCCGAGGGCCTCCCGGCGCAGTCGGACGAACGCCGCGCGCACCCCGGGCGCCATGGCCCGGCCGTCACCGCACACGAACACGCGCCCGCCCGCCCCCAGCAGTTCCAGGACCTCGTCCGCCTCGGCGAGGATCCGGTCCTGGACGAACCGCGCCCCCGCCACCGGGGCCGCCGAGAACGTCGGTCGCAGCGTCACCGCGCCGGCCGCCGCGGCCTCCTCCAGCTCCTCCCGGTAGAGGTGGTCGACGTCGGGGTGATCGCAACCGAAGTACAGCAGGGCCCGGCCGCCCCTCCCGTGGTGTCGGCGCGCGGCCACGGCGCCCCGGAAGGGCGCCAGACCGGTCCCGGCGGCGATCATGATCACCGGGACGTCGGGGTCGAGCGGCACCCGGAAGGCGTCGGCGGCGGGAAGGACCCGGGCGCGCACCTCCTCGCCCTCCGTCGAGCCGGCCATGAAGTGCGAGGCGGTGCCCCGGTACTCGCCCCGCCCCGAGCGGTGCGGGGCGGTGAGTGGGGAGATCATCAGGTCCACCGTGTCGGGATCGGTCTCGGCGGCCGAGGAGATCGAGTAATGACGTGGGGTCAGGGCCGGGAGCACGCCCAGGTAGTGCTCGAAGGGCAGGTCGCAGGCCGGGTGCTCCTCAAGCAGGTCCAGGACGCTGCGGCCGGCGAGCCGGTCGGCGAACGCCTCCGCGTCGGCGAGGTCGCCCAGGGCGCGCGCGGTGAACGGGCAGGGGGTGTGGCCGACCAGGGTCCGCACCTGATCGCGGGTGGCGGGCGCCTGGAGTTCGACGACCTCGGCGAGCAGCGCGCCGAGGGCGAGGGGGCGGTCCACCGGCAGCGGTGAACGGGTGCGCCGACGGGGCTCCAGGCGCACGGTGCGACGGGGATCCACACCCAGCCGGACGATGACCCGTTCGACCAGGTCGGGGGAGTTGCGCGGCAGGACGGCCAGGTGATCGCCGGTGCGGTAGGCCTCCCCCGCGGGCAGGGCCAGGCGCACGAGGCGTTTGGGTCGGCCCAGGGGATGGGAGGTGTCGGCGAGGTCGCCGACGGCCAGGATCCGCATGGGGCGCAGACCGTGACGGGCGGCGAGGCCGTCCAGGGCCGTGGCCGGGGCGTCGACGAGGGCGTAGGGCGGGGCGTCGGCCCCCTCCCCCGGTTCGACGGGGGCACCGGCGTCGGCGACGGGTGCGCCGTGGGCGTCGAGGAGGAGGTCCAGGACCCGGGTGGTCCAGTCGGTCACGACGGAGGCGAAGTCGCCGGAGGTGTCGGCGACGGCGCGCTCGGCCAGCCGGGTGGATCCCGCCGCGCCCAGGTGGTCGTCGAGGAGGGTGGGGATCCGCTGGTAGGTGGCCGACCAGTTGCGGTCCCCCACACCCAGGACGGCGTGGCGCAGCCCGTCCAGGTCCCCGGGGCCCAGGGTGGGCAGCCATTCCAGGAAGGCGACCGCGTCGTCGGTGGGGCGACCGTTGTAGGAGGCGGCGACGATGAGGACGGGACCGTCCGCGGGGTCGAGCGCGCCCGTGGCCTCGTCGAGGGCGCGCACCCGGGGCGCGAAGCCCGCCTCGGCGGCGTCGGCGGCCAGGTCGCGGGCGAGCCCGGCACAGGTGCCGAGGTTGGAGCCGTACAGGACCGTCAGGGCGGTGCCGGGCGCGCGCCGCACGGCGGTGCGCGGGGTCGGCGACGCGGCGACCGGACCGGCGGCGCCGGCCGCCTCGGGGAGGCGTCGGTCGGCCGGGGTGCGGCGTGCCAGGCGCAGGGTGAAGCCGTCGGGTTTGATCGTGAGGGTCTCCTTGATCCTCAACTCGTAGTCCTCGTGGTCGAGGAAGCGGTACCGGTGCACGAGCAGGCCCAGGACCAGGACGGCCTCGTGAAGGGCGAACTGGCGGCCGATGCAGGCGCGTTCGCCTCCGCCGAAGGGCTTGAACAGGTGGGCGGGGCGCTCCCGTTCGCGTTCGGGCGAGAAGCGGTCGGGGTCGAACAGTTCGACGTTGTCGCCCCAGCCGGGGCCCCGGTGCAGTCGGGGGGTGAAGATCAGCAGGCTCTCGCCCGCGGAGACGGGGTGACGGCCGCCGATGACGGTGTCCTCCAGGGGTTCGACGGCGAAGGCGGGGGCGGTGGGCCACAGCCTCAGCGCCTCGTTGAGGACCTGGCGGACGTAGCGCAGTCGGCCCACGTCGTCGTGTTCGGGATCGGGGCGGTCGGTGTCGCCCCACAGGGCGTCCACCTCGGCACGGGCGCGGGCCAGCGCCTCGGGGTGCTTGGTGAGGTGGTGCAGGGCGAAGGAGAGGGCGCCGCTGGTGGTCTCGTGTCCGGCGATGAGGAACGTGATGACCTGGTGGCGGATGTTGACGTCGTCCAGGGGGCGACCGGTGACCGGGTCGGGGGTGTGCAGCATGCGGCCGAGCAGGTCGGCGGTGGAGGTGTCGCCGGAGGCGCGGCGGGCCCGGATGACGTCGTCGACGGTCTCCTCCATGAAGGCCACGTCACGGCGGAAGGCGCGGTTGGCGGCCACGTGCAGGGGCTCGGTGCCCGGCAGGTAGGTGGCGCGTCTTTGCGCGTGGGACAGCGCGCGGCCCAGGGCGGCGATGAACGGGTGGGGGTCGGTGCGCTCGAAGGAGCCGAAGTCGAATCCGAACCCGCAGCGGCCGATGGTGTCGAAGGTCAGGCGGGTCGTGTCGGCGGAGACGTCGACGGTCGTGCCGTCGGTCGCGGCGCGGTCCCAGGCGCCGAGGAGGCCGCGGGCGACGTCGAGCATGGTGCCGTGGTAGCCGCGCATGGCGCCCAGGGAGAAGGCGGGCAGCAGGACGTCGTGGGCCTTGCGCCAGTTGGGTTCGTCGCCGTAGGCGGTGAAGAGGCCGTCGCCGGCCAGGGCGCGCAGGAACTCCAGGTCCTCGTGGACGTTCTTGCGGAACCGCGTCTGGTCGGAGAGTTCGGCGACCAGGTCGCCGCCGGTGACGATGACGAGGTTCTGGCCGGGCAGGCGCAGACGCAGGATCGGGCCCATCCTGCGGGTCAGGTCGAGGGTGGAGCGGATGAAGTCGCGCGCGCCGAGGAGATCGAGGGTGTTGCCGAGCAACGGCAGGCCCGGGGGCTCGGGGATGGGGACGGTCCGCGCGGCGGCCGTGCCCTCCGGGGTGGCCGTGGTCTCCGGAACGAACGTGCTCACGGGAGCCTCCTTCGGCTGGGTCGGTCACGCCTCCCCTGAAGGCGTGCAACCGACTTTGTCATATGACCAAGTTACACAACTATGTCAAGCGACAAAGTCATGTGCCCGCTTCGCTACCATGGGGACCATGGCCCACGTCCCCGCCGCAGAACGGCGCTCCCAGCTCATCGACGCCGCGATCGATCTGATGAAGCGCGAGGGGATGGCCGCCGGCAGCACCCGCGCCGTGGCCGCCGAACTGGGCGTGGCGCAGATGACGGTGCACTACGTGTTCGGCTCCAAGGCGGAGTTCACCCGGGCCGTGTTCGAGGAACTGGGACGTCGGGTCGTGGACCAGGTGCGCCCGGTCGCCGAGCACCCGGTCGAGGGCGGATTCGCCGAGGCGCTGGCGCACACCGTCCGCGTGCTGTGGCGGGCCAGCGTGGAGGACGACGGGGCCAACACGCTGTGGAGCGAACTGGAGACGCACGCGCTGCGCGACCCGGTACTGCGGCGGACCCACGCCGAGCACACGATGAACATGCGCGGGATCACGGCCGAGCTGTTGACCACCCTGGCCGAGCGCAGCGGCGCCGCGCTGGCGCTACCGGCGCCGACGGTGGCGCGCTTCTTCCTGGCCGCGTTCGAAGGACTGCTCTCCCAGCACCTGGCCGCCCCCGACGAGGAGGCCGAACGGCGCTGCCTGGAGCAGATCAGCGCCGCCACCGTCGCCCTCGCCCTGGGCTCCCTCCCGCTCCCCGAGCACGTCTAGGACGTGTTCGGCGGATGCCCTCGTTCGCTTCCGCGCTCGCGCCGAGTGACACGAGCCGCCTCCGGGCGGTCTCTCGCAGGACGGCGGGCGCGGGTCGGCCCGGGGCCGGCCAGCGAAGACGGCGCGGCGAGAGGAGGCCCGGAGGCCGCGAGGCGCAATGATCCGTCGCCCACGCCCGAGGACCCCTGTTCCGGGACCGCGCGAAACGCACCCGGGGTCCCGGACAGGGTCGAGCGGTCGGGCGGGGCGGGGGTCAGACGCAGGCGCCCACGGCGGTGCGGACGTCGGCGGTGATGCGGGCCGCCACGTCGGCGATCCGTCCGACGAAGTAGAAGTGTCCCCCGCTCAGGGTGTGCCGGACGAGCGGACCGTCGACGTGATCGCGCCAGGCGTCCATGCGCTCGGGCGGCATCCCGATGTCGTCGGCACCGGCGAACGCGGAGACGGGCACCCGCAACGGCGGGATCCCCGTAGGGGGCCGCCAGGTGTCGACGAGTTCCAGGTCGGCGCGGATCAGGGGCGCGGCGGCCCGCCACCGGTCGGGGTCGTCCAGGATGCCCGCGGAGGTGCCGCCCATGCGGGCCAGGCCCCTACGGAGCCGCTCGTCGGGCAGCAGGTGGCGGGGTTCGTCCCGTTCGGGTCCGGGCTCGGGACTCCACGCCGACATCCCCAGCCAGGCGGGCGCGGGCCCCTCTCCGGCGACGGCGAGCAGGGCGATCTCATAGGCGACGAGCGCGCCCATGCTGTGGCCGAACAGCCCGAAGGGCCGGTCGTGTTCGGCGGTGACGTGCGGGTACAGGAACTCGGCCAGTGCACGGCCGTCGCGCATCGGGGCGTCCGTGCCGTCGCGGCCCGGGGCCTGGAGCAGGCACACGTCCCAGTCGGGCGGCAGGTGGCGCACCCAGGGACGGTAGGCCTGCGCCGAACCGCCCGCGTGGTGCAGGACGAACAGCCGAAAGCCCTTCTCGGGCACGGGCCGGATCCGGATCAGGGTCTCCCGCCTCACCGCACTCCCCCGTCGAGGTCCACCCGCGACGGGTCCGCCGCGACATCGCGAACCTACCAGCCGGTAACACCCATCGGTAACACGGGGGTTCAGCCGGTCGCGGGCACCGGCGCCCCGGTGAGGTAGGCGTACACGCTCCCGGCCAGGGCCGCGGCCAGCCCCACCGGCACGGCATTGCCGATCTGCCGGGCGATCTGGGTCTTGCTGCCGCACCACAGGAAGTCCTCGGGGAACCCCTGGATCCGGGCCGCCTCCAGGTGGGTGATCGGCCGATGCTCGGTCGGATGCAGGTAACGTCCCTTCTCCGGTTTGTAGAACTCGGTGCGGATGGTCACCGACGGCCGGTCCCGGTGCATGCGCCCCATGACGTCGCCGGACCCGCCCCGATGCCGCAGCCACCCCCGCGTGGACAGCTCCGGCGGCAGGTCCCACCGGTTGCCGCCGGGCGGGATCCTCGCGTAGCGCAGCAGCGAACGCGCGGTCGGATTCCGGCCCACGTGCAGCTCGGCCATGGTGAACGGACCGCGGATCCGAGCGCCCAACGGAGCACAGACCCGATCGGGCAGCACCGTGGTCGAGGTGCCGGCCGGGGTGCGGTCGAACACCGTCGCGGCGCTCACCCACGGCGCCAACGACCCCGCGCCCGGCGCCTTGGCGTGGGTGGGATCGGGGTAGACCAACCCCCGCCCCGAGGGGTGGGAGGAGACCAGGTCCCGGTGGGTGGCGAGCAGGATGGCCCGACGCCGGGCCTGGGGGACCCCGTGGTCGGCGGCGTTGACGACCCGCTCGGCGGTGAGCACGTAATCGCGCAGTTCACCGTCGGGATCCTCCGTCGCCGCCTTGAGCAGCGCGAACTCCGGGGAGCGGAAGAACCGGTCGACGTTCTCGATGATGAACGCCCGCGGCTCCAGGACCCGCACCGCCCGGGCGTACTCGCGCCAGAGCCGGTTGCGCACGTCATCGGAGCCCACCGGCCTGCGGTTCTTGTGGTTGAGCGAGGAGAACCCCTGACAGGGCGGGCCGCCCAGGATGAGGTCGACCCGCTCGGGGATCGCGGCCGGATCCCAGTCCTCGATGCGACCGGCGTGCACCCGAGCGGAGTCCAGCCCGGTGTTGACCGCGTAGGTGGAGGCCGCCGCCAGGTCCATCTCCACCGCGCCCACCGCGCGAAAGGCCCTCTCGCCCCCGCCCTCGGGGACGAAGGCGTGGAACCCGGTGGAGAGGCCGCCGCACCCGGCGAAGAGGTCGAGGACGGTGAAGGTGTCGTCGCTGGACATGGGGCTCAGCGTACAGAGACCGACCCGTCGCGGGTGGGGTCTAGGATGCGGCCATGGCGGTTCCCAGGCCCACCGGGGCGCTCAACGAGGGCGTCCGCAAGAGCATGCGGTCCAACAAGGGCCGCGACACCGGACCCGAGCTGGCCGTGCGGCGGCTGGTGCACGCCGCAGGGCTGCGCTACCGGGTCTCGGCGCGTCCCGTGCCCACGCTGCGCCGCACCGCCGACCTGGTGTTCACCCGACGGCGCGTGGCGGTCTTCATCGACGGCTGCTTCTGGCACGGCTGCCCCGAGCACCACACCCGGGCGCGCACGAACGCCGCCTACTGGTCGGAGAAGGTGGAGACCAACCGGTCCCGTGACGCCGACACCGACCGTCGGCTCACCGAGGCGGGATGGACCGTGCTGCGGTTCTGGGAGCACGAGGAGCCCACCGAGGTGGCCGGACGGATCGTCGAGGCCGTGCGCGAGACGGACGGCGCGGCCTGAGAATGGCCGGATCCGGCCACGGCTTCGAGCGCCGATCAGCCCTGGGGGTCGACCTGGCGGCCGAACCGGCCCGGAATCCTCCCGGCGAGGGCGCGCACCCGGCCCAGCAGGCGCCGCAGCCGCCCCGGCGCGGATTCCCCCTGTTCGGGGACGCCCACCTCCGGTCCGGCGGAGGCCTCGGCCTGGGCCAGCCGTTCGCGCAACCGGTCGCGCACCTGGTCGGGGGTGTAGGCGCGGCGCTGTCGTTCGGCACGGGCGATCGCCGCACCGGTGGCCGCCACGCCCACGAACGCGGCCACTCCGAGGACCTTCCACCATCGCATGTGCCTAGGCTAGCGGTGTGGTAGACACCGAGATGTCCTTGGACCGAGCCCTGGAACTCACCCGCACCGGCGACGTGTGGGTCTTCCGGGGGAGCAGCGCCGCCGACCGCGCCATTCAGATCACCACCAACAGCCCGGTCAACCACGTGGGCATGTCCGTGGTGATCGACGACCTGCCGCCGTTGATGTGGCACGCCGAGCTGGGCCGCTCCCTCCCGGACATGTGGACGGGGCAGCACCAGCGCGGCGTGCAGTTGCACGATCTGCGCGACGCCGTCGTGGTGTGGGGGCGCAAGTACGGGCAGCGCGGCTGGTTGCGCCAGATCGACCCGGAGGTGGGCCGGGAGATGGAGGACGCCGTGCTGCGCGTCATCGCGCGGCTGGACGGCACGCCCTTCCCCTCCACCGCGCAGCTGGCCGGGCGGTGGGCGCGGGGTCGGATGCCGTTGCGCCGGCCGTCGTTCCTGCGTCGGCGTTCGGAGGTCGAGCAGGGCGAACGCGCCCTGGAGACCGCCTACTGCGCGGAGGTCATCGCCCTGACCTACGAGGAGATGGGGCTGCTGCCGGCCGGCCGGCGACCCGGCTACTACGACCCGGGACGGTTCTGGAGCGGCGACGACCTGCGGCTGGAGGGCGGCCACGCCCTGGGCGGGGAGATCGCCGTGTCGCTGCCGCGGGAGTGAGGGCGACCGACCCCCGACCGCGGCCCGCCCGGCTCCGGGCCGCCCCGGCGCGCCCCGGAGCGCCGGCGGCCCCGACCCGGGCGGCCCGTGCGCCCCGGTGGAGCGACACCCCGGGGCCACGGCACGGCGTCCCCGCACGCGAGCGCGACGGCGGCCCTGAACGGGGCGTTCCCCGCGCCCCGGCCGGGTCTCACCCCCGGAGCGGTGGCGCGGTGCTGCCGCGCACGATCAGCGCGGTGGCCAGGTCCAGGCGCAGGTTGGCGGGACGACCGCCGCGCGCCAGGATGAGCGCCATGCGGGTGGCCTCCTCGGCCATCTCCGTGAGGGGCTGGCGCACCGTGGTCAGGGGCGGGCCCACCCAGCGGGCGACCGGCAGGTCGTCGTAGCCCACCACGCTGAGGTCCTCGGGGATGCGCACGCCCAGTTCGCGCGCCGCCTCGTACAGGCCCATGGCCTGGAGGTCGCTGCCGGCGAACACGGCGGTGGGCGGATCGTCCAGGGTGAGCAGTTCGCGGCCCCGGTGGCGTCCGCTCTCCACGTGGAAGTCACCGTGCCGGATGAGCGCGGGATCGACGGCGATGCCGGCGGCGTCCAGGGCCGAGGTGTAGCCGTCGATGCGGGCCTTGCTGCACAGCACCTCGCGCGGGCCGCCGATGACGGCGATGCGCCGGTGGCCGAGTTCGACCAGGTGACGGGTGGCGGCCAGACCGCCGCTCCAGTTGGCCGAGCCCACGGCGGGCATGTCCGGGCCGGGGTCGCCGGCGGGGTCGACGACGACGAAGGGGATGCCGCGCGCGGACAGCCGGGTGCGCTGTTCGGCGGCCAGGTCGGAGAAGACCAGGACGACGGCGGTGGGGCGGCGCGCCAGGACGGCGTCGACCCAGTCGTCGCGGGGGGTCTGGCCGCCGGACTCGGTGAGCACCACGCTCAGGCCCTCCTCGCGGGCCACGTTCTCCACGCCGCGCACGACCTCGATGGCCCAGGCGCTGTCGAGTTCGTGGAACACCAGGTCGATGAGGGCGGAACGGCCTCCGCCCGGACCCTTGCGGCGGCGGTAGCCGTGCACGCGGATGAGCTCCTCGACCCGGGCCCGGGTGCCCTCGGCCACGTCGGCACGACCGTTGAGGACCTTGGAGACGGTCGGGACGGAGACCCCCGCCGCTTCCGCAATTTTCGCGATGGTCACCGGCTCGGTGATGGTCGTTCCCGGGGTCTCCCCCTGCGGCTGTGTACTCACGCCGCCAGATACTACGCGCCTTCGCGCTGTTCATCACCGTTGATCGGAAACGATCGGTGATCTGAGCCACAGCGGATATTGACGCGCCTCACGTCGCGCCGTACATTCGGGCACCACAAGTTTCGGAATAAAGTCCGATAGTTTCGAAAAGGATGCGCGATGACCTCCCCCCGAACGGCCGCCGCACTGGCCGCGCTCACCCTGCTCACCGCCACGGCCTGCGGCGGTGGCGGCTCCTCCTCCGACGACGAGATGCACGTGTGGATGTACCAGGACACCCTGGTCGTCGTACAGGAAGGAGCCGTGGAACGCTTCAACACCGACCACGCGGACGACGGCTTCCAGGCCGTCATCGACCAGGTGCCCGGCGACAACTACGTCGAACGGCTGCGCACCGCCATGGGATCCGGCGAGCAACCCGACGTGTTCTTCAACTGGGGGTCGGGCAGCATCGCGCCCTACGCCGAACAGGGCCTGCTCGAACCCCTCGACGACCTCCTCGCCGAAGACCCCGAATTCGCCGACGCGTTCCTGCCCTCCGTCCTGGAATCGGGCAAGGTCGACGGCGTCCAGTACGGCATCCCGCTGCGCGGCACCCAGCCGGTGGTGCTCTTCTACAACCGGGCCGTGTTCGAGGAGGTCGGCGTCGAACCCCCCCAGACCTGGGAGGACGTCCTGAACCTCGTCGACGACTTCACCGAGGCCGAGGTCACCCCCTTCGCCCTGGCCGGCGCCGACCCCTGGACCGAGCAGATGTGGTTGCAGTACCTGGTCGACCGCATCGGCGGCCCCGACGTGTTCGCGCGCATCGCCGAGGGCGACTCCGAGGGCTGGCGCGACCCGGCCGTACTGGAGGCCGCCGACATGGTCGTCGACCTGGTCGACCGGGGCGCCTTCGGCGACTCCTACGCCTCGGTCAGCTACACCGAGGGCGGCGCCTCCACCCTCCTGTCCGAAGGACGGGCGGCCATGCACCTGATGGGGTCCTGGGAGTACTCCACCCACCTCGACCAGGCCCGCGCATTCGCCGAGAACGACCTGGGCTACGTGGAGTTCCCGCCCATCCCCGGCGGCACGGGCGACCCCGCCAACGTCGTCGGCAACCCCACCAACTACTTCTCCGTGAGCGCCGACGGCCCGCACGTGGAACACGCCCTGGAGTTCCTCCGCTACACCGCCCAGGACGAGTACGTCGCCGACATGGTCGCCAACGGCGAGGTGCCCACCACCGCCAACGCCGAGGAGGTCCTGGCCGACAGCCCCAACCCCGAGTTCGCGACCTTCCAGTACGAGCTGGTGCGCGACGCCCCCCACTTCCAGCTCTCCTGGGACCAGGCGCTGACCCCGGAGGTGGCCACCCCCATGGTCACCGAGATCGAGGCCCTGTTCAACGGGCAGCGCACCCCCCAGGAGTTCGTCGACGCCCTGGCCGCCCTGTGAGCGCGACCCTCCGAGACCGGGCCGCCCCGCGCACCGGGCGGCCCGGCCCCCTGTGGGCCCTGCCCGGCGTCGCGTTCTTCGCGTTGTTCGCGGCCCTGCCGATGGTGCTGGTGGCGTACCTGTCGTTCACCCACTGGGGCGGACTCGGCGACCCCCGCTTCGCCGGATTCGACAACTGGACCCGGCTGGCCGGCGACCGGCTCATGCACCGCGCCGTGGGGCTGAGCCTGCTGTTGACCGTCGCCAGCTGGGCCATCCAGACCCCGATCAGCCTCCTGCTCGGGGTGTGGTCGGCGGGCCGCCAACGCGGACGGGCCGTGGTGTCGGCGCTGTTCTTCCTACCGTTGCTGCTGTCCTCCGCGGCGGTGGCGATCGTGTGGCGGGCCCTGCTGGACCCCAACTTCGGGCCGCTGGCCTGGGCCGGCCCGTTCCTGGGCCTGGGAACGGTGGACCTGCTGGGCGGGAGCACCAGTGCGTTCTGGGTGATCGTGTTCGTCGCCTCCTGGCAGTTCATCCCACTGCACATGCTGCTGTACCAGGGCGGCGCCCGACAGATCCCCGCAACGCTCTACCAGGCGGCGCGGATCGACGGGGCCGGCCGGCTCGGCATGTTCTGGCACATCACCCTGCCGCAGTTGCGCAACACCATGACCACGTCGTCGATCCTGATGGTGGTGGGCTCACTGACCTACTTCGACACGGTGCTCATCATGACCGGCGGCGGCCCGGGCACCGACACCACGATCGTCCCGTACCTGATGTACCGGGCGGGCTTTCGCAGCTGGGAACTCGGGTACGCGAGCGCCATCGCGTTCACCCTCGTCGTCGCCGCGACCCTGATCGCACTCGTGATGGTGCGCCTGACCGGGTTCGGCTCGATGCGCAGCACCAGGGAGGGGATATGAGCGTCGTTCAGGAACGCGCACCCGTGAACACACCCGGCGGGACACGACCACCGCGCCCCGGAACCGCCCGGACCCGGCGTCGGGGCGTGGGCGAGCGACCCAACGTCCTGGGCGGACTGGGCGCGCTCATCTGGCTGCTCGTGGTGGCGGTACCGCTGTACGCGCTGCTCATCGCGACCGTCCAACGCGGGGAGAACTACGTGCCCGAGGGGCCGCTGGCCCCACCCTCGGACCCCACCCTGGGCAACTACGCCACCGCCGTGGAGAAGGGACTCCTCGGATTCGTATGGAACACCGCGCTGGTGACGGTCGCGGTCGTGATCCTGGTCGTCGTCCTGGCGGCGACGACCTCGTTCGCCATCGTGCGCTCACGCCGCCGCCTCACCGACGCCGCGTTCCGGATGTTCCTGCTGGGGCTGGCCATCCCCTCCCAAGCGGTGATCATCCCCGTGTACCTGATCATCGTCCGGCTGGGACTGTACGACTCCCTCACCGCGATCGTGCTGCCCACCGCCGCGTTCGCACTCCCGGTGTGCGTACTCATCCTGGTGGGATCGATGCGCGACATCTCCGAGGAACTCTACGAGGCGATGGCCCTGGACGGGGCCGGATCGGTACGCGCATTCCTGTGGCTGGTGGTACCGATGTCACGGTCGGGGCTGAGCACGGTGGCCGTGTACTCCGCGCTCCAGGCCTGGAACGGTTTCCTCTTCCCGCTCATCCTCACCCAGTCGGCCGACAAACGGCTCATCACCATGGGCCTGTTCGAGTTCCAGGGCGAGTACCGGGTCGACGTGCCGGGACTGCTGACCGCCGTGGTGCTGTCGACCGTGCCGCTGTTCATCATCTACCTGGTGGCACGCCGCTCCCTCGCCGACGGCCTGATGGGGGTGGGCGGCAAGTAGCGTCGGGTTTCGGACCCCTCCGGCGGGGGCACGCGGCTGGTTATATCGGGCGGGCCCGAACGTGAACCGGTCGACTCCCCCGTCCGTAGTCCTCTACAGACACGGCCCGAGGGGAACGGATGAGCGACGACGCGCTGGACGAGGCCGCCGAGGCGGAACTGGCGACCCGGTGGGGACCGTTCCGCCTGGTGGCCTTCCGCGACCCGGTGGACCACCAGGAACACCTGGCCCTGGTACGCGGCCCGGTCCGCGACCACGACGAGGTACCGGTACGGGTCCACTCCGAATGCGTGACCGGTGATGTGTTCGGCGCGCTGCGCTGCGAGTGCGGAGACCAGTTGGCCGCCGCCGTCGAGACGATCGCGGCGGCCGACCGGGGCGTGCTGGTGTACCTGCGCGGCCACGAGGGCCGGGGCATCGGCCTGTTGGACAAGGTGCGCTCCCTCACCCTCCAGGACACCGAGGGACTGGACACCGTGGACTCGGCCACGGCGTTGGGCCTGCCGGTGGACGTGCGCGACTACGGCCCCGCCGCACGGGTGCTCCTGCACCTGGGGGTGCGGTCGGTCCGATTGCTGTCCAACAACCCCGACAAGGCCCGGGTCCTGGAGGCGCACGGGGTCAAGGTCGCGGTCCGCGAACCGCTGCACGCCCCGGTCCGCCCCGAGAACCTCCCCTACCTGGTCGCCAAACGCGACCGGCTGGGACACGACCTACCGCACCTGGACGCACCCGGTGCCTGATCCGGTCCGCCACCTGAGCGACGGGCCGGCCCCGGCCCGTCACGCCGGCCCGTCCACGGGAGCCACCGCGGAGCGCCCGGCGCGCCCGAGGGCCCGCCGGGTGCTCGCCGGGGCCGCGACCGCGCAGGCCGCCGTGGCCGTGGCGGTGGCGGTGACCGTGGGGTTGGGCCCGGCCGGCTGGGCGACCCTGATCGTCGTCGCCACGGCCGGGGCCGCCACGCTGGCGTGGGCGGCGGCCCGCACCGGACACCGTTTCGGGCCCGCCGACCTGGTGACCCTGACCCGTTCGACGCTCATCGTCGCGGTCACGGCACTGGTCGTCGACGGCGGACCCGCCTGGGCGGTGGTCGCCCTGGCCTCGCTCGCCCTGGCACTGGACCTGGTCGACGGACCGGTGGCACGCCGCACCGGCACCTCCTCACGGTTCGGGGCCCGATTCGACATGGAGGCCGACGCCTTCCTGCTGCTCGTGCTGAGCGTGTGCGCCGCACCGCTCCTGGGGCCGTGGACGATCGCGATCGGGGCGATGCGCTACCTGTTCGCGACCGCCGTGTGGTGGGCGCCCTGGATGGGCGGCCCGCTACCGCCCGGCCGGGCCCGCAAGGTGGTGGCGGCGGTCCAGGGGGTGGCCCTGGTCGCCGGCATCGCACCGGCCGTCCCGCCCGCGCTCGGCACGGCCGTGGTGGCCGGGGCACTGGCCCTGCTGTTCTGGTCGTTCGGACGCGACGTCCTCACCCTGTGGCGATCCCGCACGGACGGACCCACCATCCGACCGACGGGATCGGCCCCGACCTGAAAGGGTGGTCGTCGAGACGATGTCCACGGTGAGGAGAACGATGGGTCGGACCGCGAGGGCCTTCTGGACGCAGTCCCCCGGCCGGGGGGAGATCCGAGAGGTGGGGATCCCCGACCCCGGCCCCGGGGAGGTGCTGGTGCGCACCCTGTACTCGGGGATCAGCAGGGGAACGGAGACACTGGTGTTCGGCGGCGGCGTGCCGCCCAACCAGTACGAGGTGATGCGCGCCCCCTTCCAGGAGGGCGACTTCCCCGGCCCGCTCAAGTACGGGTACCTCAACGTGGGAACCGTGCGGGAGGGACCCGAGGAACTCGTCGGGCGGACGGTGTTCACGCTGTACCCCCACCAGGACCTGTTCACGGTGCCGATCGAAGCCGTCTCACCACTGCCCGAAGGGGTGCCCGCCGAACGCGCGGTACTCGCCGGCACGGTCGAGACGGCCGTGAACGCCCTGTGGGACGCCTCCCCCCTGATCGGCGACCGGATCGCGGTGGTCGGCGCCGGCATGGTCGGATGCTGCGTGGCCCGCCTCCTCGCCGAAATCCCGGGAGTACGGGTGCAACTGGTGGACACCGCCCCCGAACGAGCCGACACCGCCGACCGGTTGGGCGTCGACTTCGCCCTGGCCCCGGACGCCGCAGACGGCTGCGACCTCGTCTTCCACGCCAGCGCCACCGAGGCGGGACTGATCCGGTCGCTGGAACTGCTCGCCACCGAGGGCGAGGTCGTCGAGCTGAGCTGGTACGGCGACCGACGGGTGATCCTGCCGCTGGGCGAGGAGTTCCACTCGCGACGGCTGACGATGCGGGCCAGCCAGGTGGGCATGATCTCCCCCGCCCGCCGATCGCGCTACGACCACGCCGAACGACTGGGACTGGCGTTGCGGCTGCTGGCCGACCCGGCGTTCGACGCCCTGCTGACCGGCGAGAGCCCGTTCGAGGAACTGCCGTCGGTGCTGCCCCGACTCGCCGACGGTTCGCTGCCCGCCCTGTGCCACCGCGTCGTCTACCCGTGAGGAGAACCCCGTGTTCAGTGTGACGGTCCGCGACCACATGATGGTCGCCCACAGTTTCCACGGTGAGGTGTTCGGTCCCGCCCAGGCGTTGCACGGGGCGACCTTCACCGTGGACGCCACGGTGCGCCGACCGGAGTTGGACGCCGACGGGATCGTGGTGGACATCGGACTGTTCTCCGAGGTGCTGGCCGGGGTGGTGGGCGAACTGAACCACCGCAACCTGGACGAGGTACCGGAGTTCGCCGGGGTCAACACGACCACGGAGTTCCTGGCCAAGACGGTGGCCGACCGGCTGGTGGAGCGGTTGGACGCCCGAGCCCGAGGACTGAGCGCGATCGCGGTGACCCTGCACGAGTCCCACGTGGCGTGGGCGTCCTACGAGCGCGACCTGTGACGATGTTCGCGGTCCCGCCGGCCCTCGCACCCAGCGGCGGCCACACCTACGACCGGCGCCTGGCGCGGGCCCTCCCCCGGCTGCGCCCGGTGACGGTGGCCGGATCGTGGCCGCGCCCGGACGCGACGGCCCGCACGGCACTGGACGAGGTGCTGGCGTCGGCACCCGACGGGGAGACGGTCCTGCTGGACGGATTGGTGGCGTGCGGAGTCCCCGAGGTGGTGCTCCCCCACGCCACCCGCCTGCGGATCGTGGTCCTGGTCCACCTGCCCCTGGCCGACGAGACCGGCACGGACCCGGCCCAGGCGGCCGACCTGGAGACACGGGAACGGTCGGTGCTGCGCGGCGCGGCAGCGGTGATCGCCACCAGCCGCACGGCCGCGCGCGACCTGGCCGCCCGACACGACCTGCCCGGCGTGAGAGCCGTCCCACCCGGCGTCGACCCGGCCCCGGCGACCGTGCCCGGAGACGGTTCCCGGCTGCTGTGCGTGGCCTCCCCCACCCCCCGCAAGGGCCACGACGTGCTCTTCTCCGCCCTGGACCGGGTGTCGGACCTGCCGTGGACCTGCGTCTGCGTCGGCCCGACACCGGACGACTCCGACGCGTGGGCCGAGCGGATCCGGGCCGGGGCGCAACGTTTCGCCGGACGCGTCACCCTGCCCGGGGCACTGGTCGGCGACGACCTCGCCGCCGCCTACGCGGCGGCCGACCTCCTGACCCTGCCCTCGCGCGCGGAGACCTACGGGATGGTCGTCACCGAGGCACTGGCCCGCGCCGTCCCCGTCCTGGCCTCCGAGGTCGGCGGGATCCCCGAGGCACTGGGCCGCGACCGCGCCGGACGACCCCCCGGCCTCCTCGTACCCCCACAGGATCCGGAGGCACTGGCGACCGGGCTGCGCCGATGGCTCACCGAACCGGACCTGCGGGACAGGCTTCGGAGTTCGGCCCGCCTGCGCCGCACCGACTTGACAGGATGGGCGGAGGTGGCCCGGGGGGTGGCCGCCGTCCTTGACCCGGAGGAGTTCCGTTGAACACCGTCGAGACCGAGGAGTTCGCGCCGGAGTGGTTGGCCGCGCGCGAGGGCGTGGACGCACTGGCCCGCTCGCACGGCCCGCTGCCCGTCCTGGCCGAACACCACCGGGTCGTCGCCGACCTGGGGTGCGGCACCGGCTCACTGGGCCGCTGGACCGCCGCCCGGGCCCCGGGAGTGGAGCGATGGCTGCTCTTCGACCGCGACCCGCGCCTGCTGGCCCTGGCCGCCGACCGGGTACCGGGACGGGTGGAGACCCGCCTGGTGGAACTGGCCCGATTGCGCGCCGCCGACCTGACGGGGGTGACACTGGTGGCGGCGTCGGCGCTGCTCGACCTGCTCACCGCCGAGGAAGTGCGGGCCGTCACCGACGCGGTGGCGTCGACGGGGTGCCCGGCCTGGTTCACGTTGTCGGTGGCGGGCCGGGTGGCGTTGACCCCCGAGGATCCACTGGACGGCGCGGTGACCGCCGCCTTCAACGCCCACCAACGACGGGCGCAACGGCTCGGCCCGGACGCGATCGACGCGACCATCGACGCGTTCGCCCGACGCGGGTACCGGGCGACGACCTTCCCGAGCCCGTGGCGGTTGGGCCCCGATCACCCGGAGGTCACCGGGATGTGGCTGCGCGGGTGGGCGGGGGCCGCCGCCGAGCAGGCCCCGGACCTGCCCGTGGCCGACTACCTGCGCCGCCGACTGGCCGCACTGGAGCAGGGACGGCTGACGGCCGTGGTCCACCACGACGACCTGCTGCTCATGCCCCCCGAACCCGGGGACCGCCCATGAACCGCCCACCGCACCCGCGCACCGGGATCGAGGACGACGCCGCGCGGCGCCTCGCCGGGCCGACGGCCTCGACCGTCACCCAAGAGGACGCCCGCCCCGGCGCACACCGCCACCGGGGCCCGCGCCGACCCGCGGGGCGCGGCCGAGGCGAGTGGGCCCGCGGGCACGGCGGCGCACTGACGCGGACCCTGATCGGGGCCGCGATCCTGGGATGGGTGCTGTGGTGGTACCCCCTGGAGGCGTTCACCGCGGCGTTCGCGGTGGTGAACGCCGGCGCGGTCGCGACGACCCTGGGCGTCGGCGCGGCCACCACCGTGCTGTGCGCGGCCCGCTGGCGCGTGATCGCACGGGCCGTGGGCCTGAGCCTGTCCCCGACGCGAGCGGTGTCCGACTACTACCTGGCGCTGTTCCTCAACGCGGTGCTGCCCGCCGGGGTCCTGGGCGACGCCCACCGGGCGGTCGGGCACGGCCGGGCCAACGGCGACCTGGGACGCGGGGTGCGCGCCGTGGTCCTGGAACGGGTGGCGGGCCAGGTGGTGCTGGCGGTCGCCGTGGCGGCGCTGATCTTCGTGCTGCCGGCGACGTTGTGGGGCCCGGGGTGGGGCGCGGTCGCGCTGCCCCTGGCCCTGGTGGCGGTGGCCGGGGCGGTGGTGGCCGTCGGCGCGCGTTCGCCCCGGGCGCGCGGCTCGCGCGCGGGCCGGATCCTGGTGGCGACGGCCCGGGACGTCCGGGTGGGGCTGGTGGGCCGGGCCCCGACGGTGATCGTGCTGTCGGCGGCGGCGCTGGTCGGCCACGTGGCCCTGTTCCTGCTGGCCGCCCACCTGGTCGGGGTGGACGCCCCACTGACGCGGCTGGTGCCGTTGGCGGTCCTGGCGTTGGCGGCGATGAGCGTGCCGGTCAACGTGGGCGGGTGGGGGCCGCGCGAGGTCGCCACGGCGGCGGCGTTCGGCGCGGCCGGGCTGGGCGCCGAACAGGGACTGACCGTGTCGGTGGTCTACGGCCTGTTCGCGCTGATCGCGGCCTCACCGGGGGCGGCGGTCCTGGTGGCGCGCCTGTTCCAGGGCGGCCAGGTGTCCGGCGGCCCGATCCGTGAGGAACGCCAGCAGGAGCCGGCCCTTGGCGGCGTCCGCCCGTGAGGGCGTCCCCACCACGCCGTTGTCGGTGTAGGCGGCCAGGCCCAGGGTGCCCATGTGGTCGCGTTCGTCGGCCCGGTGATCGGCCTTCTCGTACCCCGGACGCACCAGATCGGGGTGGGTGTGCAGCAGTACGGACGTCTCCAGTTCGCCGGCGTGCATGTCCTGGTCGTTGGTGAGGGTGATCCCCGCGGCGACGCGGGCGGCCTCCCACTCCCCCGCCGAGGGGAACAGGGCCATGCGCCCGCCGGACTGCTGGACCGTGTTGGCGAGCACGTGATTGCCGCCGTGCCCGTTGACCAGCATCAGGGGCGTGTCACCGAGGGAGTCGGCGATGTCGGTGACGACGGCGTGCAGGGTGGTGGCCGAGACGCTGACGGTGCCCGACCAGGCGGCGTGTTCGTGGGAGCAGCCGAAGGTGAGCGGCGGGAGCGCGCGCGGGCCGTGGGCGGCGGCGATCGCCGCCGCCAGGGCACAGGCGATGAGGGTGTCGGTGGTCAGCGGCAGATGGGGACCGTGCTGTTCGAGACTGCCGACGGGCAGCACGGCGGCGGGCGCGGCGCGCTCCGCCTCCTCGGGTCCGGTGCTCGCGGGCAGCGGGATGCGTTCGTCCATGGCCCCTGGTTACCACGCGGGCCGCGGAGGTCGGGCGGTGACGGGCGTGTCGGCGCAGGGGACGCCGCTCCCCTCCGGGCCTCCGGCCGAATGTCACGACCGCTTCCTAAGGTGGACCCCGTCCGATGGGAAGCACCGGAACCGACACCTCGGGGAGCCCTCATGGCGGAACTCGTCCACTTCGTCCACCAGTCGCTCGACGGCCACATCGAGGGCCCGAACGGCGAGTTCGACTGGCCCGTCATGGGACCCGAACTGTCCGAGGACTCCCGCGCCCTGAGCGACCGCTGCGACGCCTTCCTCTACGGGCGCGTCGTATGGGACATGATGTCCGGGTTCTGGCCCGAGGCGGAGGAGCACTCCGACGACCCGCACGACCTGGCGTTCGCCCCCCTCTGGCGGGACAAACCCAAGATCGTCGTCTCCCGCACCCTGGAGAAGGCCGACTGGAACACCCGGGTCGTCGGGGACATCGAGAAGATCGCCGCGCTCAAGGCGGCGGGGACCGACATGGTGCTCTTCGGCGGCGCCGCCCTGGCCGCCGACCTCACCCGCCACGGGCTCATCGACGAGTACCGGGTGTTCGTGCACCCGGTGGTCCTGGGCGGAGGCAAGCCCGCCTTCCCGACCTCCCCCGAACGGCTGAGGCTGAACCTGGTGGAGTCGCGGGTGTTCGACTCCCAGGTCGTCCTGCTGCGCTACCGCCGCGCCTGACCGGCACCACCGCCCGGCGAGGCGGGGCGTCACCCACCATGCGACACCCCGCCACGACGGGTTCACCCTCCGTTGCCACGTGGTGGTTAGCGTCACCGGCGTCAGCGACACCGGCAGAAAGGCCCCGGCCCATGCCCGCCCGCCCCACCGCACCCCTGGCGCTGCTCGCCGCCACCACCCTGGCCCTGACCCTGGCGAGCGCCCCCGCCGCCACGGCCGCCCCCACCACCACCGACACCTCCGACCGGATCCTGCTGTCGCCCCCCGCCACCCCCGACACCGCCCGCACCTTCACCTGGCGCTCGGCCGGCACCTCCACCCCGACCGTGCAGATCGCCCCGGCCACCGCCCCCGACGACGTGCGCGCCGTCTCCGGCACCACCACCGCCACCCTGTCCGGGCGCACCCACCACGCCGCCACCGCCACCGGCCTGACCCCCGACACCGACTACCGGTACCGGGTCGGCGACGGCACGACCTTCGGCCCCTGGCACACCTTCACCACCACCGCCGACGAAGCCGACCCGTTCACGTTCCTGTACTTCGGCGACATCCAGAACAACATCACCGCGGGCGCCGCCCCCGTGGTGCGCGCCGCCCTGGCCGCCGAGCCCGACGCCGACCTGGCCGTCCACGTCGGCGACCTCGTCGACTCGGCCAACAGCGACTCCCAGTGGTCGGAGTGGTTCGCCGCCTTCGGCCCCCAGGCCACCGGCGGCATGGACCACCTGGCGGCGCCCGGCAACCACGAGTACTCCGCCCTCTCCCTCAGCTCCCGGTGGGCCCCGCAGTTCCCCACCTCGGGCAACGGCCCCACCAGCGGACGCGACCTGTCCCGGACCGCCCACTACACCGACTACAACGGGGTGCGGTTCGTCGTCCTCAACTCCAACTACCGCAACGCCGCACCCTTGAGCGCCTCCAGCTGGCTGAACACCCAGCAGCGGTGGCTGGACCGGGTCCTGACCGACAACCCCCACACCTGGACCGTGGTGCTCTTCCACCACCCGTTGTTCTCCAACAGCCCCAGCCGCGACAACGGGCGACTGCGCACCGCCTGGCTGAACACCCTGGAAGAGCACGACGTCGACCTCGTCCTCCAGGGACACGACCACTCCTACGGACGCGGCAACCTCACCGCCCACCGCACCGACGACCCCGACGTGCACACCGGGCCCGTCTACACGGTCACCGTCACCGGCCCCAAGATGTACGACATCGACCCGGGCAACTGGACCGACAACGGCGCCGAGATCCGGGTCCAGTTCGAGGACACCCAGACCTACCAGACCGTGGACGTCGACGGCGACGTGCTGGTGTACACCGCCCGCACCGCCGACGGCACCGTCGTGGACGCCTTCACCATCGACAAGGACGGCGACGACAAGCGCGTCACCGACACCCGCTGAAGAACGTCGCCCGCCCACGGGGCCGCCGCCACCGTGGGCGGGCGACCACGACCGGGGAGGTGAGGACGATCCACATCGCGAACGCAGGCGCGTCCTCACCGTGCCGGGGCCACTGACCCGCGGGAACGGTCCTGGTGGAGACCACCGCCCACCGGCCGCCCACCACCCGGGGCCGACCTCAGGCGCCCAGGAGCATCCGCACACCCAGGGCGAGCATGACGAGGGCGATCACCCCGTCCAGGACCCGCCAGGCCCCCGGACGGGCGAACACCGGGCGCAACAGGCGCGCGCCGAACCCCAGCGAGAAGAACCACAGGAAGCTGGCGGAGACCGCGCCGGCCGCCCACCACCAACGCGCACCGTCGTACTGGTTGGCCAGGGAACCCAGGAAGAGGACCGTGTCCAGGTAGACGTGGGGATTGAGCCAGGTCAGCACGACGGCGGTGGCGATGGCCGCACCGCGCCCGACGGTGGCCCCCGCCCCCACCGACAGGGCCTCCCCGGCGGGTCGCAGCGCCCGACGGGCCGCCAGGGCCCCGTAGACCAGCAGGAACCCCGCGCCGAGCACACGGACGACGGTGACCAGCGCGGGCAGCGCGGCGACGACCGCGCCGATGCCCAGGACACCCAGGGTGATGAGGAGCGCGTCGGAGACGGCACAGACCAGGACCACCGGCAGGACGACACCGATCCGGCCGTCGATGCCCAGCCGCAGGACGAAGGCGTTCTGCGAGCCGATGGCCACGATGAGGGCGAGCCCGGTCCCCAGACCGAGCAGCGCGGGAAGAAGTGTTGCGTTCACCCGTGGAACGCTAGGCCCCGACACCGTGTGCAGTAAAGCTAAACTTTCTTAGAACCCCTAAGAGAGGCTTCACATGCCGTTCCAGTACGACCACCTGCGCACCCTGACCGCCCTGGTCGACGAGGGGACGTTCGAGGCCGCCGCCCGCCACCTGCACGTCACCCCCTCCGCCGTGTCCCAGCGGGTCCGGGCGATGGAACAGGCGGTGGGCAAGGTCCTGGTACGTCGCACCACCCCGGTGACCACCACCCCGGCGGGCGACGTGGTGCTCCGCCACGCCCGACAGGTACTGGTACTCGACGAGGACGCCCTCACCGAACTGGGCACGGGCGACGGGAACCGGCTCCTGCCGGTCGCCGTCAACGCCGACAGCCTGTCCACCTGGTTCCTGGAAGCACTGGCCACCGTCGCCGAAGAACTCGGAGAGGTCTTCGAGGTCCACCGCGAGGACGAGGAGTACACCACCTCGCTCCTGCGCTCCGGAACCGTGATGGCCGCCGTCACCTCCACCCCCGAAGCCGTCCAGGGCTGCACCGTCGAAGGCCTGGGCACCATGCGCTACCTGGTGGTGTGCACCCCCGGGTTCGCCCGCCGCCACCTGGGCGACCCGGCCGACCCCGCCCTCCTCGCCCAGGCCCCCATGGTCACCTTCGACCGACGCGACGACCTCCAGGACCGGTTCGTACGCCAGGCCCTCGGAGAGGAACCCCGAGGGCCGCGCCACTACATCCCCGCCTCACAGGACTTCGCCCGCGCCGTCCACCTCGGCATGGGCTGGGGCGCGGTGCCCGAACGGCAGTGCCACGAGGCGCTCGCCACCGGGGAACTGGTGGCCATGGCACCCGACCACCCGGTGGACGTACGCCTGTACTGGCAGCGCTGGAACCTGCGCTCCCCCGCCCTGGACCTGCTCACCGACGTGGTCCGCCGCCACGCCGCCGCCCGCCTGCACCCACTGGCCCCGGGGTGAGGAGAACCGCTCTCGCGGACGGCCCCGGGGCCGCCGGATCGGATTCAGCCCACCCCACCGGCGCGCAGATGATCGCGCAGCGTACGGGCCACCCGGGCCATGAGCGCCTCGGCCCCGGGCTGGTGGACCGCCGGAACCCGCGACTCCGTCAGAGCCGCCACCGCGTACATCGCGCCATCGGAATGCTCGACCACACCGATCTCATGGCGCAGGTTGAGCAGACTCCCGGTCTTGGACGACCAGGTCGTGGCGTCGGAGGCGAAATCCGGGGTGAGCCGGTGACGCAGCACGTTGTTCGACATCAACCAGCGCACCCGGGCCGCCACCTCCGGATGGATCTTCGACGGGACCCACAACGCCTGGAGCAGATCGGTGAACGCCCGCGCCGTACCCGTACTGGCCCGAGCGACGTCCAGCTGCGGAATCCGATGACCGCGCCCCGCCGTCCCGGCGTCGATCGCCAGACTGTGCGCCAGATGCCCCTCGTCCGGATTCAGCCGATCGACCGGGGTGTGGTGCAGCTCGCCGGCGGCGTGCCGCACGGTGATACCGACCAGACCGGCGGCGCGCAGCGTCGCCGCGACCCGGTCGGGCGGCGTGAACTCCAGCAGGGCGTCGGCGGCGGAACCGTCGCTGAGACAGGTGCTGAGGTAGACCAGATCGTCGACGGCGACCCGGGCCGGGTGACGGAACCGCGCGATGCCGGTCGGACCGAAGGTGGTGACCCCGCCGGGCTGGACCAGCACCGGAGCCGCACCGTCGATCTCACCGGCGTGAACGCGCTCCAGGACGGCGATCGCCAGGGGGACCTTCACCAGGGACGCCGAGGGGAACTCCACCTCGGGATCGATACCGACCTCCTCACCGGTGCGCAGGTCCCGGACCAGGAAAGAGCCGCGCAGCCCGCCCTCCTCCAACTCCCGGCGCAGTTCTCGCAACAGGGCGGTCGTGGTCAATCGGTCCTCCTCGGTCCGGGGGCGGCCACCCCCGAGGGGGCGGCGTCCAGGCAGTGGGCCAGCGCGTCGGCGAGGGCATCGCGCAACCGCTCGGACTCCTCGGTGCTCTCGGCCACCAGATCGTAACCCCTCACCAGCACGGGATCACCGAGTTCACACCAGTACAGACCGAGCGCCTCGGCCTGCCCCGCCGGACACAACAGGAGATCCGACGAGACAAGGACCTCGGTGGCGGCGTCGGCGAGGGACGGGGCGACGGCGATCTGGGCCGGGCCCAACCCGAGCGCGTCACGCAGGCGCAGCAGCGGATCGCGCACGTGCGGGACGTCGTCCTCGGGTTGGATCCACAACCTGCGACCGGTGGAGGGACGCTGCCCCCGCCCCACACGCAGGGTCTCCAGGTAGACGGCCCGAACACCGGGCCGGGCCGCCGCGCCCACCCCCAGCGGAACGGTCCAGGCCGCCCCGTCGGGGGGCACCGCCAACACCGCGGCGTGCACGTCGCGGTCGCGCAACGCGTCCGCACGGGCGGCGGGTGGGACCCGGCGGAAGTCCAGACGCAGGCCTGCGTCACGGCCGGCCGCCCCCAGGGCCGCCAGATCGCGGGTGCCGCACACCTCCGGGAGGGCGAGGCGCACGGGGCTGTGCCGGGCGCGCTCGGCGTCGTACTCCAGATCCTCGGCGAGCAGGATCAACCGGCGGGCGGCGGGCAGCACCTCGCGCCCGAACGGGGTGAGCACGGCCCGCCTGGTCGACCGGTCGAACAGACGGCCGCCCAGATGACGTTCCAGCGCCGCCACCCGGCGGCTGGCGACCGGTTGCGGGATACGGGCTGCCGCCGCACCGAGGGTGAAACTCCCCCGGTCGCTCACATGGACGAAGGCCCGACAGGCTCCGACGAGATCCATGAGCTGATCCTATGCGGGAAACGCATGGAAAAGCCGGTTTCCGTCTTGGACAGCATGACCACACCGGCCACAGACTGCTCTCGACGCCGCTTCGCGCGGCTCGACGTTCCCCGGGCCCTGGTACGTCCGCGCTCTCCGTACACGAAGGGACACACGAAGATGTTCATCCGATCCGCCCATCTCCCCACCACCGCGACACTGGCGGCCCTGTCGCTGGCCGCGCTCACCGCCTGCGGGGCGACGGGAGCGGAATCGCAGTCCGGTTCGGCGCCCGCCTCCCCCTCGGCCTCCGCGCCCGACGCCGCCTCCGACGCGCTGTTCGCCTCGCTGGAGCAGGAGTTCGACGCCCGCCTGGGCGTGTACGCGATCGACACCGGCACGGGCGAGGAGGTGTTCTACCGGGCCGACGAGCGCTTCGCCTACGCCTCCACCCACAAGGCGCTCTCGGCGGGGGCCCTGCTGGACCAGTACACCCTGGAGGAGATGGAGGTGACCGTCACCTACACCGAGGACGACCTGGTCGAGTACTCCCCGATCACCGAGGAGCACGTGGACACCGGCATGACCCGCATGGAGATCATCGACGCCTCCGTGCGCTACAGCGACAACACCGCCGGGAACCTGGTCCTGGAGGAGCTCGGCGGAGTGGAGGCCTTCAAGGAGGACCTGCGCGCGATCGGTGACGAGGTCAGCGAGCCGGCGCGCTACGAGACCGAGTTGAACGAGGCCACCCCCGGCGACATCCGCGACACCAGCACCCCGCGCGCCATGGCGGAGAGCCTGCGGGCCTACACCCTGGAGGACGTGCTCCCGGAGGAGAAGCGGGACGTGCTCATCGACCTGCTCGTCCGCAACACCACGGGTGACGAGACGATCCGCGCCGGCGTCCCCGAGGGGTGGATCGTGGGCGACAAGACGGGCTCGGCCGCCTACGGGGGCCGCAACGACATCGCCCTGGCCTGGCCGGAGGAGGGCGCGGACCCGATCATCATCTCCGTCTTCAGCAGCCAGGACGAACAGGACGCCGAACCGATCAACGCACTGGTGGCCGAAGCCACCGAGGTGGTCGTCGACACCCTCGGCTGACCCCAGGGGGGTGTGGGGCGTCTCCTCGACGCCCCACACCCCCGCTTCGTCACCCTCGGAGCACAGAAGGGTGCCCAAAGTGATGGGGCGGGTGCGGCGCAGCCGTACTCGTTTTCCCTTTTCGGGGTTTTCTTCTCTAAAACCCCCACCTTTACGACGTAGATTCATACAGTCGCGCGGGGAACTCGAACACAAATCCAGAAAACCGCCCCCGGCCGCCCTCCCGATGCCACTAGGCTTCAGCCGGTGACTCCCCGTCACACGAAAAGCGGAACCGCCCGGTGCGCCAACACCGAACGGCTCCTGACCGACCGTCCTGCAACACCAGGAAGGCGGCTAGGCATGAATCCTAGTCCCCGAATACCGCATGCCCGAAACCGGGCCGCGAGTCCCGTCCCCTACCCGCGCAAACGTCCCGAAGGTTCACTGGACCTTCGCGGGTTCTCCCCTCTCCACTGGGTGACCGCGGCCCTCAAGAAGGGGCTGTTCCCCACTCCCCGCTCCCACATGGCGGCCGTCCTCATCGCCGACGCCGCCGACCGCGACGGACGCTGGTGCTTCCTGCGCCAGGTCACCCTGGCCGAACGCTCCGGGGGCAACCTCAGCGTCACCACCGCCCAGCGCGCCATCGACGACCTCGTCCGGGCCGGCCTGGTCCGCAAACTCCCCCGCGAGCACGTGCGCGTGTTCTTCGCCGAGGACCTGGCCGCCGGGCACCGACGTCCGGACGCCCTGCCGGACGTGCTGGAACTGCTCATCCCGGCCGAGGCCTTCCCCGCCGATGTCCTGGAGCGGGTCAACGAGGCGCGCGCCCTGCTGGGCGAGGAGCCCCTGACCCCGCAGAACCGGCCCGCACCGCCCACGACCGGTCGGATCGACAGGCCGCGACCGGTCACGGTGAACGGCCGCGAGGTGTCGGATCGACCGACAGACCCTTACTCCACCGACCCCCACTCCAGCGACCCCTCTCCGGATCCCGTCCGTGGGCGGGTCACCACAGGGCGGCCGGGGGTCGCGGTGCCGCTTCCGCGCGCAGCGTCGGGCGCGGAGGTCGGCGCGGAGGTCGGCGGCCCCACGGGGCCGTACCGGGAACCGGAACCGGACCGGCGACCCTCACCCCGGCCCACCGGACGCCCGGTCCCCGCCGTGCCCCGCCCGCGCACCCCGGGGGAACCCGCCCCGGTCCCGGCACCGGCCTGGGCGCTGGACCTGCTCCGGTCCATCCCGGACGCGGCCCTGACCCATCCGCGCCGCGACCGGGGCACCCTGGCCGCCCGGCTGGTGGACCTGCGCGCCTCGGGCGTGTCCGTGGAGGAACTCACCGATGCCCTGACGGGGTGGCAGGACACCGCCCGACCCTTCGCCGCCCTGCGCACCCGGTTGGTCTCCCCCGAGTCCGTGCGCGCCTGGAACGGCGGCGCCCTGGGGCGGGCCCTCCCCCGGCTCCCTGCGCCGCCCGAGGACGCCTTCTCCCGACGGCCCGCCTTCGCCTCGGACGCCCAGGGCAAGGCCACCGGCACCTGCCCGGCCCATCCCAGCGTTCGGAACGTTCCGGGCGGGACCTGCGCCCTGTGCGGGGGTCTCTGCCGCACCGAACCCGACGAGATCGTCCATCCGCCCGCGCCCGCCGGGGCCGCCCCCTTCGGAACCTGGCTCGGCCCACCCGACGTCGACACGCGTTTCCCGGCGCCCAAGTGCGACAACGAACGCTGCAACCCCGACAGGGGGTCGCCTCGCTACCGCACCGTCCTGCGCCCCACCCCCGACGGCCGGGACGTCACCGCCGTCCCCTGCCCCACCTGCGGCCACCGCACCGACGAACGGTCCGTCCTTCGCGATCGTTCTCGGTCGCGGAGGACCCGGCGCTCAGGTTCTGGACTACCGGGGTCCGTGGGTCACAGAGACCACCGGTGGGATGGCGTCGTTGAGTCTGTTGGCAGCTGTGACGACCGCGTTCTCCAACTGCTCTCTCAGATGACTCGGGAGCTTGACTTCGGTGAGGCCGGAGATGGCGAGTACGGCTCGCAGTTCCCTCCTCTGATCGCCCCTGGGCTTCCAGGAGTCGAGCAGGTCCCGGGCTGCGTGACCGTCCCGGGCTCGTAAGGCGGTAGCGATCACCATGGCTGCGAGATCTGCCGTTTCGGCTCCCACGCACCGAAGGAGGTGCAACGCCGCCAACCCGAGGCGGGTGGAGAACAGAGGTCGACTCACGTCGAGCGCCTCCCGGACATTCCATCGGAGTTCTTCGGCTTCGTGTGAGGCCTGAGCCGATGTCTCCACCCGACACCACAGACTCAGAACCGATTGGAGTGCCACTTCCCATCGTTCGTCAACGACCGAGTCCTCGACCAGCGACAGCGCATGTTCTGGTCTGCCCGACAACCGGTGAGCGATGATCACCGTCTGACGCCCGTCGAAAAGACGGTCTCCGACACCGCCGAGCCGTTGGGCCTGAGTCGCGGCTTCGTCCCATCGGCCTGCCGAGGCCAGGGCCCGGAGCCCATCGCTGAGAAGAACGCTCCACAGCCACTGACAGAGCTCAGCGTGATCCCTCTCGGTTGCGGTGATGCGATCCAGGGGCAGTTCTCGGCCGTCGATCACGATGGGGCGAAGCGCGCTCGCCCCTTCGTGAAGTGCGGTGAGCATGGTGAAGGCCTCCTCACCGCTACCCGCGCGGATGCGCAACCGAGCCAGGTTCACCACGGGTTCCAGGGCGCGTCGGGCCATCATCCCGCTCAACGGAAGTCGGCGGAGGTAGTGCTCAGTGTGCTTCCAGCACCAGGTGCGGGCCAGGTCCGACCGGCCGGTGTCGGAAGCGACCAGAGCCGCCCCGTTGTAGACACGTGAAGCCGCGTCCAGCGCCTCCTGGCCGATCCGGTCACGGGTCAGGGCCGCGTCACGACTGATCATGTCCACTCGGTCCGCGAGCCGGTGGCCGGGTGGGCGAGGCCTCGGAACGAGGGGGAACAACCGTTCGAGCATCATGCGGGTTCGCCCCAGGTGACCACCAGGGAGGAACGCTCTCGCGCCATGACGCGCCGCGTCGCACTCTCCCCGGCGGGCACCGAACCGTAGCGCAGCGTGAAGTTCAACGGTTCCTCCCGGTGCGGTGCCCAAGCGGCCACGTGCGCGGCCATCTGCTCAGCTAGCACGTACCCGGCCTCGGCATGTCCGATGACACCGAGTTCGTGACGGTCCGGCTGGTCCTCCAGGGGGCGCAGGGTGAGATAGGCCAGGCCGCGCTCGACCACGGGCACCCCGGCCATATCGCCCCAGGGCAGGCCGGGTGAGACCAGGCGGCTGTCCACGGCGACCCGAGTGGCGGCCATCCGTGAGAGGCGGTTGGGCAGGTGGGTGGCCAGCCACAGCCACATCGGGTCCAGAGGCTGTCCCTTGCCGAACGTCACCCCCGACCAAACCGTTCGGGAAGGTTCGGCCAGTACTTCGTGGACCTGGGCGCGTTCGATGGCCTGGTCCTGATTGGCCTGGAGTAGCACGGAGGCATCTTCGTCCAGGGCCAGGACGGTGCGGGGATCATCGCCGATCCCGCCGCCTCGCAGCGGCATGAACGTGCACAGTCGGCTGTCGGTACTCGCCCACTGGTCGTCGTCGGCTTCGAAGACGATGGATCGGGAGACGTCCCCGGCGATGCGCACCGGGGCGATGAGCCTGCCGCCCGGCGCGAGCTGGTCCACCCAGGCGCGTGGGACGTCGTGTGAGCCGACCGTGGCGATGATCCGGTCGAAGGGCGCGCCCTCAGGATGGCCGAGGGATCCGTCACCGAGGAGGACCCGCACGTTGGTGACGCCGTTCTCCTTCAACCGGGCCCGTGCTCCGTCGGCCAGATCGGTGTCGACGTCGATGGTGGTCACCGATCCGTTCGGGCCGACCAGGTGTCCCAGGAGGGCGGCGTTGAACCCGGTGCCGGCGCCGACTTCGAGGACACGCATGCCGGGTTCCAGGGCCGCCTGTTCGAGCATCATCGCCACCACTCCGGGCTGGGAGCCGCAGCTGATCGACACGCCGTTCTCGTCGTGCTTGATGTGCACGGGCGCGTTGGCGTAGGCCTCTTCCAGGCTGGCGTTGGGAACGAAGGAATGCCGGGGTACCGATCGGAACGCGTCGGCCACAGCATCTGTCCGGATACTGCCGCTCTGGCGTAGTCGGTCGACGAGTTCTCCCCGGAGCCGGTCTGCGTCGACTGAGGAAGTGGTCGTGTGGGTGGTGTCGGTCATGACGACTTCTCTCGCGGTCGTGGTCAGGATGTGCTGGTCTCGGTAGGGCAGGCCCCACCGGTTGAAGGCGAAGATCAGGTGGTGGGCGAGCACGGATCTGATGCCTCGGGTCAGAAGGCCGCGGTTGGACAGGTCGGCCAGGGATCGGCCGGTCGTGGTGAAGGCATCCGCCCACGGGACGAGAGCTCTCAACAGGTCTGCGGCGCCGGTCCGGCCCGGGTCGGTGCGCATCAGGGAGTGCACCTGCACGCGTAGCCGGTCGTCAGGGGTGAAGGGTTCCGTGGAGGGGCGCAGCTCGGCTACGCGTGCCCACACGTCTGCCTGCTCGAACCAGTCCAGGCCCGCCCCACGCAGCAGGGCGGAACCGAGGAGCAGTGAGAGTTCGCGTCGGCCCGGCTCTCGTTCCGGGTCGGTGGAAGCGCGGTCGAGGTAGGCCAGGGTGTAGCGGCTGTCGGCCTGGAACAATCGGTGGGCGAGGGCCATACTCGCCCGACCCCCGAAGGCGAAGGTCTCCGGTTCGTAGGCGGAGTGCACCCAGCCGGACACGAGCCCTTGGGCTTGGAGTCGTTCGAGCTCGGTGTCGAGGAGATCTCCGGCTCCCGGGTCTCCGCTGTAGCGCAGCCGCCAGTGGGGGCGTTTACGGATGAACCACCACTCCCGCAGGGACGGAGAGCCATCCAGCACAGGGGGCAACCGTGCCGCCGTTTGTTCGGCCCTTTCCCAGTCCGACCAGGTGATGAGGACCTGGCCCTGTTCCTCAACCACGATCGTCCTCCGAGTCGCCGCACAACAGGAACCCGGCCCACCCGACCTCCGTGGCGGAGCAGGTCAGCGTGTGCAGGGCAAGCGCGGTTCCGGCCGCGCCCTCCAGAAGACCGATGCCGCCGCCGGTGATCAGCCCCATCGCGATCGTGCGCGGGTCGTCCTCGGCCAGGACAGGGGAAAGCAGTTCCTCGACGTGTCCGACCCCGGTGGAGTGAGCCGACAAAGCCAGGCCCGCGTATCCGTGGCACAGCGAAGCGTCTCTCATCAAAGGAGAGGTGGGGGCCGCAGCGAACTCCCGGTCGAGCACACGCCTGATCCGCTTCGTCCGGGCTTCGTCCCGCAGGGCCAGAGCACCGGCCAACTGGGCGTGGGCGACCCCGACAGCGCCATAGCACCAGGACGGTCGCCGAGGACCAACGATGTGCTCGATGCCTTCGAACTGGCCCTTGGTGATCCAGTAGGGCCACCAGACCCCATCCGCGCCGTTCTGCTGCCAGGTCTCCAGCCAGACCAGAATCCGGCCGATCGCCTCCGCGTGACCTTCAACCGCGATACCCCGACCCAAGGTCAAGGCGAGCAACGAGAGCGGACCGCTGATTCCGTGTGCCACGCCGGTGTTCGCGTGACCTCCAGGAAAACGAGGATCCTCCTTCCCGTCGAGGCCGACCGCGGTCCACCAGCCGGGGACGCGCGAGCCCTTCTCCACGAGTGGTTCGGTCAGTGCCACAAGGTAGGAGGCCATCTCGCGCAGGCGCGGGTTCTGGGCGTCGCGAGCCAAGAGCAGGGCTCCGAGCCCGGTCAGGCCTCGGATGGTGTCGAACTCCGCCAGCACCGGAAGCTCTCCAGCAGCGAGGCGTTCGTGTGCCCTCTCCAACCGGTCGGTGACGATCCGATTCACAGCCTCATCGAGCAGGGTGAGTTGCGGCCCGAACCGTGATCGAACGCTCTGAGCACGGTTCAGGACGAAGGCGAGCGCGGGCGCCCCGTAGTGCAGATGGGCTGTGGGAGAGGCGTCCACACCTTGGGCCACGGCACACTCCAACCACGCCTGCGCCCTCTCCCATGGACCGTCCCCGGTGCGGGCTCGCTCGATGTGGAGCAGTGCCACCCCGGCCGCGCCTTGGGCGAGAGACTGGGGCCACCAGCGGCCCCCGGCCCAGGCGCGCCCGTGTTCAGGGGTGGCGAGTAGATCGGCGACATGGGTCGCCACAGCGGTCGCCTTGCCGGTGGTGGAAGGCGTACTCATACGGACTTCTGACACAGTTGAAGGAGGACCTCGACCGGTCGTCCCTCGCACCATCCGGAGGCGCTGGGGGTGGGGGCTTCGGTCAGCACTGCACGGCCTTCCTTGTTCAGGTGGGTGCGGAGCAGGAACAGGTGCCCTGGTTCCTTCAAGTCCAAGCGGAGCCTCTGGTCGGCCTGCCCCAGTTCCACCGTTTCCGGAACGCCGCGCCGCCGAGCCCACGCTGTCCAGGACTGTCGCCAGCGTGGCCAGGAGGCGCTGGCAGGGGCAAGGTCCGTCGTGGTGATGCGCCAACGGGCGTTGGCCAGCACGACCCGGCCGGACCGGACCCGGGGCAGGAACGGAAGGATCGAGGCCGAGCCCCAGTCGAAACCGGTGAGCCCGGTCCTGTCGGCCCGAGGGAGTTCTGCAAGGAACCGGGCCAGGGGCGGGGCGTAGCGCAGGTTCAACGCGTGGGGGACGAACGGTTCGACACGAGTGCCGAGAGTGCGGGACCACAGGAACAGTTCGCGGCCGTCATCGCCGACCGACAGGTCCTCCACCCGCACGGCGCCCGGCCCGCTGCCCGGATACTCACCCACATGCAGAACGTGATCCACCAGCCGCGGGGTTCGAGCGATGTGGGCGCTCGCGGCCCGCACGGGAGGGAACGACAGCTGGACCGGTACGGCATCGGTGATCTGGGAGAACAGGTCGTTCCAGTCCGCCTTCGCGTTGGTGAGGTCGGTGAACCGCCCTGCCATGGTGGCCATCGCTCGGGAGGCGCCCAACACCGCCAGTCGGAAACGGCCACCTTCCAATGCCTGGAGCGAAGACGACTCCACGCGCACGTTCAGCTCGGTGTGCACCGGTAGACGCAGGTCCTGTTCGGCGGACAACTCCTCCACGAGTTCGTCCACGACGATCTCCCGCTCACCTTCCAACGCCGCGACCTGGGTTCGGGTCAGTAGCCATCGGTCGCGCTGTTGCAGACCGCTCGGGAATGAGGGGTGGTCCGGTGATCGGTGGCCGGGAGGTGGCCCCAGCCCTTCGGGACCCGTCACTTCGGCCAGGGGTACAAGGCGGTCCGCATAGCGATCAACGAAACGGTCCCGGTAACCGCGCCAGGACGGGAGACCGTCCGTGTGGGTCGAGAGCACACCGAGGAGGTGGGCGGCTCGCTCGGCTTCTTGCACGACCAGTGGAGGGAGTACGAGCCGGGCATCGATGCGCACGTCCACTGCCAGAGGTCGTGCGGGTGACAGTTCCGCGATGGCTTCCTGTGCCTTCCTCAGCAAGGCGGAATCGGTGCCGATCCGGTTGTGCGCCCGGATCGCGGAGTGAGCCTGTTCGAGGCGGGACACCTAGGGGTGGGCTTGGGGCAGAGTGTGGGCGCGTAGGGCGAAGAGGACGCTCAACAGGTACTCAAGAGGGTCCTCGGCGGTGAGGGGGACGGACACCTGAGGGTGCAACGCCCGCGCATCGAGAAGTCGAATGATCATGTGCTCGGCTTCCGTTCGAGAACCGTTCGGATGAGCACTGACGAGTTCCTGAATCAGGAACTCCCAGGTGACCGGTACCCGCGCTCTGTCCAATGCGAAACGGACCGGTGCGGTGGCACGGATCCGTACCTCCCTGGGGCTGTTTCCCGGATCCAGGCGGGCGAACTGCGGGACCACGAACTCACCATCTCGTTCGACGATGGTGTCGTCCGCTGCCAACAGTAGGCGTTCGCAGAGTTGGGGCAGCGATACGAGCTCTCTGACGACCTCCGCCACCCACACCCCACCCACCTGGGCGACGCGCTCGTGACGGGTTCCGAACCTGGCCATGGCGCGATCGGCGAACTCGGCCGGTGCCACCCCTGCGAACAACCCGAAGGGAGTGGCTCGGTACCGCATGCGGAGCACGTAGCGCAGTAGAGCCGCGGTCACCTTGCGAGCACGTCGCAGAGGGACATCCGGCACCTGCCGACCGCACAGTGCCTCGATGCCCTCCGCCAGAGCGGGGGAGGCGTGCGTGATCGCCTCCGCCACCCCCTCATCGGCCCAGATCACACGCACCCATTCGATCCATGCGACGACATCCGCGCCTGACAGGTCCGGAACCGCGGTATCCGCGAGATCGAGTGCACCGACACGCACTTGGGGGTCACCCACCACCCGCCAGGACGGGGTTTCCACAGCCATGGTTCCCGCTCTCCTCAAGGGGGGCGGGCCGGAACGGTCCGGCCCGCCCATCGACTCGCCCGATCAGTCCGAGGCGCTGGTGGCGCAAGCGCTGGGGCAGCTGGATCCGCACCCGTCGTCGGTCAGGTTGATCAGCGGTGCGGTGTCGCTGTTCTCGATCAGGCGGATGTCCAGGGTGAAGGGAGAAGAAGGGTTGTCCTGTCGAGTTTCCGGTGCAGCCTGCAAGGGTGGCTCCTTCGCCATAAGGGCTTGTGCATGGGAAACACTAGGCACCCGGAACAACCGACTGAAGGGCTTTCTCGGGTGCGAATAAATTCGCGCTACGAAATGTCATATTTCGCGTCTGAACGGAACCCTCGGGCGATTTCTTCCAGGAAAGAACGCATGCTCTCTCCTGTGAGCGCGTGCTCGTGGAAGAAGTCGAAGATCTCCCGGCTGTAGGAGACCTCCCGGGGGTCGCGTAGGGCGAGCTCCCCAGTGAAAACCTCCACGGTCACCAGACGGTCGTCGTAGAGCGTGAAGCCGTTGAGCGGACCGCTGGGCACCAGAGAATCGGAAGGCACCACAGCGATCTCCACCCCGGACAGTTCACTGAGCGAGGCGATCCGGTCCACCTGCAAGGCCATGATCGCGGGCGGGCACAATGGCCACCGCAGCGCAGCCTCGGTGAGCACGAACACGAACCGCTTACCGGTGCGGTAGAGGACCTGTTGGCGTTCCAGACGCCGGGCCAGAGCGGACTGCCATTCCGCGCCCCGGTTCACCAGCGGGTGCGCCAGAGTCTGCCGAGCGTACTCGGGTGTCTGTAGCAGCCCGGTGATCATACAGGGCAGGAAGAAGCGGATCGTGGCGGCGGAGGATTCCACGGCGGCCAGGTCACGCTGGAGCTCTCCCAAACCTCGCTGGAGCGCGGTGCGAAAACCCTGGTAGTCGGAGTTGGCCACGCGCGCCAGTTCCAGCAGACGGCTCCCGTCCTCCCCCCTGGCGGGCACACCGAGTGCGGTGAGGATGCGCTCGACGTCCACCACCGAGGGGCGGACGCGGTTGTTCTCGATCTTGCTGACCTTGGCCTGGCTCATCCCGGTGCGGGAGGCGAGACTGGCTCCGGTCAGACCGGCGGCGCGGCGCAGGCGACGTAGGGCGTCTGCCAGTTCGCCGCGCTGCCGGTCGGCGTGTTCGGGCTCAAGGGTCAAGCGGTGCGGCCTTGTAGTACTCGTTGAAGGGGACGGCGTGTTCCAGGGCCAGGTCCTTATACCGGACGTAGGGGGCGGGATCCACACCCTCCAGGAGTTCCCGGCCGATCTGGGTGCCGTCGGCAGCGTAGTGCATCAGCACCACGTGTTCGTCGTCGAAGAGCCAGAAGTCCTGCTGGGGCAGTCCGGGGTCAGGGGTGGCGGCGAAGTCAAGGATGTTGACCTCCTCTCCCGCGGCGACGCTGAAGGCGTACCCCCACTCGAACTGAAAGCGGAGATGGTCGTTGAGCGGGCTCGTGAGGGTGTGTACCCGGCGCATCCTACGGCCCGCCTCGACGTGTTCACGGACCCGGACCAGGTAGGTGTCGGTGTGCAACTCCTGGGCCGGTCGGGACACCCCGGCCAGGAACTGGCGCAGTTCATCCTCCTCCTCGGGCACGGTATAGCCGGGGAGCGTTTCGAGTCGGAACGCCTCCCGCTGGAAAGAGTGGAAGAACTCCTGCCAGGCCTCACCCTCCAAGCGCACGGGCGGCCTCCTCGATCAGGTGGGCCGGGATGCGAACGGCCACCTCTCCCTCGGAGAAGGTCAGCCCCTCGGTGGAGGTCAACAACGGCCCTTGAACGATGACGGATCCGTCTCCGCTCGTGTAGACCCCGGGACAGTCGTTACGGTTGCAATCACCAGAAAGCTTCTGAAGTGCCACGAAACAGCCTTTCCGTCCAGCACAATTCAGAATTCACGGTAGAGACTCCAGGGGTGGCGGTCAAGATTCTTGGGAGTATTCACGCCCACGAATAAAATCCTTCTCTGAAGAGAGGACCATGGGGAACGTCAGGGGACGGCACTGATCTTCACCTGCCGTGTGGCTCGCGTGGCCAGGATTGATCGACGTCGTGTTAACACCCTTCCTGTTGACCCCCTCGGAAACGATAGAGGGGTACCACCGCCGACAGCACGAGGAAGCCGAGCATCCGAGGGGCCGAGGCTCCAAGAAGCGATGGCTGCGACGGAACCATCCCCGCGTGCGCGGGGAGCAGAGGCCGGGCTCGCTGATGATGGCCCGGTTCGGGGGACCATCCCCGCGTGCGCGGGGAGCAGTGCCCGCGCCGGGCGGACCGGTTCAGGCGGGCGGGACCATCCCCGCGTGCGCGGAGAGCAGATCCGGGAGGTGTAGGTGTAGGCGCCCAGCTCGGGACCATCCCCGCGTGCGCGGAGAGCAGTCCCTGGCCGCAGCCGCTCAGATCAGCCCCCAGGGACCAGCCCCGCGTGCGCGGAGAGCAGAAGCTGGCGCGGCACCCCTTGCGGGGTCGCTGGGGACCATCCCCGCGTGCGCGGAGAGCAGTTGATTACCTTCCGAGGTAAACCCGAGGCCCTAGGACCATCCCCGCGTGCGCGGAGAGCAGCGCGAGGCGGTCGCGACGGCGGGGAGCCCGCTGGACCATCCCCGCGTGCGCGGAGAGCAGCTCCCGCCCCTGGTCCGCCTCATCAGCTTCGGGGGACCATCCCCGCGTGCGCGGAGAGCAGCGTCCACGCCCGCCTCGAAATCACCGTCCAGCGGGACCATCCCCGCGTGCGCGGAGAGCAGCCGCCCTGGTGCTGGCGTTCGGGGCGGGCATCGGGACCATCCCCGCGTGCGCGGAGAGCAGCGGCCCGGCCTGGAGCCGGTCTGGTGCGCCTGGGGACCATCCCCGCGTGCGCGGAGAGCAGACCAAATGACCTGGGAAGATTCCACTGGAAACCAGGCGATTTTGCAACTTCTCAAGAAACAGACAAATCACCCACCCGCCGACCACGCCTTCCAACTTCCTACCGGATCCCACCCTCCGAAGCAACGCCACCTGCCCCGCAGAGGCACTGGAGAGGAAAACACCGTGTCGATGTCGCGGGACTCGGTCATACAGGACATGTTCATCAAAGCGGTTCAGGACTGGCCGAGCGGTTGCCTCGACGAAGCACTACAGGAAGCGCAAATGGCCGCATGCAGCAACGGCCTGTCCCCTTCGGCATCTCTGGTAGGAGCCGGTCTCGTCCCTTCGGTGCTACTACATGAAGGCACCCAGGAGCACGACCCACTCCCCCGACCTCGATCGTGTGGGGCCCATGGGACGGCGGCCATGAGCGGGACCCCAAAACGTTGAGAAGTAGATGCGGTCCATGCTCGCGGGACCGTCGCTTCCGCGCTCACGGATGAAATTCACATCCGCACACGAGAAACCCCCTGCGAAAACGCAGGGGGCCAGGCGAGAGAACCGGGAAGAGATCAGCGTCCCACGGACTGCACCAGTGCGGTCCACTCCACCCGATCGAATCTCAGGTGCCCGGCCTCACGGTTCTGCGTGTCACGGACATCCGCACCTTGGGAGCCTTCCCGCGCCTCCAAGCAGTCATTCGATCCCCCGCTATAGCTCGACTTGTGCCACTCAGTCACTGACCAACCTCTTCACTTCTTCGCGGACGGCCCGGAGCGAGGTCTCCGGTTCCCATGCCAACCCTTGCAGACTCCCCAGCAACATCCTGCGTTGAGCGACCACCGTCGGGCTGGTCAGGATGCGCCCTTCTTCGGCGCTCTCAACGTAGGCGAGTTCTGTGGCGTCCCGCATGGTGATCACCCGGAAGGAACCCGAGTTACCAGGATGTCCAGGATGATCGGCCGGCATGATCTGTAGCGTAATGCGCCCGCTCTCTGCCAGATCAGCGAGGTAGGTAAGCTGATCCTTCGTGACACGGACTCCCCCGTACCGGCGGTGGATCAGGGTTTCGTCGAGTACCAGCCACAGCAGTGGACGCAGTGACTCCGCGAAATTCTTCGCCCTCGTAACACGCTCCTCCACGCTCTTCGCGAGTTCGTCTGGAGAGAGCCACGGCAAAGCCGTTCGGATCAGGGTGTGGGCGTAGCGCTCGACCTGAAGGTAACTGGGCAGAGCCAAGGCCTGATACTCCCATATCGCCTCAGCCTCCTGGATCGCCGTCGCGATCTCCGACAGCCAGGGAGCGCGATTGCTACCGGTCAGGTCCTCCCACAAGCGCGAGAGTCTCCCGAAGCCGATCGTCCCGTCCAGCGCCTTGCGAAGCGCGGGGGACGGCGGGGCCTTCCCTCGCTCCACGTCCGATATCTGGCTTTTGCTGCTCTGAACTCGATGAGCCAGAGCGGTTTGTGTCAGTTCCGCCTCGGTGCGTAGACGCGCCACCTCTCGGCCATAACGCAGCAGAACTTGCTTCGGTACAGGAGGCATGTTCTCAGCAGACCACATTCGCCGCACCCGCTGGAGCGATTCCGAGGAATTCCGAAGCGACCGGAACACTGCCGATGGACAGACAGCGCGCTTTACCTGCGGCTTTCCATGAGCGGACACTTCAGGTGTACCAAGTTCGCTACGCACTGGGAGCCGCCAATGCCACCCGCACCGTCTTCGGAACTTCACGAGGAAGCCGTGCTCGCTCTGCACTCCGCCTTGCGGCGTCGGGGTATCGCCGCGATGGAGGGCGATCTGCCCGGGAGCGTGTGCGTGGAGTACGCCGGTCGCCGGGTGATGGTCCGTTACGTGGACCGGCGGTGGTGGCGGCCGATGCCGGGCGAACCGGACGTCACCGTCCCCGTCGCCCGTTCCGGGGACGAGGACGTGCTCGCCCGCGATCTGGTGGCCGAACTCCTGGGGCGGCTGTGATGCCGCGCAAGCCGCTGATCTGGGAGGAATTCGCCCGGCTCACCGCGCCGCGGACCCGCGCGCTCCCGGGACCGCGCCCGGCAGAGCGGACCACGCTGCCACGACGCACTCGCGCCCAGCGCCCACCCGAAGGAGAGGACGAGAGCATGTCCCGAATCGAACCCGCCACCGTGCGCTGCGAGCGGCCCTCGACCGGCTCCCAGCGGGAGCGGGCCGATGAGCTGTTCGATGAGGTCTCCTCGGCCCTGCGCGATATTGAGGAACCCGGCGTCGATCCCGCCACGGCTCTCCGCCGAGCCGACCGGGCCTTCAACACCCTCCATGACCATCTCAAACGCGGAGGGACGCTGCCCGCCCCTTGGAACAAGGCCCGCCACCGTTAACGCGCAGAACGAGCCCCGGCCGGCATACGACCGGGGCTCGTCCTTGCACCGCCCTGCGTGCGCGGGGAGCAGCGTGCGCAGGCGCTCGGCGAGTGCCTCTTCGAGGGACCATCCCCGCGTGCGCGGGGAGCAGGCCCGAGAGGCGGAGAACTCGATGCTCGACGTGGGACCATCCCCGCGTGCGCGGGGAGCAGTTGAGCCAAGTGGGCAGGGGGCGCAGGTCGGCGGGACCATCCCCGCGTGCGCGGGGAGCAGGTGCGACGAACGTCATCGGCGCTGTCCAGGCCAGGACCATCCCCGCGTGCGCGGGGAGCAGGTACAGGCCGCGACCGTGACCCGATGCGATGAGGGACCATCCCCGCGTGCGCGGGGAGCAGTTGGTCCGCGCCGCCGATCCGACCGCCGTCCTGGGACCATCCCCGCGTGCGCGGGGAGCAGGGAAGGGCGTGTGGTCCATGGGTGGCTCCTTGGGGACCATCCCCGCGTGCGCGGGGAGCAGGACCGCTACTACTTCACCTACTACTTCACCTTGGGACCATCCCCGCGTGCGCGGGGAGCAGCAGATGGGCGCGCTCACGGTAGATGTCCATGGGGGACCATCCCCGCGTGCGCGGGGAGCAGCAGATGGGCGCGCTCACGGTAGATGTCCATGGGGGACCATCCCCGCGTGCGCGGGGAGCAGCCGGGGGGCTCCACGGTCATCGTGCGTGAGGCGGGACCATCCCCGCGTGCGCGGGGAGCAGCGTACGGCGGACGGGACCCCGGGGGGGTCGCGTCCGGGCGCATGTGCGCGGGGGGACCATCCCCGCGTGCGCGGGGAGCAGGCCGCAGGGGGCGAGGTCCTCCTCGCGCAGGGGGGACCATCCCCGCGTGCGCGGGGAGCAGCGGGCGGAGTAGGCCCCGAGGTTGCTCACTAGGGGACCATCCCCGCGTGCGCGGGGAGCAGCGCGCGGACACCGACCCCGGGGACATGCCCCGGGGACCATCCCCGCGTGCGCGGGGAGCAGTGGTCGCCACCGCCGTCCTGGCGGCCGGGGCCGGGACCATCCCCGCGTGCGCGGGGAGCAGACCCTCACCGGCCGCCCTCAGGCCTTGCGCAGGGGACCATCCCCGCGTGCGCGGGGAGCAGGAAGTCCTCTTGCTCCGGGTAGAGCACGAACGGGGACCATCCCCGCGTGCGCGGGGAGCAGAAGGCCGAGGCGGTCGCGGCCGGGATCGCGGCGGGACCATCCCCGCGTGCGCGGGGAGCAGAAGGCCGAGGCGGTCGCGGCCGGGATCGCGGCGGGACCATCCCCGCGTGCGCGGGGAGCAGAGCGCCTGGGCCTGGGCGGCGCCCAGCAGGCTGGGACCATCCCCGCGTGCGCGGGGAGCAGCGGCTCGTTGCGGACGGGCACCCGGACGCGGCGGGACCATCCCCGCGTGCGCGGGGAGCAGCGGGCCCGAAGCTGCTGGAGCACGGGGAGATCGGGACCATCCCCGCGTGCGCGGGGAGCAGGAGCATCCCGCCCAGGAACCCCGCGTACATCTGGGACCATCCCCGCGTGCGCGGGGAGCAGAGTAAATGACCTGGGAAGATTCCAATGGAAACCAGGCGATTTTGCAACTTCTCAAGAAACAGACAAATCACCCACCCGCCAACCACGCCTTCCGACTTACTACCGGATCCCACCCTCCGAAGCAACGCCACCTCCTCGGCAGAAGCACCGGAGAGGGAAGACTTGACCGGACAGAGAACGGCACTCCACTGAGAAACCCTCCTCCTCAGCCGGATCATCTCGCACTGGTGCTGGTCGGGACCGGGACGGTGACCGGATTGCCGACCGGCCGCCCTCCCCCGCGGATCGCCCACCGAGCGACCGACCGAACGAGCCCCCGACCAGCGGACACCCCGACCCCGAACACCCCGCGTGCGCCGCGCCCCGGAGGGGTCC
>NZ_JAVREP010000010.1:0-258396 GCF_031845465.1 Nocardiopsis lambiniae | reverse complement strand
ACCCACGGGTGCCGGCCCCGTCGCGCGTCCACGTCCGCTCAGGTCACCGGGATCTCGACCGCCTCGCTGTAGAACGGTTCGAACACGACGCGGTCGGCGTCCACCCGTCCCTCGACGGTGACCACCCCGGAGGTGCTCTGCCCGGGGACGAGGGTGACCGCGTCCAGTTCGCGCCCGTCCATCCCGATCGCCTCGGCGGTGTCGTGCGCGATCCCGGAGACGTCGATGACGCTGAAGTACAGCGGGTTGACGTCGAGCGAGTCCTCGCCGACGTTGGTCACCGACACCTCGACGCTGGTGTAGTCCCCCGCCAGGTAGAACGGCCCCGGCTCGAAGTCGGTGCGATCCGCGGTCAACTCCGCGACGATCCCGTCCTCCTCCGTCGAGGGCGACACCGGTTCGTCCGGTCCGGAGCCGCCCATCGTCGGCGGCCCGCTCTGCGCGATGACCAGTCCGATCGCGGTGCACCCGCCGCCGACCAGCAACAGGAGCAACAGCACACCGCAGCCGATGCCGATGATCTTGCCCCACGGCCTGGCCGACTGCTCCGGTGGGGCGTAACCGCCCTGCGGCGGGTATCCGGGAGGCTGCCGGTAGGGGACGCCGGGTGGCGACCCCTGCGGGTAGCTTCCCGCGCCCGCGCCGGGGACGTCCGACTCCCCGTATCCGGGGGCGTATCCGGCGTGCTCGTACCCCGCCTGGCCCGGACCGTTGGGTCCCTCCGACAGTTCACCTCCCAGGGGTTCGGGCGGGCCTCCGGTGGGGTGCCCGCCGGGCGGCGGGCCCGACGGCGCGTTCGGCCCGGTGGCGGAGGTGGCACCGGCCGACCCCGGGCCGGGTCCGCCCAAGGGTGGCGGCACCCACTGCGGACCGGGCGGAGGCGGCAGGTGACCGCCCTCCTCCGGCGCTCCCGGGCGCGCCCCCGCGGGCGCGTCGTGGGAGGGGAAGGTGTGCGGGGGTTCGCCCGGTGGCCACGGGCCGCCGCCCATCGGGTCCTCGGGGTCACCGGGTCGCCACTCCTCGGGGGGATGGTGGTTCACCGGATCCCGCGGCGGCTCCTGCCGTCGCCCCTCCGGCCCTTCCTCGGGTTCCCGATCGGTCACGTGAGAACACCCCTCAGTCAGCGGCGTCGGCCCACCGAGGCCGGTGGGCCGCCTCAGAACTGCACGGTAACCGTCGTGGCGGGGGGCGGCGGGGAGGCCGAGGGGGCGTTTCCGGTAAAGATCCGGATGTTTTTCACCGGCCCGCGCGGACCGCGCGCAGGGCCAGCACGAACACCGGAACGGTGAACAGGGCGGCGAACAGGTTGAGCCCGCCGAAGCCCGCCTGGGACAGGACCACCCCGGACAGACCGCCCGCCGCGGCCCCGCCCAGGTTCATGAGCAGGTCGCTCACCCCCTGGACGCGGGGACGCACCGCCGGCGCCAACGACCCGGCCAGCAGGGCGGTCCCCGCCACCAGGCTGAACGACCAGCCCAGCCCCAGCAGGATCAGGCCGACGGTCACCCGGCCCTCGTCGTGTCCGGCGGTGCCCGCCACGGCCGTCGCCGCCAGCAGCACGACCTGCCCGGCGACCAGGACGGGGACCCGGCCCAGCCGGTCGCTCAGCCAGCCCACCACCGGGGACAGCGCGTACATGCCGGCGATGTGCAGGGAGATGGTCAGGCCGATCACGGTCAGGGCGGCACCGTGGTGGGACATGTGCACGGGGGTCATCGTCATGACGGCGACCATGACGGTGTGCCCGGCGACGATGCCGACGACGGCCAGGAGCGCACCGGGCGAGGCGGCGACGATCCGGAGCACGGCGCCCACGGAGAGCCTCACCGGCGGCCCCTCGTCCGGTCCGGCGGTGGACGCCGCGGCGCGCGTCGCGGTGAGCAGCGGGTCGGGGCGCAACAGGGCGAACGTCAGCAGGGCGCCCAAGACGAACCCGACGGTGGTGAACAGCACCGGACCCAGGATCGGGGGCAGTCCCACCAGGGCGGCGACGCGCCCGCCGGGGGCGATGAGGTTGGGGCCCAGCACCGAACCGACGGTGGTCGCCCACACGACGATGGACAGGTCGCGGCCCCGGCTGCGGTCCGAGGCGAGGTCGGCCGCGGCGTGGCGGGCCTGGAGGTTGGTGGCGGTCCCCGCGCCGATGAGGACCATGCCCAGGAGGAACAGCGCGAACAGCCCCCAGAGGGTGGCCGCGATGACGACGGTGCCGCCGACCGCGCCCATCGTCCAGCCCACCCCCAGCCCGGGGCGGCGGCCCCGGCGGGCCGCCAGTGAGGCCAGGGGCAACGCGAACACGGCGGCGCCCAGGGTGATCATGGTCGTGGCCATCCCGGACCAGGTGTCGGAACCGGTGAGGTCCAGGGCGATGAGCGCGCCCACCGCGAGCATGGCGCCCATCCCGACGCCCCCGACGGTCTGGGTGAGCATGAGCACCGCGACGGTGCGGCGTTGGAGGTGCCGTCGCGTCTGCTCGGGCAGGGCGCCGGGGACGGTGTGCGTGGGCACGCGGCCTTCTCTCGATTCGTCCGATGAACGGAAGAATCGTAACCCCGTGCGAACTTCGTCCGCCATGTCGCGAACCCCACGTTAACGGTCGTCACCGGCGTCGACGATGCCGCCAGCGCAGGTAACCGTGCTCGCGCTCGACCTGGCGCATCCCCGAGTAGAGCTCGTCGGGGTCGCGGGCGCTGATGACGACGCCCTCCTCGGGGATCACCGGCCAGCAGGCGAACGCCCAGTAGACGCGGGTGTGGACGCCCCAGAGCACGACCCAGGCGCCCTGCTTCTGCCACTCGACGTGCTCGGCGATCCGACGCTGCTCGGCGTCCCTCGTGTCGTCCATTCCGGTCCAGGGTGTACCCGGACCCGACAGGGCCGATCAGTCCGGAATCGGCCATGCGGTAGGGCGTTTCACCCTCTTGCGGAACGCGCGAACGCCCGTGCGGAGGGCCCGCACGGGCGTTCGACGGAACGCGTTCAGCGGCCGGGGACCAGCTCCGGGTCGCCGGGGATCGGCTCGGCCGGGTCCCCGCCCAGCGCCACGACCCGGTTCTCCCGGTCCACGTGCACGATGTGGGGGACGTGCTCGGCGCGCTCGGCCTCGGTCATCTGCGCGTAGGAGATGATGATGACCAGGTCACCGGGGCTGACCAGGCGGGCTGCCGCGCCGTTGATGCCGATGACCCCGCTGCCGCGCTCGCCGGTGATCGCGTAGGTCACCAGGCGGGCGCCGTTGTCGATGTCGACGATGTGGACCTGCTCGCCGTCGACGATGTCGGCGGCGTCCATGAGATCGGCGTCGATGGTGACCGAGCCGACGTAGTGCAGGTCGGCCTGGGTGACGGTCGCGCGGTGGATCTTGCCGTTGATGAGGGTGCGCAGCACTGCTCGGTCCTCGTTTCAGGTGTCCGACGAACTACAGGCCTCCGAACCGGAGGTCCCGTGCTCCTCCCATGATGGCCTCCTCGACGACCGGTTCCGACCACCGGGGTGGCGTTCGCCCTCGATGCCCGGGGCGGCGCGGCCCCTCCCCCGTTCCCGTTCCCTCACCCCCCGACCGGCCGGAGCAGGTCCATGAACCCGCGCACCCGTTCACGGGTGGGTGCGAGCGCCCCCTCGGTGGTGCAGGCCAGGGCCGCGGCGGCGACCGCGAATCCCAGGACGTCGCGGACCCGTTCCGGGTCGAGGTCGGCGAGTCCGGCCGGGTCGCCCAACCGGCCGAGTTCGCCCAGACGGGCCAGGACGGCGGCGCCGAAGGCGTCACCGGCGCCCACGGTGTCGCGCACCTCCACCCGGACGCCGGGGACGGCGATCTCCTCCGTCCGGTGCGCCGACAGCGCCACCGCCCCCTCGGCGCCCCGGGTGAGGAGCATGAGGTCCAGCCCGTGACGGTCCGTCCACGCTCGTGCCGTGTCCAGGGGGTCGGCGTCCGGCTCCAGCCAGGCCAGGTCCTCGTCACTGGCCTTGACGATGTGCGCCGTGTCGGCCCAGGCCGCGGCGTGCCGCGCGACCTCCTCACGGGTCAGGCCGACGGCGGGGCGGGCGTTGACGTCGAAGCAGACCACCGCCCGCCCCCGGTGGGCGCGGACCCGGTCGAGCAGGTGCCCGGCCCCGGGTTCGATCACCGCGGCCAGGGACCCGACGTGGATCGCCTCGGTGTCCTCGGGCGGTTCGGGCACCTCACCCGGCCCCCACAGCCAGTCGGCGGTGTCCCGGAGGTAGAACCCGTACTCGGCGGAGCCCCACGGATCCAGGGACACCACCGCCAGGGTGGACGGCTCCCGGGCGGTCACCGCCAGGCGCAGGTCGACGCCGTGGTCGGTCAGGTGGGCCCGGATCGCGCGGCCGAACGCGTCCCCGGACAGCCGGCACAGCAGCGCGGTGTCCGCCCCCAGACCGGCCAGGGCGACGGCCGTGTTGGCGGGCCCGCCTCCGGGCACCGCCCGCCACAGCTCCCCCGTGCCCATGCCCCGGCGGGGGACGAGGTCGACCAGCGCCTCACCGCAGACGACGATCACCGCACCGCTCCGGGGGCGTGCGCCTCCTCGGGCAGTTCGACCGGGTCCAGCGCCCCGGTCATCACCGCCACCGCGTCGGTCATGGAGCAGGCCCGCGGGTCCAGGACCGCGACGCGCCGGCCCAGCCGCTGGACGTGGACCCGATCGGCGATCTCGAAGACGTGCGGCATGTTGTGGCTGATGAGGATGACGGGCGACCCGTTGTCGCGGACCCGCAGGATGAGGTCGAGCACCGCCCGTGACTCGCGCACGCCCAGCGCGGCGGTGGGCTCGTCCATGATGACGACCTTGTCGCCGAACGCGGCGGCCCGGGCCACCGCCACCGCCTGGCGCTGGCCGCCGGAGAGCGTCTCCACCGCCTGACCGGGGTTCTGGATGGTCATGATGCCCAGGGCGTCCAGGTGCCGGGCGGCCTCGGCGCGCATCCGGGGCCGGTCCAGCATCCGGAACACCGAACCGAGGAGACCGGGCCTGAGCGGTTCCCGGCCCAGGAACAGGTTGGTGGCGATGTCCAGGGACGGCGAGACGGCCAGGCTCTGGTGGACGGTCTCGATGCCCGCGTCCCGGGCCGCGATCGGGGTGCGCAGCCGCACCGGGAGCCCGTCCAGGAGGATCTCGCCCTCGTCGGGGGTCAGCGCGCCGGACAGCGCCTTGATGAGGCTGGACTTACCGGCGCCGTTGTCCCCGATGACCGCGAGGATCTCCCCCGGGTACAGTTCCAGGTCGGCACCGGCCAGGGCGGTCACCCGGCCGTAGCGTTTGACCAGGCCCCGGGCCTGGAGGACGGGCTCCCGGCCGGAGAAGGCGTGAGGGCTCTGATCGGACACGGTGTCCTCCACGGGTGTGGTCGGGTTCATCGCCGGGCCTTCCTGATCCACTGGTCGAGGGACACGGCGAGGATCACCAGGACGCCCACCGCGAAGTTCTGCCACAACACGTCGACCCCGGCCAGGGACAGCCCGTTGCGGCACACGCCGACGATGAGCGCGCCCATGATCGTGCCGACGATCATCCCGCGCCCGCCGAACAGGCTGGTGCCGCCCAAGACGACGGCGGTGATGCTGTCGAGGTTGTCCATCATCCCGGCCTGCGGGCTGGCCGAGGCGATGCGGCCGATGAGGATCCACGCGCCGACCGCGTAGACGAGACCGGCGACCGCGTACACGCTGAGCAGGACCCGGTCGGTGCGGATGCCCGACAGCCGGGCCGCCTCGCGGTCGTCGCCGGTGGCGTACACGTGGCGGCCCCACCGGGTGGCGTGCAGCGCGTAGACGAGCACGCCGAGCACCGCGAGCATGAGCAGCGAGCCGTAGGTGACGCGGGCGCCGCCGACGACCAGGACCCGGCCGGTCCACAACAGGACGTCGGACATGTCGACGCCCCGGATCGTCTCGCTGCGCGAGATCCACAGGTTGAGTGCGAAGAAGATGTTGAGCGAGCCCAGGGTGACGATGAACGGGGGCAGTTTGACCCGGGTCACCAGCAGCCCGTTGAACAGGCCGCAGGCGGTGCCGCAGACCAGGCCGGCGAGCAGCGCGAGCGGTCCGGGCAGCCCCAGGTCGGCGGAGAGCCGGCCCATGACGATCGAGCACAGGACCATGATCGATCCGACCGACAGGTCGATACCGGCGGTGAGGATGATGAGGGTCTGGCCGAGGGCCAGGGTGCCGATGACGGCCGTCTGTTGCAGGATCAGGGAGATGTTGGTCGGGCCCAGGAAGTTGGGGCTGATCACGGCGAACACGGCGACGGCCACGAGCAGGACGACGGCCGGGCCCAGTGTGGCCTGGGAGTGCAGTACGCGCTGGAGGTGGTCCAGGGGGCCGGGCGGGCGCACGTCGTCGATGACCGGCGGCGGTGAGGCGGGGGCGGGCGGCGAGGTGGTCACGGGGGTCTTCCTTCGCGATCGGGGCGGTCTCGGCGGGCGTCAGCCCCAGCAGTGGTCCAGGCCCCAGGCGCCGTCCCGCGACTCCAGGCCGTCCTTGGGCAGGTCGGTGATGAGTTCGACGCCGGTGTCGATGAAGTCCAGGCCCTCGCTCGCCTCGGGGACCGTGCCGTCGGCGGCGTGGGCGGCCACGGCACTCACTCCCAGGGCGGCCATGTCGAGCGGGAACTGCATGGAGGTGGCGCCGATGACGCCGTCGCCGACGTTGCGCACGCCGGGGCAGCCGCCGTCGACCGAGACGATGACGACGTCCTCCTCCACACCGGCGGCCTTGAGCGCCTCGTAGGCGCCCGCGGCGGCGGGTTCGTTGATGGTGTAGACGAGGTTGAGGTCGGGGTCGCGCTGGAGGAGGTTCTCCATGGCGGTGCGACCGCCCTCCTCGGCGCCCTCGGTGACCTCGTGGCCGACGACGCGCGGGTCGTCCTCGTCGCCGATCACCCCCGGGTCGGCGATGTCCACGCCCAGACCCTGGAGGAAGCCCTGGTCGCGGGCGACGTCGACGGCGATCTGGTTGGGGTTGAGGTCGAGCATGGCCACGCGCGGTTCCTCGTCGAGCTCCTCGAAGTGGGCCGCCGCCCACCGGCCGATGAGTTCACCGGCGAGGAAGTTGTCGGTGGCGAAGGTGGCGTCCACCGCGTCGGCGGGGTCGACGGGGGTGTCCAGGGCGATGACCATGATCCCGGAGGCGCGCGCCTGTTCCAGGACCGGGACGATGGCGGCGGAGTCGTTGGGGGTGATGAGGATGCCCGCGGCCCCGGCGGCCATGAGGTTCTCGACGGCCTGGACCTGTCCCTCGTTGTCGCCGTCGTAGTCCCCGGCGTAGGTCTGGAGGGTCACGCCGTGCTCCTCGGCGGCGGCCTGGGCGCCCTCCCGCATCTTGACGAAGAAGGGGTTGGTCTCGGTCTTGGTGATGAGGCCGACCAGGACCCCTCCGTCCTCGGCGCGCTCCTCGGCGCAGGCGGCGAGGGAGAGCGTCAGGCCGAGTCCGGCGGTGACGGCCAGGGCCCGGCGGATCCGGGGTGTGTGGTTCATGGGGATCTCCTCGTACGGCGCCGGCGCGGCGCCAAGGGGGTGGAACGTGATCGCGGTCACCCGAGACAACGATGTCCCGAAAGTTTCCGGGAGAGGACGACATCGTGTCAATACCCCTTATCACTTCGGTTCAGAAGGCCGAAAAGACCGCCGGACACTCATTGACAACGTTGACTCAGGGAGGGCAGGGTGAGCCACACCACCGCCCGGTGTCATCCCACCGTCACACCGGGCGAGATCGGAGACCCCCATGCCCCGACCTCCGCGCGCCGTCCCGGCGACGTCCACCGCCCCGGCGGTGACCGGCGCGCCGTCCCGCACCGCCACCGGCCGGGGGCTCCGTACGGCGCTGCGACCTCCACCGCCCTCGTCACGGGGCCGCGGGGGCGAGCCCCGGCCCCGCCCGCGCGGGGCCGCCGCCCCGCGCCGAGAGGGGTCACCGGACCGGGGAGGACGCGACCGTCCGCCCGGTGCCCCCGAACGGTGGGGCACAATGAGACCGCCCCGGGCGTGCGCGCCCGGGTCGGTCACATCGTCGGAGAGAAGATGCCAGTGTCGGTGAACCACAGCGACGTCCCCCGTGCCGCGTCCGAGCAGCCGCGCCGGGCCACCATGCGCGACGTCGCCGCCCTGTCCGGGGTGAGCATCAAGACCGTCTCGCGCGTCATCAACGGTGTGGCCTCGGTCTCCGACGAACTGCGCGACCGCGTCACCCGCGCGATCGTCCAGCTGGACTTCCAGCCCAACCTGGCGGCGAGCAGTCTGCGCCGCACCGACGGGGCGACCCGCCAGATCGCCCTGCTGCTGGAGAACGTCGCCAACCCGTTCTCGGCCACGTTGAGCCGGGCCGTGGAGGACGTGGCCCGCGAACACGGCACCCTGGTGTTCGCGGGCAGCCTCGACGAGGACCCGCGGCGGGAGATGGAACTGGTGCGCGCGGCCACCCTGCACCGGGTGGACGGGATCCTGCTGGTCCCGGCCGGCCGGGACCACGGGTATCTGCACCGGGAGATCCGCAACGGGACCCCGGTGGTGTTCGCCGACCGGCCGCCGCGCGGCCTGGCCGCCGACGCGGTGCTGGCCACCAACGCCGAGGGGGCGCGGGAGGCGGTGCTGCACCTGGCCGACCACGGCCACACCGAGATCGCGTTCCTGGGCGACGAGCACCTGATCAGCACGGCGACGGAACGTCTGGCGGGCTACCGGGCGGCCCTCGCCGAACGGGGCCTGCCCGAACGGCCGGGCCGCGTGGTGTGGGACCTACCCGACCCGGAGAGCGCGGCGCGCGCGGTGGCGCGGATGCTGGACTCGGCGGACCCGCCGACGGCCCTGTTCACCGCGCAGAACCTGGTGACGATCGGCGCCATCCAGACCCTCCAGGAGCGGGGGCTGCACCGGGAGATCGCGGTGGTGGGGTTCGACGACTTCCCGATGGCCGACCTGCTGATGCCCCGGGTGACGGTGGTCGCCCAGGACGTGATGCGGATCGGCGCGCTGGCGGTGCGCCGCCTGTTCGAGCGCATCGCGGGCGACACCTCCCCGCCCCGCGAGGAACGGGTGCCCACCACCCTGATCGTCCGCGGCTCCGGCGAGATCCCGCCGCGCTGAACCGGCGCGGGACGGCGCGCGCGGCGCCGTCCCGAACGGGGATCAGGTGAGCGAGGAGTAGGCGACCACGCCGCGGCGGACCAGGTCGGAGGCCTTGCGGGCGGTGGAGCGGACCTTCTCGTCGGCGGTGGCGCCGGCGATCTGGCCGAGCATGTCGACCAGCATCTTGGCGGTGCGCACGAAGTCGCCGGCGGGCATGTCGGCCTGGCGCAGGATGGCGTCGAGCCGGTCGCCGCGCGCCCACCGATGGGCCGTCCACACGAACCCCAGGTCGGGGCGGCGCAGGAACGACACCCGGTGGCGGGCCTCCACCTCGTTGAGCTCGCCCCACAGCCGCACCATCTCGGCCAGGGTGTCGTCCACCCGACCCCCGGGCAGGCGCGGGTAGGCCTCCTCGTTGCGGCGCGCCTCGTACACCAGGGACGCCGCGCAGGACGCCAGTTCCACCGGGGTGAGGTCCTTCCACAGCCCCCGCCGCAGGCACTCGGCGACCAGCAGGTCCAGCTCCGAGTACACCTTGGCCAGGCGTGCGCCGCCGTCGGAGACGTCGTCGCCGTCCAGGTACCCCAGGTCGTCCAGCACACCGCACACCCGGTCGAAGGTGCGGGAGATGACGTGGGAGCGCCCCTCCACCCGGCGTCGCAGGGAGTCGGTCTCGCGCTGGAGTCGGTGGTACCGCTCGGCCCAGCGGGCGTGGTCCTCCCGGTCGGCGCACCCGTGGCAGGGGTGTTCGCGCAGGGCCGCGCGCATGCGGAGCGTCTCGGCGTCCTCGCCCCCGCCGCGCGGGCCCCGCTCGTGGACGGGTTCGGTGCCCTGTTCCTTGAGTTTGTTGCGCAGTGTCGAGGCCAGGTCCTGGCGCGAACGCGGTGACTTGGACGAGAACGACTTGGGGATGCGCATCCGCCCGGAGGGGCGCACCGGGACCGTGAAGTCGCCGGCGTTGATCCGCTTGACCTGTTTGTCCACGGTGAGCACCAGCGGCGCGGGCAGGTCGTGGCGCAGCCCCGGGTCCAGGACGACGGCGTGGCCGGTGTGCCGCCCCGAGGGGATGCGGATGATGTCGCCGGTCTTGAGCTTCTCCAGGCTCTCCAGCGCCTCCTCGCGCCGTCGCACGGACCGGGTCTTGGACAGCATCGACTCGTGGTCGCTCAGGTCCCGCCGCAACCGGGCGTACTCCATGAAGTCGCCCAGGTGGCACTCGGCGGACCTCGCGTAGCCCTCCAGTGCCTCCTCGTGCTTGCGGAGCTGCTTGACCAGCCCCACCACCGCGCGGTCGGCCTGGAACTGGGCGAAGGACTCCTCCAACATGGTGCGGCTGCGCCGCCGCCCCACCTGGCCCACCAGGTTGACGGCCATGTTGTAGGACGGCTGGAAGCTGGAGTTGAGCGGGTAGGTGCGGGTGCCCGCCAGGCCCGCGATGGTCTCGGGGTCGCTCCCGGCCTGCCAGACGACGACCGCGTGCCCCTCCACGTCGATGCCGCGTCGTCCGGCGCGGCCGGTGAGCTGCGTGTACTCACCGGGGGTGAGCTGGACGTGGGCCTCGCCGTTCCACTTGTCGATCTTCTCGATGACCACGGTGCGGGCGGGCATGTTGATGCCCAGCGCCAGGGTCTCGGTGGCGAACACCGCGCGGATCAGCCCGCGGGAGAACAGGTGCTCGACGATCTCCTTGAACGTCGGCAGCATCCCGGCGTGGTGGGAGGCGATCCCGCACTCCAGAGCGCGCAGCCACTGGTCGAACCCGAGGACCGCCAGGTCGGCGCCGGGGATGTCGGCACAGCGGGTCTCCGCGTACTCGCGGATGATCGCGGCCTCCTCGGGGGTGGTCAGGACCAACCCCGAGGACAGGCACTGGCGGACGGCGTCGTCGCACCCGGCCCGGCTGAAGATGAAGGTGATGGCGGGCAGCAGCCCCAGATCGTCGAGTTCCTCGATGATCGTGGGGCGCGAGGGCGGCGCGAACCGGCTGCGCGGGCGCATCGGCCCGCGCGCCCGCGACTGCGGGTGCCGGCGCCGATGGGCGAGCTGGGTGACGCGGGAGTCCTCCTCGGCGATGCGCGACAGGCGCGGGTTGATCCGCAGCGTGTGGCCGCCCACCTGGATCTCGCGGGGTTGCCATCCCTGGCGGCGGTCGCGCCTGCGCTTCTTGCCGCCCTTGCGTCCCGTGGCCGACCCCGCGTCGCCCTCGGCCGTGTCCCCCGCGGTCTCCTCGGTGTTCTCCTGGAGGTCGACGAACAGGTCGTGGACGCGGTCGCCCACCATGACGTGCTGCCACAGCGGTACCGGGCGCTTCTCGTCGACGATGACGGTGGTGTCGCCGCGCACCTGCTGCAACCACTCGCCGAACTCCTCGGCGTTGGACACCGTGGCCGAGAGGGCGACCATGCGCACCGACTCGGGCAGGTGGATGATCACCTCCTCCCAGACCGCGCCGCGGAACCGGTCGGCGAGGTAGTGCACCTCGTCCATCACCACGTAGGCGAGCCCGCCGAGGGTCGCCGAGCCCTCGTAGAGCATGTTGCGCAGCACCTCGGTGGTCATGACGACCACCGGGGCCTCGCCGTTGACGCTGTTGTCACCGGTCAGCAGACCGACCCGGTCGGCGCCGTAGCGGGCGACCAGGTCGTTGTACTTCTGGTTGGACAGCGCCTTGATGGGCGTGGTGTAGAAGCACTTGGTGCCCTCGGCCAGGGCGAGGTGGACGGCGAACTCGCCGACCACCGTCTTGCCCGACCCGGTGGGCGCGGCCACCAGCACCCCGTGGCCGTTCTCCAGGGCCTTGCAGGAACGGATCTGGAAGGGGTCGAACTCGAACCCGTACAGCCCCTGGAAGGCCTCGATGGCGGGGCTGGAGGCGCCCTGGCGCCGACGGAAGGCGGCGTACCGCTCAGCGTGACTACTCATATGCCTCCAGCCTATGAGGTCAGCTCCAACATCTCGACCGACTTCGGGACCACCTCGCACACCAGGGGCGGTTCGCCCAGGCGTTCCCCGTCGACGTAGACCGGCACGGACTCGGCGCGGACCGTCACGGTGCGTCCGCGTTCGACGAGGACCTCGGGCAGGTCGAGGTGGCCGCCGGTGAACACCAGGGGGAACAGCCGCAGGAAGCGGCCCACGGGCGCCTCCTTGAGGAAGACCACGTCGATGAGCCCGTCGTCGGGTTCGGCGGCGGCGCACACCTTCATGCCGCCCCCGTAGGAGGTGGTGTTGCCGATCGCGACGAGCATGCCGGGGCCCTCGACGCGGCGTCCGTCCACGTCGATCTCGTACTGGACGGGACGGAAGGCGCGCAGTTCGGCGAGCAGGCCCACGAGGTAGCCGGCCCGGCCGACCTTGAACCGGAACCCGTTGACCCGTTCGTTGACGCGGGCGTCGAACCCGCAGGCGAGCACGCTGAGGTAGTGGCGGCGGGTGCCGTCGGCCAGTTCCACGCGCACGCAGTCGACCGAGCGGGTGCGTCCGCGCAGGACGGCGGCGGCCAGGTCGCGGGCGGAACCGCGGTACCGCCCGAACGCGCGGGCGATGTCGTTGCCGGTGCCGGTGGGCACGACGGCCAGCGGGACCCCGGTGCCGACCACCCCCTGGAGGGCCTGGTGGACCAGACCGTCGCCGCCGACGGCGACGAGGGCGTCGGGGCCGTCGGCGGCGGCCAGGCGTGCCATGCGGCGGCTGTCGGCGGCGGACTCACCGCTGTAGACGTGAACGCGGGCACCGGCGTCGCGCAGCGCCTCCTTGAGGCGGACGGCGGTGACGGCGGCGCGGCGTCGTCCGGATCTGGGGTTGACCAGAAGGGCGATGTGAGGGGGCATGGGGGTCCTTCGCTACCCGGTGCGGGAAGGGTGTACGGGACGACTCGGGGAGGCCCGTACACCCTCACGCCCGGGTGTGTCCGGACCGCTCAGGAGGCGTCGGTCTCCCGGGCTGCCGCGGTGGCCTCCTCGCGTTGACGGCGATGGTACTCCTCCATCGCCCTGGGGCTGTTCAGCGGGGAGGGCACCCAGCCCACCTCGACGTCGACCTCGCCGCGCTGGATCCTGGCCTCCTCCTCGGTGAGGTACTCCTCGGGGATGTCGAACTCGCCGTCCCGGGCGCCCAGGACGAAGGCCTCCCACTCGGCGGGGGTGAAGAACAGGGTGCCCTTCTCGGGGGACTTGCCGTCGCGGACCGCGCGGAAACCGTCGTCGAAGGTGGCCACCTCGACGATCGCCTCGGAGTCGGGGTTGGACAGGGAGGAGCGCATCCACACCGCGTCGGTGGTGTCGTGCCACTTCTCGTTGCCCATGGCCTCGGGCGGGAGTTCCCGCGCGGCCTCGGTCTGCTCGCTCATCGAAACTTCCTCTTCCTACGACCGGAGTCGGCGATGGGGCCAAGGGTTCCCGTCGCCGACCCTAGCGTCTGCGCGGCGCGCTCAGGAGCGCTTGCCCGCTTCCTCCTCGAAGTCGGGATCGTCCAGGGAGGAGGGCGTGTCGTCGATCTCGGAGATGTCGTCGTCGGACAGACCCTCGTAGGGGTCGTGGCGCCTCTTGCGGCGGTCGTTGAGGAACGCGAACAGTTCGGCGCACTCGAACAGGACCACCAGGGGCACCGCCAGGGCGAGCATGGAGATCGGCTCGGCGGGGGTGATCACCGCGGCGATCAGGAAGGAGGAGAAGACGATGACCCGACGCCACTTGGCGATGGCGGCGTGCGGGAGGATCCCGACGACGTTGAGCAGGGCGACCAGCAGCGGCAGCACGAAGCCCAGGCCGAACATGGTCATCATGATGAGCATGTAGCTCAGGTACTCGTCGATGGTGAGGAACGTCAGCGCGTCCGGCGGCAGGAACCCGAACAGCATGGTCAGCGCGAACGCGGTGATGTAGTACGCCAGCGCGGCGCCGACGGTGAACAGCAGCGCCGCCAGGGGGGCGAAGACGTAGGCGTAGCGCTTCTCCCGGTTGTGCAGCGCGGGCGCGACGAACGCCCACACCTGGTACAGCCAGAAGGGGGACGAGACGATGGCCCCGACGAACAGCCACACCTTGAAGGCGACGAAGAACGCGTCGAAGGGGCCGGTGACGATGAGGGCGCACCCGTCGGGGTCGACGGCCTGCGACTCGGGCAGGGAGCAGTAGGGGGCCTTGAGGAACTCCCACACGTAGTCGTAGACCAGGTAGCCGACCACGCAGCCCAGGGCGAGCGCGATCACCACCTTGACCACGCGACCGCGCAGCTCGCGCAGGTGGTCCATGAGCGGCATCCGGGCCTCCGGGTTGGCCGCCGTGCGTCGGACCCTCATCGTCCGGTCACTCTTCTCTCCTCGGGGCCGCACCCCTGGTGGGCGGGGTGGGGCCGCTGACGACCGTTCGGCGCGGCGCCCACGCGGCGCCGCGCCCCGGGGGCGGCGCCGAGCGCCGCCGGCCGGTGTGGGCCCTAGCGGTTGTCGTAGGTCCGGTCGGTGGTCTCACCGGACTCGTTGACGATGCGCTGGCCCGGGGGCAGCTGGGGGTAGGACTGGGCCTGCGGCTGCTGGTGCTGCGGAGTCTGCGCCTGGGCCTGCTGCGCCTGCGGCTGCTGCTGCGGCGGAGCGGGGGTCTCGGCGGACTCGTTCTCCTCGTCGATCAGACCCTTGCTCTCGGCCTTGAGGATGCGCGCGCTGCGTCCCAGCGAACGGGCCAGGTCCGGCAGCTTCTTCGCGCCGAACAGCAGCAGGGCCAGGATCACCAGGATGGCGATGGTAGGTCCGTTGAACGGTCCCATGGTTCTACCTCTCTATGGGGCGCGACCAGGCGCCTTCGATGGTACGCGCACCGGGCGCGGAACCGTCACGTACCGGACGTACCGGTTCCGCCGTGGCCGAGGGGCGAACGTGCCTCGTCGCCCGCCCGGTGCTCGTCCGACGCCCGCGCCACCTGTCGGGCAAGCGCGCCCGCCGCCCGGCGCACGCGTGTCAGCAGGACGCCGATGACGACGATTCCCGGCACGAGGGCACCGAACAGGACGGTCAGGACGATCACGCTTGTACCTTATCCGTTTCGTTCCGACCTACACCCGACCCCCCGGTGAACAGCCGCGCCGCACTCGTACGACGCCTCGGTCTCGACCGATCGCCCACGGGTTCACGCGGTGCCGTACCGCTCCAGGGTCCTGCGCGCCTCGGCCCGGGCCTCCTCCGCCAGCGCGGTGGGGGCGACGATCCGCCCCCGGGGCCCCAGGCGCAGGGCCAGGCGCACCACCCACGCGGGCGCGGGGGTGCGCAGTGCGGCGCGGACCCCTCCCCCGGGCAGTTCGGCGATCGACTCGCACACGTAGTCCTCGGTGATCCAGCGGGCGGAGGGCTCCAGGTCGAGGGTGACCAGGGCGTCGCGGTCGGAGAGCTGGAGCAGCCCCGCGGACAGGTCGCGGCGGCCCACCCCCGCGGGCACCTCGGCCGGGTAGGGCAGCACGGTGAGTTCGAGCACCCGGTCCAACCGGAACATGCGCACGTCCTCGCGCAGCCGGCAGTACCCCTCCAGGAAGGTGTGACCGTCCTGGACGACCAGGCCCATGGGGTCCACGTCGCGTTCGGTGACCTGGTCCAGGTAACCGGACAGATAGCGCAGGTGCAGGCGCTGTCCCGACTCCAGCGCGTCGGCGCAGCGCCGCTGGGTCCGCGCGATCTGCTCGTCGTCGGAGTCCTCCAGCCGGACCTGGACGGAGTCGGCCAGGGAGCCCAGCGCGGTGCCGGCGGCGGTGCGCAACTTCTCGGAGACCCGCTTGAGCGCGCCCGACTCCAGCCCCTCGGCCTCGGGCAGGGACTCCAGCAGGGACAGGCCCACCACGAGGCTGGCGGCCTCGTCGGCGGTCAGCCGCAGCGGCTGGGCCAGGGTGTCGGCGTTGCCGATGATGATCTCGCCGGTCTCCCTGGCGGCGTCCAGGTCGACCTCGATGAGGTCGCCGGGGGTGTACCCGGGAAGACCGCACATCCACAGCAGGCTCAGGTCGGCGACCACCTGCTTCTCGGTCAGCCCGAAGTGCGCGGCCACCTCCGGCACCCGCACGTCCCGGCCCAGGGCGTAGGGGACGAGCATGAGCAGACGGCGCAGCTGGTCGGCGGAACGGGGGCCGCGCGCGGGTCCGGTGTGCTCCTCGACCGGGAGGACGGGGGCCGGGGACTCGACGGGCGGCGCGGCGTCGACGGTCGCCGTGAGGTGCTCGACCATCGCGGCACGGGCCTCGGCGGGTTCGACGATGACGGCGTTGGCGCCGTAGGAGGCGACGTGCTCGACCAGGGCCGGGACGTCGGTGTAGGGGACGGTGAGCACGTCCCGACCGCCCCCCGAGCCGTCGCGTTCGCCCGGCACCACGCGCAGTGCGGACCGGCGCAGGGCGTGGGCGGTGTCGGTGCGCACCCGCACCGTGGCGATGGCCTCCGGTTCGGACCGGTGGCCGGCCACCACGGACCGCAGGTCGATGCCGTCGGGGACGACCACGTCGGGTCCGCCGCGCAGGATCTCCACCTCGCCCCGGATCCGGCCGAGCCGGAACACGCGCCGGGCGTCGCGCCGCCGGTCGTGGCCGACCACGTACCAGTGGCCGCGCAGGTTGACGATGCCCCAGGGTTCGATCTCGCGGTGCTCGGGCGCGGCCTGGCCGGGTTTGCGGTAGTCGAAGGTGATGGGGCGCCGGTCGCGCACCGCCTGCCACACCGGGCCGAAGGCGTGCTCGTCGGTGCGCATGGCGGGGGTGAGGCCGGGGGCGGCCTCGGTGTCCACGGGCACCCCGGCCGAACGGAGTTTGAACAGGGCGTTGGCGGCGGCCTCCCCCAGGGAGGCGTGCCGCCAGGCGCGGGCGGCCAGGCCGAGCACCAGGGCCTCGTCGGGGAGCAGCTCGATCTCGGGCAGCTCGTAGTCGGCCCGGGAGATGCGGTAGCCCTCCTCGCCGCTGATGGCGTCGCCGGTGCCGACCTGGATGGGGATGCCGCTGTCGCGCAGTTCGCGCTTGTCCCGCTCGAACATGCGCTTGAACGCCTGCTCGCTCTCGGCCTCGGCGTAGCCGTGCACGGTCTGCCGGATCTCCTGGGCCGTCAGATGGCGGCGCGTGGACAACAGACAGATGACCAGGTTCAGCTGTCGTTCCGTCTTCCTGCGCGACATCGCCCGCACCCTCTTCTCGCCCGCGTGTGGAAAGCGGTCGGCGGCGGGTGCGCGCCGTGGCGCGTCGTCCCCGTTCCGACTCAGCAATGAAGGTACCGTGCTCCGCATGATCCGGTGGCGTCGTGGCGAAGTCCGTGAACTCCTCCCCTCCTGGCCGGGGGTGAGCGTGTGCCTGGTCACCGTGACCGAAGGCGACGGCCGGGGAAGGTCGTGCAGGGCGTTGGCCTACACCGACCTGGTGGGCGAACCGCGCCCGGGGGACGCGGTCCTGCTCAACACCGGAGCGCTGGACCTGGGGTTGGGCACCGGCGGGTACGCGCTGGTGGTGGCCCTTCCCGATCGGCTCCCCGCGGACCGTGAGGGTCCGGGGCACCTGGTCAAGGCGCGGTACACGCCGTTGCAGGCGACCGTGGAGGGCGCCGACGAGCAGGACTCCCCGCACCACGCGACGCTGCGCGACGCGGGTGGGGTGGCGGGGACGCCGGTGGTGGTCGCCGACCTGCACTCGGCGCTGCCCGCCGTGCTGGCCGGGGTGCTGCGGGACCGGCCCGGGGCGCGGGTGGTGAACGTGATGACCGACGGCGGCGCGCTGCCCGCCGCCTTCTCCCGCACCCTGGGGGTGCTGCGGGAGGAGGGGTTGTTGGCGGGCTGTGTGACCACGGGTCAGGCCTTCGGCGGCGACCTGGAGGCGGTGACCGTGCACTCGGGACTGCTGGCGGCCCGTCACGTGCTGGACGCCGACGTGGTGGTCGTCTGTCAGGGGCCGGGCAACCTGGGCACGGGGACGCCGTGGGGGTTCTCCGGGGTGTCCTGCGGTGAGGCGGTGAACGCGGCGGCGGTGCTGGACGGGCGTCCGGTGGCGTCGTTGCGGCTCAGTGAGGCCGACCCGCGCCCCCGGCACCTGGGCGTGTCCCACCACAGTCTGACCGCCTACGGCCGGGTGGCGTTGGCCCGCGCCGACGTGGTGGTGCCGCTGTTGCCGGGGGTGTTCGGGGAGCGGGTGCGCGCCCAGGCCGCACCGCTCGGTGCCCGGCACACGCTGGTGGAGGTGGACGTGGAGGGGTTGGAGGACGCGCTGCGGGCGCTGCCGATGAAGCCGTCCACGATGGGGCGCGGGCTGGAGGAGGACCGGGCGTCGTTCCTCGGCGGCGCCGCCGCCGGCCGCCACGCCGCCTCCCTCCTCTGAGCGGGGGCGTCCACGGGTCGCGGAGGTCGGCGAGGAGCGGTCCGAGGGCCCTCGCCGATGTCGACCCCCTTGCGTCCGTTCCCGTTCTCCGGGCGTCTCGGCCCGGACCGGAACGGAACGGAACGGAGCGGGGACGCCCGCGGGGTCGCGGACGTCGGAGGAGGCGTCGGCCGCGGGCGGCGCGGGGTGAGGAGGCGGTGTCAGGTGCGCAGGAGCGACTCGGGGTCGGGGGCCTGGCCGGGCACCGGCAGGGGACGCGCGGCGGCGGGGGTGTGCGGGGAGGGTTCGTCGAAGAACGCCCCGGGCCGGAACATGGCCAGGGAGGTCGGGTCGGCGCGCACCCCCTCGTCCACCCGGATGGCGTCGGGCACGAACACCGTGCCGTCCCCGCAGGTCACGCCCCAGACCCGACCGGGACCGACGGCGACCACCCCGCCCGGGGCCTCGCCGACCGGCCCTTCGGCGAGCGCTCCCCCGCACAGGGTGATGCGGGCCCCGCCGAACATCGCGAAGGCGCCCGGGTAGGGCGCGGCCAGGGCCCGCACCAGACGGTCCACGTCGCGGCCCGAGGCCGTGAAGTCGACGCGCCCGTCGCTGGGCCGACGGCGCGGCCACACCGACACGTGCCCGCGCTGGGGCCGGCGCGGCGCGGTCCCGGCCAGCAGGTCGTCGATACGGCGCACCAGGAGTTCGGTCTGGCACCGGGCCACCCGGTCGTACAGTCCGGTGGCGGTGACGTCGGGTTCGACGTCGAACCGGACCTGGTCGATGATGTCGCCGGTGTCGGCGGGCCGGTCCAGGTGGAAGAGGGTGACGGCGCTGGCGCGCATGTCGCGCAGGATCGTCCACGGGATGGGGGCTCGGCCGCGTCCGACCGGCAGCGGTGCGGGGTGCAGGCCGACCCCGCCGAGCGGAAGCGCGGCGAGGAGGCGTTCGGGGGCGGGCCGGGACCAGCCGGCGACGATCAGCAGGGAGACGTCGTGCGCGATGAGGGCGTCGCGCACCTCGTCCGAGTCCAGGTCGGCGGCGCGCAGGTGCGGCAGGTCGTGGCGGCGGGTGACGGCCTCGTAGTCGGTGTAACCGGAGCGGTGGGCGAGTTCGGCGGGGTAGGAGACCACCAGTCCGGGCGGTCGTCCCTGGGCGCAGAGTTCCTCCAGGGCGGGGATCCCCAGGCTCAGCCCCGATACGTAGCAGTAGCGCCGCCGGTCCACCACGGCCTCCCCTCGCTCGGTCCACCGTTGGTGTCCACGACTCTACGCAGCGGTCCGGTGACGCCGGTGGAGGTGGCCCTCTTCTGCGTGTCCGCCGGGCGCGGGGCGCGGGAACGCGGAGGGCTCCCCCGGGCACGGCCCGGGGGAGCCCTCCGTGGAACGCGTGCGGGAGGTTACTCGTCGTCCTCCGCGGACTCCTCGTCCTCGGCCGGTTCCTCGTCCTCGGCCGGCTCCTCGTCGGCGCCGTCCTCCGCGCCCTCGGCGTCCTCCTCGGGCTCGACCGGCGGCGGGTTGTCGTAGGAGCCCAGGACGTCCACGACGAAGACCAGGGTTCCGGACGGGGCGCCCATGGCCTCCTCGTCGGTCTCGCCGTAGGCCAGGTCACCGGGCACGACCAGGAGCAGGCGGCTGCCGACCTTCTGGCCGACGATGCCCTCGTCCCAGCCCTTGATGACCGAGCCGGCGCCGATGGTGGTGTCGAAGGGGACGCCGCCGCGGCTCCAGGTGGAGTCGAACACCGGGTGTTCGCCGTTCTCGTCGGCCTCCCAGCGCGTACCGCTGTACTGGACGATGACCTGCTGGCCCTCCTCCACCTCCTCGCCCGAGCCCTCGATGAGGGGGACGATCTCCAGTTCCTCGGGCGCGTCGCCGTCGGGGACCTCGATGGTGGGTTCGCTGTGGCCGTCCTGGGTCACGGTGGGCAGACCGTCACCGCCGTCGGTGGTCTGCTCGCCCGGCACGACCGAGCCCTTGCCGTGGCGGGCCATGACGTCGACGACCAGGACGCTGGCGCCCGTCTGGGGCTCCTGGCCCATGGACACGGCCTGGGCCTGCTCCTCCTCGGTCAACGGCGGGAAGACGTACATCGCCCGGCTGCCGACCGATTGGTTGACCAGCAGCGCGCTGATCTGCTCGGGCATCTGGTCCATGCGGATGAGGTCGGGCGCGCCGGTCTCGTAGCTGGACTGGCCCTCGACCTTCTCGCCCTCGCCGGGACCGGTCCACTGGTACTGGACGACGTTGGCGATGACCAGGTCCTCGGCGCGGACCAGTTCGCCCTCGCCCGGGCCCTCCTGCACCACGCCCGACAGCTCCTCCTCGGGGGGCTCGATGTCGGGGAAGGTGATCTCGGGTTCCTCGCCGACCTCACCGGTGACACCGGGCAGCCGCGGATCGAGCTGTTCCCCGTCCATCTGCATGAAAGCGGGGGTGCGCCACTCTTCGGGGATGTTTCCGCAGCTTGAGACCGCCAGGGCGATGGCGGTCAGGGGCACCGCGAGGGCGGCGGCACGTCGGTGCATGAGTCACTACCTCTGTTTTCCGGCTCGGGACAGGGTCACACTACCGAAAAGCGCGACCGTGACCACCTCCCCGTAACAAGGAACATCGGTAACGAAACGTCCCCTCGCGCGGCTTCCCCCGCGACGACGGCGCCCCGGCGACGGAGGTTCCGTCGCCGGGGCGTTCGCGCGGTGCCGGCCGTCACATGCCGGCGATGAGCTTCTCCACGCGTTCGTCCACCGACTTGAAGGGGTCCTTGCACAGCACGGTGCGCTGGGCCTGGTCGTTGAGCTTGAGGTGCACCCAGTCGACGGTGAAGTCGCGGCGCTGCTCCTGTGCGCGGCGGATGAACTCACCGCGCAGTCGGGCCCGCGTGGTCTGCGGGGGCACCGACTTGGCCTCGAAGATCTGTAGATCGCCGACCACGCGCTCCATCCGGCCGCGGTTCTGCAACAGGTAGAACAGGCCGCGGTCGCGGTGGATGTCGTGGTAGGTCAGGTCGAGCTGGGCGATCCTCGGAGAGGACAGGGACAGGTCGTGCTTGGCGCGGTAGCGCTCCAGCAGCATGTACTTGGCCACCCAGTCGATCTCGCGGGAGACCGATTCCAGGTCCTGGCTCTCGACGGCGTCCAGGGTGCGCTGCCACAGCTCCAGGACGCGTTTGCCGGTGGCGTCGGTGCCGTGCCGGTCGACGTAGCTCTGCACCTTCTCCAGGTACTCGCGCTGGATCTCCAGCGCGCCGGCCTCGCGGCCGTTGGCCAGGCGCACCTTGCGGCGACCGGTCATGTCGTGGCTGACCTCCCGGATGGCCCGGATCGGGTTCTCCAGGGTGTAGTCGCGCATGACCACGCCGGCCTCGATCATCCGCAGCACCAGGTCGGTGGAGCCCAGCTTGAGGAGGGTGGTGGTCTCGCTCATGTTGGAGTCGCCGACGATGACGTGCAGGCGCCGGAACCGCTCGGCGTCGGCGTGCGGCTCGTCGCGGGTGTTGATGATCGGCCGGGAACGGGTGGTGGCGGAGGAGACGCCCTCCCAGATGTGCTCGGCCCGCTGGCTGACGCAGTACAGGGCGCCGCGGGGGGTCTGGAGCACCTTGCCCGCACCGCAGATGATCTGGCGGGTGACCAGGAAGGGGATGAGGACGTCGGCCAGTCGGCCGAACTCCCCGTGTCGTCCCACGAGGTAGTTCTCGTGGCAGCCGTAGGAGTTGCCCGCCGAGTCGGTGTTGTTCTTGAACAGGTAGATGTCCCCGGCGATGCCCTCCTCGTGGAGGCGCTGCTCGGCGTCGACCTGCAATCCCTCCAGGATGCGTTCGCCGGCCTTGTCGTGGGCCACCAGGTCCACGAGGCTGTCGCATTCGGGGGTGGCGTACTCGGGGTGGCTTCCCACGTCCAGGTAGAGGCGGGCTCCGTTGCGCAGGAACACGTTGCTGCTGCGCCCCCAGGAGACCACCCTCCGGAAGAGGTAGCGGGCGACCTCGTCCGGGGACAGCCGACGCTGTCCACGGAAGGTGCACGTGACCCCGTACTCGTTCTCCAGCCCGAAGATCCGTCGTTCCACGCGGCCTCACCAACTTCCCGTCACCGTTGGCGCGGACGACGGGGCCACGTCGTCCGCGCCGGCCCGGCCCGGTGCGGCGCCTCGGGGGTGCCGCACCGTGACCCTCTGCTCATCGCTCAACAGGTCATGCGTCGGCCTCGTCGTCGGTGGAGGTCCCGTCGCCGGAGGCGCTCCGGGGGCCGCCGCGTCCCTCTTCGAGGAGGGAGATCAGACGGCGCCCCTGGATGCGGCGGAACTTGCGGTGTTGCCTGGACCGCTCCAGGACGGCGACCTCCAGGTTGGCGGCCTCCAGTTCGCGTTCTTCGCCGTTCTCCCTGGCCAGGGCGTGGGTGGCGGCGTTGATGGCGGCGGCGAGGGAGGCATCGGCGGCGAAGCGGTCCTTGAGCGACTGGGAGACGTGCTCGGAGGATCCGCCGACGGCGACGAAGCCCTGTTCGTCGACGATGGAGCCGTCGAAGGTGATGCGGTAGATCTCGTCGTCGTCGGGGGTGTCGCCGACCTCGGAGACGACGATCTCCACCTCCCACGGCTTGAGGCTCTCGCTGAACACGGTGCCCAGGGTCTGGGCGTAGATGTTGGCGAGTTGGCGTGCACTGACGTCGCGGCGGTCGTACTGGTACCCGCGCACGTCCGCGAAACGCACGCCCATCAGGCGCAGGTTCTCGAACTCGGGGTAGCGGCCGACGGCGGCGAAGGCGATGCGGTCGTAGAGCTCGCTGATCTTGTGGAGGGTGCGGGAGACGTTGTCCGCAACCAGCAGGATGCCGCCCTCGTATTGCAGAACGACGGCGCTGCGGCCGCGCGCGATGCCCTTGCGCGCGTAGTCCGCCTTGTCCTTCATCTGCTGCTCGGGGGCGACGTAGAACGGCATCGACACCGCGGATCGTTTCCTTACCTAGATCGGGAGAAGTCCAATATCGGGATGGGCGGCTCAGGCCAGGGTGGCGGTGGGACCCTCCGGGTGGACGGCGCGCCCCTGGACCACCTCGGTCGCCAGGCGGGCGACCTCGTCGGCGGGCAGACGGCGGTGACCGTCCGAGGTGATGACGTCGACCAAGGGGAAGATCTTGCGGTGCAGGTCGGGTCCGCCGGTGGCGGAGTCGTCGTCCGCCGCGTCGTAGAGGGACTCCAGGGCGACCTTGACGGCGTCGGTCTCGGCGAGGTCCTCACGGTAGAGCTTCTTGATGGAGCCCTTGGCGAAGACCGAACCCGAGCCGATGGAGTGGTAGCGGTGCTCCTCGTAGCGCCCGCCGACCGCGTCGTAGCTGAACACACGGCCCTTGTCGTCGTTCTCGTCGTAGCCGACCAGGACGGGGACCACGACGAAGCCCTGGAGGGCCATGCCCAGGTTGCCGCGGACCATCTGGGCGAGCTTGTTCGCCTTACCTTCGAGGGAGAGCGACCGGCCCTCCATCTTCTCGTAGTGCTCCAGTTCCACCTGATAGAGGCGGGCCAACTCGATACCTATGCCGGCGGAGCCCGCGATGGCCACCGCCGAGAACTCGTCCGTGCGGAAGACTTTCTCCATGTCGCGGTTGGCGATCACGTTGCCCTGGGTGGCACGACGGTCGCCCGCGATCAGTACACCCCCGGGGAAGGTCAGCGCGACGATGGTCGTCGCGTCGGGGGTGAGGTGCTCGGCCGCGGCCCCCTGGCCCGGCAGGCCGTGGCCGGGCAGGAGTTCCGGCCTGACCTCACGGAGAAACTCGGTGAAGGACGAGGTCCCCGCACTGATGAAAGCGGCGGGCAACCCTTTGCCCTCGAACCCTTCGAACACGCGACTCCCTCCACTCGCGCCCCACCCCGACGCGGGGGCGGACGGGGCGCCTCGATCGTCTTGTCTTGATCACCGGCCGTCGGGTGCGACGGCCGGTCGGTCGGGATCGACCCTAGTCGTGCTCGCGGCGGGGCCGACGACACCGGAGTGCGCTGTCAGCGAACCGTCGTGAGAACGGCCTATTGGCCGCCCTTCTGCACGAACTGCCGAACGAAGTCCTCGGCGTTGCTCTCCAGCACGTCGTCGATCTCGTCGAGGATGTCGTCGACGTCCTCGTCCAATTGCTCCTTGCGCTCCTGAACGTCCGTGGAGGCCTCGACCTCCTCGACCTCTTCGTCGCGGCGCGAGGCGTGCTTCTGGCCGCCGGTGTCCTTCGCCATACCTGCTACCTCCCGTTCGGGGCTCTCGCCCTTATCTTGGCCCAACGCCGGGCACCTCAACCCCGTTCCCGGAGCCTGATACCGGCTGGTTACCTCGGATCACGGGGCGTACCGGCCTCCGGCGACGGGCCGCGACGTCCCCGTTTCCGGGCGCGTCGGGGTGGGAGAGGGCCGGGCCGATCGAGGGCGCCGGCGTTCGCCCACGCGAAGTTACCGACGGGTCACAGCCCTGACCTCCGTTGTTGCGTCTCCGTGTTCGATCGATGACTCCGAGCGTCCGAAACGCGTGGCCGCATCCGGCCACGGAGCACCCCTTGACGCGAAGGAACCGAATCCCCCCGCGGATGATCTTCGCGAGAAAGCGACAGGTCAGAGCACTCGTGACATTCCGTGATCATTGACCTTTCATCGGGTGACCCCATGAATGAATCCACCCGTGAACGAACGATCCCCCCTCCGACTTCCGCTCATCGAAACGGGCCCCTAGGGTGTGGACTCGTTTACCGAACGTCTCGAAACGGGGACTTTCGGTGAACACGACCCCCGTTCACGACAAAGGAGAGTTCAGGGTCCATGAGACCTTTCCCCACCATCTCCGCGATCGGGACCGGCGCTCTGGCCTTCGGGCTGGTGCTCACTCCGGGAGCCGACGCCGCACCCCTCCCCGCCGCACCCGAACCCCAGGGTGAGGCGACCATGACGGAGGCCCTCGCCAGGGATCTCGGCCTCACCCCGCTCGGGGCCGAGAACCTGCTGGAGGCCCAGGAGGAAGCGCTGAAGATCGACGCCGAGGCCACCGAGGCCGCCGGCGACGCCTACGGCGGTTCGCTGTACGACATCGAGACCCACGAGCTGACGATCCTGGTCACCGACACCGACACCGACACCGACGCCGCCTCCGCGGTCGAGGCCGTCGGCGCCGAGGCCGTCGTCGTGGAGTACGGCGTCGAGGGTCTGGACGAGATCGTCGAGGCCCTCGACACCGCCGGCGCGCCCGAGGGCGTCACCGGCTGGTACCCGGACGTCGCCGACGACACCGTCGTCGTCGAGGTCCTGGAGGGCGCCGACCCCGCCGGGCTCCTGGAGTCCGCCGGAGTCGACCCCGCCGCCGTCGAGGTCGTCACGACCGACGAGGCACCCGAGTTGTACGCCGACATCGTCGGCGGTGCGGCCTACCACATGGGCGGCGGACGCTGCTCCATCGGCTTCCCCGCCACCGACTCGGCCGGCGACCCGGGCTTCGTCACGGCCGGCCACTGCGGCGCCGCGGGCACGTCGGCGAGCAGCGCCGACGGCTCCGGGTCGGGCGTGTTCGACCACTCGGTGTTCCCGGGCAGCGACAGCGCCTTCGTCCGGGCCACCTCCGGGTGGAACCCGACCGCTCTGGTCAGCCGGTACGACGGCACCCACCAGACCGTCTCGGGCTCGTCCCAGGCACCGATCGGGTCGGCCGTGTGCCGGTCCGGCTCCACCACCGGTTGGCACTGCGGGACCATCCAGGCCCGCGGCCAGACGGTGAGCTACCCGCAGGGCACCGTGCGGGACCTGACGCGCACCAACGTGTGCGCCGAGCCCGGCGACTCCGGCGGCTCGTTCATCTCCGGCTCGCAGGCGCAGGGCGTCACCTCCGGTGGCTCCGGCAACTGCTCGTCCGGCGGCACCACCTACTACCAGGAGGTCACCCCGATGCTGAGTTCGTGGGGCCTGAGCCTCAGGACCGGCTGATCCGGAGAACAGGACGCCCCCGCCCCGGCGGGGGCGTCCTCGTCCGCGGTTCCCCCTTTCCCGCCCGTCCGGCTTCGCCGGACGGGCGTCGCCGTGACCGCGGAAGAGGGGATCGCGGTAGGGCACCGGGGCGTCGGTCCGTGCGAGGCGGTGGACCGCGGGGGTGCGGGCGGACGGGCCCGGCGGAGGAGGCGGGGGATCCGATCGGTGGGAGCGTGCCGCGCGCCGGGAGGCCTACGCGGCATCGGCCTTTCGGTGGTCCACGAGCGCCCCGATGACGCGTCCTCGACGGCCGGGCGAGACCTCCGATGATCCCAGCTGGTGACGGATCGAAAAAGCGGGCATACATGGCGTCACGATCGGCTCGGGCATCCCCAGGGCCGTTCGGTTCCCCCCGTTCCTTCCCACGAGGAAGCAAGAGACGACATGAGACGTCCCCCCGTTCCCCCCGTCCTGGCCGCGTCGGTCCTGGTCGCCGCGGTGCTCGCGGCCCCCGCTCCCGCGACGGCCGCCCCCTCCCCCGCCGAGCCCGTCGCCGACGGTCCCGTGGCCGCCCTGGTCCGGGACATGGACCTGACCGAGACCGAGGCGCACGACCTCCTGGCGGCGCAGGCCGTCGCCGGGGAGATCGACGCCGAGGCCGCCGACATCGCCGGCGACGCCTACGCGGGCTCCTCCTTCGACATCGACACCCACGCGTTGACGGTGCTGGTCACCGACTCCGGCGTCGCCTCGGCGGTCGAGGCCGCCGGTGCCGAGGCGGTGGTCATCGACACCGACCCGGCGGAGACCGTCCGCGCCCTGGACGCCGCCGCGGTGCCCGAGGGCGTCGTCGGTTGGTATCCCGACTCCGACACCGTCGTGGTGGAGGTGATGGCCGGGAGCGGGATCGACGCCGGGGACCTGGGCGTGCCCGACGACGCCGTGCGCCTGGTCGAGACGGACACGCGCCCGAGGACCTACGGGCAGATCATCGGCGGGCACCCGTTCGTCGTCAACGGCGTTCGCTGCACCATCGGCTTCTCCGCGACCGGAGGGCGCGACACCCGAGGCTTCCTGACCGCCGGACACTGCGGGCGGGTCGGGCAGGTCCTCCAGGGTCCCGACGGTCCCGTCGGGGTGTTCCAGCACTCGGTCTTCCCCGGGCGCGACGGCGCGTTCGTGCGGGTCTACGACCCCTGGCGGGTGACGAACCTGGTGGACCGGTACGACGGCACGTTCGTTCGGGTGACGGGTTCCAACCCCGCGCCGGTCGGCTCGGCGTTGTGCCTGTCCTCGTCCACCAACGGCTGGCGGTGCGGCACCCTCCAGGCCCGCAACCAGACGGTCAACTACCCGCAGGGCAGCGTGCAGGGCCTGTTCCGGAGCACCTTGTGCGCGGGTCCGGGTGACTCGGGCGCGCCGATCGTGGCCGGGAGCCAGGCGCAGGGGATCGTTTCGGGGGGTTCGGGTTCTCCCGGTACCGGGTGCACCACATTCGGACAGGAGGTCAATCCTTTGTTGTCATTGTGGGGGTTGACCCTGGTCACCTCCTAGACCCCGGGGGATCCGACTTTACCCCCCGGTAAGAGGTCGCTCGACACAGCGGGACGGTCGTCCGATATTCGGCGGCCGTCCCGTCCTTTTCCCCGACCGTTCGTCTTGGGAGCGTTTCCCTTCCGGAGGCGCGCTCCGCGTGGTCCTCCGTCGCCCCGGGGTCGGGATCCCCCGAATGTGAACGCCGTGACCTCGAATGTTACCGAGGTGTAGCCGAGCGATCACGAAGGGGACGGCGTCCCGATGGCCGCATCCGGCCACGTTGCCCCCCTTGAAATCCCCACCTTTACTCGCTGGGTAACCGGACGACTGCGGAAAAAGACAAGGTCGTTCAACCTTCGACTACCAACAGCCACCACGGTACCGGGTTTCATCGGATGATCCGGCGTCGACTTGAATGCTTTCTCGACAAAGCGGGTCTTTCCCTCGCCAAAATGTGCACTTATGGTTTGGAATCGTTTACTGAACGTCTTGGTGAACTCCGGGGAATGGACCAACTCCATCCTCCGGAAGGGATGTCCGCCCCCACAGGAACGGACTCCCATTCCCCCGTCACTCCCCCTGGAGAGTAGGGATCATGCGACCCTCCCCCGTCATCTCCGCCGTAGGAACGGGAGCCCTGGCCTTCGGCCTGGTGCTCGCGATGTCCCCCGGCGCCTACGCGGCCACCACTCCGCAGGCCCCCGTCGCCGATGACAACAGCGCCACCATGCTGGAGGCATTGGCCCGGGACCTCGACCTGACCACGACCGAGGCCGGCGACCTCCTGGACGCCCAAGAGGCGGCCATGGAGGTCGACGCCGAGGCCACCGAGGCCGCCGGCGACGCCTACGGCGGTTCGCTGTACGACATCGAGACCGACGAGCTCACGATCCTGGTGACCGACGCCGCCGCCGTCGCGGCGGTCGAGGCCACCGGGGCCGAGGCCACCGTCGTCGACCACGGCACCGAGGGCCTGACCGAGGTCGTCGAGGCCCTCGACGCGGCCGACGCGCCCGAAGGCGTCCTGGGCTGGTACCCCGACGTCGCCGACGACACCGTCGTCCTGGAGGTCCTGGAGGGCACCGACGTGGCGGCCCTGCTGGCCGACGCCGGCGTCGACGCCTCCTCCGTCGAGGTGGTCACGACCGACGAGACCCCGCAGCTGTACGCGGACATCATCGGTGGTCTGGCCTACTACATGGGCGGCCGTTGCTCGGTCGGCTTCGCGGCGACCAACAGCGCCGGCCAGCCCGGCTTCGTGACCGCCGGCCACTGCGGCCGGGTCGGCACCAACGTCACCATCGGCAACGGCACCGGCGTCTTCGAGCGCTCGGTCTTCCCCGGTAACGACGCCGCGTTCGTGCGGGGCACCTCGAACTTCACCCTGACCAACCTCGTCTCCCGCTACAACAGCGGTGGCTACCAGTCCGTGACCGGTACCACGCAGGCCCCCATCGGCTCGGCGATCTGCCGCTCCGGCTCCACCACCGGCTGGCACTGCGGCAGCCTCCAGGCCCGCAACCAGACCGTGCGCTACCCGCAGGGCACCGTGTACTCGCTCACCCGCACCAGCGTGTGCGCCGAGCCCGGCGACTCCGGCGGCTCGTTCATCTCCGGCTCGCAGGCGCAGGGCGTCACCTCCGGTGGCTCCGGCAACTGCCGCACCGGCGGCACGACCTTCTACCAGGAGGTCATGCCGATGGTGAACTCGTGGGGCGTGCGGATCCGCACCAGCTAGTCACCCTCACCATCCCCATCCCCGGTGTCCCCGCCCGCGCCCGCCGCGCGGACGGGGACACCCCCTTTTCTCCGGGGCGGCCCCTCCGGGCTCAGGCCCGGTGGGCGATCCCCCCGTCCAGCACCGTCAGCCACGCGTCGACGGAACGCAGACCGTCCGGGGTCAGGCCCTCGATGTCGCGGTCCAGGACCACGATGTCGGCCAGGTACCCCGGCTTGAGCGCGCCGAGCCGGTCCTGCACGCCCAGCGCGTGGGCGGCGTCCAGGGTGTGCGCCCGCAGCGCCTCGTGCAGGGTGATCGCCTGGTCGACCCCGATCCCGTCGCCCTCGCGGGTGCGGCGTCCCACGGCGTTGGCGATGGTGTCCATCGGCCGCAGGCTGGACACGAAGGCGTCGCTGGACAGCGCCGGGCGCAACCCCAGGTCGATCTCCTCGCGCATCGGCTGGAGCCGGTGGGCCCGGTCGCCCAGGCGGCGCAGGAAGTCCCCGCCGCTGTCGTAGAGGAAGTTGGGCTGGTTGATCGGGATGACCCCGTACTCGGTGAACCGCTTGGCCTGCTCCACCGTCGGGTACCCGCAGTGCTCCACGCGGGGCCGCGGATCGGGCCCGGAGACCTTCGCCGCCGAGGCGATCGCGGCCAGGGTGTGCTCCATGGCGGCGTCGCCCTGGGTGTGGATCGCCACCTGCCAGCCCTCGCGGGCGGCCCGGGTGACCAGGTCCACCAGTTGATCGGGGTGGTGGTAGAGGCTTCCGGCGAACTGACCGTGCTCGCCGTAGGGGACGGTGAACTTCGCGGTGCCGCCCAGGAGGGTGCCGTCGGAGTAGAACTTCATGCCGGTCAGCCGCAGCCACTCGTCCCCGAAGGGCGAGGCCAGACCGGCCCGGGTGAGGTCGTCGAGCTGGTGGGAGAGCGGCATCCCGAAGGTGCGCAGCGGCAGCGTTCCGGCGGCCCGTGCCGCCCGGTACACGCGCAGCTCGCGCGCCGACACCTGCGGGTCGCACACGGTGGTCACACCGGCCGACAGGTAGGGGCGGGCGGCGTCGGCCAGCCAGCCCAACAGGTGCTCGGTGGGCAGGTCGGTGTGGAAGTTGGGACCGTGGCAGCCGATGTCGACGGCCAGCGGCAGCAGCAGTTCCATGGCGGCGTCGGTGACCATGCCGGTGAGGCGACCGCCCTCGTCGCGCACGAACGAACCACCCGCGGGGTCGGGCACGTCCTCGCCGATCCCGCTCCAGGCCAGCGCCGCCGAGTTGACGACGGCCTGGTGACCGGACACGTGGTAGACGATGACGGGGTGCTCGGTGGTGGCCGCGTCCAGGTCGCGCCGGGTGGGACGCCCGCCCGGATACTTGGCGTCGTCCATCGAGAAGGCGCGGATCCACTGACCGGCGGGGGTGCGGGCGGCCTCGGCGGCCAGCGCCGCGACCAGCTCGGCGGCGCTGCCCACCCGGGGGTAGCGGGCGTCGACGGCGGCCAGGGACTCGGCCGTGGACAACAGGTGGTTGTGCGGGTCGATGAACCCGGGCAGGACGGTGCGCCCACCGGCGTCGACCTCGACGGCGCCCGGTCCGGCGGCGGCGCGGGCCTGCTCGACGGCGCCCACCAGACGGACGCGGCCGTCGCGCACGGCCACCGCCTCGGCGCGGGGACGGGCCTCGTCCATGGTCAGGACGGTGGCGTTGTGGATGAGCAGGCCGGGCACGGCTTCCTCCTCGTTGGAGTACGGGTGGGGAGCCCCGGGACGGAGCGCAGGACGGGCGGTCCGTCCCGGGGCGGACGGGAAGGGCGGGGTCAGGCCGCAGGTTCGAGCAGGTCGGCGTCACGGTGTCGGGGCGCCTTGGCCAGGCAGACGATGCTGACCACGGCCATCGCCATGAGCAGTCCGGCCACCGGCAGGATGCTCCCGGTCGCCGCGTACAGGGCGGTGCTGACCAGCGGGGACAGACCACCGAAGATCGCGCCGGCGACCTGGTAGGCGATGGAGATGCTGGTGTACCGGGCGCGCGGCGGGTACATCTGGGCGAGCACGCGGGCGATGGGCCCGTAGACGGTGGCCATGGCCAGGCGCATCACGCACAGGACGAGGAAGATCAGCCCGACGCTGCCGGTCTCCAGGACCAGGAACTGGGGCACGGCCAGGACGATGACGCCGACCAGGCCGATGGTGACCACACGGACGGTGCCGTAGCGGTCGCCCAACCAGGACACGGCCAGGGTGGCGACGAGTTCGACGAACGCGGCCAGGCTCAGACCGTTGAGGATGACCTGCTCGCTGATGCCGACCTCGGTGACGCCGTACCCCTGGAGGAACGTAGTGACGATGTAGTAGCCGCCGACCGCGACCGGCAGGATGCCGATGCCCAGCAGTAGTGGCCGCCAAGAGGTGCGCAGCGCCTCGCGGACGGGGAGTTCGGTGGGCTCCCCACTGTTCCGGACGGCCTCGAAGACCGGGGACTCCTCGACCTTGAGTCGGATGACCAGGCCCACCAGGACCAGCAGCACCGAGGCCAGGAACGGCAGGCGCCATCCCCAGTCGTAGAGGATCTCGGTGTCCCAGGCGGCGATGAGACTGAACGAGCCGGTGGCCAGCAGGGCGCCGGCGGGGTTGCCGAGCTGGGCGAAGGCACCGTAGAAGGTCTTGCGGTCCTCGGGGGCGTGCTCGACCGCCATGAGGACGGCGCCGCCCCACTCGCCGCCCACCGCGATGCCCTGCACGAACCGCAGGACCACCAGCAGCAGCGGGGCGACGAACCCGATCTGTTCGTAGGTGGGCAGCAGGCCCACGCAGAAGGTGGCCACTCCCATCATGAGCAGGGTGATGACCAGGGCGGACTTGCGGCCCAGGCGGTCACCGTAATGGCCGAAGACGATCCCGCCCAGCGGACGGGCGAAGAAACCGACGGAGAAGGTCGCGAAGGAGGCCATGAGGCCGACGACCGGGTCGGTCCCCGGGGGGAAGAACTGGGTGGCGAACACCAAGGCCGCCGCCGTGGCGTAGACGTAGAAGTCGAACCACTCGATGGTGGTGCCGACGAAGGCCGCCACGGCCGCACGCGCGGGGTGCGGGGACGTGGGGGCGGTCCGCTCTGACATGGGAACTCCGATGGCGCGTGGCGTGGTCGTCGGTGACCACGGCCGATGTGATCCGGGTGTTGTCGTGACGGTAGACACCCCGCGGCCACCGGTGATGGGATGATCCGCATAGGGCGCACCGTGACAAAAGTGCGGACCGCACAAGGAGGAGGCTCCGTGAGCATCACCGTCCGCGACATCACCACGGCGCCGCACCTGGAGGTCGGCGCCTCCGCCGGGCTGGCCGGGCTGGACCGCGCGGTGCGGTGGGCGCACGTGACCGAGCTGCCCGACCCGGTGCGGTGGCTGCGCGGCGGGGAACTCGTCCTGACCGTCGGCCTCGGCCTGGGTCAGGGCGAGGAGGAGCGCCGTGCCTATGTGCGGCGGTTGCGCGAGGCCGGGTGCGCGGGACTGGCGTTCGCCATCGACGTGTGGCTGGGCGGGACGATCCCGCCCGAGATCCTGGACGAGGGCGACCGGCTCGGGTTCCCTGTCCTGCGGGTCGAGGGCGAGACGTCGTTCATCGCCGTGGTGGAGACCGTCGCCGACCACTACGCCGCCGAACGCACCCGTGAGCAGGGCAGGGTGCTGGCCGCCCAGGACGCGATGGCGCGGGCGGCGCTGCGTTCGGGCCCGGCGGGGGTGATGCGCGAACTCGCGTCGGCGACGTCGGGGGCGTGTCTGCTGCTGGACCGCAACGGGATGACCAGCCGGGCGGTCCCCGAGAGCGAGCCGGTCTGGCACTCGCTGGTGCGCGCGGAGGTGCTGGGGGCGGCGCGCACCCCGGGCATGCGGGTACTGGCCGATGAGGGGGCGGCGATCCTGTTGCAGACCCTGGGCACGACCGGGCGCACCCTCGGCTGGCTGGCGTTGCGCTGCGAGGAGTCCTCACCGAACGTGCGGGTGCTCGCCAACCACGCCGCGTCCCTGCTGGCCGTGGACCTGCTGCACTCCCGCGACGCGCGCCGGTCCCTGTTCGGCGAACGCGCCCCGCTGTTGCGCGCGGCCGCGCTGGGGCGCCCGGTGGGGGTGCCGTTGACGCTGCCGGCCCCGCCCTGGGAGGTGGTGTGCTTCCGGACCGCGGACCCGGGGACGCTGGACGCGGTGGCCGACGCCCTGGTCGACGTGCTGGGCGACACGGGGGCCGCCGGGGACAGCGGGCTGTGCCACATGGGCGAGGTGCTGGTGGCGGTGCTGCCCGACACGGGCCGCCCGTACGCGGGAGAGCGGCTGCTCGCCCTGCTGGACGGGGTGTCGGCGGCGGGGGCGTGCCGGGCGCGCGGTCCGGGCGAACTCGCCTCGGCGGTGGCCCGGCTGCGCGGGGCGATCCCCGCGCAGGGGTACCTGCACATGGACGAGGCCGACGCCTGGGCGCTGCTGCGGTCGTCGGTGCCCGAGAGCGGGTCGCGGGCGTTCACCGACGCGGTGCTGGGCGGGATCGTGGAGCACGACGCGCGCAACGGCACCGACCTGGCGCACACCCTGCGGCACTACCTGGACAACAGCGCGCACGTGGAGGAGACCGCCCGGGAGCTGGGGGTGCACCGCAACACGTTGCGGGCACGGCTGCGGACGGCCGAGCGGGTGCTGGGCCACGACCTGCGCGACCCGCGCGCCCGCCTGGAGGTGTGGACGGCGTTGAGCCTGAACCCGATGCGCTGCGCCGACGGCGGCTGGCACGACTGAGTGTGGCGGCCGGGCCGGAGCCGCGGGAACGGCCGGGCGCCGGCGGTCCTCCCCGCCGCACGTGGGGAGGACCGCCGCTGGTCAGGCGGCGGCGACGGTGTACATCCGCCCCGCGTGGGCGTCGGTCTCGATCTCGTCCACGAGCGCGACCGCGTAGTCGGCGTGGCTGAGCCTGCTGCGTCCGAACTCGTCCGTCAGGATGACGTCCCCGCCGACGCGGTAGCGCCCGGTCCGCTCGCCCTGACTGACGAGTTCGACCGGCGGGGCCAGGTAGGTCCACCGCAGGTCGAGGCTGATCTTGTACAGGAAGTAGGCGCGTTCGAGGGCGCGCGCCAGGTTGCGCAGGGGCCCGCGGGCCAGCCTGCTCTGCCAGTAGATGGCGGTGCGCGAGTCGTCGGTGAACAGGTGTCCGGCGCTGCCGACGACGATGAGCCGCACGGGGGTACCGGTCAGCAGCGAGATGAGGTGCCGGTCCACCTCCAGGTGGTCGCGTTCGCGGCCCACCTGCGCCTGGTGGGCGTTGACCAGCACGTCCAGACCGTCAAGGTCGCCGTAGTCGAGGTCGAGGGCGTCGCGCCGGATGACGCACACGCTGTGCCCTCGGGCCTCGGCCTCGGCCGCGATACGCGCACCGATGCCGCCGGTCGCGCCGATGACACCGATCCGCACGGGAGTGATGTTGTCTTGCATGGGCGGGTCCTTCGGAACGGGTACTCGACCTGGTGCGGGGCCGTCGAGTCGGGGGGAACGATCCCACACCAGTGACGGAGAGGTCTCCGTCAAGTACCCCCAACGTACCGGAGGGGTCTCCGCCACGCAATCGCCAAAGCCTGTGACGCCAGCCTCAGGTTCCACGAGAAAAGGCGGTTGAGCTGGTATGACAAAAATTCGACAGATCGGTTAACCTATGGCGGAGAGATCTCCGCTAACGAAGGATCACGTCCGTGTCGACCAAGCGCGTCGAGCAGTTGCACGCCCAAGGCGTCCGCACGCGCGCCCACCTGCTGGAGAGCGCCCGCGAGGCGTTCTCGACGTGCGGTGACGCCTCCCTGAACTCCATCGCCAAGAAGGCCGGCGTGGGCATCGGCACCCTGTACCGGCACTTCCCCACCCGCGAGGACCTGATCTTCGAGCTGTACCGGGGCGAGGTCCAGCAGATGGCACAGGCCGCCGACGACCTGCTTGAGGAACACCCGCCGCTGAACGCCTTCCGGCTGTGGCTCAACCGTTTCGCCCGCTACGCCATGACGAAGGCGGGGCTCATCGGAGCACTCCAGAGCGCCACGAGCCACGGCCGCTTCGCCCAGGAGGCCCGGGGACCGCTCACCGCCGCGCTCCAGCGGCTGCTCGACGCCAATCGCGCCGCAGGGACGCTGCGCGAGGACCTGGAACCCGACGACGTGCTCTTGGCCATCGCCGGGCTGTACCAGCTCGACCCTGCGGGCGACTGGGAGCCGCGTGCCAAGCGGCTCCTCGAACTCGTCTTCGTCGGTCTGTGCCGCCGGAATCCGTGACCCGGGGTCAGGGCAGAACCGAGTCGACGTGTGCGCGGTGAGCACACACAGCCACGCTGCGCGCCGAGCTTGAGGCCGGGACCATCCCCGCGTGCGCGGGGAGCACCACCAGGTGGAAGCCTTCTACAAGGGCTGGGTGGGACCATCCCCGCGTGCGCGGGGAGCACATGCGTCGGATTTGCGCCGTGCAATGCCATTTGGGACCATCCCCGCGTGCGCGGGGAGCACTCCATGCCGAACGCGCGGGTGAACTGGTTCGGGGGACCATCCCCGCGTGCGCGGGGAGCACCGCATCCTCAACCGGATCGACAAGACCCTCCGGGGACCATCCCCGCGTGCGCGGGGAGCACATGGCGCACCACTGTACGGGTGTGTTGGTCGTGGGACCATCCCCGCGTGCGCGGGGAGCACCACGCCGAAGGCTCCCCGTACCGCCCGGCGGCGGGACCATCCCCGCGTGCGCGGGGAGCACGCCGACGACCTCGCCCAGATCGTCCGCTGCGCGGGACCATCCCCGCGTGCGCGGGGAGCACTTGGAGACCTCCATCGAGGCGATGAGCGGCTGGGGACCATCCCCGCGTGCGCGGGGAGCACGGGGCGTCCGGAGGAATGGCCGGAGCGGGCGGGGGACCATCCCCGCGTGCGCGGGGAGCACAGGGCCGCGATGACGCGGGCGGCCTCGATGGCGGGACCATCCCCGCGTGCGCGGGGAGCACATCCTGCGCGGCGGCAACCAGACCCGCTGCCTGGGACCATCCCCGCGTGCGCGGGGAGCACGGGTGGTGCGGCAGCACGATGACGGCGAACCGGGGACCATCCCCGCGTGCGCGGGGAGCACAGCCGGCTCGGGAGGAACCGCGCCGACAACACGGGACCATCCCCGCGTGCGCGGGGAGCACGCCAGCGGCTTCGAGGCATGGGTCCTGGGTCCGGGACCATCCCCGCGTGCGCGGGGAGCACCGCAACGCCACGGACGCCGCGACCCGCAGCGCGGGACCATCCCCGCGTGCGCGGGGAGCACGGCAAATGACCTGCATGGATTCCAGTGGAAACCAGCCGATTCTGCAACTTCTCAAGAAACGGACATAAGCAACACGGGCACGAACTCAGTCGGCGAACGGCGACGGCACACGGTCGGCGGGGAATCCTCCCGTGGCGATCGGGCCCCAGCGCTTCGGGGTCACCCGGACGAGCGCCTTCCCCTGGCGGCGCATGGCCTCCCGGTACTCCTCCCAGTCCGGGTGCTCCCCCGCGATCACCCGGAAGTACTCCACCAACGGCTCCACGGCCTCCTCGCCGTCGATGACCTCGGCCTCTCCGTCGACCTGGACCCAGGCCTCGCCGAAGGAGTCGGACAGCACCACCACGCTCACCTGCGGGTCGCGTGCGGCGTTGCGGGCCTTCGCCCGCTCCGGATACGTCGACACCACGATCCGGCCCTGGGCGTCCACGCCGCAGGTCACCGGTGAGGCCTGCGGCCCCCCGTCACCCCTGCGCGTGATGAGCAGAGCGTTGTGCCTCGGCCGGATGAACTCCAACAGCCCGGCCAGGTCGACGGTGGTGTTGGTCGCGATCGAAGGACTCATGCGCCTCTCTCTTCACCGGGAAACGGCCTCAGCCTATCCCCGGAGGCCACGCCCCTTCGAGCGGTCGGCGCCCCCGCACGGCGGAAAAGGGCGACCGCCGGAGAACGATCACCCCCAGAGGTTCACGGAAGGTCATTCGAGTCGCGGACCGCGAAACGGCGAGGTTCCCTCAGGTAGGGTCCGGCTTCGACCCCCGGTTCATCGCGACTCCCGCTGGGCCGCTCGCGGGAAGCCCACGGGATCATCCCGGCTTCGTGGGGCCGGGCATGGGCGGGGGCACGGCCTCGGCCGTGCCCCCGTGCCCGTTCGCCTAGCGGTTGCCCGACAGCACCGCCACCAGGTCCGCAGCCGTGGCCGAGGCGTCCAGGAGTGCTCCCACGTGCTCCTTCGTCCCTCGGCGGGGCTCCAGGGTGGGCACCCGCTGCAACGAGTCGTACCCCGGCAGGTCGAAGATCACCGAGTCCCACGACGCCGCGGCCACCGAGTCCGCGTACTTCGCCAGGCACCGTCCCCGGAAGTACGCCCGGGTGTCCTCCGGCGGCTCCGTGACGGCCCGCTGCACATGGGGCTCGTCCAGCAACCGCTTGATCCGCCCGCGCGCCACCAACCGGTTGTAGATCCCCTTGTCCGACCGCACGTCCGAGTACTGGAGGTCCACCAGCTGCAACCGCGGGTGCGACCAGTCCAGCCCGTCCCGCGACCGGTACCCCTCCAACACCTTCAGCTTGGCCACCCAGTCCAGCTCGTCGGCCAGGCTCATCGGGTCGGTCCCCAGCCGGGTCAGCACCGATTCCCACCGGTTCAGCACGTCCACCGTGTCCGGATCCACGTCGGTCCCGAACCGGTCCTCCACGTACTTGCGCGCCTGGTCCAGGTACTCCCGCTGCAACTCCAGCGCCGTCATGCGCCGCCCGTCGCGCAGCTTCACCCGGTGCGTCAGCGTCGGGTCGTGGGAGACCGCCCGCAGGTCCGCCACCGGCGTCTCCAGCGACAGGTCCACGCTGATGAACCCGTCCTCGATCATCGACAGGACCAACGCCGTCGTCCCCAACTTGAGGTACGTGGAGATCTCGCTCATGTTGGCGTCGCCGATGATCACGTGCAGCCGCCGGTACTTGTCCGGGTCGGCGTGGGGTTCGTCCCGCGTGTTGATGATGGGACGCTTCAAGGTGGTCTCCAGCCCCACCTCGACCTCGAAGAAGTCCGCGCGCTGCGAGATCTGGAAACCGGTGCCCTGCCCGTCGGAACCGATCCCCACCTTGCCGGAGCCCACCACCACCTGGCGGGACACGAAGAACGGGATGAGGTGACGGACGATGTCGCCGAACGGCGTCGACCGCCGCATCAGGTAGTTCTCGTGGCACCCGTAGGAGGCGCCCTTGTTGTCGGTGTTGTTCTTGTACAGCTGGATCGGCTCGATCCCCGGCGTGGCGCCCGCCCGGGCCGCCGCGTCGGCCATCACCCGCTCACCCGCCTTGTCCCACAGCACCGCGTCGCGCGGGTTGGTGACCTCGGGCGCCGAGTACTCCGGGTGGGCGTGGTCCACGTACAGCCGCGCCCCGTTGGTGAGGATGACGTTGGCCAACCCCAGATCCTCGTCGGTGAGCTGCGTGGGGTCGGCCACCTCACGCGCCAGGTCGAAGCCGCGCGCGTCGCGCAGCGGGTTCTCCTCCTCGAAGTCCCATCGTGCCCGCCGTGCCCGGGCCGCCGAGGCGGCCAGATAGGCGTTGACCACCTGGGTGGAGGTGACCATCGCGTTGGCCCCGGGGTTGCCCGGCACGGAGATCCCGTACTCGGTCTCGATACCCATAATCCGCCGCACACTCATGGTGAGAGGTTATCCACCAAGGCTTGATCTTGAACGCCTCCGCGTCGATTGTGGCCCAAGTGCCGTCTTCGCGGGAGTTCCCGAGCCCCCGGCGTGCCGTTGTCGTCGCAGGTCGGTCGGTCTCTCCAAAGGCGGGGAAAAGGTTCCCGACCGTTTCTCCGAAAAAGCCGACCGCCCGCGCCGCGCCCCCTCCACGCCTTGCGACCGCCGTTCCTCCAACGGCCCCGCCGCGGCCTTCGGCGAAACGGTGCGCCAGAGCCCCCTCGGCCGCCCCGGAGACGACGGGGCATCGGGGCGGCGACACAATGGACGCGTCCCGCCGCACGCCCGGAAGGTGCCCCTTGTCCCCTACCGCTCCAGCCCGGACCGTTCCGCTCTCCACCCGGTGTGCGCTGGTGGTCACCGAACTCCTCGCCCCCGCCGTGGCGACGGCCGCGATCGGGGCCATGGTCGCCTTCGCCGCCACTCCGACGCCCGCCTCGGGGCTCCTGTGGGCGGCGGTGGCGGTGCTCTTCGGGGCCGCGATCCCCCTGGGCTTCCTGCTGCTGGGACAACGGCGCGGCTGGTGGGTCGACCACCACGTCCCCGACCCGGCGCACCGCCGCTGGCCGATCGCGGTGGCGGTCGCCTCCGTGCTGACCGGCGCGGCGGTGGGCGCCGTCTTCCACGGCCCCGTGGAACTGCTGGTCCTGGCACTGGTGATGTGCGCGACCCTGGCCGTGGTGTGGGCGGTCACCGACCGCGGCGGCTGGAAGGTGTCCGTGCACGCGCTCACCGCCGTGACGGGCGCGACCCTGGCCGCGCTGTTGTACGGCCCGTGGGCGGGCGTCCCGGCCGCACTGGCGGCACTGGCGGCGGGCTGGTCGCGGGTGCATCTGCGCGCCCACACCCCCGCCCAGGTGGTGGCGGGCGGCCTGCTCGGCGCGACCGCCGCGATCCTGTTCAGCGCCCTGACCTGACCCCGCTGCCCCCGGCCCGGGGCGGTCGGCTCCGGGACTGGCCACGTGGCGCACAGGCCCGCTCAGACCCTTCCCGTGGTGGCGGCGGCCCCACCACGCCCTCCCGCGTCCACCCTCGACGGTCACCGTCGGTGCTCTCCGGGAGGACGACGGGGCACTCCCCTGCCCGCCCGCGGACCGCAGGGGCGTCGAACGCCCTCCCGGCCCCGGCGACCGGCACGCGAAGGGGCCGACCGGAAGTCCGGTCGGCCCCCACGAGGAGTGGTACGGGTGCGTCGCTACAGGTACTGGCCGGTGTTGGCCACCGTGTCGATGCTCCGCCCGGAGTCCGCGCCCTTCTTGCCCGTGACGAGGGTCCGGATGTAGACGATGCGCTCGCCCTTCTTGCCGGAGATCCGCGCCCAGTCGTCGGGGTTGGTGGTGTTGGGCAGGTCCTCGTTCTCACTGAACTCGTCGACGCACGCCTGGAGCAGGTGCGCGACCCGGATGCCCTTGGAGTCGTGGTCGATGAAGTCCTTGATGGCCATCTTCTTGGCCCGCGAGACGATGTTCTCGATCATGGCGCCGGAGTTGAAGTCCTTGAAGTACAGGACCTCCTTGTCACCGTTGGCGTAGGTGACCTCCAGGAACCGGTTCTCCTCGCCCTCGGTGTACATCCGTTCCACGACCGTCTGGATCATGGCGTCCACCGTGGCCTTGGCCGAACCGCCGTGCTCGGCCACGTCGTCCTCGTGGAGAGGCAGATCCACGAGGATGTACTTGGCGAAGATGTCCCGGGCCGCCTCGGCGTCGGGCCGCTCGATCTTGATCTTGACGTCCAGCCGGCCGGGCCGCAGGATCGCCGGGTCGATCATGTCCTCGCGGTTGGAGGCGCCGATGACGATGACGTTCTCCAGACCCTCCACACCGTCGATCTCGCTCAACAGCTGCGGCACGATCGTGTTCTCCACGTCGGAGGACACGCCCGAGCCACGGGTGCGGAAGATGGAGTCCATCTCGTCGAAGAAAACGATGACCGGGGTGCCCTCGGACGCTTTCTCACGAGCCCGCTGGAAGACCAGGCGGATGTGCCGCTCGGTCTCGCCGACGTACTTGTTGAGCAACTCCGGGCCCTTGATGTTGAGGAAGAAGCTCTTGCCGACGTCGCGGCCGGTGCGCTCGGCGACCTGTTTGGCCAGCGAGTTGGCGACCGCCTTGGCGATGAGCGTCTTACCGCACCCGGGCGGGCCGTACAGCAGCACGCCCTTGGGGGCGCGCAACTGGTGCTCGCGGAACAGGTCCTTGTGCAGGTAGGGAAGCTCGACCGCGTCGCGGATGAGCTCGATCTGCCCGGCCAGGCCACCGATGTCGGTGTAGGAGATGTCGGGCACCTCCTCCAGGATGAGCTCCTCCACCTCCGACTTGGGGATGCGCTCGTACACGTACCCCGAGCGGGTCTCCAGCAGCAGGGAGTCACCCGGTCGGATGGGCTCGTCGCGCAGCGGGTCCGCGAGGCGCACGATGCGCTCCTCGTCGTGGTGCGAGATGACCAGGGCGCGTTCGCCGTCCTCAAGGATCTCCTTGAGCATGACGACCTCGCCGACCGTCTCGAAGGACTCCACCTCGACCACGTTGAAGGCCTCGTTGAGCATGACCTCCTGGCCCGGGCGCAGCGCGTCCAGGTCCACCGAGGGGCTCACGTTGACCCGCATCTTGCGGCCGTTGGTGAAGATCTCGACGGTCTCGTCCTCGCGCACGCCCAAGAAGACACCGAAGCCGGACGGCGGCTGCGCCAGCCGGTCGACCTCCTCCTTGAGCGCCACGATCTGTTCGCGGGCCTCCTTGAGGGTGGAGACCAGACGCTCGTTCTGCCCGTTGGCGGCGGCGAGATTGGCCTGGGCCTCCCTGAGCCGCTCCTCCAGGAGGCGCACATGTCGGGGCGAATCGGCGAGCTTACGCCGAACCACGCTGAGTTCCTTTTCCATGTAGGAGACCTGGGCCGTGAGTTCAGCGACTTCACGGTCCCGGTCGCTCTGACGCTCATCATCGCGCTCGGCCACGTCCGCCACCTCCCTATGAGAAGGACGACTACGACTACTCGGGAGCCTACCTACCCGTGCCCGATTCCTAACCTCCCAGCTTGGACGAGTGTCGTAGGCCTCATTTCCAGGTCTTGCGTCATCGCAGGTCACAGTGCTACGGGATGACCCGACGTAATGAGAAAGTAACCTCCGGGGAGAGGTTCGGTCACGCCTTCGCCCCTGGCCGGCGCGGCGTCGCCGCGCACGTCGCCACCGATGAAACGCACATGTTTACGCCCCGCGAAGGATGGGCAGGGCGACCGCGGAACGCCCTCACCGCGCGTACACGAAGGCCCGCCCGGATCCAGGTTCCGGACGGGCCTTCGGTGTTTTTCGGTTGAACTCCTACCAGAACGCATGCGGCACCGGGTGACCGGTGCGGGCCAGGGGGTTCCGCGTGCGGATCACTCGGCGGTGGGTCCGGCGGCCTCCGAGGCGACCGTCCCGGCCTCCCCCTCCGGCTTCGGCGCCGTCTCCTCGACGACCTCCGCCGGCGCCTCCGACGCCACCTCCTCGGCGGGCGCCTGCGGGGCCTGCGGCTCCCGCACGGCCGACGCCGGACCGGCAGTGGCGGCACCGGCGGCGGCACGCGCGGCCTCGTAGTCCTGACCGTAGGCGCCCTTGGCCGGGCGGCGACGGCGCTCGGGCGCCTCCACCCCGTCGGCCAGGCGACGGGCGACCACCAGGAACCCGGTGTGGCCGATCATGCGGTGGTCGGGGCGCACCGCCAGACCCTCCACGTGCCAGGTCCGCAGCATCGTCTCCCACGAGCGCGGCTCGTAGAACCGGTCGTCCTCGCGCAGCTCCTCCACCACGCGCGAGAGCTGGGTGGTGGTGGCCACGTAGCAGCACAGCAGCCCGCCGGGGATCAGCGCCTTCGCGACGGCGTCGAGGCACTCCCAGGGGGCCAGCATGTCCAGGAAGATCCGGTCGACGTCGGTCTCGTCCAGTTCCTCGACCAGGTCGCCGACGGTCAGCCTCCACGCCGGGTGGGGGCCGCCGTAGAACCGCTCGACGTTCTTGCGGGCGATCTCCGCGAAGTCGGCGCGACGCTCGTAGGAGTGCACCATGCCGTTCTCGCCGACCGCGCGCAGCAGCCAGCTGGACATGGCGCCCGACCCCGCCCCGGCCTCCACGACCCGGGCTCCGGGGAAGATGTCGGCCTCCACCAACACCTGGGCGGCGTCCTTGGGGTAGACGATGGTCGCCCCGCGCTTCATGGACAGGGTGTAGTCGATGAGCAGGGGGCGCAGGGCCACATAGGCGGTGCCGGTGTTGGAGCGCACCACGCTGCCCTCGGGCCGGCCGATGAGGTCGGCGTGTTCGACCTTGCCCTTGTGGGAATGGAAGGTGCCTCCATCGTGGAGGGTGATCGTGTGCATACGACCCTTGGGGTCGGTCAACTGCACGGTGTCACCGTCGGTGAAGGGACCACGGCGGCCATGGATACCGGTCAACGTCGCTCTCGTCTTCCCAGGTTCGTTCGGTCGGGGCGATCGCCCAGCGTATCGGTCCGCCGACACCATCCGCGCACATCCGTCGCCGTCCCGGGGCGGCGACGGGCCGCCGGAACGCGGCGGACACGCGCCCCGACACCGCCGATCGTGTGCGAAGCCCCACCGGGCAGGGCAGTATCAGCCCTGCGGGTCGAGACCCGCGGACCCACGGACCACGGAGACGAGGACTCAATGTCACAGCCGACCACCGGGCTGGGGATCGACATCGGCGGCAGCGGCATCAAGGGGGCACCGGTCGATCTGGCCACCGGGGAGTTCCTCAAGGAGCGCCTGAAGATCCTCACCCCCCACGACGCGGGCCCCGAGGAGATCGCCGAGATCGTGGGCGAGATCGCCGCGCACTTCCCCGAGACCGTCGACGTCCCCCTGGGCGTCACCTTCCCCGGCGTGGTGCAGAACGGGGTGGTGCGCACCGCCGCCAACCTGAACAAGGGCTGGATCGGCACCGACGCCCGGAGCCTGTTCTCACGGGTCACGGGACGGCCGGTGCGGCTGCTCAACGACGCCGACGCCGCGGCCGTCGCCGAGGCCCGCTACGGCGCCGCCAAGGACGTGCTGGGGGTGGTGCTGATGACCACCCTGGGCACGGGGATCGGCACGGCGCTGGTGGTGGACGGACGGCTGGTGCCCAACACCGAGTTCGGGCACCTGGAGATCGACGGCCACGACGCCGAGTCCAAGGCCTCCTCCGGGGCCAAGGAGCGCGATCGGCTGTCGTACCACGAGTGGGCGCACGAACGGCTCCAGCGCTACTACCGGGTGCTGGAGGACCTGCTCTGGCCGGACCTGATCGTGGTCGGGGGCGGGGTGAGCCGCAAGTCCGAGAAGTTCCTGCCCCTGCTGGACATCCGCACCCCCATCGTTCCGGCCGAGCTGCGCAACACGGCGGGCATCGTCGGCGCGGCCCTGGCGGCGGTGGAGGCGGGTCCCGGCTCCGGTGCGGTCCCCGCGGCCCCGGACACCCCGCACTCCTGAACCCGGACCGCACCGGTCGCCCCCCGGCCGGCGCGGTCCGTCTCCCGGGCCCGTCCGGGCACCGCGGCCCCGCGAGGACCGGGGAGGGGAACGGGAAGGCGCCTCCCGGCCACGGGACGGGGCGCGCCCGCCGGCTCCGTCCCGGAGGACGGACGCCCCCGTGCCCGCCGAGAGGGCGTGTGGATGATCGCCGTGCCCCGGCCACGGGGGAGGTGCGGCCGGGGCACGGCACGGACGCGGCCCGGCCACGGAGGGACTGCGGTCGGGACGCTCCGGTCCCCCGCCGTGGTCGGGGGCGCGGGGAAGGCGCCCCTTCGACGGGGAGGTCGGGCGGGCGGGGCCGGGAGGCCCCGCCGAGGGGGAGACCGGCTCGCCCGGGGCCCGCGCGCCGTCGGTCCCGGAGGCGCGGGGCGGGCCCGGGGCCGTGCGGGCGCGGTCGGGGTCGCGCGGTCTCAGGTGCGGTCCAGGGCCCCCAGGATGCGCCGGACCGCGTCGGATGTACGGGTGGCCGGGGAGAGCGGCACACCCGCCAACGGCCGGGGCTCCCCCGGCCAGCGCATCCACCACCACAGGTCGCCCCTGTGCGGCCGCAGCAGCGCGTGCTGCGGACCGGCGTGCACGATGCCGTGCACGCCGTCCTCACGGGCCTCCACCCCGTGCGAGCGCAGTTCGGCGGCGAGCCCCCGCAGCGCGAGGTCGGCTCCGCCCGAACAGCGCCCGTCAGGGTCACCCGCCGGTGGGGTCTCGACGGTCACTCAAGCCTCCCGTGGTCGCCAACGTCCCCTCCCACGATGCCGCACCCCCGGGACCGGGAACGCACGCCTATGCGGATCACGCATGAGCTGTTGCGCACCCTTTTCCCAAGGCACGGGACGATACCGGCATAACACCAAACAGAACGGTTGAAAGCCACCAGAAGTATTTTATCGCTCTTATCCGAACATCTCGTCCTAGCAGGCAGGGAACGGCCAGCCAAGCTCCATCGAACGGCATTGTGAGAAGCCACGAAAAAGCCAGAACCGACACTTTCCATGGAATCGTCGGACCGAACACGGCCACCGACCGCACCACGAATCCCTAATCTGAACTCCATGCCCCAACTTCCACCGGACCTGTGGTCCCGACCGCGCATCGCGGCCGCTCTGGCCACCTGCGACATGGCCGCCGTCATCGAAGGCGTGCGCACCGCCCGCGGCTGGTCCCAGGGCGATCTCGCCCGCGCCGTCGACTACTCCCAGAGCTGGGTCTCCCGCGTCGTCAACGGACAACAGGCGCTCACCGTCGCCCAGGTCCACGACCTGGCCCGACGCCTGGACGTCCCCCTGCACCTCCTGCGCTTCGACGGCACCGCGCCGCCCACACCGGAGGAGATCCCCGCCGACCGGGGCGGGGAACGCGGGACGATCACGAACGGATCCCCCCAGAACGTCGTCCACACGGTCGTCAACGAGACCACCGCACCCGCCCTGCGCTCCATCACCGGCGGCCAGCGCCGCATGGACTCCACCTCGCCCACCCTCGACCTGCTGCCCAGCGCCGTGACCCACGTCCAACTGGCCGAACGGATGCTGGTCAAGGCGCGCGGCACCGGCCACCACTCCGCCGTGAGCGCCGCAGCCAGCGAGGCCTCCGGGTTCGCCGCCTGGCTGCACGCCGACCAGGGCGACATGGGCTCGGCCCGCATGCACTACCGCACCGCCGTCATCCGCGCCCGCCAGGCCGGCATGCGCCTGCTCGACGTCTACATGCTCGGCTCCCTGGCCGCCTTCGAGATCGACACCGCGGAGGACCCCGAACTGGGACTGGGACTGGTCCAGGAGGCCGAGCACGTCCTGGGCCCCTCCGCGCACCCCACCGCCCGCGCCTGGCTGGCCTGTGTGGGGGCGCTGGCCCACGCCGGGATCGGCGACCGCTCCGCCGCCGCCCACGCCATCGGCCGCGCGGAGAAGGAGATCTCCCGCTCGGGCAACATCAACCCGCCCTGGCCCTGGGTGTTCGCCTTCGACCACGCCAAGATCTCCGGCTACCGCGCCCTGGTGGGCGTGCGCCTGCGCAGCCCCCACGACGCCCGCACGGCCTTCGCCGAGGCTGCGCGACCCGTCGCCCAGGGCGCCAAGCAGTCCGCGGTCCTCAAGGTCGAACTGGCCTCCGCCCACGCCGAGGCCGGCGACGTCGACGAGGCGTTCCGCCTGGCCGTGGAGGCCCTGGAGACCGGCGTGCGCTTCGGATCGGCCCGGGTCGTGGACCGGGTGCGCTCCTTCAGGCGGCGTTACAGAGGCCCCGGCGCCGTCTGCGTGAGAGAACTCGACGACCGGCTCGCGGCGCTCGTGACCGGGACACCCGTCGCCGGGTGAGACCGACCCGCGAGAACGCCACCCACCCCTCACCGGAAGGTAGGGGCCCACTCCCTGCACTTTGGGTAGAAAGGCGGCTAAACGAACAGCAGGGAGGGTGACGTGATCCGCATCGGCATCACCGGCCATCGGAACCTGACCCCCGGCGTGAGCCGTGCCATCGCCGCGCTCATCGACGCGCACCTGACACCCCACGGACGCGCCATGGTCGGCCTGTCCTGCCTGGCGGACGGGGCCGACGCCCTCTTCGCCGAGGCCGTCGTCGCCGCGGGAGCGCCCCTGGAGGTGATCGTCCCCGCCCGGGAGTACCGCGACGGACTGCCCGCCGAGCACCACCCGCTGTACGACCGGTTGCTCTCCCGGGCCGTCCGCGTCCACGCCCTACCGCACGTGGAGTCCACGCCCCGAGCCCACGCGGAGGCCGGACGCCTCCTGGTGGAGGGCTGCGACCGGCTCGTCGCGGTGTGGGACGGCGAGCCCGCCCGCGGCCCCGGCGGGACCGCCGACGTGGTGGCCCACGCCCGATCGCTGGGCCGGCCCGTGACGGTGCTGTGGCCCGAGGGCGCCCGGAGGTGAGGCCCCGGGGTCCCGCGGACCGACGGAGGAGACCTCCGGGGCGCGGGGACGTCGACGCGGCGACCGAAGGCCCCCGTCCTCCGGGCACCCGGACACCGACCCGAGCGGAGGCTCACCGGGGCACGGGCGCCCCGGGGTCCCGTGGACCGACGGAGCGGACACCTTCGAGGAACGCCACCGTGGGGCGGCGCGAGCACGGCGACCGCACGGGCCCCTCCCGCCGCCGGAGACGCCCGAACGGGCGGGGCCCCGAAGGGCACGGGTCAGTCCCGGTCCGACATCGCCGCGTTGACATCGGCGGCGCGCAGCACCCCGTGCACATCGCCGGCGTCGTCCACCACCAGGTACTCCGGAAGCGGGTGCCCGGTCAGGAACTCCAACAGCTCCTCGCCCTCCAGCCCCCACGGCACGACGGAGTGCGCGCCCAACGCCCGCGCCACCTCCACCACCGGCGTCCACGCCCGACGCGCCGGTATGACCTCGGCGGCCATCCCCGGGTGCACGATCGACGTCGGCGTCCCGCCCGTGTCGGTCACCACGATCGCCTCGGCACCGGCCTCCCCGGCCCGCCGTTCGGCCTCCGCCAACGGGGTGTCGGCCGGCACGGCGACCGCCCTGCGGGCCAGCCCGCGCGCCCGCAACCCCGGCACCCGCGAACGCGCCCGGGCGGCGCGCAGGGAATCGGTGGCGCCCATCCACATGAAACCGCCCAGGACCAGACCCCACACCGTGCCCCAGGGGTTGAGCCCACCACCCAGCCACCCCAACAGCAACGGCGTCGCCACCACCACCAGGGCCAGGATCCGGCCGCCCCAGGCCCCCGCCACACTGCCCGCCAACGGTCGGCCCGTCAGCTTCCACACCCCGGCCCGCACCAACCGGCCGCCGTCCAACGGCAGACCGGGCAGCAGGTTGAACACGCCCACCAGCAGGTTCGCCACCCACAGCTGGAACAGCAGCTCCCCCACCACCGTGAACGGGTCCGACAGCAGGTACAGCCCGAACGCCCCCGCCGCAATCAACAGCGAGAACAACGGCCCGACGAACGCGATCCAGAACTCCCGGCCCGGGGTGGGCGCCTCCTTCTCGATCTCGGAGACCCCGCCCAGCACGTACAGCACGATCCGCCGCACCGGCAGCCCGTAGTGGCGCGCCAGCACCGAGTGCGCCAACTCGTGCACCAGCACCGAGGCGTACAACAGCAGCGCGAACACGAACGCCAACACGTACGCGATCGGCCCGAGCGCCAACCGGTCCTGCACGATCCCGCCGTAGACCAGGGTGATGAGGACCGCCACCACCCACCACGAGGCGGTGACGTAGACGGGGACCCCGAAAGGTCGGCCCAGGAGCAGCCCGGGGGCCCGGGAGCGGTCGCGGGAACGGGGCGCGGGACGATCGTTGCCGGTGGTCACGCCCCCAGGTTACGGGCCCTTCCCCGACCCCCGTCCCCACCCCCGCGACAGCGGGTGTCGCCTGTCACGGCCTTCTCATAGGCTCGGAACATGACCACCGCGCTCCTGCCGTCCGCCCTGTCGCCCTCCCGGGCGTCGGACTTCCTCCAGTGCCCGCTGCTGTTCCGGTTCCGCGCCATCGACCGGCTCCCCGAAGCGCCCAGCGCGGCGGCCCTGCGCGGCACCCTGGTCCACGCCTGCCTGGAGCGCCTGTACGAGCTGCCCGCCGAGACGCGCACCCCCCGCACCGCCGTCGGCCTGGTCGACCCCCAGTGGAACCGGCTCCGGGACAAGCGCCCGGAGGTGGAGGAGCTGTTCGCCGACGACCAGGCCCGCGACGCCTGGCTGGAGTCGGCCCGCGACCTGGTGCTCCGCTACTTCGACCTGGAGAACCCCACCGCCCTGGAGCCGCGCGACCGGGAGATGCGTCTGGAGGTGGGCCTGCCCACGGGGCTGCGGCTGCGCGGCTACGTCGACCGGCTCGACGTGACCCCCGACGGCCGGATCCGCGTCGTCGACTACAAGACCGGCAAGTCCCCCTCGCCCCGGTTCGAGGACAAGGCCAAGTTCCAGATCTTCTTCTACGCGGTCATGATCTGGCGCGACCTGGGTGTGGTCCCCACCCGGTTGCAGCTCGTCTACCTGGGCGGGGACGGGGCGATCCGGTGGTACGACCCCACCGAGGACGAACTGCGCGCCGCCGAGGCCGAGATCTCCGACATCTGGACGCGCATCGAGGCGGCCGGCCGCGCCGGGGTGTGGGAGCCCAAGAAGAGCAGGCTGTGCGACTGGTGCGAACACCAGGCGATCTGCCCCGCCTTCGGCGGCACCCCACCGCCCCTGCCCACGGCCCCGCGCGGATAGCCCCTCGGCGGGAGCACCGGGCGGTCCACGGGGCGCCCGCCGATACGGCACAATCACCCCTGTGCCCGTTTCAGTCCTGTTGGTGGACGACCAACCGCTCGTCCGCGCCGGCTTCCGCATGATCCTGGAGGCGTCCCCGCGGGCGTTCGTGGTCGGTGAGGCCTCCGACGGACGCGAGGCGGTGGCGGCGGCCCGCCGGCTGCTGCCCGACGTCGTCCTCATGGACGTGCGCATGCCCGGCATGGACGGCGTCGAGGCCACCCGTCGCATCGTCGACTGGGCCCGCCCCCTGGGACACCGCGTCCGGATCCTGGTGTTGACCACCTTCGATCTGGACGAGTACGCGGTGGAGACGCTCCGGGCGGGCGCCCGCGGCTTCCTGCTCAAGGACTCCCCGCCCGAGGAGCTGATCGGCGCCGTGGAGACCGTCGCCGCCGGAGGCTCGGTCATCTCGCCCCCGGTCCTGGCACGCCTGCTGGACCGGTACGCCCCGCTGCTGCCCTCGGTCGTGGACGAGGCTGCCCGGGCCGCCGACCCGCTCACCGACCGCGAACGCGAGGTGCTGCGTCTGGTGGCGCGCGGCCGTTCCAACGCCGAGATCGCCGCCCGGCTCGTCGTCGGGGAGACCACGGTGAAATCGCACGTGGGCCGTATCCTCACCAAGCTGGGTCTGCGCGACCGGGTCCAAGCCGTGGTGCACGCCTACGAGAGCGGTCTGGTGCGGCCCGGGGAGCCCGATGGGCAGGGGTGAGGACCCGCGCGGATCATCGTCGGCCTCCGGCGCGTTCCCCCTGCGCGCACCGCCGGACTTGGCAGGATGATCCGGTGATCGAACTCACCGGTACCCGGTGCCCGTGCGGGCGAACCCGACCCTTCGGGGCCGCGTCCCTCTCTGGGGTCGTGAGCACCGCGTCGACCGCCGAGGGGGATCGGCGGGGAGGAGAGGACGAACATGTCGGACAAGCGGGGGCGCCCGCCGTCGGGTGAGGACCGCATGCTGAGCCGCATGCGCGACTGGAGGGCCCGACACGAACGCGAGTTGACGCCGGACGGGTTCGACGACGAGGACGAGCGTCCGCTGCCCGACGCCCGGGCCATCGACCTGGTGCTGCGTGTGGGCGAGCTGATGCTCGCCAGCGGGGAGGGCACCGAGGCGGTCAGCGAGGCGATGCTCAGCCTGTCGGTGGCCTTCAACCTGCCCCGCTCGGAGGTGTCGGTCACCTTCACCACCATCACCCTGTCCACGCACCCCGGCGGCGACCAGCCGCCCATCACCGGCGAGCGCGTGGTGCGCCGCCGCAGCCTGGACTACTTCCGGGTGGGCGAGCTGCACACCCTGGTGCAGCAGGCGGCCCTGGGCCTGCTGGAGCTGGAGGACGCGGCGGCCCGCCTGGAGCAGGTCCGGCGGGCCAAGATGCCCTACCCCAACTGGGTCATCGTCGTCGGTTTCGGGCTGATCGCCTCCAGCGCCGGCGTGATGATGGGCGGCGGTCCGATCGTGGCCACGGTGGCGTTCCTGGCGGCGGTGCTGGGCGACCGCACCTCGGTCTTCCTGGCCCGGCGCGGGGTCGCCGAGTTCTACCAGATGACCGCGGCGGCGATGGTCGCGGCGACCATCGGCGTCGGGCTGCTGTGGGTCAGCTCCGAGATGGACCTGGGCCTACAGGCGGGCGCGATCATCACCGGCAACATCATGGCGCTGCTCCCGGGACGCCCGTTGGTGGCCAGTCTCCAGGACGGGATCAGCGGCAGTTACGTGTCGGCGGCGGCCCGGCTGTTGGAGACGTTCTTCATCCTGGGCGCGATCGTGTCGGGGGTGGGCGCGATCGCGTACACGGCGGTGCGCCTGGGGGTCTCGATCGACCTGGACAACCTGCCCTCGGCGGGCACCTCGATGGAGGTCCCGGTGCTGCTCGGCGCGGCCGGGATCGCGATCGCGTTCGCGATCTCGCTGGCGGTGCCGACCCGGATGCTGCCGACCATCGGCCTGTTGGGCGTGATGATCTGGGTGATCTACGCGGGGATGGGATCCCTGCTCCAGGTGCCGCCGGTGGTCGGCACCGTTACGGGCGCGGTGGCGGTGGGCGTGGTGGGCCACTGGCTGGCGCGGCGGACCCGTCGCCCGGTGCTGCCCTACCTGGTGCCGTCGATCGCGCCGCTGCTGCCGGGCAGCCTGCTGTACCGGGGGCTGATCGAGTTCACCCAGGGCACCGCGGTGTCGGGCCTGCTGTCGCTGGTGGAGGCGGTCATGGTGGGGCTGGCCCTGGGCGCGGGGGTGAACCTGGGCGGTGAGCTGGTGCGCGCGTTCCAGCGCGGCGGGTTGGCCGGGGCGGGGATGCGCAGCCGGCCGGCGGCGCGCCGGACCCGCGGCGGTTATTGATCCTTGCAAGGTGACGAGAACCACTCGTCGCCTGCGGGTATCTCACAGGGTGAGAGCGGACGACGACACAGGCAGCGTGTTTCCGACCCGAAACGCGACGATCATGTGATGTGAACCACTATTCTTGGCGTCAGCTCAACGAAGAGCCTCTAGTGAAAGGCCGACCCCATGTGCAGCCACCAGCCTCCGTGCCCGTCCTTCGAGGACACCGACCGCGAGGCGGCCCGTGTCGTCTCCAGCCATCCGGAACAGGGATGGAGTCTGCTCTGCAACGGCGTCGTCCTTTTCGACGACACCGGTGAGCTGCTGCCGGACGGCGCCGTCGTGGCACCGCACCGGCCCCGTGTCCTGGCCGCCTGACGGCGGAACCCACCGTCCCCACCGGCCCTGACCGGCCGACGACCCCGCCCGGGACCCATCGCCCCGGGCGGCGGCACGCCCGTCCGGGTCGCCCTCGGGCGGTGAGGATCGTCGCGGTCGGCGGGGAAGCGGGAGACCGCCCCCGGAGCGCGCCCGGCCCGCCGCACGAGGCCCCCGCACACCCGCCCCTCGCCCTCCGTCCGCGAAACGCGGCCCACGGCATCGCCGTGCGCGGAGCCGTCCTCGGCCGGCGGGACACCGGCCCCGTTCGTTCTGCGCCCTCGCGATGAACGCGCCGGGCGGCGTCCACGGAACGCGCCCCGGAACGGTCGGGCCCACCCGTCTTCGGGAAAGGGTCAGAGACGGTCCGGCCAGTCCTCCGCGAGCACGTCGTCCCCTCCGGTGGCCTCGGCCAGCCGGCGACGCAGATCGGCGTGCAGCCCCGGCCCCCACACGAGTTCGTCAGGGGTCCGCACCGCCTGCACCAGGGCCTCCCGCAGGACGGCCGGGCGCGACTCGCCCTCCAGTGCGGGCAGCGACACCAGCGCGTGCATCCGGGTCAGCGCCGCGAACAGCTCCGCCGCCAGCGCCGGCGCGCTGGCCGTGGCGACCGCCTCCTCCAGGTAGGCGTCCCACCAGGAGTCCTCACCCGTGGCGAACCCGCGGCGCAACCGGGCGCGCGCCTCCTCGGCGGTCTCCTCGCCGTGCCCCTCCAGCCCGGCCCGCCACACCCGGGCGGAGCCGTCGGTGTCCCCGCGCAGGGCGAGCAGCCCGGCGAGGAGTTCCACCGCCGCCCCCGCGGTGACCGGCTCGGCCTCGACGCCCCCCGCGTCGGGGTCGACGACCGCGCCGAGGTCGGCCATGGCGTGTTCGAGGTGGGCGGCGGCCCGCAGCAGACGCAGCTCCGGGTCGTCGGCGACGGACAGACCCCGGTCGGCGGCGCTCAGGGCGGCACCCGGCGAGCCGCGACGCAACAGCCGGCCGGTGAGGTCGCGGGCGGCCTCGACCAGGGTCTCCGCGTGCAGCCGGTCCGCAGGCGCGGAGCCGACCGGCGGGGAGAGCGCCGCCTCCCAGTGCGCCTCGGCCGCGGTGGCGTCCCCGCGTTCCTCCGCCGCGCGGGCCAGTCCGTGATGGGCGAGGGCCGTGTGGCCGGGTCCCGCGCCCAGGTCGAGCAGGCGACGCCAGATCCGTTCGGCCTCGGCCCCCTCGCCGCCCTGTTCCAGGGACAGCGCCAGGTGGTGGGCGGCACGGGGGGTGCGGCGCGGATCGCCGGCCTCCATCGCGCGGCGGGCCGCGTCGCGGGCGGCACCGGTGTCGCCGCGGCCGTCCTCGGTCACGGCCAGGCCCAGCAGGGCGCGGGCCCGTACGGCCGCGGGCGCGTCGGCCGCGGCGGCGCGGCGGTAGAGGTCGGCGGCGCGGTCCAGGTGGCCGTTGGCGACCAGGTCGCGGGCCTGATCGCACAGTCCGGACGCCTCCTCGGCCGAGGGCGTGGGGCCGGCCGGGGCATCGCGGGGGTCGGTGGCGCGGGGCGGCGGGTCGGCGGGGCCGGAGCGTGCGGAGGGTCCGGACGTCGTGGTCATGCTGAGCGCTTTCCGGTGGGGGTCCGCGGGGCGGGACACGCGGGTGTCGCCGCAACTCTAACGCGGGAGGGGGTCCGGGATGGGGGCTGTGGTGGTCGGTGTCGCCTCATGGGGCCCGTGTGTTCCGGTAGCGGACACACGACACACCTTTATGTCGTAGATTCACTTTATGTCCGAAATGGGGGCGTCGCCCGGTGTCGGGCGACGCCCCCTCGGGGCCTACAGCTCGAAGGCCTCCGGCGGCGGGCAGGAGCACACCAGGTTCCGGTCACCGTAGGCCTGGTCGATGCGGCCCACCGGCGGCCAGTACTTGTCACGGCGCAGGGACGGCACCGGGTAGGCGGCGTCCGCGCGGGAGTACCCGTGCCCCCACTCGTCGGCCGTGACCTCCTCGGCGGTGTGCGGGGCGTTCTTGAGCGGGTTGTCCAGGGCGTCCCACTCCCCCGCCGCGACCTTGTCGATCTCGGCGCGGATGGCGATCATCGCCTCGATGAACCGCTCCAGTTCGGCGAGGTCCTCGCTCTCGGTCGGCTCCACCATCAGGGTGCCGGCCACCGGGAAGGACATCGTCGGAGCGTGGAAGCCGTAGTCCATCAGCCGCTTGGCGACGTCCTCGTTGCTGACGCCGCTCGCCTTCTGGAGCGGGCGGATGTCGATGATGCACTCGTGGGCCACCAGGCCGTTGGCGCCGGTGTAGAGCACCGGGTAGTACGGCTCCAGGCGCTTGGCCACGTAGTTCGCCGACAGCACGGCGACCTCGGTGGCGGTGCGCAGCCCCCGCTCGCCCATCATCCGCACGTACGCCCAGGAGATCGGCAGGATGCCCGCCGAGCCGAACGGGGCGGCCGAGACCGGGCCCACGCCGGTGTGCGGACCCGCCTCCGGCTGGCCCGGGTGGTTGGGCAGGAAACCGGCCAGGTGGGAACGGACCGCGACCGGGCCCACGCCCGGACCGCCGCCGCCGTGCGGGATGCAGAAGGTCTTGTGCAGGTTGAGGTGGCTGACGTCGGCCCCGAACTCGCCCGGCTTGGCCCAGCCCAGCAGCGCGTTGAAGTTGGCGCCGTCGACGTAGACCTGACCCCCGGCCTCGTGGACCAGGCGGCACACCTCGGTGATGGTGTCCTCGTACACGCCGTGCGTGGACGGGTAGGTCACCATGATCGCGGACAGCGCGTCGGCGTGCCGCGCGATCTTGGCGCGCAGGTCGTCCAGGTCGATGTTGCCGCCCTCGTCACAGGCCACGACGGCGACGCGCATGCCGGCCATCACCGCGCTGGCGGCGTTGGTGCCGTGCGCGGAGCCGGGGATGAGGCACACGTCGCGGTGGTCCTCACCGCGCGAGCGGTGGTAGCCGCGGATGGCCAGCAGACCGGCGAACTCGCCCTGGGAACCGGCGTTGGGCTGGAGGGACACCGCGTCGTAGCCGGTGATCTCGGCCAGCCAGGCCTCCAGGTCGCGGACGATCTCGACCGAGCCGGCCGCCTGGTCCAGCGGGGCGAGCGGGTGCAGGCCCGCGAACTCCGACCAGGTGACCGCCTCCATCTCGGTGGTGGCGTTGAGCTTCATGGTGCACGAGCCCAGCGGGATCATCGTGCGGTCCAGCGCCAGGTCGCGGTCGGACAGCCTGCGCATGTAGCGCAGCAGCGAGGTCTCGCTGCGGTGGGTGTTGAACACCGGGTGGTCGAGGTAGTCCACACCGCGCGCCAGTTCGGCGGGGAAGCGCCGACGGTCCTCGTCGACGACCGGGGCGCCCTCCTCCGGGGCCCGGCCGGACTCGCCGAACGCGTTGAGCACGGCGGCGACGTCGGCGGGGGTGGTCGTCTCGTCCAGGCTGACACCGACGGTGTGCGCGTCGACGCGCAGCAGGTTGTAGCCGGCGGCCAGGGCGTTCTCCAGCACGCGGTCGGCGCTGGGCACCCGCACGCGCAGGGTGTCGAAGAAGGACGCGTGGACGATCTCGAAGCCGCGCGCGGTCAGGGCGTCGGCCATGTCCATGGCGTGCGCGTGCACCTGCTCGGCGATCGCGCGCAGGCCGTGCGGGCCGTGGTGGACGGCGTACATCCCGGCCATGACGGCCAGCAGCACCTGGGCGGTACAGATGTTGCTGGTGGCCTTCTCACGGCGGATGTGCTGCTCGCGGGTCTGGAGGGCCAACCGGTAGGCGGGACGGCCGGCGGCGTCGACCGAGACGCCGACGAGGCGGCCGGGGATCTGGCGACGCAGTTTCTCGGTGACGGACATGTAGCCGGCGTGCGGGCCGCCGAAGCCGAGTGGGACACCGAAGCGCTGGGTGGAGCCCACCGCGATGTCCGCGCCCAGGTCGCCGGGGCTGCGCAGCAGGGTCAGGGCGAGGATGTCGGCGGCGACCACGGCCAGGGCGCCGCGTTCGCGGGCGGCGGCGATGAGGGCGCTCGGGTCGCGCACCACGCCGCTGGAGGCGGGGTACTGGACCAGGACGCCGAAGGCGTCGCCGTCGGGCAGCCCCTGGGACAGATCGGCCACGACGACCTCGATGCCGAGGGGTTCGGCGCGGGTGCGCAGTACCTGGAGGGTCTGGGGGAAGACGTCGGAGTCGACGACGAAGACGTCCGCCCTGCTCTTGGAGGCGCGGCGGGCCAGGGTCATGGCCTCGGCGGCGGCGGTCGCCTCGTCCAGGAGGGACGCACCGCAGACCGGCAGGCCGGTGAGGTCGGAGACCATGGTCTGGAAGTTGATGAGGGCTTCGAGCCGGCCCTGGGAGATCTCCGGCTGATAGGGCGTGTAGGCCGTGTACCAGGCCGGGTTCTCCATGATGTTGCGCAGGATCACCGGCGGGGTGAAGGTGCCGTGGTAGCCCTGGCCGATGAGGGGGGTGACGACCTTGTTGCGGGCGGCCAGGTCGCGCAGCTCGGCGAGGGTCTCGGCCTCGCCGATGGCCTCGGGCAGGTCCAGCGGGGCGTTGCGACCGGGGGCGGTGAGGATGCTCTCGGGGACGGCGGCGGCCATGATCTCGGCGGTGGAGCCGTAGCCGACCGTCTTGAGCATCTCCTCGATGGCACCGGGCGAGGGTCCGACGTGGCGGTCGGCGAACACCCGGGCGGGCGCGCCGGGGACGTTCACGGGCTGGTCGGACACGGAGACCTCCTGGTGACAGGGCCGATACGGATCGGCGGTGTTCCTCACGGTCTCCCCCTCTGTCACCGGACACGAGGGTGCCCAGGCTTCAGAGCGGCCTCCTTCGCGCGGTCCGTGGTGCCTGAGAGGTTACTGGGGAGTATTGCCCCGTCGGCGCCCCTGGGATCCAGGGGTCTCTCCCGCGCGGTATCGACAGCCTGCTGACGGTGTGCACTTGTAAGGACAGGGCGAATGTCGGTTTTCATCCCTGTTGTGGTTACGACCGTACTCGATTCCGCGCCCGGGAGCCGAGCCGCCCCGCGCGTTCCGCGCGCCACGTCCCCGCCCTCTTCGCGCGCGCGGGCACCGGATCATCACCGGGGCGGCCGAGGGAACGACGAGGGCCCGTGCGGCCGTCCCTCCGCACGGGCCCTCCACCGCCCTCTCTCGGACGGTTCCCGACGGGGCCCACGGGCCCCACGCCCTCTTCTCTCGGACGGTCCGGGAACGACCCCGGGCCCGATCGCGTCGGTGCGCCGACGCGGAAGGGCCCGTGCGGCCGTCCCTCCGCACGGACCCTTCCCCCTCTCCTCTCGGACAGGACGTATGGAGAGGTTCGCGCGGCCGTCCATCCGCGCGAACCCCTCATCACTCACTCTGTCATCACCTTCGGACGATCCGCGGCCGGACCGCCGTATCCGACGGCGACGATCCCTCGTCCGGGGGTGCCGTCGGGCACGCCCCCGGGTCGGTCGGTCTCGGGGGCCGGTCGGCCGTGCGCGAGCGAAGCCGCGTCGAACCGGCGCGGCCGGGCCGGGGACGACGGTGCGCGGGGTTCGGGCGGGCTCGGGTCCGCCGCGGGGGCGCGTTCGCGCCCCGGTCGGGTGGGACACCGGCGGTCCGGATCCGCTCGCGCGGACCGTCACCGGCTCGCGCCGACAGGGGTCAGCCGATACGGCGTTCCCGCCGACGCCGGGCCAGCTCGTCCATCGGGGCGGGGGTCACCGGGGGCAGGTCGCCGCGCTCCTCGTCCGGGACCACGCCCAAGGTCTCCTCCAGCTCCCGCCAGACGTTGGCCAGCGCCAGCCCGAACATGCCCTGGCCGCGCTGCATGAGGTCGACGACCTCCTCGGGGGAGGTGCACTCGTAGACGCTGACACCGTCGCTCATGAGGGTGATCCGGGCCAGTTCGGGGGCGGGGCGACCGCGCAGGTGATCGACCGCGGTACGGATCTGCTGGAGGGATATCCCGGTGTCCAGGAGCCGTTTGGCCACCTTGAGGAGGAGTATGTCGGGGAGGCTGTACAGGGGGGCGTTGTGGGCGCCGGTGCGCACGCTCGGCTCCACCAGGCCGGTTCTGGCCCAGTAGTCGAGTTGGCGGTAGGTGATCCCTGCGGCCGTGCACGCCGCGGGGCCCCGATACCCGACGTCCATAGGCAGCGCCACCACGTCCTCTTCGCACAGTAGGCCCTGCTGCCCCGCTAGCCGCAGCATGGACCGCCTGTCATGGGGTTCCCGCTTGCCGCTCGCTACCGCCACGCCGACCTCCGGCTCCTCGTCCCGCGGCGGTATCGACAGGGGATGTCCACAGAGGGAACGGGTGCGCCGCGGGTTCCACTGCACCGACCGTAGGACGACCGGAGGGCAGCGTCAACGACACCCCTCGGCGCGTCGTCAAGTGCGCGCTCCCGGGCGTCCCGGTGCCGCGGCGGTCGCGCGACGCGCGCGTCCTCCGCTTTTCGGCCCCGACCACGACGATCAATTCCCCAATCCCAATCTAACACCGGAGGCAAGGGACGAAGCCGCAGGTCGCGGCCGTGTCCAGCCCGGAACCCCATCGAGATGACCTGTTCCCGGGGCGCGGCGAGAGGCGGCTCCCGCCGACACCGCCCCCGCTACTCCGCTCGGCGCTCGAAATCCTCGGGCGAGATGTTGTCGAGGAATTCCCGGAAGGCCTCGACCTGATCCTCCTGCTCATCCGGGATGGGCATCCCCGCCTCATCGATCACGTCCTCGTGGGCGTAGATCGGTGTCCCGGTCCGCAGGGCGAGGGCGATCGAGTCCGAGGGGCGGGCGCTGACCTCCGCGCCGTTGCTGAACACCAGTTCGGCGTAGAAGATGCCGTCGCTCAGGCCCGTGATGTTCACCGTCGTGAGCCTGGTCCCGAGGGCGTCCAGGACGTCCCGGAAGAGGTCGTGGGTGAGTGGTCGGGCCGGAACGACGCCCTGCTGCGCCAGAGCGATCGCGGTCGCCTCCACCCCACCGATCCAGATCGTCAGGTAGCGGTCACCATCGGACTCCTTGAGCAGGATTATCGGCTGATTCGAGGGCATCTCAACCCGGACGCCGACGAACTCCATGTGCTTCACAGCGGCTCCGTCCCACGAGTCGTCATGCCGGATGGGCGCTCGTCCCTGTATCCCCCGTTGGATCAGGACCCGAGGGCGAAATCGGCACCCTTCGATACAAAGCTGTCCGGCGGCGGGGGGCCGCAAACCTTCTCGGCCCACCCGCCGCCGTCGACCGCGTGCGCACGCGTCGTGGCGACTTCGCTCAGCGACGCGGCTTGGTCAGCAGGACCATACGGAACTTGCCGATCTGGATCTCGTCCCCCCCGCCGATCTCGGCCTCGTCGACCGGCTCACGGTTGACATAGGTGCCGTTCAGGCTGCCCACGTCACGGACCCCGAAACCATTACCGCGGCGGAAGAACTCCACGTGCCGCCGCGAGACGGTGACGTCGTCCAGGAAGATGTCGCTGTTGGGGTGGCGGCCAGCGGTGGTCACGTCGCTGTCCAGGAGGAAGCGACTGCCGGCGTTGGGGCCTCGCTTGACCACCAGGAGCGCCGTGCCCGGAGGCAGGGCGTCGGCGTTGCCGGGGTCGTCACCGCCCACGTCGTCACCGGAGTCCTCCTCCTCCAAGGCCTGTATGCCGGAGATGGAGATGGTGGACGTGACGTCTCCGGCGGATTCCCCGCTCCCCGCGGGTCGTGGACCCGACTGTCCGGCCCTGCGGACAGGCGTCCCACAGTGGGAGCAGAAACGGGCATCATCCGCAACGGCGTGACCGCACTGCGTGCAGTAAACGCTCGACATAGGTCGGCTCGGCCTCCTACCGCACGGGGCGGTGCTTGATTCGGCTGATCGGTGGCACGTTCCGGCCGTCGTACGGGCGAGGAGCCCGCACAGTGTCCGGAACGCGGCGAGACGGTCCGCCGTCGCGGCGGCGGCGCGTCTCGCACGGTCGGTCGCTAGGTCTCATCCCCCATGGTGTACTCCTTGTCACCCTTGACGGGTCCGCCGTTGCGGGAAGGCCCGTACGATAGGCGACGCGGCGCTCCAGGGAACACTCGACTGTAAACCATATCCCTGTCCGGGAAAGGTTTCGCTCCCCTGCGGCCTGCCGTGAACACACCACCACGCGACCGATGGGGTGAACGGTGGATCCGCCGCCTTGAGCACCGACTCCACCGATGGCCGACCTCGCCGAGGAGAGGCACCTGTTCTGGTACCGATGCCGCTCCGAGGGGTTTGGTTCTCGACCGCACCCCACGGATTGGCCTCGGCGCCTCCGGACCGCCACGACCTGTCGTTATGTCCAGTTTATCCAGGAGGAACGCGATCGGTGGCAGGTTGGACGACCTTTTGTTTCCTCTGTACACCGATCGGGGCGCGGACCTCGTGTCCCGCGCCCCGATCGATCATCGGGTCAGCCCTCCGCGCGTTCCACGACGGCCGCCCAATCGTCCAACAGGCGGCGCGCCGTGTCCGGGTCGGGACCTTCGGCCCAAAGATGGGTCACGGCTTCGGCGGTGTCCGGCAGGACCAACGCCCAACTGCCGTCGGATTCGATGACCCGCACCCCGTCCGTGGTGTCCAGCTCCCGGTCGCCGGCCGCCTCCACGACGGCCCGCATGACGCTGCCCTTGACCGCCCACGGGGTGGGCACCGAACGGCGCAGCAGGTGCGCCTGGGGGATCGATCCCTCGATCTGCCCCAGGGAGCGCCGGGTCCGGGCCACCAGGCCCAGCAGCCGCACGAAGGCCGCGATGCCGTCACTGGTGTGACCGAACTCGGGGATGATGAAACCGCCCCGGCCGTCACCGGCCAGGATCATCTCGTCCCCCTCGCTGCGGACCGCCTTGGTGAGCTCGCTGGTGGCCGTCGCCGTCCAGTGCACCCGGACGCCGTGCGCGGCGGCGACCCGCTCGGCGATCCGGGTGGTGGTGACGGGGAGCGCCACCCTGCCGCCGCCCCGCTCGGCGCACACCAGCTCCAGGACGACCAGCAGGGCCCGGTCCCCGTCGACCACCTCGCCCTTGTCGTCGACGATGGACAGCCGCTCGGCGACCGGGTCGAAGCGCACGCCGAAGTCGGCGCCCGAGCCCGCGACCAGTTCGCCGAGCCGTGCCAGATCCCGGTCGCGCTTGGCCGTGGTGTCGGTGGGCGAGGACTCGTCGAGCCGGTTGTTGACCGTGAGCACGTCGACGCCGACCCGTCCCAGCAGGGAGGGCAGGATGAGCGAGCCGCTGCCGCCCGCGCAGTCCACCACGACCTTCAGGTTCGCCTCGGCGACCCCGGAGGTGTCCACCGCGCGCAGCAGGTCGTGGGCGTAGCTCTCCACGTTGCGCGAGGGGAAGGTGAGCTCGCCGATCTCCCCGGGGAAGGCCCGGCGGTACTCGGCGCGGGAGAAGACCCGGTCGAGCTTGCGCTGCGCGGCCGGGGACAGGTCGGCCCCGTCGGAGTCCAGGAACAGGATGTCCACCGATTCGGGGTCCCCGGGCGTGGTGCGCACCGTGATGCCGCCGTCGACCCCGCTCTGGGACGTGTGGAAGCGGGCCACCGGCAGCGGCACGACCTCCAGGTCGCGCACCTCGACGGCGGCCGCCGTCAGGGCGCTGATGATCGCCCGTTTGAGCGTGCGGGCCGCGCGCGAGACGTCGCGCGCGGTCGTGACGGTCGCGCCCTTCTTGAGCGTGGTGGCGTAGGCGTTGGCCAGTCGCACCGCCAGCTCGGGCGTGATCTCCACGTTGATCAGCCCCGAGACGCCGCGGGGCCCGAACAGCGACCGCTGCCCGCGCGACTCCCAGATGACGTTGGTGCTGACGACCGCGCCGGCCTCGATGGTCTTGAACGGGTAGACCTTGACGTCGTTGTTGAGATAGGCCTCGGACTCGATGACGCAGTCCTCGCCGACGACCGCGCCCTCCTCGACCCGGGCCCCCGACATGATGTCGGTGTTCTTGCCGATGACCGCGCCGCGCAGGTTGGCCCCGCGACCGATGAAGACGTTGTCGTGCAGCACGGTGCGGTGCGCGAAGGCCTCGGAGCGCACCACGGCGTTGCTGCCCAGCACGGTGAACTCGCGCAGTTCGGCGCCGGCCTCGACCTTGGCGTAGTCGCCGATGTAGAGGGGGCCCTTGAGGACGGCCTGGGATGAGACCTGGGCGCCCTCGCCCACCCACACGCCCGGGGAGACCTCGAAGCCGTCGATCTCCACGTCGACCTTGCCGGACAGGACGTCGGCCTGGGCGCTGAGGTAGCTCTCGTGGGTGCCCACGTCCTCCCAGTAGCCCTCGGCGATGTACCCGTAGAGGGGTTCGCCGTCCTGGAGGAGTTCGGGGAAGACGTCGCCGGACCAGTCGACGACCTCGCCGGCCGCCACCCGCTCCAGGACGTCCGGCTCCATGATGTAGATGCCGGTGTTGACGGTGTCGGAGAAGACCTGACCCCAGGTGGGCTTCTCCAGGAAGCGCTGGATGCGCCCCTCGTCGTCGACGATGATGATGCCGAACTCCAGCGGGTTGGGGACCCGCTTGAGGGCGATGGTGACCTTGGCGCCCTTCTCCCGGTGGAAGCGCACCATGTCGGTGAGGTCGATGTCGGTGAGCGCGTCGCCGGAGATGACGATGAACGGCTCGCCGCGCAGGTGCTCCTCGGCGTTCTTGACGCTGCCGGCGGTGCCGAGCGGGACCTCCTCGGCGACGTAGTGGAGCTTCATGCCGAGCTCTTCGCCGTCGCCGAAGTAATTGCGGATCAGGGTGGCCAGGAACTGGACGGTGACCACCGTCTCGGTGAAACCGTGTTTGCGCAGCAGGAGCAGCACGTGCTCCATGATGGGTTTGTTGACCACCGGGAGCAGCGGTTTGGGCTGATTGGCGGTCATGGGACGCAGGCGGGTGCCCTCGCCCCCGGCCATGACGACGGCCTTCATGTTCGGTGAGGGCGTCGTGGAGGCCTCGTCGTGGGCGGTCATCGTCGGCACCTCCGGCCGAGCGCGGACGCGGAGGGTACCGCGAGGGGACGGTGTTCGGAGTGCGCGGCGGATCGCGCGGTGGGACATGTTCTCATTACGGAGACGACACTCCCTTTCGTTCCGACAGGACTCGCGGTGAGCCGGTCCGTCGGTGGCTCAGGGGCCGGTACGCCCCTGATCCCGGCCCGGAAGGCCGAGACCGTCGGTGACCGCGTCGGTGTCACCGCCGTCGGTCCCCGGTGTGGCTGGATCGGGTCGACCCTGGTCGAGACCGCGATCGGGGTCGCCGTCACCGACGGTCCGGTCACGACCGTCGGTGTGATCGGCGCGTTCGTCGCGGCGGGTCTGGGCGATCAGGCGCAGTCCCTGTACGGCGTAGAGCAATCCGGCCCACCAATAAAGAGCCGTTCCCCACAGGGCGAAGGCCCAACCCATGATCTTGGCCACATCCCCGAGGATGTTGGCGTAACCCGCGATGAACAGCAGGGGAAAGGCGTAGAGAAGGCACAGGGTGGCGGCCTTGCCCGCGAAGTTGACCGGGAGGGGGCCGTAGCCGAAATACCGCAGCAGGGGCAGCGCGCCGAGGATGAGGACGTCGCGCAGGACGAGGATGGCCATCAGCCACCAGGGGACGATGTCGCGCACGACCAGGCCCAGCAGGGCGGCGAAGATGTAGAGCCGGTCGGCGAGCGGGTCCAGCAGCGCGCCCAGCCGGGAGGCCTGGTTCCAGGCTCGGGCGATCTTGCCGTCGAGCCAGTCGCTGATCCCCGCGAAGGCGAGCACGAGCAGCGCCCACCAGTCGGCCTGTGGCACCAGGACCAGCCACAGGAAGAACGGAACGCCCAATAGGCGGAGCATGCTCAGCAGATTGGGAACCGTCCAGATGCGGTCACTGACCGCCGGACTGGCCACATCGCCCCCCGCATCGAGTCTGCCGTCTTGCGCGGATCGCCCCATGCCGCCAACGATAACGGTCGGACGTGTCGTTTCCCGCCACCGCGGAGCCCTTCTCCTCCTCCTGGACCGGTGGGCGGTCGATCGCCCATGGTACCCGGTGCCACTTGCCGGAAATCGCCCGATATGACGGTTTCAGTAGGACCGATCCATCACATCGAACGAAGGAGGGGCCGCCGCGGTTCCCTGCGGGGTCACCCCGGGAGGTGGGCGGCGAGCGCGCGCAGCCCGGACGGACCGGTGGGCTCCCGATCCGCCAGGGGGACCTCGGTGACGCCCACGTGGGCGAAGCGCCGCCGGATCTCGGCCAGGACCGCGGTCCCGTCGGGGCCGACCGCGCCCGGGGGCGGGATCTGGTTGACGATCACGGTGTCGAGGGGGAAGCCCGCCTCGGTGAGGGAGTCCAGCGCCCGGGCGGTCTCGGCCAGGACCATGCGGCGCGGCACCGTCACCAGGCCCACCCGGCTGGCGGAGCGCAACCGGGCGGCGGCCCCCTCCAAACGATGGCGGCGTTCGTGCAACCGGGCCAGCAACGGGTCCTCCTCCGGCTCGGCCACCACGGCGTCGGCGAACGCCTCGGCCTTGCGGGCGCGCTCGCGTCGGCGGGTCAACCCCGTCACCCAGGGGGTGAGGAGGGTCGGCAGCGCCAGCAGGCGCAGCAGGTGCCCGGTGGGCGCGCTGTCCACGACCAGCCGGTCCCACCGGTCGCCGACCTCTTCCATCCGTTCCATGAGCAGATCGGCCAGGGCCGACTCCGCCATCCCCGGGGCGGCCCCGGCGTGGTCGAGGTGGCGGCGGACGGCGGGCATGATCTCGGCCGGGAGGGCGCGTTCGGCGTCCCTGACGACCTGGGCGATCCTGCGGCGCACGGCGGTGTCGGCGTCGGGTTCGGCGGCCCACAGGCCGGGGGCGACCCGGACGGGGCGGTCGCCCAGCGGGTGTTCGAGGACGTCGCCCAGGGAGTGGGCGGGGTCGGTGGACATGAGCAGGACCCGATGTCCCGCGTCGGCCAGGGCCAGGGCCCGGGCGGCGGCCACCGTGGTCTTGCCGACGCCGCCCTTGCCTCCGACGAAGAGGATCGGCGCGGTGTGGGCGGTGGGGGTGTTCAGCAGCAGCCTCCGGGGGCTCCGAAGTCGTCCCGGCCCATTCTCAGGTGCCACTCGTGCAGGTCGGCGACCATGTACGGGAGCAGGTCCAGGGTCTCGTAGGCGACGGGGTTGTCCACGCCCAGGCTCTCCAGCATGAGCAGGGCGCGCAGGGTGTCCTGCTGGGTGCGGGCCAGGCGGTGGCGTTCGTGCCCCCAGCGCGCGTCGAAGACCTGCTGGTGGAAGTCCTCGACGCGGCGCCAGGCGGCGACGGCGCGATGCCAGGCCCTCCCGAGGGAGGACCCGGCATCGTCACGGTGTTCGGTCATGGCCGGCGGCTCAGGCCCTGTCGTCCGGGCCGGCGGTGCCCTCGGCGGCGGCCTCGGGCTCGGCGGCGTCCTCGTCGGCGGGCGCGGTGCCCCCGCGGCGCGCGGCGAAGGCCTTGCGCAGGGCGATGGCCGCCTCGATCGTCATCCACACGGCGAGGCCGAAGATGACCGCGTCCAACGGGGCCAGGAGGTACCGCTGGAGGGAGTCCTCCGACGACAGGAACCCGAGGAGCTGCACGACCAGCGCCCACGAGGTCATCACGACCAGGAAGGCCAGGGGCACCAGCACGGCGATCGGGTTGCGGCCGCGCTTGGTGACCCACACCGCGATGACGGCCAGCGCCAGCCCGGCGGTGAGCTGGTTGGTGGTGCCGAACAGCTGCCACAGGGTGCCGGCCGCGAAGTTGCCGGGGACGAGGGCGAGACCGAAGGGCACCAGGACCGCGATCAGCGTGGCCACGGTGATGTTGCGGGCCAGGAAGGAGAAGGTCTTCTCCAGGGCGCCGCCCTCGGTCGCCCGGTCCCGGACGATGACGCTGATCTCCTGGATGGTGTAGCGCTGGAGCCGGACGGCGGTGTCGAGGCTGGTGGCGGCGAAGCTGACCACGACCAGGGTCGCGAAGACCAGGCCGATGCCCTCGGGGACGCCGATGTTGGAGGCGAACCCGGCGACGCCCTGGACGAAGCGGCCGGCCGGGTTGGTGCCGGCGGCGGCCCAGTCGACGTAGATGTCGGACCAGTTCCCGCCCTGGTTGGCGCTGTAGATCATGATGCCCGCGGTGCAGGCCAGGATGGAGCAGACCGCCAGTGTGCCCTCACCGAGCGAGCTGAGATAACCGACGTAACGGGCGTCGGTCTCCTTGTCCAACTGCTTGGAGGTGGTACCCGAGGCGACGAGGCTGTGGAACCCGGAGACCGCACCGCAGGCGATGGTGATGAACAGCAGCGGGAAGATCGCCGGGGACCCCTCGGGCAGGTCGCCGCGCAGGACGGGGGCCTCGATGGTGTTCATGCCGACGACGATGCCCGCGACGATGACGACGAGCGCCAGCACCATCTGCTGCTGGTTGATGTAGTCACGCGGCTGGAGGAGCATCCACACCGGCAGGCGCGAGGTGAAGAAGGTGTAGGTGAAGATCAGCACCAGCCACACCAGGGAGACGTCCACGCCCAGGGCGCCGGCGATCGGGTCGACGGTGATGGGCATCATCTGGCCGAGCGGGATGCAGGCGTAGACCACGATCAGGGAGATGACCGAGGGCACCAGGGCGGCGGTCCGGCGGCGGTAGACGACCTGTCCGACGCCGATCGCCAGGGGGATCGTGACCAGGACCGGCAGGACCGCCTGGGGGTTGGCGACGAACAGCCCGGCGATGATGACCGCGAACACCGCGTTGACCATCGTGACCAGGAAGAAGATGATCAGCAGGAACAGGATCCGGGCCCGGCCGCTGATCACGTCACCGGCCAGCGCGCCGATGCTCTTGGCCCGGTGCCGGACCGAGACGACGATGGCACCGAAGTCGTGGGCTCCGGAGGCGAAGATCGTGCCGAGCACCACCCACACCAGGGCGGGCCCCCACCCCCAGAAGACGGCGATGGCCGGGCCGACGATCGGAGCGGCACCGGCCACCGAGATGAAGTGGTGGGCGAAGACGATGTGCTTGTTGGTGGGGACGAAGTCGACCCCGTCCTTGTAGGCGTGTGCCGGGGTCAGGAACGCCGGGTCGAGGGCGTAGACCTTCTTCGCGAGGTAGTTGGAGTAGAAGCGGTAGCCGAGCGCGAACAGCGCCAACGCCCCTAGTAGGACGGCCACAGCGGACATGGGGGGTTCCTCCCTTTAGTGCACCCGCGTGCTCTGCGGGGTGCATTTACCCGGGGGTGAGAGTACAGTCCCGAGAAATTAACATGAGTCCTACATCACACCAAAGGAAGAATCGTGCACGATCCGGCCACGACTTGGCGCCGCTCCCCCATCGGCGAACTGTGCTGGTCGGGCGGATCGGGCCCGCACGCGATCCCGGTGGTCCCCTTGGTCGAGGACGTGCCCTGCGTCGCGCTGCCGTTGGCCCATCTGCCCCTGATCGCCTCCCTGGGCCGATGGGCCGCCTTCTGTGTGAGCGCTCCGCCCGCAGAGGGGGAGCCGGCCATGGCCGCCGTCGGCCGCGTCGAGGTGTCCCTCGATCCCCGCGGGGAGGCCTTCGCCGACCTGGTCGAGCAGGAGGTCCACAAACACCCGCCCACCCGGTTGCGGGTGGGCAGCCTCATGGCGCGCCGGGAGAACTGGTGGTGGATGGGCCGGGCCATCGTGCGCCTGGTGGACGTGGACCGGGTGGTCGGGCTCCCCCCGCGCGACCGTCCCGAGGACGCGCTGCTGGTCCGGGGACGCGACGGTGACCTCCGGGTGGAGGTGGTCACCTCCCCCGCGTGGCCGACCGAACCCGGTTCCCTCGTGGAGCTGTGGGGGCGCAACGGCGACGACCCCTCCGGTTCCGGCGAACCGGCCCTGGTCATGGGGCACCAGGCCAGCCCCGACTTCGAGCGGTGGGAGCGGTGGACCCGGCGCGGAGAGCTCACCGGGCAGTCGCTGACGCTCGCCGAGGCCGACGGGGACCCCGATCCCGACCCCCGCCCGTTCGGTCTCCTGGAACGGTGGAACAACCATCACCGGGTGCGACGCGCCTGCGTGGCGGGAGTGGCCGAGGCGGAGCGGCGTCTGCGAGGCTGAGGAGAGCACCGCCGCAACGACCCGGGAGGTCACCATGCTCGTCGCCTTCTCCGTCAGCCCTCAGGGCACGGGCGAATCCGTCGCGCCGGCCGTCGCGAAGGCCGTCAAGGTCGTGCGCGACAGCGGACTGCCCCATCGCACCGACGCCATGTTCACCACGATCGAGGGAGAGTGGGACGAGGTCATGGCCGTCGTGAAGGCGGCCACGGAGGCCGCCGGCGAAGGGGCCGGCCGTGTCTCGCTGGTGCTCAAGGCCGACATCCGACCGGGGGTCACCGGGGCCCTGGACGGCAAGGTCGAGGCGCTCGAACAGGAACTGGACCGCCTCTGACCCGACCGACGGGCCCCGGTCCGGGGCCCGTCGGGCTCACTCCTCGTCCAGGATCATCTCGGCCGCGCGACGCCCCGACAGCAGGGCGCCGTGCACCGTCGCGATGTGCTCGATCTCGGTGGCCTCCCCCGCGAAGAACACCCGCTCGTCCACCGACGCGCGCAGCGCCACCCGGTCCCCGTCGTCGGAGCCGACCGCGGTGAAGGAGAAGGCGCCCCGGGCGAAGGGGTCGCCCGTCCAGTCGGTGAGGTGGTGGTCGATCGGATCGGGGGCCTTGCGGAACATGGTGCGCAGCGACGCCATGGCGTGCGCGACCACCTCCTCCTCCCTCATCCCCGCCAGGAAACGGGCCGCGTTGCCGCCGTTGCGGCACACCAGCACCGGCACGTCGAGCACGCGCTGACCGGCGTACCAATGGAACCAGGTGCCCTGTTCGGTGCCCAGGTGCACGAGGACCTCGGCATCGCCCCAGAACACCTCGTCGAAGCGCAGGAACACCTTCTCCAGGCGACCGCTGCCCAGGCGCTCGATCGCGCGCCGCTTGTCCTGGGGCAGCTCGGGGTGGAAGGCGACCCGCCCGTCCTTCAGGACGCCCAACGGGAGGGTGACGACGACACGGTCGGCGGTGAGGGTCTCCTCCCCCCCGGGGGCGTCCACCCGCACCGAGACGCCGTCCCGGTCGTGGGAGACCGCCCGCACCACGTGCCCCAGGCGCACGTCCAGCCCTCGGGCCAGGTGGTCGGTGATCCGCCCCATGCCGTCGGGGAAGACCACGTCGTCGCCGCTGAACTCGTGCAGCGCGCCCACGGCCTCGAAGGAGACCTCCTCGGCGTCGGCGCCGTGATCGCTCTCGACCATGCGGTGCACGATCTCCTTGGCGTCGCGGGCCCGGCCGCGCACCAGGTTCGCGTCGTAGAGGGCCTGGTCGATGCCGTGCTCCATGGACTCCTGCGCGCCCGCGCCGATGTTGGCCCAGTACATGTGCTCGTGCAGGAGGTTGACGTCCTCCATGTTGCGGCGGTGCCGGTCGAAGAGCAGCCGTCGGCCCTTGGGGTCGTAGGCGGTCTCGGTGGAGCGGTTGAACACGGCGGTGCGCAGGCCCATGTCGCGGATCAGTTCGGCCAGGGGGTTGCCCTCCTCGCCGCGCATCCAGGAGGCGCCCGCGTCGAGCGTGACGCCGTCCCACGCCCGGACCGAGTGGACGCGTCCGCCGGTGCGGTCCCGCCCCTCCAGGACGGTGACGCGCTCACCGGCCCGGGCCAGACGGTCGGCGGCGACGAGTCCGGCCATGCCCGCCCCGATGACGATGGTGTGTCCGCGTCCGGGAGCGGCCTCGCGACCGCGGGGCTCGGGGTCGGGGCGTTCCCCGGCCCCGCTCGGCTCCTCGGTGACCTCCGCGCCGACGTCCTCCTGGTCAGCCATGGCACTCCCCTCCATGTCGGTGACCGACAGTGCGACTTTATGTGCCCGGCGTGTCCACGGCGGGGAGGACACCCCGGGACACGAGAGGACGGAGCGGTCGGAACGGAACCGGGATCGCTCACTTCCCGTAACGATCGGCGATCTTATGGTTACACTCCGGATGTCCTCCTCCCGTCTTCCGAGAGGTTTCCCGTGCGTGTCATCGCCACCACCGTCGCTTCGGCGCTCGTCCTCGTGTGCGCCACCGGCGCATCGGTGTACGCCGCTCCGCCGACCGGCCCGCCGGTGGAGACGGCTCTGGCCCCGGTGGTCGAGCTGTCGGCGGACCGGCTGGCCACCGCGGAGCTGATGGCCGCCGCCAAATGGCACAGCGGTGATCCGGTCGAGGCGCCCGAACGCGAGGAGACGGTGCTGGCCCAGGCCGAGCGATCGGCCCTGGACCTGGACGGCGACCCCGCGACCGCGCTGACGGTCATGCGCGACCAGATCGAGGCCAACAAGGTGATCCAGCGGGGCAGGCACGCCCAGTGGTACGCCCGTCCCGAACAGGGCCCGGAGGGGGCGCCGGACCCGACGGGGGTGCGCGCCGAACTGGACCGGATCACCCCGGCCCTGGTGGGGGCGCTGACCGAGGCCGGGGCCGGGTTGTCGGCCCCCGACTGCGAGGCGGGACTGGAACGCAACGTCCGCCGGGTGGCCGCCGAACGCGGCCTGGACCGTCGCGGGCGCGCGGCGTTGAGGATGGCCCTGTCCTCGGTGTGCTCCTGACCGCCCACGGCCGTCCGGCCGCGGAGGCCTGCGGCGCGGGACCCTCCGGGAGCCGGTCCCGGGCGGGCACGCGGCATGGGCCGTCCTCGACACGGGCGCCCGACCACGGGCCGTCGCCGACCGGGCGGGTGTCGCGGTACCCCCTGGAGCAGGTCGTCGGTGGTGAGGGACGCGAAGGCGCACGGAAGACCGGCCCTCGTCCCGCACCGGAGACGTCGCTCCCCACCGGGGCGGCGGATCCGCGCGGGCGAAGACGCCCGACCGGCGGTATCCGGACGGGCGCCTTCGGGGTCGTCACCGATCCTTCGGGGCCTCTTCGTCGTCCTCGAACTCGATCCGCTCGGAACGGCGCTCGCCCGCGACGTGCTCCTCGTGGGTCACCTCGCGCTTGCGCACGTGGATCTCCTCGACCGGCACCTGGTGCTTGGTGACCACCGGGCGCTCCTCGTAGAGGGTGAAGGTCTCCTCCCCCTCCTCCATCGAGCGGTCACCCGTGACCTGGTCGGGGTCGGTGATCGGCCGGCGCTCGACCTCCAACTCCTCGTGGCTCACCGGGACGGTCGTGTCGAAGTGCTCCTTGTCGACGTGGCGGCGCATCCGCGCCTGCCCCGCCTCGCGGCGCTCGACACCGATGTCGACCCGCTCCTCGGAGCGGACGACGACCTCCTCGTCCTCGGCGTTCGCACGCGGGTCGGGCATACCTGCCATGCCCGGCTTGCCGGCCATGCCCGGCTCGCCCGCCCTGCCCTGCTCGCCCGCCCTGCCCGGCGCACCGGCCGTGTCCGGCGCACCTGCCTGCGGGGAGCGCTGCGCGGGCATCCCGTGCGCGGAGTAGTACTCCAGGACCTCGCGCTCCTCCTCCGGGGAGATGTGGTCCTTGGCGTCGATGTTGGGGGCGTCCTTGACGGTGGACTTGTCGTAGGGGACCTGGATGTCCTCCTGGACCGGTCGGGCCCCCTGCAAGGGGACCAGGGTCTCGCGCATGCCGAACAGGCCGGTGTTGACGGAGGCCCAGGTCGCGTCACCGGTGCGGTCGTCCAGGTAGACCCGGGAGACCTTACCGATGGAGTTGCCCTCTTCGTCCAGCACGTGGTGGCCCACGAGTTCCTCTGCGCGGTGGTGTGCCATGTTCCTCACCCCTTCACCCGGCCGGCGGGCCGGTTACCCGCCGCGCACTTCGCCTGGCCTACCCACATTGACCAGGGGGAAGAGGCTTTTCAGCGGGACCGACCGAGAATTGGGGAGAGCTTGGCCGTGGTTGACGGGGGCCGGGGCCGCCCTTGGCGGGGAGCATGCGGTCGGAGCCGCGGACCGGGGCGGGCCGTGTGCGATCGGCCCGCCCCGGAAGGGGCGTCAGCAGCTGTTGTCGCGGCTGTTCACCCAGGTGATGTCGCGGACGACCGTGCCGACGGCGCACGGGTTCTCGTTGAGGGCGGTGTCGACCAGGCGCAGGTTCCGGAAGGTCACCCCGGAGGTGTTGGCGAATTCGCTCCGGGCGGCGATGCGGATGTCACCCGGCCCGGCGATGGTCCCGCCCTGCTCGGCGATGGTGACGTTGTGGCAGTTCTCCACCAGGACGGCGTTGCTCCCCGTCCGCGCGATGTCGACGCGTTCGACGACCAGGCCGCCGCTCTCCGAGACGCAGAAGATCCCCCGGCCGCCGCCGCGGGCGCGGATCTCGCCGACCCGGATGTTGACGGGGTACCCGTTGCCGACGCGGCCGTTGCGGTTGGCCGTGCGGAAGGCGGCGTACCCGGTTCCGGTCCCGGCGCCCACGGCGTCGACCAGGCCGACCGTGGCGTTGACGGTGTCGTTGAGCAGCAGACCCGAGTAGCCGGTGTCGCGCGCGGTGACCGTGCCGATGGTCAGCCCGTCGACGCCGTAGGTCTCCACACCGTGGTTGTTCGTTCCGGAGACGTACACGTCGTCGATGCGGATGTTCCGGGCCTCGCGGACCGCGTCGTTGTCACGGCTGTCGATGCGCATGCCCAGACCGCCCGACAGGCGCAGGTCGATCCGGCCGAAGTGGACGTCGCGCGAGGTCCGCACCCACACGCCGAAGTACGGGTTGCCGGTCAGGGACAGATGGGGAACGGCGACGTCGACGGCGTGGCGGATCCGGATCGCCGCGTTGTTCCCGGTGGGCGTCCCGGTGACGTCGATGGTGCCGCAGACCTCCAGGGAGGTGTGGCTGGGCAGGTCCAGGGAGGTGTTGGCGGGCATGGAGCCGGAGGCCCGCACCACGACCCGTTCGCGGGTGGTGCGGCCCGGGCTGAGCCCGTTGACCGCCGCGCGCATGGCCGCGAGCATGTCGCCGCCCCGGTAGAGGGTGCTGCCGCCGGCGCGGGCGGTGTAGGTGGAGCCGTTCTGGGTGACCTCGGTGTCGAAGCCGCCGTCACCGCAGGCGGCGAAGGTCTCCGCGGGGGCGGCCTCCTCGACGGCGGTGAGGGCGACCGGTTCGGGGCCGGGTGCGGTGAGGGTCGCGGCGCCGAAGGCCAGCACGGCCGCGACGGCGACGCCGAGCAGGGCGCGGCGGCGGGTCCGGGGGGTAGGGGATCTCATCGGGTTGCCTTCCTTCATCGGCCCGCGAGGGAGTCGCGGACCGTGAGCGGGTGATGACAGGAGCGCTCCCAGAATCGGGAAACTAGCACGGAAAGCGCATTCCCGATACCCGTGCGACCACCGAGGGCCCGCGCCGGCGGCCACCCGCCCAGCCCCCGTCCCGGACCATGACACGGCCCGCGCGCGCCAGCGGGTGCCGGACGGGGTGAAACAGCCGCCGTGGTCGATGACCATTCCACGAAACCGGCGCCCATCGGGAGCGGATCACAGAAGGTCGCCGCACGGGGTCATTGGCGGGTCACCCCGACGGTGTGGGTGCCCTTCTTGAGGTCGCCGGTCCCGTCCACGACCAGGACCACGTCGTCGGTGCCGAGGCGGCCGATGACGTAGCCGCGCAGGTCTGCGGCCAGGGCGGTTTCGTTCAGAGCGGCCCGGTTGAGCAGGTGCTGGATCCGCTGAGGGGCCCGGTGTCCGGCGTGCTCGGCCAGGGTCCGGCAGTTCTTGCGGGTGAGTGGGGCGAGCAGGGCGCGGATCATCTGGCGGGTGGTGGTGCGGGTCTCGGGCCGGGCCGGGTACGGGTCGACGATCGTGCTGGTGGTCGCGTTCAGCAGGTGCGGCCACCGCCTCGGGATTTGTCGTCTTCACAACCATCGATGATCGGGCGGTGGCCGTTGCCGTGTCCGGAAAACGGCCATATCAGCGCGGTCGAACACCACGAGATCCCTACGAACGTGATCGTTACCGATCAAACCGGAAGTCCGACTGGAGTACCGGAAGAGGGTAACGGCCACTGTCGGAAGCGAACCCCGTATTCGAGGGACGAAAGTCCTTCTACACCGAAAACGGATGTAATTCGATGGCCCATCGCCCTTGAGAGGATGTGGTCAACTGGAGACATGAGCGATTCCGACCGCCCCACCGAGGCCCGGACGGACACACGCCGGACGAGCGTCACCGCGCTGGGTGACGCGCTCGCCGCAGCCGACATCAAACGGCTGGTGCGTGCGTCCCGCGAGGACGATGGGAACGAAGTGGAGCGGATACGGAGAAGATACACCGGCGAGTAGGTCGACCTCGGCCACAAACCCTACGGGGCAAGGCTTCATGTTAGTTTCGTGGTCCGCGATTCGCGTTCCGGAGCGGCCTGATCGGAGCACCATGGAACTGGTACTGCTGGCCAAGGACGACAAGTCGGGGGACAAGGGCTGTCCCTCCGTCTACCTCAGCGACACGGGTGAGTTCGTCGTCCAGGGGGTCGGGCTGAACGACACCGACTTCAGTGAGCTGGCCGATCCCCTGCCCGGTGAGACCGCCGTGCGCATCTCTCCCGAGATCGTCCTGGCCGCTGTGGAGGCCTACCGGCGGAGGAGCGTGTGACCCCTTCCGACGGCGGTGGTATCCGGCCCGTGGACACGGAGGAATTCGACCGGTTCTTCACCGAATGCCGCTACACCGCCTTCCGGCTCGAAACACTTCAAATCTACGACGTCGGTTATGAGGAGGAAGCGTTCCGGCGCTTTCTGGCCGACGGCCAGATCATCACCACCGACTCTCACTCGGAGTGGGCGCGCATCGTCGGTGGCGAGCGCCATTTCCGTCGTGTGCACGTGGTCATCGAACCCCTCACCGACTACCTGCGATTCGAATGCGTGTGGGCCTACCGATCCAACGTCGAAGCCGGCGAGGACGTCAACATCCTGCCCGTCGCAGAGAACACCTGGCCCGCGGGCATCCCCCGCTCCGACTACTGGCTGTTCGACTCGCATCGCCTGGTGCGGATGAACTACGCGCCGGACGGAACCATGCTCACCCCCGAGCTGGTGACCGACCCCGGAGAGGTCGTCCTGGCCAACGCCGTACGGGACCGGGCCCTGCACCTGTCGGTCCCCTTCAGCGAATACGAGAAACGTTTCGACGCCGACATGAAACCCCTGTGACGAACTCCCACGACGACCGCACAGAGAACACCGTGTACGGCAGCCCCGAGGCCGTGGTCCAAGCGGGCACCGTCCACGGTGGCGTCCACATCGCCTCCTCCCCCGGCCGCTCCGCACCGGTCCCCCGCCAACTTCCGTTGCCGGCCACCGGTTTCGTGGGCCGGACGACACATCTGCGGCGCTTGGACGCTTTGGCGGAGGAGGCGAAGGTCCGTGTCCCGGTCGTGGTGCTGTCCGGCCCACCCGGTGTCGGCAAGACCGCGCTGGCCGTTCACTGGGCGCACCGTGCCCGAGCCCGATTCCCCGGCGGCTGCCTCTACGTCGGCGTCCACGCACACGCCCCGGGCCCGCGCGCGGAGGCCGCACAGAACCTGGACTCCCTCCTGCGGGCGCTCGGTGTCCCTCCCGACCGTGTCCCTTTGGACCTGGACGGCCGCTCGGCCCTGTACCGTACCGAGACCGACGGCAAGCACCTGCTGATCGTCATCGACGACGTGCTCGGACCGGCTCAGGTGCGTCCGCTGCTGCCCGCCTCACCCGGCTGCATGGTGGTGGTGACCAGCCGTAACACGTTGTCGGGGCTCATCGCCCGGGAGGGGGCCCGACGCCTCCCCCTGGACGTCCTGCCGATGGCCGACTCCGTGGCACTGCTCCGGAACACGATCGGTCCGCGTGTGGACACCGACTCCACGGAACGCCTGGCGGATCTGGGGTACTGAACACGTGGAAGCGGGGCCCGACCGGTATCCGGTCGAGCCCCGCTCGGTGATCAGGGCGCTGTCAGACCTTGCGCCACTGCGGGACCCAGGCGCCGTCCTCGACGACGTAGTCGCCGAACAGGGCCGGGGCCTCCCTCTGGAGGGTCTCTCCGATGAGGTGGAAGAGCAGGCGGATCTCCTCCTCCGCGCCGGGGGCGGTGCGGGCCTCCAGAGTGTGGCGCAGGGTGCGCACGTTGGCGCTCCACACCAGCCCGGTGGCCACGCCCTCGGGGGCGAAGCGGCGCATGAAGGAGGTCTTGTGCTTCTTCTCCGCGAACTTGACGCCCTCGTCGTCCAGGCCGAAGTGGTCGGCCATCCAGAGCTGGAACTCCTCCATCCGCTGGAGCATCTCGCCCGCGCGCTCCATCAGCTCCGGGTCGTCCTGGGCCCAGTCGGGGAACCAGAACGGCAGGTCGCTCAGGCGCACGAAGCGCAGCGACTCCTGGGAGATGGCCACGCCCGGCCGGTGCCGGATGAGTTCGTGGGTCAGGACGCGGGAGACGTTGTGCAGGACGAACCCGAAGGTGACGTGCTCCAGCACCGAGCCGTGCAGGCTGGCCAGGATGTTGCCCAGGTAGGCGTCCTGGTCGGTGCGCACCCGGGTGACGTTCGGGTTCAGGCCCGGTTCCCAGGAGCGGTAGCACAGGCGCCCGGCGAACTCGGCGAGGTTCTGCGGGTCGTTGAGGTGGTCGTCGAGCTCACCGCGGTCGAAGCGTTCCAGCCAGGACTGCCCGCCGACCTCCTTGAGATAGTCGGCGATCGCGTCGTAGTCCACCTGCGGACGCGAGATCAGTCGGACCTGCGGTTCGACCCTCTTCACTGCACTGCCTCCCGTGTCGTGGCCCCGCCCCGGGCACGCCGCTGGGCCGTGACCGGGACCGGGCACGGGGGGCGTGGAACGGGGTGGGGCTGATCAGCCTTCCCCGAGGGTACACGTCCGGCCGGGTCCCACGCGGGCCGAAGACAGGGGGACGCCCCGGCGCGGTCGGGGACCGCGCCGGGGTCGTGGGGTCGTCCGGCTAGATACCGAAGAAGTAGCCGGGGGTGAGGAAGAGTCCGAGCACGATGGCGATGATGCCCCAGAGGAGCTGTCCGCGCACCACGCCCAGGACGCCGACGATGAGAAGAATGATTCCGAGGATCGTAAGCAGAATACCCATGCCCCACCCCTGACCGAGAGGAAGCAGATCAAACAAGACGAAACACCAAGAAGCTTAAAATGTTGTCACCAGACAACATTTTCCGCAGATGGGCGCGGGTGAATGTGACCCCCGTCACACTCGCCCGCGCACCCTTACCCCGTCAGCCGCGGGCCAGCTGCAACGCCCGTGCGACGATCTCCTCGCCGACGGAGGCCGTGAGAATCGATTCCGGATGGAACTGGACCGCGTACCGGCGGTTCTGTCGGTCCTCGATGGCCATCACCACCGGCTCCTCGCCCTCCGCGTCGATGACGGCGGTGACCTCGTAGCCCTTCACCAGTTCGGGCAGGGCGTAGGTGGAGTGATAGCGGGCCGCCTGGAACAGCCCCTCCTCCCCGAGTCCGGAGAGCAGGGCGCCGCCCAGGGCGCGGACCCGCCCCGGCTTGCCGTGCACCGGCTCGTCCAGGGTGCGCAGCTCCCCGCCGGCGTGCTCCACCATGCCCTGCAATCCCAGGCACACCCCGAACACCGGCAGGTTCCGGCTCTGGAGTTCGTCGAGCAGGGCCGACATGCCGAAGTCGACGGGCAGACCCGGGCCGGGCGAGAGCACCACCAGGTCCGGGGCCAGCCGGTCCAGGAGTGAGGGCTCGAACCCGTAGCGGACTGTGATCACCTCGGCCCCGTGGCGTCGCACGTAGTCGGCCAGGGTGTTGACGAAGGAGTCCTCGTGGTCGACCAGCAGGACCTTCATGCCCTCCCCCGGCCGCTCCTCGTCGTCCCGCGTCTTCGCGGCGCCCGCCCGCGCGGAGGCGGTGTCGTCCTCCTCGCTCAGGGCGAGGGTCTCCAGCAGGGCCCGCGCCTTGAGGAACGTCTCGCGCTCCTCGGCCTCGGGGTCGGAGTCGTAGAGCAGGGTGGCGCCCACGCGCACCGCCGCGACGCCGTCGCGGATGTGGGCGGTGCGCAGCGTCAGCCCGGTGTTCATGGAGCCGTCGAAGTTGATCACCCCGACCGCGCCGCCGTACCAGCGGCGGGGGCTGGTCTCGTGCTGCTCGATGAAGCGCATCGCCCACGTCTTGGGGGCACCGGTGACGGTGACCGCCCACATGTGGGTGAGGAAGGCGTCCAGGGCGTCGAACTCCCGGCGCAGGGTGCCCTCGATGTGGTCGACGGTGTGGATGAGCCGGGAGTACATCTCGATCTGGCGGCGACCGATGACCCGGACGCTTCCGGGTTCGCACACCCGCGACTTGTCGTTGCGGTCGACGTCGGTGCACATGGTGAGCTCGGACTTCTCCTTGACGGAGGAGAGCAGCTCCTGGATGTTCTCCGCGTCGCCCAGGGCGTCGTCGCCCCGGCGGATGGTGCCGGAGATGGGGCACGTCTCCACCCGCTGGCCGGTTCCGGGCTCGCCGCTGACCCGCACGAACATCTCCGGGGAGGCGCCGACCAGGTACTCGCCCCCGCCCAGGTTGAAGAAGAACTCGTAGGGGGCGGGGTTGCGCTCGCGCAGCAGCTCGTAGAAGCGGGCCGGCGAAGAGCAGCGGGCGTAGGTGCGGTGTCCGGGGACGACCTCGAACAGGTCGCCGCGCCGGAACCTCTCCTTGGCGTGGGCGACGACGCGGGCGTAGGAACCGGGCTCGGGGTCACCGGGGACCTCACCGGCGACGACCGGCGGGGTGGGCTCGGTCAGCCGGTCCAGTCCCCGGGTGTCGGCCTCGTCCCGGCCGGTCCCGGCCGGGACGGCGAAGTCGTAGGTGTAGCGCACGCACGTCTCGCGCTTGCGGTCGCGCACGACGATCGCGTCGGGCAGGTGCAGGACCAGGTCGCGATCGGTGGGGTCGCGGTCGATGTGCCGCCGGATGGGTTCGAACTGGAAGGCCAGGTCGTAGCCGAAGGCGCCGTACAGGCCCAGGTTGCCGTCCTCGGGGGCGCTCAGGACGTCGATGACGGCGCGCAGGGCGGTGAAGACGCTGGGACGGCGGCTGCGCTCCTCCTCGGTGAAGAAGACTCCGGGGTCGGGTTCGGGGACGGTGACGGCCGCGTGGTCGGGGCCGCTCTCGAAGTCGACCCCGGTGGTCTCCAGCGCGTCGGCGACGACCGGGAGCAGCACGCGACCGCGTTCGTTGAGGGCGGTGGCGGTGACGCGACGGCCGCGGGTGGTGAACTCCAGGCACGGGTCGACGTACCCCAGGTGCCAGCGGTCGTACCGGCCCGGATACTCCATGCCGGAGGACAGGACACCGCCGCGGCGGTACTCGACGTCGCGGACGAGGTCGGTGAGGATCTCCGGATCGCAGGGGGTGGCCTGGCGGTGGACGGTCACGCCGCCCCGGGTGCGGTACGTGGTGGTCTGTGCGTCGCTGGATGTCACGGCCGGTCCTTCTGGCGCTGGTCGGGGTGGGTCACACCGGCCGGGGGCCGTGAAACGGAAACGACCGCCGGTCCGGGGCGGTCGCTGCGAGAGATACGCGAAACATCGACGCCGCCTAGAGGCGGCGCCACCACTGGGCCTGAACGGAGGTGTTTCGCATGGGGCAGAGTGTAGCGGGTGCGGGGGCGCGTGAGGAGCCTTCGGGGGAAAGTCCGCGTGATCCGTGTCGGCGTCGCCGGGAGGGGAGCGGCCGGTCGGGGCGCTCTCATCCGTCCCGTCCGTACCGTCCGTGCCGGGGCCCAGGGCGTGCTACGGTGGGAAACTCTGCACGCCAAGGATCAAGAAAAATCTTGTCCTTAGCGCTTAGCCTATCAGAAGGATGCCCGTGGGTCAATCCGACACCTCCGGAACGGTCTCCCCCGAGCGCGCCGCACTGGCCGCCGAACAGGGGCGGGTCGACGCGATGTACACGCGTCTGGACGAACTGCGCGACCGCACCGCGCACCGGCTCGCCGCCGCCCACCTCCAGGAACGCTCCGGTTTCGCCGCCATCGTGGAACGCGAGTCCCGCGCGTACGAACACGCGCGGGAGCGCGCCCGCCTCGGTTCGGTGGAGGAGGGGCTGTGCTTCGGCCGGATCGACATCGTCCACGACGACGGCCCCGAGGCCCGTTACATCGGTCGGATCGGCCTGCGCGACGCCGAGTACGAGACCATCCTCGTGGACTGGCGGGCCCCGGCCGCCCGCCCCTTCTACGCCGCCACCCCCGGCGACCCGCAGGGGGTGATCCGCCGACGCCACCTGCGCGTGCGCCGCCGACGGGTCGTCGGCCTGGACGACGAGGTGTTCGACATCGACGGGCTCGGCGCCGACGACCGCCGCCGGCTCGTCGGCGAGGCCGCCCTGCTCTCGTCCCTGCGCAGCGGCCGTACCGGCCGCATGGGCGACATCGTCGCCACCATCCAGACCGAACAAGACCGGGTGATCCGGGCCCGGCTCGACGGCGTGCTCGTGGTCCAGGGCGGGCCCGGCACCGGCAAGACCGTCGCCGCCCTGCACCGCGCCGCGTACCTGCTCTACACCCACCGCCACGTACTGGAGCGGCGCGGCGTCCTGGTGGTGGGGCCCAACCCGGCGTTCCTGCGCTACATCGGCGACGTCCTGCCCTCCCTCGGCGAGACCGACGCGGTCATGAGCACCCTCGGCGGGCTCTTCCCCGGGGTGTCCGCCCACCGGCACGACCCGTACCCGGTGGCAGCGCTCAAGGGGGACACCCGCGTCGTCGATCTGCTCCGGTCCGCCGTCGCCGACCGACAGCGCACCCCACGCGAGGCGTTCGGCGCCGACGACCTCGTGGTGGAGGTCGACGGCACCACCCTCACCGTGCCCGGATCGACCTGCGCGCACATCGTGCGCACCGCGCGAGGGCTGCGCCTGGCGCACAACGTCGCCCGCAGGTACACCGTCACCGAACTCCTCTCCGCGCTCGCCCGCGCCGAGGCCGAGGCCCTGGGCCGCCCGTTCCAACGGGAGGACGCGCGGTTCGTCCGCGAACGCCTGTGGTCCGAGGACCCGGTGCGCGAGGCCGTGGACGCCCTGTGGCCGGTGCTGACCCCGCAGGCCCTGCTGCGCGGTCTCCTCACCGACCGCGACGCGCTGTCCCGGGTCGGCGCGCGGGCCGGGTTCTCCCCCGACGAGGCCGCCCTGCTCCACCGCCCCGCCGACGCCGACTGGACGGTCCAGGACGTGCCACTGCTCGACGAGGCCGCCGAACTGCTCGGCCGCGACGAGGGCGGGCGCCGCGCCCGCGAGCGCCGTGCCGCCGCCGAACGCGCCGAGGAGGAGCGCTACGCCCAGGGGGTCCTGGAGTTCACCGGCCTGGCCGACGAGGGGGTGCTGGACGCCGCGACCCTGGCCGCCCGCCACCGCCACGGCGGTGCCGACCTCACCACCGCCGAACGCGCCGGCGCCGACCGGGAGTGGGCCTACGGGCACGTCATCGTCGACGAGGCCCAGGAACTCTCCCCCATGGCCTGGCGCACGGTGATGCGCCGGGTTCCCACCCGCTCCCTGACCGTCGTCGGTGACCTCGCCCAGACCGGCAGCGCCGCCGGGGCGGTCTCCTGGACCGGGGCGCTGGAACCGTACGCGCGCGGCAAGGTGCACGTGGAACGGCTCCGGGTGAACTACCGCACGCCCGCGCCGATCATGGAGGTCGCCGCCGACGTGCTGCGCGAGGCCGCCCCGGACGAGGAACCCCCGGAGTCGGTGCGCGAGGACGGCGCCCCGCCGCGCGCCGTGCCCCTGCCCGCCGACCTGGACGGGCTGGCCGCGCTGGTGGACGGGGAACGGGGCCGGATCGGCGAGGGCAAGGTCGCGGTGATCACCGCCGACGAGCGGGTGGCGGCGGTACGGGCGGCCCTGCCGACGGCCGCCCGCGCCGAGGAGCTGGAGAACGACGTGGTGGTGCTGACCGCCACCGAGGCCAAGGGGCTGGAGTTCGACGCGGTGGTGGTCGTGGACCCGCAGGCGCTGCTGGCGGCACCGCGCGGCGCCAACGACCTGTACGTCGCCCTGACCCGCGCCACCCGCCGCCTCACCGTCGCGCACACCGGACCGCTCCCCGCCGTCCTGCGGAGGCTGGCCGGCTGAGGCGACGGCCCGGTGAGGGGCGTGGGGAAGGGGAGCCGCCGGTCCGGCCCCGGACGCCGGCGGTCCGGCCGCCCTGTCCGGGCCGTCGGCCTCACCGAGGGCGCCCCACCGCAACGGCTGTCGGAGCACCTGGCCGACCGCGGGGACCGGGATCTCCTCGCCCCTCTCGCCCACCGACCGGTGGGCACCGGAGCCGGGTGAGAGCCCGGACCGGTCGGCCCCGGAGCCTCCGGTGGGCCCTGGAAGGTTCGGTGGGCCCTGGAAGGTTCGGTGGGCCCGCCGGGAAGCCGTCACCAGCCCCCGTCGGGCACCGACTCCCGAAGCCGAGGGAGAACGGCCTCCCACACCGTGGTGAACCACACCGAGAACGGTGCCTCGGCTCGCAGCCGTTCCAGTTCTCCGGGGGTGACCGCGCGGACCTCCGCCACCTCCCGGGGGTCGGGGCGCGTCGGCCGGTCGGCGCGGCCGACGAAGAGGTGGTTGTACTCGTGTTCCACCAGCCCCGACTCCGGGTCGGGGTGGCGGTAGGTGACCGTGCCGGCCTCCCGGAGCAGGGCGGGCGCCATCCCGAGTTCCTCGCCGACCCGTCGAACGGCGGCGATGAGCGGCCGTTCCCCCGGGAAGGGGTGGCCGCAGCAGGTGTTGGACCACACACCGGGCGAGTGGTACTTGTCCAGGGCCCGGCGCTGGAGGAGCAGCCGGCCGTGGTCGTCGACGAGGAAGACCGAGAAGGCCCGGTGCAGGGTGCCCGGCGCCCGGTGCGCCGCCAGTTTCTCGGCCGTGCCCGTGGTGACCCCGTGCTCGTCGACGAGTTCGAGCATGATCGTGTCGGCGGGCGCCGGCGCGCGCTCGGGCGGTGCGGTTCTCGCGGTGTGGGACATCGCCGTCCTTCGTGCGTGCGGGTGGTGACTGCCGTGTGCGGCGTCGGGGCCGTGCCCGCGGACGGACACGGCCCCGGGTGCTCAGATGCGGTCGGCCGCGATGAGCAGGTAGTGGAAGCTGCGCTCACGGTAGGCGGTCAGGAAGGGCTCCTCGACGCCGGTGGCGACGGAGGAGTGGGACCGCAGCTCCCAGTAGGGGATGGTGGCGTCGGTCAGGTCCACCACGGAGATGGGAACCAGCCCGTTGGCCGCCATCGCCTTGAAGTAGGCGCTGCGCGGGTGGATGTTGCAGGTGTAGTGCTCGTCGATGCGGCTGACCGCCTTGGAGCGACCGCCGGTCACGTCGTTGTAGCAGCCGGTGATCGTCACGTAGCGGCCACCGTGACGGAGCAGGCGGGCGTGCTCGGCGAAGAGTTCGAACAGGTCCACGTACATGGTGGACTCGTTGTTCCAGCTCGCGCTCAGCGACCCGGTCTCCAGACCGGTGTCGAGCATGTTGCGGAAGTGGAAGCGCACCCGGTCGTCCACCCCGCGCTCGCGAGCCTGGGCGTTGCAGAAGTCCACCTGCTTGCGGGAGATGCTCACCCCGTCCACGGAGCAGCCGAACCGGGCGTTGGCCATGAAGCTCGTCCCGCCCCGCCCGGATCCGGTGTCCATGATCCGGTCCTGGGGCCCCAGCGGCCCGAGGTGGTCGAGCAGCAGCTCGGCCTGGGCCGTCTCCAGGCGGTGCATCTCCTCGATGATGCGCTGGTCCCGGGTCTCCTCGGGGCCCTCCAGGACGGAGGGGTCGTAGTCCCCCACCCCGTAGTGGTGGTGGTACAGGCCGTCCACGTCGCCGAGGCGGATGTTGACCGGGTCCTGTTCGGCGTTCCAGTAGGCGGCCACCGATTCCTGGTAGGCGGTGCGCAGGACCTTGTCCGCGGTCGAGGGCATGGTGTCGGTCATCGAGAGGAACTCCTTGTCGTCATGGTGTGCGCGGGCCGACCCGGTGGCCGGCCCCGCGGAGCGTGCGCTCGGTTCAGGCCTGAGCGGTGCGGTGATAGCGGGCGGTGCTGGCGTGCCACTCCCGGCTGCCACCCATCCAGGCCCACAGGCCCCAGAGGAATCGGCCCAGTTCCGGGGGCCCGGTGGCGGCCAGTGCGGCGGCCTCGGCCTCGAAGACGTGCATGAGCTCGTCGTGGATCGCGACGGTGCGCTCCATCGCCTCGCGGGGCGAGCAGCCGTCCTCGGTCTCGATGAGGCGGGGCAGGCTGAAGTCGTCGACGTCCTCCTTGCCCATGGAGTAGAGGTCGTTGACGATGACGCTGGCGGATCCGGCCAGGGTGAACACCCGCCGGACCTCGGGTCGGCCGAACTGCTCGGCGGGCAGCTCGTACCCGGCCACCGGGTCGATGAGGGCCATGCACGGCACGAAGCTGTTCTCGTGCCGGTGCATGAGGAACTCCCAGACCGGCGGGCGCTGCCCGGTGGTGTACCAGACGCCTTCCTGGTTGTAGGCGACGAACATGATGGCCAGTTCGTGCCGGAGCCTGCGCACCTGCTGCCAGGTGGCGTACCTGCCCAGGTTCTCGATGCTGGAGCGCAGGGCCACCGCGACGGGGTCGGCCCGCACCACCCGTTCCAGTTCGGGGGCGTAGCGGCGCGGCAGGTGCGCCTGGTCGATCACCGAGTGGGCGATGGCCAGGCGCTGCCCGAGCAGGTCGTGCCGGGCCTCCTCGACCTCCCCGTCGACGTAGTGGTCGTCCACCGACCACTCCGCCAGGGCGCACTTGGCTGCCGCCAGCAGCCGGTCGGGGTCGTCGGTCTCGGGGTGGGCGAGCATGATGAGCCGTCCGAACCCGGCGGCCCGCACCCGGTCGAGCTGACCCGGGTACACGCCGACCTCCTCGGCCCAGGCGACGAGCCGGTCGTCCACCTCGTCGCCGAGCGCGGGGTCGTCGCGCACCGCCGGAGGGCAGTACAGGACCGGCACGGGGTCGGCTCCCCCGCCCGCGACCCGTGACCCGGCCACCTCGGTCCCCATCGCTCCCGAGGACGGGAGCGGGCCCGGCGGGTGGACCGGCAGGGACGGGGTCCCGGTCCCCGCGCCGTTCGGCGCGGGGCCCCGCCCGGGCACCGGCAGTTCGGCGGGGCCCGGACGTCTGGGGTCGCGCAGCAGCGCGTCGACCAGCGCCGCCGTCTCTGGGGCGGCGGGCGCCGCGAACATCCTGGACAGCGATGACACCGTCTCACCCCTCCTTCGTCGGTGTCGTCTCGGGCGATGCGTCAGGCACGCGGCTTGACCTCGATGTTCTCCAGGATCCCGACCGCGTCGGGCACCAGGATCGCGGCCGAGTAGTAGGTGCTGACCAGGTAGGAGATCACCGCCTTGTCGTCGATGCCCATGAACCGGGCGTTGAGGCCCGGCTCCACCTCGTCGGGCAGCCCGACCTGGTGCAGGCCGACGACGCCCTCGTTGTCCTCGCCGGTGCGCACCGCGATGATCGAGGAGGTCCGGTGCTCGGTGACGGGGATCTTGCCGCAGGGCAGCAGCGGGATGCCCCGCCAGGCGGGCAGCCGGTTGCCGTTCACCTCGGCGGTGTCCAGGGCCAGACCACGCTTGTTGCACTCCTTGGCGAACGCCGCGATCGCCTTGGGGTGGGCGTACAGGTACTGGGTGTTGCGGCGCATCGTGATGAGGTCGTCCAGGTCGTCCGGGGTGGGCGGACCCTCCTGGGCCTGGATGCGCTGGCCGAAGTCGGCGTTGTTGAGCAGACCGAAGTCCGCGTTGTTGACCAGCTCGTGCTCCTGGCGCTCGCGCAGGGCCTCGATGGTCAGCCGCAGCTGGTGCTCGGTCTGGTTCATCGGCTTGTTGTAGAGGTCGGCGACCCGGCTGTGGATGCGCAGCACGGTCTGGGCGACGCTGAGTTCGTACTCGCGGGGGTGGAGCTCGTAGTCGACGAAGGTCTGCGGCAGCTCGAACTCGCCGAGGTGACCCGAGGACAGCTCGATCTCGGCCTCGCCGTACTTGTTCTGGCTCTGCTGCGGCAGGGATCCGAACAACTCCACGTGGAAGCTCAGCGACTCGGAGCGGTCCAGTGCGGCAGCGAACTCCTGCCTGGTCAGCGAGAGCACCAGGCCGGCGGTGTCGGCCCGGGCGGTGAAGTCCCAGGTCGGGCAGTCCTCGACCAGGTGCTCCTCACCGAACTGGTCACCGTCGGCGAGCACGCCCAGCCGTTCGCTGGCCCCGTAGTGGCCGGTCGCGATCCGGCTCACCCGGCCGTGCACGATCAGGTACAGGCGGTCGGCCGGGTCGCCCTCGGAGACCAGGACCTGGCCGGGCTCGATCTCGTGCTGGGTGAAGCGGTCGGCGAGGTCGGTGAGCACCTCCTCGTCGTCGAAGCCGCGCAGCAGCGCCAGCTCTCCGAGTTCGCGGGGGATGACCTTGACCTGCGATCCGGTCTGGTGGAACTCGATGCGGCCGTCGCCGAGCGTGTAGGACAACCGACGGTTGACCCGATAGACACCGCCCTCGGTCTGCACCCAGGGCAGGGTCTTGAGGACCCAGCGGGAGCTCTTGCCCTGCATCTGGGGGGCGGATTTGGTGGTGGTCGCCAGATTCCGCGCGGCCGCGGTGCTCAGGCTCTTCTGCTGACCGGTACTCACCTCGGGGGCTTCGGTCGACATCGGCCGTACATCTCCTGTGTGTCGTGTGCAGAACCCGTTCCGCGCACCCGAAAGGGACCCGGAAGAGGGAGGGGAAATCGAGAATCGGACATCCATCGCGGTTCGGAAGCGATTTCCGAGCACGCGAAGCCGACCACGAAAGCGCTGCTCACACTAGGGGCACAGAAGTGACGACCGCAAGGAGAAAGCCGAATTCACCGGCCAATCACCATGATCCATCATCCCATAACCCAAAAATACTAAGACCCTTAAAAATAAACCTTCGGATGCATTTCCGCGACCCATATCACACGCCTGCCCGAAAGATCATGAAATTTCATCCCCGGATCATCGTCCCCTTCGGAACGACATAAGGAATGAGGCACACGAAAAGCCGCGGAATCGTTCTGAGGGGGTGGTCGCCGCACCGGGTCTCGGTCCCGTTGGAGTGCGGGTTCCGGCCCTCGGGTCGCGCGGGGTCTCAGCAGCGGATCGCGACCGGTCCCCCCGCCCCGTCGAGCTGCGGGGGGTCGGGGTGGCACTGGGCCGCCCCCGTGGCGACGCGGTGGGCGCTCCACGCCGCCGCGGTCGCGTCGAGGACGTCGACGACGGGGACCGAACCCGCCTCCGCGAGGTCGTCGGGGGGCAGGATCCCGGCGGAGTCGAGCAGGCGGCGGCGTTCCGCCTGGCCGTTCCAGGTCTTCTTGGACCACCGGAGGGGGCGGCCCGCCATGACCCGGAACGAGAGCTCGGGGTGGACCTCGTGCAGCTCCGGCACACCGGCTTCGCGCAGGGCGTCGGCCTCCAGGATCCTCGGGAACAGGGCGTGGGACTGGCGACTGAGGCCCTTCCCGGTCAGCTCGCTGCACAGGGTGTTGGCGGCCTCGTAGCCGTCGGCCTCGACGACCCGTCTCGGGGGTATCCGGAAGACACTGGAGGCGTGCCCCTTCAGAAGCGCCGACACCAGCCCGTCGCACTCGCGCCACCCGTGATCGAGGAGGCCCAAGGGGATGTCGACCGCGACGGTCCCGGCCATGGAGGTCGCTTCGGCCAGGGTCGGGCAGAACCGGGCCCCGTCGAAACGACCGTCCACGAGACGGACCGCCACCCAGCCCTTCGGACACCCATCGATCCCCACCACGTCCATGCCACCAGTGTGGACGTCCGGATCGCGACAGCGCGTCAGCCACGCCCGGCGGATCCGAGGGCGGGAACGCGGAAGAATCGGACGGGCCCGGAAGCACCGCCCGCCGGGGCGGGCGCGAGCGCCCGACGAGGGCCCGGGGCGGCCGGCTCGTCGGCCGACGCCCCCCGAAGCGTCAGGTGGCGCCGATGGCGCCGCACTCCTGCTCGTCCATGTCGCGGGCGGCCTCCAGGTCGTAGGGATCCCCCTCGATCCACCCCTTGGGGCGTTCGCCCTCGGGCATCTCGTCGGGGTAGGCGGGCGTGAAGGTGTACTCGTCCCACAGGCAGTGGGCCGGGCCCGCCGAGCGCCACCAGTTCGGCCAGGCCTCCCAGCGGCCGTCACCGAGGTCGTAGAAGGACACCTCTCCGTAGTGCGAGGTGACCAGGCGCACCGACACCTTCTCCCCCGGCCGGGCGACCGGGTGCACGATCGTGTACTCGGTGCGCACCGCCAGGTAGTCCCATCCGGTCTCGTCCTGGGCCGTCTCGGCCCACATGCGGCCCTTCACCTTGACCACGTCGCCGATGGGTTCGGCGGTGCCGGGCGTCAGGTGGAAGAGCAGGGAGCGGGTGTCGAGGGCGGGATCCTCGTGTCCGGCGTTCTCCTGGTACCAGTCCCGGGCCTGTCCGGCGAGCAGGGATCGGAAGCGCATGTCGTCGCCCTCGAAGACGGAGGTCCGATCCAGGTAGACGGCGTCCAGGAACGCGCCGGTGACGTCATAGGCCTCCTGGATCCGGTCGGCGGGGTACTCCCCGATCCCGGCCGCCTCGGGCACGACGAACTCCTCGTCGTACCCCTCGGCCTCGGTACCGCCGAACGGGTCGTCGCGGTCGACCTCGTCATAGGTGATCGGGACGCCGGTGACGTCGCGGACGACATCGTTCAGCAGGTTCTCGGCGGGGGCGCAGGCGGTGAGGGTCGACGCGGCGACCAACGCCGCGCACAGCACCGCACGCGGGGTCAGGGGCATGGGGGATCCCGTCTTCACTTGTCCATCAGGGGATATGCGAACTTCGCACAGTTTTACCCCATTCCTCCGACAGGTCGGCGCCCCGGTCCCCGCTTCGTCCCCATGTGCCGCGAGCGCGGGAAAACCCCTTTCCCCGATTCCGGGCCCAGGGGTAGGTTCGCCCGGAGACGGACCACCGGAACCCCTCCGGAGCCGAGGAACTGAGGGAGCGCATGCGCACGAGCCCGACCCGCCTGTCCACCCCGCTCAACGCGGTGGTGTGCGAGCTGGTGCTGATGGCGGCCCCGGAGCGCCGCACCGTCCCGGGCCGCTGCACTCGGCCCGGGTGCTCGTGTTCGGGCTGGTGCGCTCGGTTCCCCAGGGGCCGAGGACGCCCCGAACACACCCGCAGAACCGCCACCCGCAGGAGCACGCGCTCCCCGGCCCTGCTCCACCGCACCCCCACCGGACGCTCCCGCCACGCCTGACCGCGACCTCGGCGCCGGACTCAGAGCGCCGGACTCAGAACAAGCCGAGCCGGTCCCCGGGGGCGGGTGGGCACAGCAGCGCGTCGCGGATCATGCCCGCGCCTTCCTCGGTGGCCGCGTCGTCGAGGCCACCGCAGAAGTCCGCTGCCGTGTCGTTACCGACCGGGCCGGTGTCCCAGGTGCCCGTGTCCCTCCCCGCATCGTTCATACAGGGGCAGCCTGCGGGGCGCCGTCGACCGTTTCGATATCCATCCCGGGAACCGCACCCGCCGTGGTGTCATGGAGCCATGACCTCCCTCACCCGTGAATCCCTCCGTGACATGGCCGGACACACGTCCTTCGACCGCGGCATCGACTACCTGGACCGGGTGTCCGGCCTCCTCCACCAGGGCGACAGCGTACGGGCCACCGTGTCGGGCACCCGCCGCTACCGCGTGGAACTGCGCACCGGGCGGCGGTTCTCCTGGGACTGCACCTGCCCGTGGGCGCAGGAGGGCAACTGCTGCAAGCACGTCGTCGCGGTGGCCTTGGTGCACCTGTACGAGCAGGAGCACGGGTCCACGGCGCCCGCCGTACCCGACCCCGAGGACTACCTGCGCTCCCTGGACCGGGAGGAGCTCCTCTCTGCCCTCCTGGCCGAGACCGACCGCTCCCCCGCACTCGCCCTGGACCTCCAGATGCGGGCCGCCGCCTCCGCCGCAGACCTCGACGCCCTGCGCGTCCTCTTGGACGGAGCCCTGCGCCTCACCGACACGGTCCCCTGGGAGCAGGCCGCCGAGTACGCCCGCGCCGTGCGCGGCGCGGCCGACGCCGTCGACCTCTTGGCCTCGTCCGGGCGCGTCGAGGAGGCGATGGAACTGACCGACCTGCTGCACTCCCTCACCGACGAAGCCGAGGACATGGTCGAAGACCCCGACGGCGAGGTCGTCGCCGCTCTGGAACACCTCCGCGCATCCGGCGGGTTCTGACCCCGCCCGCCGCGACCGGCCTCAGAGGAACCGGTAGTGGGCGTAGACCCTGTTCGCCTGCCCGGTCCAGAAGTTCAGCCTCTGGGCCGGGGAGGCCTTGGGGGTCAGCAGCCCCTTCTCCGCCGCCAAGGCGTAGAAGCCGGGGCCGGGGTCGTTTCCGCCCTGGTAGAGGGTGATCGCCGAGATCATGGCACCGACTTCGTCAAGGGTGCGCTCCACCGCCTCCCCGAGCAGGCGGCCCACAGCGGCCCGATCGTCCGGCTGGGAGAAATCGAAGGGGCGCTGTCCGGTACGCACCACGAGCGCGCGGTTCACCTCGGTGTAGGTCACGACCGCACCCGCCCGCGCACGCTCCTCCAGCACGTGCACGGTCGCGTCGACCAACTGCTCCCACTCGACAGCGGTCTTTCCGTACACGCTTCCTCCATCGCGTCGGCGCACTGCCGTGAACCGGCGGCCGGGGAGGCCGCACGGTGGCGAGAACCTATCCGAGCCCCGCGAGCCGCTCCAGAGTCTTAGGTCCGGAAAGCGACGGATCGCCGCACACCAACGTCCGGTCCCCGGATGAGCGGCAGCGGACACGGCATCGGCCGCCGTACCGGCGCTCACCAGACCGAACACGACGGCGATCAGCACGAGGACCCACGGGCCCCCACAGGCAAGGCATCCCGGCACCGCATCCGGCCACCACCCGACGGCCCGACGGAACGCCAGGAAAGCCATAATTCACTCCATGAAGGCATATGTCGGAGTCACTGACCGGCCCTGGGCCGAGTTCCTCGCGCAACGCCCCCACCTGAAGGAGATCAACTTCTGGCGTCCCTCGTCGGAACAGGGCTTCGGACGCATCGGCACCGGTGACCTGTTCCTGTTCAAGACCAAGTACCCGCACAACAGGATCGTGGGCGGGGCCGTGTTCAGCGAGTTCGCCCGGGTTCCGATTTCCAGAGCCTGGGAGGCCTTCGGCGAGGGCAACGGCAGGGAGTCCCCGGGAGAGCTCAGGGACGCCCTCAACCGGTACCGGGTCAAGAACGGAAAACCGGCGATCCGGCCCGGTGAGGACCCCCTGATCGGCTGCATCATGCTGCGCGACCCGGTGTTCTTCGACGAGGGCACGACCTTTCCGGCACCCCCGGACTTCGCGAAGAACCAGGTTCAGGGACAGGGCTTCGACGACATCCTCGGGGACGACCGGCACGCCGCGTACTTCACCCCGATCGCGGAACGCATCCTGACCGCCATCGGCGACCCCGTCAGCGACGGCCCCGAGAACACCGCCACCTGGGAGCACGACGGTCCGACCCGGGGCGGATACGGCCGGGTACGCCGACGCCTCGGCCAGCAGGCGTTCAAGCTGGCCCTCCTGGAGGCCTACGCGGGCCGGTGCGCCGTCACCGGCCTCGCCCTCCCGCCCGCCCTGGAGGCGGCCCACATCCACCCGGTCGCGGACGGCGGCCTGCACCGCCTGGACAACGGCCTGCTGCTCCGCGCGGACCTGCACAAGCTCTTCGACGCAGGCTACATCGCCGTCTCCCCCGACTTCACCGTCCGAGTCAGCCCCCGCCTGCACACGGGCGCGGCCGAGGAGTACACGGCCCTCGAAGGCATAAAGATCCGCCTCCCCGAGAACAAGGCCGACCGCCCCGCCGTCGACGCTCTACGGCACCACATGGAGACGGTCTTCATCTGACTCGATCCACCTGAGGGCCAGTAACGTCTCCCGAACCGATGCTCCGCCCTCGCCGGCCCTACTTCCGGGCGAAGGCGGGCCCGGCACGACACCGCGGGGCCATGCCCTGGTAAACGGACGGGACGAGCTGCATGCGGTCATGCCCGTATACAGCGGCTGGACGACCGCCTGCGCGCAGTCCTACACCCCCCTCACACCTGGTCGTGGCCGCCACGCGCCCAGCAATCTGAGAGCCCATCCGGTTTGCGTACGGGCGGGTACCTGCCCGTTCACCGACAAAGGCCGCAGCCAAGCACTCAGGTCGAAGAAGCCCCTCCGGGGACATGTGACGCGAGTAGGCGGGCCTGCAGTGTGTAGACGGTATTGACTCGGGGATCGACGCCGTTCCCGGTACACCATTGGTTGATCATCCTCATCGCCGTGAGAATGCGTCCCTTGACCTTCTCCCCGGTTACTTCCGCCTCCCCGCCCCCCACAACGGCCCTGATGAAAAGCTCCTCGATGTCGTCGAACCTGGTTTCGTCCTCCAGGGTGCATGAGACCCAGGTTCCGACGGCTTGCAGCGCGATTTCCTCATCCTCAGTGTCGAGCAGCGCTCCCCACAGGTCCGCGATGTAGTCGCCCATGCCCTGTCTGTCCAGGCCTGTGTAGGTGTTCATTCGGGTGAGGAGTAACGGAACACCGTGATCAGAAGCGGCCAGTGAACGAACGGCGAATCGGTGGGCCACCGACCTGCGGCCGTCCGAGGTACCGACTCCACACCACTCCTGCAAGAGTGCGTCGACGACGTCGAACCACCTCTCATCATTGCCCGCCAGATCCTCCAGAGCACGTAGCACGGCCCTCCTCACTCTGTCCGAATCCGCCTCAGCGAGCCACTTCAACCGAACGAGCGCGGACGCCGGGTTCACTTCCCCGTAGAGCGCGCAGGCGTAGGCGACCGCGACCGCCTGGTGTTCGGATACGGGGCTGCGCGCGGCGTCATAGAGACGTGCGCGCATGGCACTGCCGAAATCCGGCGAAGACGCGATCTCGGCGGCGAACACCGCCGCGCTCAGCCGAGTCTTGCCCTCTCGGGACCAGCGATTGAACAGATCGACCGTGAGGGCCTGGTCACGGCGCAGCAGGGCCAGTCTCGTCCAGGTGCTTCGAAGCGTGGTGGCGGGTTTCGAGCTCACCTCGGTGATCAGGGAGTCGGTCCAGGAACGCAGGGACTCACGCAGCCTTGGATGCTGCTCCCAGAGGTAGACCAGCACCGCACTCGCGTAGTCGGGCTTGCGGAACCGGACCAAACCGTCGGGCGCACGGTGTGCTCCGACCAGTTCGAGCGTCGGGTCCACGCCCAACCCGGTCAGCCCTCCGGCGTCTCCTGGCCCGATCTTCAATTCGTGTGCGAGCAGATCGGCGGAACCGAGGACATCGTCCGCCGAATTCCCCTCAAGGAACGCCGTGGTGATGAGGACGACCCTGGACCACACCTCGGCGTCACCGCCTCTGTGCTCCTCGAACCAACCGCGGATGTCCGACGCCCAGTCACCATAAGCGTCGATCGAGGTGCGGATCCAGGTGTCGAAACCGCCCCCGTCGTACCCGGAGTTCTTGATCTGGAACGCGATCCTGGCCAGGCGCGCCGCGTCGGCCGGGCTGGCCGTACGCATCAGCTCGGTGACACTGTTCCAGGAGACCCAGGCATTACGGATAGCGGCACCGAACAAGTGACCCAAATGGCGAGCGAGGACGTCGATGCCTGCAGGGCGCCGAACATGGAGTACGGGGACATGGATCAGTTCACCGTCCAATTGCCCGGGTCGGGCAACAATCGTCAGAGCCGCCTTCTCAGCGACGACTCGCGAGGCCAGGGCGGAAAGCTCACCCAGAGTCTTGTCATCGATCCTCCGCAGTCCTGAGACATCGACCAGGTATCCGACACCGGACAAGGGGTGGGTTCGGGACAGGAGGATGTCCGGGGCTTCGTTCTGGGACTCGGAGACCTTGACCGGGGAGCCAAGAGCCTCGCTCAGGGAGATCGAGTGAACGCTCAGACCGATGGACGAATGGAGAGCGATGGCCGCCGTCTCCCTACCGCTGCCAGGTTCTCCGACGAGGACCGCCAGCCGTTTCCCATCCTCGGAGAAATACTTCTGGAAGCGGTCGAAGTTCTCCTGATCGGCTGGAACGAAGGTCGCCTCAAGGTATTGCTGGTATTCGTTGCGCACTTCCTCGGTCGTCAGGCGCCCCATGTCGCCCAGGTAGATCGCCAGATGCCCGTGCAGGTTACCGATCTGCACCATCTTGAGGATCTGCCCCCAGTTGACCAGGGTGTTCTTCACCGTGCCGCTGACCGGCTCCGCCATGCTCTTCCCGACCGTTCCGCAGGGACAAATACAGCGCGACCACTAGTTCTACACCAGGGGTGACCGTTGGTGAACGTTCCGGCATCAGGTGCTCCTGACCGGTTCCGGTCAGGGTCTCGGAGTTAACGGCCGCGCAGGGCTGAACCATCGACGATCAGGGCCGACCGAAGGCGCGACCTTGTCGGCCAGATGCGGGTGGCGGAGATGAAGGGCTGAGGCCGGGTTCGGGGCCTACGGCGGTAGAGGGATTAGCAGACCACCCCGGCGAGGGTCGCGGATCGCGGTACACCCGGCCAAAGGTTCGAGTCGAGGCCAGGGCTGCGAGAAAGGTCGCGTCGTCGATCCCGCTTTCCTACATGCTGCGGCGGGGGTTCCGGGATGGGGGGAGCCCGGGGAAAGTTGCCGCGTAATCCTGAGCCCGTTTCACGTTGTAGGCGTGAACACGGTTGTGCAGACCACGATGACCCAGTGGCCTTCGGCCAGGTCACAGGCAGGGAAGAACCACACCTGACGGCGGTCGGCGACCCCGTTGTACCCCAAGAGGTGGTGAGCATGTCCACCGGAGCCGATCCGGGCCATGGCTCCGTGCCCGCGCCCCTGTTTCCATGGACCCGAAGACCACTCGTCCGCGTACACCGGAAAAGCGCTCGTGGAACTGTGAACCAGCTGCGTCCCCCCCGGCGTCATCAGTACGATCGTCTTCATCCCCTCAGCCACCCCCCACGGAACAGAGGAACGCATGCAGCGTCTGGCCGACGCCCACGCCGAACGTGCCCTTCGCCAGATCAAGTTCGTCCTGAACCGGGACTTCGCCGGCCGAATCGACATGGGCGACTACGAGGGCAAACAGCCCCAGGAACGCGAAAAGGCCTTCCTGTCGCGCGGCTTGGCGGCCCTGGCCACGCGAGGTGTGACCGGCTGGAACGGTGAGGACAGGGACGAGCAGGCCGCGATGTGCGTCATCGACGGTCGCGACGACCATGGGATCGACGCGATCGCGGTCTCCGGCAACACCAGCGAGATCTGGTTGGTGCAGTCGAAATGGAGTCCCAATGGGCGGGCGAGTCTCGACCAGGCCGCTGCCCTGAAGTTCATCCGCGGGTGGAAGCTCCTAGAAAAGCACGAGTACGACCGCTTCAACAAGCGCGTGAACAACATGGCGGAGCGCATCCGCGCCGTGCTGAACAGCTTCCAGGCGAGGGTGCACTTCGTGGTCGCCGTGACCGGCCCCGGAGACCTGCACCCGGACGTGCTCGGCGTATTCGACGAGGAGTTCACTGAGACCAACGGCTTCGGTCTGACCTTGGACCTCCAGGTTCTCGACACCCACCGCCTGTGGGAGCAGGTCCGCGTCGAAGAGGCTCCCGAGGACCAGCCCATCCGGGCGACCATGGGGCAATGGCTCTACCGGCACGAGCCGGTGGAGCTCTACCAGGGCTTCGTCCGCGCCGACCAGGTCGCCGCCTGGTACTCCGAGGCCGGAAGGCACCTGTTCCGCCGCAACATCCGGGACTTCCTCGGAGGGACCGAGGTGAACTCCGAGATCGCGGACACCGTCATCGGCGATCCCGACCTCTTCCTGCATCTCCACAGCGGGATCACCGTCATCTGCGACTCGCTGGACGCGACCTTCCCGGAAACCCGCAAGCAGAGCAGGCCGGTGGAGCTGACACTGCACAACGCCAGCGTGATCGACGGCGCCCAGAGCGTGACGGCCCTGCACCGGGCAATGCTGGACGACTCGGAGGCGCTCGCGCAGGCCCTCGTCAGCGTGAACGTGATCTGCACCGGTAAGGACGGCAGCGATCCCGGGCTGCCCACCCGCATCACACGTGCCCGAAACCGGCAGAACCCGGTCAAGGACCGTGACTTCGTCTCCCTGGACAGGACGCAGTCGCTGATCGATGAGGAGTTCTCCCTGCGAGGATTGCAGTACACCTACCGGCGAGGCGAGCCCGACCCCGCCCCGGAGCAGGGGTGTTCGGTGGTCGAGGCGGCGATCGCCCTGGCCTGCGCGCACCCCAACCCCCGTCTGGTGGTCCGGGCGAAGCAGAACGTCGACACCCTGTGGGAACGAGGCGAGGGAAGCACCTACGGTCTCCTCTTCGGGGAGCGACTGGGAGCCGCCCAGGTCTGGGGATCGGTCCGGCTCCGACGCGCCGTCGGCAACCGGCTGCACGAACTCTCCCAAGGGCTCCGAGGGCGTGGGTTCGACCTCGCTGACCGGGGCGACCTCCTCATCGCCCACCTCGTCTTCCAATGCGTCGACCGCAAGGAGATGAACTCCGACGAATACGACTGGGACGAGGCCGTGGCCGCAGCCGTCCCCCTGACAGACCGGGCGATGCCGTGGCTGATGCACCACATCGACGCAGCCCACGGTTCCGATTCCCCCGCGTCGGTCACCCGTGTCCTGTCCGACCCCACCCGCTGCCGTGAACTCTCCGAGCTGACACTCCGCGATCTGCGCTCAGGCGCGGCGGCACCGCCCGTCTCCACCGACTACCGGGCCAAGGCCAACCGGCGCCCGCGCAAGGCGCGGCGCCCGAACAGCGTGACCATCCTGCTGAACGCCGGAGAACTGAGCCCGGGCACACCCCTGGAGTACCGGCCGTTGTCCGCCACGGAGTCGGCCGCGATGCGCGACTGGCTCACCGAGGATCCGCGCCGGGTCCGGGCGACCTGGACGAACAACCGCAAGTACCCGCTGCTGTGGGAGGCCGACGGCGGGCACCACTCCCCCAGCGGCCTGGTGATGACCATGTACGAGCTCGCGGGCTGGGAGGACTCCCCGGTGGCGGTACAGGGCCCGGCACGGTGGTACATCGACGGTGAGCGCATGGACAAGTGCGCCGAGCGGGTCTTCCAGGAACTCGGCGAAGAGGAATAGCGGGCCGGCCGTCCCTGGAACGGCGGGTGGCGCGGCTCCACCGCTCCGCCCGCCGCCCCGGTTCACGCGATGCCCGCCTCGGCCAGGAACGGGCTGGGGGCACCGTGCCACGACACGTACAGGTGGTCACGGGCACGGGTACAGGCCACGAACAGCAGGCAGCGCTCCGCCATCAGGTCCGTCCGGTGCTGGAGTTCGTCCACCTCCGCGGGGGTGACCGCCTTGGGGAACGGAACCGCGCCGTCGGACACCCCGACCGCGGCGACGCACCGGAACTCCAACCCCTTGAGCGAGTGCATGGTCCCCACCCGCACGCCCGGGGTGTCGTCGTCGGCCTCGCGCAGCCCGCACGTCTCGATCCCGGCGTCGGCCAGGGCCACGGCGGCCTTCCTCCCCACCCATCCGAACCGGACCGCGACCGCCACCGAGGACGGTTCGATCCCCGATCCGATCCAGTCGCGTACCCGTTCCACGAGCGCGTCCATCTCGCCGTTCGGGTCGGCGGCGGCGTGCGCGGTCGGCGCGGGCCCCTGGAGCGCGGACCGGTACCCGGCCAGGGACTCCGTCCCCCCGTCCGCCAATGCCTCCACCTTCCCGCCGGCCAGCAGGGGCTGCGACCAGGTGAGGATCTGCTGGGTGCTGCGGTAGTTGCGGCGCAGCCGCTGCGAACGGCCCACCACGTTGATCCCCAGGGCTTTCAGGGACACCTTCGCGTCGTAGATGCGCTGGTGGGGGTCGCCCGCGATGAACAGGTCGTCGGGCTTGGGCGCGACGGCGGCGCGCAGGAACCGCCACTGCGCCGGGTGCAGGTCCTGGGCCTCGTCGACCACGATGTGCCGGAACAGGGGTCCCGCCCCCTCCAAGCCGCGCGCGGCCAGGTCGCACCCGCGCAGGTGGGTCTCCTTCCCGTCCTCGTCGAGGCCTTCGGTGAACGCGGTCACCGTTCCCCACACCTGCTCGCGCTGCGCGGCGTTCAAGCGGCTGCCGCGGCCCGTGCGGGAGGCTCCCAGGTACTCCTCCAGGGTGTCCAGGCGCTGGGCGAGGATCACGTGCCGGTACTCCTGTTGGAGGAACTCGGCGTTCCACCCGAGCCCCCGGTCGGTGGTGATCCTCCGCCACCGGTCGAGTTCCTGGGCATCGGTGAGGAAGCGCGGGGCGCGCCCGTCGTTCGCCTCGGTGAGGACCTTGCTGGCCTGCGCGTTGACGGTGGAGATCTCCAGGCGGTCGAGCAGGCGCGGATCGTCCACGAGCTGTCCGATCCCGGTGCGCAGCGCGGCGGCGAGGGTGTTGGTGAACGTGGTGAGCAGAATCCGCTCCCCCGGCCGCAGGTAGGACAGCAGGTGCTTGACGCGGTGCATGGCCACGACCGTCTTGCCGGTTCCCGGGCCTCCGGTGACCTGGTGGCTGCCGGGATAGCTGGCCTTGTAGGCGACCTTGCGCTGCGCCGGGTGCAGGAAGGTCCGCCAGGCGACGAAGGGCTGGGAGAGGATCTCCTCCAGCTCGTCCAGGCCGGACACGAGCTTGACCCGGGTGGGGGTGTTGCGGATGGCGGTGTCCAGGTCGGTGTCGGCGCCCCTGGTCGGCCGGTGGGCGACGATGTCCCGCCAGACCTCGTCCGCGCCGAACCCGGCCGCGAGGTATTGCAGGACCTCGCACTGGTCCTCGGGCAGAAAGGGGACGAGGGTCGCCAGGGCATCGGCGTCCACCACCGTGCGGGCGGCCCGCAGCACCTCTGCGCTGATGCCCAGGATGGTGAGGTCCCCGTCGGAGACGTGGGCGAAGAGCCGCTGCCCGGGGGTGGTGGGAGCCGCCTGCTCCTCCAGGTCCGGGGTGAGGCGTTCGAGCCCCTCGGCGTCCCAGATCTCCACCGCTCCGGTGAGCCGGTTGACCCCGGCCTCCTGCTTGTTGGCCCAGTCGTAGGCGGGGTCGTGCGGAAGGACCTTCAGGAGGAGGTAGCTGTCTCCGCTCTCGGGGGCCAGCACCACACCTCGGTAGAAGTTGTCCACCTTGAAGGTGAAGATGCTCCGGCTGCGGCGGCCCTGGGGGTTCTTGAAGTTGAGCCCCTTGTCCGCCTTGAGTTCGGCGTGCGTCAGGATCCGGAACTTCTCCATCGCCAGGCGGACGTTCTTGCGGGCGACCGGGGGGAGTTCGTCGTACTCCCCGCTCGCGAAGAACTGCTTGCTGAGGGCGAGTTGGGGCATCGGCGGAGGGCTCCTTCGGCTAAGGCAGGGGGCGGGACAAGGGCGGCGGGCGGGACGCCGGACGAACCCCTACGGTCGGTCGCGGCGGCTCAGCCGAGCCATGAGTTCGGCCACCTGGAGGGTTTCGGGGGCCTGGGGCCCGTACTCCGCCCGCAGGTCGTCGTAGAGGCCGCCGAGTTCGCGCGCCGCGCGTTCGGTGTCACCGGAGCGCAATCGCCACATGGCGATCGCCTGGCGCAGGTCGAGCGCGTCCTCCGAGCGGTCGCCGCCGACCTCACGGATCCGGACGAGCAGTTCCTCCCCTGCCCGCAGGGCGCGGGTGGTCTCCCCGAGCAGGGCAAGGCAGTAGGCGGCCTGCTGGCGGCACAGCAGGGCGCGGGGGTCGTCCCGGCCGGCCTGCCGTTCCAGGACGTCGGCCAGAGCGGTGAACTCGGGCAGGGCGCGACCGGCGTCGCCGCCGAACACCAGGGCGGTGGCGCGCAGCAGGCGCAGCTCGACGACCTGGTCGGACTCGGTCCCGAGCGCGGACGCCGCTGGATCGATCACCTCGTCGAGGACGCCCACGGCCTGGGCGTAGCGCTCGTCGGCGATGAGCGACTGGGCGTGGGCATCGGCCTCGGATAGCGCACCGGGGTCCAGGCCGGGGATGAACCGGTCGGTGGGTTCGACCAGGGTGGGCGGCAGCGGCCGGGTCGGTTTCTCGACGGGCTTCCTGGGCCGGGGCGCCATCGGGCGCCGGTAGGGGCGCGTGGGGTCGGGCATCCCGCCGGGCGGGAGGGGCTTGTCCGGGGCGGTGGGGTCGGGGAGGGGCAGGTGGGGGACGAGTCGGTCGTGGACGTCCTGGGCTGAGGCCGGGCGCGCCTCGGGATCCTTGGCGAGCAGGTCCATGACGAGCCGGTCCAGGTCCTCGGGCAGGCCGGACACGAGCAGGGAGGGTGGCGAGGGCACCTCGTACGCGTGCGCGTTCTGCTGCTGGAGGGGCCCGTACTCGGGCGGGAACACCGTGCGCCCGGTGAGCATCTCGAACAGGACGCACCCCAGGGAGTACAGGTCGCTGCGGGGATTGACGCCGCCCCCGGAGATCTGCTCAGGCGGCATGTAGGCGCAGGTTCCGAGCTGGGTTCCGGTGACGGTGATCCGGGTCATGTCGGTGCGCAGGACGGCGGCGATGCCGAAGTCGAGGACCTTGACCGTGCCGTCGTCGGCGATCATGACGTTGCCGGGCTTGAGGTCGCGGTGCACGACCGGGACGGCGTGGGCGTAGGACAGGGCCGCACACATCTGCGCGGCCACCGCGGCGACCGTCGCTATGGGCAGGGGCTTCTGCTCGGCGATGAGGTCGGCGAGGGGCTCCCCACGCACGAGCTGCATGACCAGGTAGAGCATTCCCTGGTCGGTGTCCACGGCCGCGTCGTAGACGGCGGGGACGTTGGGGTGTTCGATGCGGGCGGTGACGCGTGCCTCGCGCCGGAACCGGGCGGCGAGCTCCGGGTACTTGTCGGGTCTGGTCACCAGGTCCGGCCGAATCACCTTGACCGCGACCGGGCGGTCAAGGACGGTGTCGTAGCCGCGGAAGACCTGGCCCATCCCGCCCGTGCTGATCGGATCGGTGAGTTCGTAACGGTCGGCGATCCGATCGGGTATGGCGTACACCGGGCCCCCATCCGGGTCGGGTGCGGGCGGGCGGTGGCGGGGAGGGGCGCCCGACCGCACGGTCGTCGTGGTCCTTCGCTTGCGGGGCGATCCTATGGCCCGTGGGCCGGGGTGTCCGGTGGACTTTCGTCCCTTGACGGTTCACCCCGGCCGGCGGTCTCGGAGCGTCCTCGGTGCACGGTCCGCTCAGACGGCGGTGCCGCGCTGGCGGATGAGGCGGTAAGCGGCCCGGCTCATGAAGCTGTTCATGCTGTTCTGGACCTCCTGGTCGCCGAGGTAGACCTCAGTGATCTCGACGTTGCTCTCGTAGCGGTTGATCATCGTCTCCTTCATCACCGGGTCGAACTTGTGGCGGAACGCCTCCTCGCTGTTGACGAAGGCCGCCTGCTGGAGATCGGGCTTGGCCGCGGCGTCCAGCACCCGTTCCTGGATCATGCTCAGGTCCGCCTCGGTCGGTGGTCGGCCGAAGAGCTTGTTGAAGAACTCGATGACCTCGGACAGGAACATCATCTTGGGGTCGGAGAGGTCTCCCCGACCGTCGGAGAAGCCGGGGATCTCCTGGGTCCCCTCCGCGGTCAGCGAGAGGTCGTGCTCACCGGCCTTGGTCACGTCGACGTCGATGAGCTCGACCTTGCCGATGTCCACGCCGCCGTCCCGCCGTGCGGGGAGCCTGCGCAGCAGGAAGCGGCCGTACAGGTAGAGCCGCTCCAGTTCGGGATCCGGGTAGCGCATGACCTGGGAGAGGAACGCGTACTTGGTGACGTAGTCGTTGAGACCCGCACGGAACTCCTCGGCGACGGTCCGCTTCTCGTTCTCGGCGTCGACAAGTTGGGCGAACCGCTCCGCCGCCGGGGTGATGAAGCGGTTGAGCTCGGGATGGTTCTGGATTCCGTCGGCCGTCCCGGGCCCGTTCTCGACCTCGTGGAAGGCGGCGGCGAACCCCTCCAGTTCCGCTTCGACGAGGATGTCCGCCCCCGTCATGAGGCGGTTCTTGAGGGTGTTCAGTAGGTCCGGGTCGGCCTCGCCGGTCACCGCCTCCTCGTAGTAGTCCTTGTAGGAGGCCTGGATGTCCTCCGCGTCGTTGACGAAGTCGAGGACGAAGAGGTCGCTCTGGCTCTTGAGCCGGTGGGTGCGGTTGAGCCGGGACAGGGTCTGGACGGCGGCCACGCCCTTGAGGGACTTCTCCACGAACATGGTGGTGAGCAGGGGCTGGTCGAACCCGGTCTGGTACTTCTCCGCGACGATGAGGACGCGGTACTCCCGCTTGCCGTTGCGCCCGGCGTTGGGGTCGTCGGCGCGGGTGTAGGCGAAGCGTTCGGGCAGCTCGCGCTCGGGGAAATCGTTGATCTTGCTCTCGGTCTCCTCGGTCTCGCCATCGAGCTTGAGGGAGCCTGAGAAGGCGACCAGGACACCGGGGTCGGGTGCGCCGCTGTCCTTGAGATAGCTCTCGATGGCCTTGTACATCCGAACCGCGGCCTCGCGGGAGCTGGTGACCACCATGGCCTTGGCCCTGCCGCCCATCTGCGGACGGGTGATCCTGTCGAAGTTCTCGATGATGATTTCGGCGTGCTGGGCCAGGGTGGTCGGGTGCAGCCGGACGAACCGGGCGAGCTGCGCGCTCGCCTTGTCCGCGTCGACCTCCTGGTCGTCGGGGTTGCCGTTGAGGAGTTCGTACCAGGACTTGTAGGTGGTGTAGTTGCGCAGCGGGTCGAGGATGAACCCCTCCTCGATGGCCTGGCGCATGGAGTAGGTGTGGAAGGGCTCGTACTTGCCGGTGGCCGGGTCGAGGACACCGAACAGGTTGAGGGTCTTGTGCTTGGGGGTGGCGGTAAAGGCGAAGTAGGACAGGTTGGTGCTGCGGCCCCGGTAGGCGGCCGACCTGTGCAGTGCCTCCTCCGCGGTCTCGGGGGTGTCGGGCTCGTCGTCGTCGGCGTCCAGGCCCAGGTCGCGCAGGGCCTTCTTGACGTCCTTGGCGGCCTCGCCGCTCTGGGAGGAGTGTGCCTCGTCGACGACGATGGCGAACCTGCCGCCCTGGATGTCGGTCGGTTCCCGGCGGAGGTAGTCCAGGAGGGCGGGGAAGGTCTGGAGGGTGACCAGGATGATGCGCTCGGAGGAGGTGGAGAGCGCCTCGGCGAGCTGGGCGGACTTGGATCCGCCCTTGCCGCCGATGGGACGGACCAGACCCTTGACCTGGGAGAAACCGCCGACGACGTCCTGCAACTGCTGGTCCAGGACGGAGCGGTCGGTGATGATGATGGTCTTGTCGAAGACGGGAGTGTCGGGCTCCACGCCCTTGGCGAGTGCCGCAGGGTCCATCAGGGCGGGGTCGGCGGGGGTGTGCAGGGACGACAGGCGGTGGGCGAGCCAGGCGATGGTGTTGGACTTGCCCGAGCCGGCGGAGTGCATGACCAGGTAGTTATGTCCGGCACCGTGTCGGGCGGCGTGGTCGACCAGGCTGCGCACCGCGTGCCACTGGTGGAACCGAGGGAAGATGACGTTCTCGCGTGTGCGGCCCTTCTCGTCCTTGTCGCGGGTGACGTGGACGAAGCGCTCCAGGAGGTCGAGCCAGTTGTCGACGTCCCAGACCTGTTCCCAGAGGTAGGCGGTGCGGTAGCCGGACCCGTCGGCGGTGGGGAGGGGGTTGCCCGAGCCGCCGCTGTTCCCGGGACCCTCGGAGCCGGTGTTGAACGGCAGGAACCAGGTGTCCTTGCCCGCGAGCCTGGTGGTGAGGAAGACCAGATCGGGATCGACCGCGAAGTGGACGAGGGCGCGTTCGGCGAAGAGGAGTTCGCGGGGGTCGCGGTCGTGGGCGTACTGGTGTTTGGCGTGCTCGACGTTCTGGCCGGTGAGGGGGTTCTTGATCTCGGCGGTGGCGACGGGTAGGCCGTTGACGAACAGGGCGAGGTCGAGGGACTTGCCCACGTCACCGGACTTGGCGGCGTAGCGCAGTTGCCGGGTGACGCTGAGGCGATTCTTGTCGTAGTTGCTGAAGGCGTGTTCGGCCGCGGTGAGCGAGGGCTTGAAGTAGGCGAGCTTGAAGGTCAGACCCTCCACCCGGATGTGCTTGCGCAGGATCTGGAGGGTGCCCTCGTCGTGAATGCGCTTGGCGAGGGTCTGCACGAAGGTTCGCTGGGCCCGCGCCTGGTCGTCACCGCAGCGGGCGATCAGCTGGTTCCACTCCTTCATCTGGGTGGCGCCGATGAACGCGAAGAGCTGGCCGGTGTCCAGGCCGAATTCTGGCCGGTAGTCGCTGTTGAGGCCTTTCTCCCAGCCGTTGGCCAGCATCGAGGCGACGATGTTCTCCTCGAAGGTTCTCTCGTCGTAGACGGGGCTCATGACACATCGGCTCCTCGTGCGGTGGTGACATCGATCTGACCGGTGACAGCGGCCGTGATCAGGGCCCGCTTGCGTTCTTCCAGAAGAGCGACCTGGGATTCCAGAGCGGATCGAAGCCGAGAGGCCTCGCCCAAAGCCCGGTTCACCTCTGCGACCGCTGACTTCTGCTCTTGGAGGGTGGGCAGGGGAACAGGAAAAGACTTCACTTTGCTACTACTCGTCGACGCCAGATTGGTGCTCTGCACACCTGTCGCCTCGAAGTAGCAGCGCCCATGGATCGACCGAGTCAATAGCGCGAGGTATTCGGCGTCCAAGCGCTCGGGGTCCGGCCGCAGTGCGAACACGTGGTTCTGGTGGAGCGCTCCGGGAATCTCCCCACGCCAGACCGTGCCACGCCCCAGCTTGTCGATGTCCCCGCCTTCGGTCATCAGCACATCGCCGGGTCGTAGCGTAGATCGATCGGCCACCGATTTTGGAACGGTAATATTCGTGACGGATTCCAGATCCAGGCGGTCAGCCTTCACATTCGCCACACGAAGGTAGGGCCTGGTGACATCACTTTCGGATGGCTTACGGGAGGCGTCGACCGTGACTCCACCTTGGACCCGGCACACATATCCAAGCCGCACCAGAGGGGAAGTCTCACGCATCAAGGGAAGCCAGGGCCATGGAAACTCGCCAACTGTGTTGCCGACGATCCCAGGAATCAGACGCTCAGATAGCATACTCGACAAACGCTCATCAAAGAGTTCGAGCTGTCGACACCGCGAGACGATGATGCGATCAATATTTCCAATCTCACCATCAAGAAAGCGCGCAATGCGTCGCTGCTCAAAAATACCCGGGATCCAGACTTCAATATTTCCAATATCACTTGAATTGATTGCAGGATAGCCAACCCCGACAGAACGAGAAACAACCTCACCAATAAAAACCTCAGACAGGCAAGAATAGGAAAGAAAGCGCGAGTCGACTACACCCTTCGGGCTCAGTACAGCAAATCCGGTGGAAAATACCAGCGGCTCTACCGATTTAGGCACTTCGGCCACAGCGCGAAGATAGGTCCGAACTGTGGAAATCACAACATCCCCAGGCGCAGCAAGACGGCGGGCACGCGATGGCGCATCCGAGAACCTCACCATTTCCCCTGAGATATCTAGCCTTCCTCCCGCGCCCACTGCACTAATATCCAAGTATCGAAACCGATACTCCGAGTCTGTAGCTTCTGGAAGGGCATGGGCGTTGATATCAGCAACGTATTTAACTCGTATAAAACTCATCGAGAAACCTCACCAAGAATCCTCTGGATCTCGTTTTCGAAATCCTTGAGTTCGGCGTCGATCTCCTCAAGGGGACGGGGCGGCGTGTACACGTAGAAGTGCCGGGTGAAGGGAATCTCGTAACCGACCTTCATCTTGTCCTTCTCCACCCAGGCATCAGGCACGTGCGGCAGGACCTCGCGCCGCATGTACTCGTCGATGTCCTCGTCCAGCGGGATGTTCTCGTAGTCCCGAAGCTCGGGGTCCGGCTCGGGCTCGCCCTTCTTCATCTGGACTTCGCCCTCGGGGTCGCGCGCTGACACCACCGACCACACCGCCTTCTCCACCGCGGCGGGCGGCTTGGACACCCCGCCCTCGGCGAAGGCCTTGTGCATCCGGTCCTTGAACTCCGCCTTGGCGAAGCAGGGCTCGGCCCCCACCAGCGTCCGGAGGACGTCCACCAACTCCGCCTTCTGACCGTAATCGGCGGTGGCCCTGCCCTTATCCAGCATCTCGGCCAACTCGGCCAGCGCGTCCTCCTTGACCTCGAAGCGCAGTTTCAGCGGCCGCTCCACCGTGATGCGCTGATATCCGAAGTGCTCATTCCGGAACACCTTCACCTTGCCGTGCAACGGATGTTCCGGATCTCCCGCAACGCTCAGCGCGTCGGTGTACAACCGTGTCAGCTCGGTGATCTGCGCGTCGCTGATCTCCTTGCGCTTGTCCCCCAGCGACTTGCGCATCTTCACCCAGTGCTCACGGGCGTCAACCAGCATCACCTTGCCCTCGTGGGCCCGGTCCTTCCGGTTGGTCAGAATCCAGAAGTAGGTGGAGATCCCGGTGTTGTAGAAGAGCTGGTCCGGCAGCGCCACCACGGCCTCCAGCCAGTCGTTCTCCAGGATCCACCTGCGGATCTCGGACTCACCCGATCCGGCTCCGCCGCTGAACAGCGGTGACCCGTTGAAGACGATCGCGATCCGGCTTCCCCCGGTCTTCTCCCCGTCCGCGTTGAGCTCGACCGGCTTCATCTTCGAGATCATGTGCTGGAGGAACAGCAGCGACCCGTCGTTGATCCGGGGCAGCCCAGCCTTGAATCGTCCGGCTTCACCGAGGCCGTGCTCGGCCTCGACCTCCTTCTTGACCTTCTTCCACTCCACACCGAACGGCGGGTTGGCCAGCATGTAGTCGAACCTGCGGTACCGGTGCTTGTCGTCACTGAAGGAGTTCCCGAACTTGATGTTGTCCGGGGTCTGCCCCTTGATCATCAGGTCGGACCGGCAGATCGCCCAAGACTCGGCGTTCAGCTCCTGCCCGAACACCACCACCGTGGCGTCCGGGTTGAGCTTGGTGATGTGGTCGTACGCCTCGGTCAGCATGCCGCCCGTCCCGCAGGCCGGGTCCAGGATCTCCCGGATCACACCGGGCACCCTGAGGCTCGCTTCGTCCGGAACCAGCAGCAGGTCGGCCATGAGCTTGATGACCTCGCGCGGTGTGAAGTGCTCACCGGCCGTCTCGTTGGAGGCCTCGGAGAACTTTCGTATGAGCTCCTCGAACACGTAGCCCATCTGGATGTTCGACACTCGTTCAGGGCGCAGGTCCAGGTCCGCGAACTTTCCCACCACCTGGTACAACAGTTCGGCCTCGTGCAGGCGCTGGATCTGCCGGGGGAACTCGTACTTCTCCAAGACCTCGTAGGCGTTGGCGGAGAACCCGTTGACGAAGTGTGTGAGGTTGTTGGCCGCCTGTGAGGCGTCCCCCGCGATGCGCTTCAAGGTCAGCGGACTGGTGTTGTAGAAGCTGTGCCCCGAGGCCCGCAGCACGAACTCGTGGTGGGCGCGGTTGCCCTTCCACTTTTCATGTGCGGCCAGGACGTCCTTCTTCGTCGGTTCCAGGACGCAGTCCAGGCGGCGCAGCACGACGAACGGCAGGATCGCCTTGCCGTACTCAGACTGCTTGTAGTCGCCGCGTAGCAGGTCCGCGACCGACCAGATGAAGCCGACCAGTTCCTGGTGCGTGCTGTTGTTCACCGATGTCCTTCCGAGGGTCGTCAAGGGAATCGTGGCGGAGCCGTCCGTCAAGTCTGGCCGGTTCATGGGACATCCGGGCCGTCTTCGGGAAGGACGGGACGCGGCGGCACCAGCAGTCCCGAGCGCAGCCCGCTCACCAACCGGTCGCCGAGTTCCCGGGCGGCTTTCCGGGCCCGGTCGAGCTCGGTCCGGAACTCGTGGAGCTCACGGAACGCCGCCCCGTACCTCCGCTGGTCGTGCAGGGACAGCAGCGGGACGCGCAGCCGCCGCAGATCCACCCGGGTGATCAACGACCCCTGCCCGGCCTGGCGCAGGTTGTCCTCGTCGTCCAGGAACCCGGCCAGGAACCACGGGTCGATGTGCGCGGGATCAGGCCTGAGCAGGTGCAGGTTCAGTCCCAGGAGTACACCGGCGTCGGCCTCCGTGGCGACCCGGGATCGCGACAGGTCACTCCTCGCCAGAGCGGAGGGGATGATCACGTCTCCGGCCAGGACCTCCACCCGCCTGTCCGCGTCTACCGGATCGACAAGTTCGTCCAGACGTCCGCTGGCCTTCCTGTCCCGCAGGAGATCGGCCACGGTGAGCACCCGGGGACCGCCCCCTTGCCCGTGCTCTTCGCCCGAGGGCACCAGGCCCGAGGCGGCCGACGGGGCCCGGTGCAGGACCAGCGCGCCCGACCGGGCCAGATCGGCGACGGTCGCCATCCGCCACTCCTCACCCTCTCTGGCGGCCCATCCCTGCCCCGGTACGGCCGACCGTGTGCCGTCCAGATCCCGCAGGAGGCTCCGGCGCAGCTTGGCCGCGCGCTTGCGCGCGTCGTCGGCACTGGCCTCCGGAACGGCCAGGGGCAGGTGGCGTTCGGGAGTGACATCGACGCTGTCGTCCAGCAGGTCCACCGCGGGCACGGACCGGCACAGGCCGGGAACGTCCGCCGTCTTCTCCGGTTGTTCGAGGAAGTCGTTCCAGGCCTCCCCGATGTCCCGGTGCAGCCGCTCCCACTCGACGGGACGGCGCTCCCCCTCCCCGGATGCCCCGGACCCGGCCGCGGCACTGACGAAGAGCACCTGGGTCACGGGGGCGGTGTCCTCGCCCGGCGGTTCCAGTACCCACAGGTGCAGTCCGACGTGGACGGGGGCGGCGGCTCCGGCCGGCAGGCCGATGACGGCCCGCAGGGCTCCCCGACGCACCAGCTCCCGGCGGATGCGCCGCCCTGAGGGGCGGGAGGCGGCGGCCGGGGGCATCAGCACGACCACCCGGCCTCCGGGGCGGCTGTGGGACAGGCAGTGCTGGATCCAGGCGAGTTCGGACTCCGCACGGGGCGGCACACCGTAGGCCCACCGCTCGTCGTAGGCGAGCCGGTCGGCCCCCCATTCCTTCTGGTTGAAGGGCGGGTTGCACAGCACCGCGTCGAAGCGGCGGCCGGGGAAAGCATCGCTGATCAGGGAGTCGCCCCAGGCGATCTCGCCAGGCGCTCCGGACACGACCATCCCCACCCGCGCCCGGGCCAGGTGAGCGGTGGCGTCCGCGATCTCCTGCCCGTAGAGGCCCACCGCCCCCCCGTCGGCGGCCGCCCGCAGCAGGGCTCCGGTCCCGCACGCGGGGTCGAACGCCTCAGCGCCCCGGACCCCGGCCAGGTCGGCCATCAGTCGGGCCAGCGGCTCCGGGGTGATGTGCGCTTTGCCGCCCAGGGCGGCCAGGTAAGCCTGGTGCAGCCGGTCGGAGAGCCGCCGGGCCCGCGCCGGGTTCGCGGCCTCCTGCTGCGCCGCGAGGGCGAGAGTGTCTCCCCCCGGCAGCCCGGACAGCCGCTCCCGCGCCAGGTCGACGCCATGGGTACCGCCCTCGGCAAGGGCGAGCAGCAGACCCTGCACGCGGGCGACGGCGTCCCCCAGGTCACCACCCTCTCCGGCGACCGTCCGCACCTGGTCCCAGACGTGTTCATGGGGTGCGCGCTCGGGGAGGCGCCCCCCGTCGGCGAGCCACGCCTCGACCTGCGCCCTGTCGAACAGGGCCCGGTTTCCCACACCTCCGACGGGGTCGGGGAAGTCACCGTGGCGTCTTCGCCAGTTGCTGACCGTGGTCCGGCTCACCTGGGCGATCCGGGCGATGTCGGCCGCGGTGATGTGCGCTGCGTCCACCATCGGCGCCTCCTCTCGTCAACCGAGAACAGTACAGCACACCGAGATGCAGATTGACAATGTTTTCACTGAACTTCTATGTCGACGACGCCAGCCATGGCAGCCCGTGTTGCGACATCCCTGGTGTCGGCCGCGCCCGTGCTTCTTCCCATGACCAGCACGTGAGGAGCAACCGATGAACAAAAACCGGGGCCGGGCGGAAGGAGACAGTCTCCTTGCGCCCGGCCCCGGACTCCGACCCAGGCCTCATCGGCGGTGCGCTGCCACGGGTTCCCCTATACGGGCCGGAGGCCGGAGGTCGGGGACCTCGGCGAGGCCGGTGGAGGAGGCGACCCAGTAGGAGCCGGTGGCCTCACCGAACCAGACGACCAGGTGCAGATGCCTCGCTTGGAAGGCAGCGGCGAAGGCGTGTTCCCGCCGGTACTCGGAGCGGTGGCCTCCGATCAGGGGCAGGTGCTGGGCGCGCAGGGTCCGGCAGGAGGGGTGCGCGCAGGACGGGCAGAACGGGCCGACCTGCGGACTCCGTCGCGGCAGCGGCGGCAGCGGGCGGAACAGCGGGTCACTGGAGGGCCGGGGGCGCGGGATAGGATGCCTCATCGATCCTGCTTTCTTACATCTCGCAGTGTGGATGCCGGGATTGTGAGGGCCTGGGAAGAGCGTTGCCGCGCTCTCCTGGGCCCGTTTCGCGTTTCGGGATGCGAAGGCGACCGTTCAGGCCGTGGCGGTCCAGGGGTTGCCGGTCAGGTCGTAGGCCAGGAAGAACCACACCCGGCGGTGGTCCGCGATCCCGTTGTCACCCCAGGAGGTGGCCAGGGCGTCCACCAGGGCCAGTCCCCGGCCCGACTCCGCTCCTGCTTCCAGCCCTGCCGAGTCCGGGACCAGGTGCTCGTGTTCCCCGTCCGGGGTGGTGCGCCCGGAGAAGTCACCCTGGTCAGTGCAGGCCAAGTGCAGGCCGGTGCGGCGCCGTTCGCAGCGCAGCGTGAAGGTGCCGAACGGCTGCCCGGAGAGGGAGTGGGTGAGCGCGTTGGCCGCCAGTTCCGACCCCAGCAGGGTGAACAGGTACCGGTAGTCGGCGTCCCGCTCGGCGGCACAGGCGTCCAAGAACGCCCGCACCAGCGGCATCAGCTGCGGCGAGGATCCGAACTCGTAGGAGCGCACCTTGTAGTGCGGGCGGCGGGCGTGGGGGTTGAAGTAGTGGCGGCACCGCCGCGGCACCAGTTCCCCCAGGGGCAGGGTCACTTCCGGCAGCGACGGCATCGGCGGGTGCGTGAGGGCGATTGCGAGCATGGCGAAGACACTCCTTGGCGTGGATGGACGAGGAATCTCCAACGGACTCGGCCGGTGCGTCGATGCGCGCGGGGTGGATCAGGGTGAACTCGCGCGTTTCAGAGACGCGGGGGACGGCCACGGCATAGCCTGACCAGCAACGATCCCCATCAACCCTCGGTGAGGACCTGATCACCGGCCACACATTCATCATCCTTGTGGAATCCATCATCGTCAACTACTTCCAGTGGATTCCACTGTGACTTTTTCGCTAGGCTCACCCCCATGCCCACTCCCTACAGCCCCAGCATCCGCCGCCGACGCCTCTCCTCTGAGCTCCGGCGTCTGCGCGGCGAATCCGGCCTGACCCTCGTCGACGCCGCCAAGGGCATCGGCATGGGCAAGTCGAACCTGAGCAAGATCGAACAGGCCGAATCCAGGACCGTCCCGTCCGCCACCCTGGACAAGCTCTTGGATCTGTACGGTGTGGACGACCACGCCACCCGAGCCTCCCTGCACGAGTTGGCCAAACTCGCCGGGGAGAAAGGCTGGTGGGCCCGGTACAAGGACCTCATGCCGCAGATGCTCGCCGACTTCGAGGCCGAGGCATGCGCCCTGCGCTCCTATGAAGCCCAGGTGATCCCTGGCCTGTTGCAGACGCCCACTTACGCCGATGCGATCTTCCGCGCCAACCAGGTCCGCGATGACGAAGAGATCGCCCAGCGAGTCGCCGCCCGCATTAAACGCCAGGAGATCCTGCACCGGGTCGACCCGCCCACCTACATGGCGATCCTGGACGAGGCCGTCCTGCACCGCCAGGTCGGCTCACCCGAGGTGATGGCCGAGCAGCTGCGGCATCTAGTGCACATGGCCGCTCGGCACAACATCGACCTCTACGTGCTGCCGTTCTCCGCCGGGGCCCACCCGGCCACCGAGGGGAGCTTCGTGGTCATGGACTTCCCCGACCCCAGGGACGCCAGCATCGCCTATCTAGAAACACCCGTCACTAGCATGTATCTGGAAGAAGACCGTCAGGTCCGGCTGTTCAACGACATGTTCGGCAGCGCGCAGAGCTGCTCCATGACCGCAGTACAGTCCCTGGCGCTCATCGATCGCCATCTCCACGACCTAGAAGAGTGACTACAGTGACCGACCAGATGGTGTGGCGCAAGAGCAGTTACAGCGGCGTCAACGGCAATTGCGTCGAGGTCGCACACTTCCGGAAGAGCGGCTACAGCGGCCAAGACCAGAACTGTGTGGAGGTTGCCGACCTACCCTGTGGTTCTGCCGTCCGGGATTCCAAGCACCTCGCGGCCGGACACCTTCCCTTCTCCGCCGCGGAGTGGGACGCCTTCCTCAGCTCAGCCCGCACCTCGCAGCCGTAACACTCGAAGTCTCCCCGACTCAGCGCCCCGCCTTCCCCGGCCGGGGCGTTGGTGCTTTCTCAGCATGTTCGCCACGGGGAAGGCATGCTGTACTCGCCCCGACCACGACGCACCACCCTCGGAAAGGCACCGCCATGGCCGTCACCACGCAGCTCCGCACCTACACCGTCCGCGAGGGCCTGCTCGACGAGTGGGTCCGGCGGTGGCGGGAGGAGATCGTCCCACTGCGCCTGGAGTTCGGGTTCTCCCTCGGCGGCGCCTGGATCGACCGGGAGCGCGACCACTTCGTCTGGGAGATCTCCTACGACGGCCCCGAGAGATTCGCCGAGCGCAACCGCGCCTACTGGGACTCCCCCAAACGTGAAGCCATGGCCCTGGACCCGAAGGACTACCTGGTCTCCACCGAGGTCCGCGAGGTCACCCGGGTCTACTGACCCCGCCCCGGCCCTCCTCCTCGCCGACCGCGAGCAGGTGCGTGCGGCGCTCCTCCGGGGTCAGCGCCCGGAAGGTGCGCCGCCGCGCCACGCGCGTCAGCTCTTCCAGCGGCATGTCGGCGTCCCACACCCGCACGGTGCCGTCGGCCGAACCCGAGGCGACCAGTCGGGAGCCTCCGCTCCAGGCGACGCTCAGGACGCGGTCCCGGTGGACGCCCACCGTCAGGGGTTCGCTCTCACCCCGTACGTCCCACACCCGCACGGTGCGGTCGTGGGAGGCGGTGGCCAACCGCGCGCCGTCGGGAGACCAGGACACCGCGGGCACCCGGCCGCCGTGTCCCGTGAGCACCCGTTCGGTACGGCCCGAGGCGAGGTTCCACACCCGCACCGTCCAGTCGGCCGAGGAGGTAGCCAGGTGCGCCCCGTCCGGGGACCAGGCGACGGCATCGACCCAGTTGTCGTGTCCGGTCAGCACGACGTGTTCGCGACCGGTGCTCAGGTCCCAGACACGGGCGGTGCGGTCGTCGGAGCAGGAGGCGATCCTGCGCCCGTCGGGCGACCAGTCGAGTCCCACGACCCAGTCCTGGTGGCCGCGGAGTGTGGCCAGCAGAGAGCCGTCACGGGCGTCCCAGATGCGGATGCTCCGGTCCTGGGCGCCGGTGGCCACACGGTCGCCGCCGGGCGACCAGGCCACCGACTCCACGATGGCGCCCTCGTGATCGAGCTCCCTCGGCTCGCCGCCCGCATCCAGATTCCACAGCAGAGCGCGGCGGTCGGTGCCGCCGGAGACGAGGGCCGTGCCATCAGGCGACAGGTCGGTGTCGCGCACCGCGCCGGTGTGACCGCGCAAGAGCGGGGCACCCCGGGAGCCCTCGCGGAACACACGCACGGCCCTGTCCTCGCAGGCGGCGGCGACGGCACCGGAGCGGGCGGCCACGGAGTTGACGGCGGCACCCTCCGCGCCGTGGACGGCGTGCTCCACGGTCGACGGTTCCAGTTCCCACAGGCGCGCCGTCGCGTCCTCCGAGGCCGTGGCCAGCCGAGTACCGTCCGGGGACCAGGCCACACCCCAGACCGCGTCGCTGTGGCCGTGCAGGACGGCCTTCTCCTCGGCGTCGTCGGCCGTGAAGACCCGGGCGGTGCGGTCGGCCGAGGCGGTGGCGAGCAGTCGGCCATCGGGCGACCACTCCACGTTCCACACGCGGTCGCGGTGACCGCGCAGCAGGAGGGTCTGCTCCCCCGTCACGGCGTCCCAGACACGGACGGTGTGATCGCCCGAGGCCGTGGCGATCCGGGTGCCGTCGGGGTGCCAGGACACGCCTTCGACGAAGTCGCGGTGGCCGACGAGCCTGACCGCCTCCCGCGCGTCGCCGACGTCCCAGACGATGACGCTCCGGTCGTGCGAGGCGGTGGCCAGCCGGGTACCGTCCGGGGACCAGCGGATGCCCAGGACGTTGTCGGTATGGCCGGTCAACCGGCTGCCGAGGCGACCGGTGTCGGCCTCCCAGACCCGTACGACGCGGTCACGCGAGGCCGCGGCGATGTAGCGCCCGTCGGGGCTCCAGGCCACCCCCGCACCACGTCGGTGGCGTCGGTGAACCGCAGGAGGGTCTCACCGGACCCGGCGTCCCAGACCCGCACCGTGTGGTCCCGCGAGGCGGTGGCCAGGCGCCGCGAGCCCGGTGACCAGGCCGCCATCTCCACCATGCCCAGGTGGCCGCGCAGCTCCCGGACCAGCCCGCCGTCGGTGTCCCACAGGCGCGCGATGCCGTCGCGGGAGGCGGTGGCGACCAGGGTTCCGTCGGGCGACCAGGCCAGGTTGCGCACGGTGTCGGTGTGGCCGGTGAGGACGGCGGAGCAGTGGCTGTGGGCGAGCGCGGCCAGCAGGGCGCCGCGGACGACGGGTACGGGTTCGCACTCCTCAAGGGCGGCCAGGGTGAGCAGGACGGCCGTTTCGGGGTGCTCCCCGACCCCGGCGAGGACGTATTCGGCGATCGCGAGCGAGACGCGGTGCAGGAACCGGTGGTCGCGGCGCCGGGAGGCGTCGACGAAGGCGGTGAGCTCCGGGGTGCCCTGCCCGTTCTCGCGCAGGGTCTCCAGCCAGCGTTCTGCGGTGGTGAGGCGGGCCCCGGTCAGCAGGTAGTCGGGATGGCGTCCCGCTCCCTCCCAGTCGCCGGACCACCGCTCCAGCTCGGCGCGCTGGCGCAGGCGTTCGGTGTGCGCCTCCACCTGCTGGCGCAGTGGCGCCCACTGCCGGAAGAGCGCTTCGTGGGTGACCTGTGCGACGGGGCCGCCGTCGTGGACGTCGCTGGTCAGGAGGCGGGCGTCGACGAAGGCGTCGACGATGTGACGGTCGCGTGCGTCGAGTTCGGCCGAACGCACTCGGCGTCGGGTGGCGTCCCCGCTGGTCACGGTGACGAAGCGCAGCAGGACCCGGAGGATGCGGTCGAGGTCCGCTTCGGCCCGCAGTTCGGCGGTGACCTGGTCGGCATGGCGGGCCAGCGCACCTTCCACACCGCCGAGCGCCCGGTAGTCCTCCTCGGTGGCGACCCCGCGGGCCCCGGCGCGGATGTGGAGTTCCTGGAGGAGGTGGGCGAGCAGGGGGAGGGCGTCCCCGCTGCCGGTGTCGGTGGCGATGTGCTGGACCAGGCCGTCCTCGAAGCGGAACCCGGATGCTTCGGCAGGGCGCTCGATGATCTCGACGAGGTCCTGGTGCCCCAGCGCACCGAGGGCCAAGGGGTTGGTGAACAGCTCGGCGGCCTCCCCATTGAGGAGGTCGCCGAGGAACTCCACGCGCAGGGTCGCCACCACCCGCAGGTGGCGGTCACCGTGCAGGGCGTCGCGCAGAGCGCCCAGGAAGAGTGTGCGGTCCCGATCGCCGCTGAGGGTGACCAGCTCCTCCAGCTGGTCGACGACCAGGATGGTGCGCCGGGACCCTCCGCTCTCGCGGCGGATTCCGCGCAGCAGGGCGAGGAGTTCACCGCCGTCGCGACGGATGCGGCGTGCGTAGGCGTCGGCTTGGGCCTGGTCCTTGGCGAGTGCTCGGGCCAGGGCTCCGACGGGGTCGGCTCCGGGAACCAGGACCGGCAGGACGTTCCAGCGCTGCGCCCGCAGGCGGGGCAGGATCCCGGCCTGCACCAGCGAGGACTTGCCGCTGCCGGAGGCGCCGATGACGGCCAGCAGGCGCTCCTGAGGCCCGGCCCCCACGCCGTTGAGCCTGCGCATCGCCTCCGCGATCTGGGCGGAGCGCCCGAAGAAGACCGCGGCCTCGTCCTCGTGGAAGGAGGCGAGGCCGGGATAGGGCGAGCGCCCGGGTTCCCAGGAGAACTCGGGAGGGGGCGGGTTCTCCAGGCGGTAGGCCATGAAGTGCCCGACGAGCAGGACCACGAGGATCAGGACGAGGCCCGGCACGGCGGCCTGCTCCAGCAGCCGCATCGGCAGCGGGGTCTCCCGGCCGTCGGTGGCGAAATTGGTGACCACGCCCAGCAGACCCGCGGCCAGCACGAGGAGCAGTTGCAGCATTAGGGCGAGTCGTTGGCGTCGCCGCACATCGTCTCCGTGGGGGTCGCGTGTTCCCGGGGCCGAGGGGCGGGTGCGCCCCCGGTGAGCCTAGGGTGACGGACGGTGGGAGCAAAGCCGATGGCCCCTTCCGGCCATCCGGAATCCCCTGCGGCGTAGGCGCTGTGCTCTTTCGGGGGGCTCGGCCCGGGTCTTCGTGCAGGGCAGGCGACCGTGTTCCGCTTCGGCCGCAGGACAGGTCACCAGAGGGGCTGCCTGCGGAGCAGCTCGGCCCGGGCCCCCTCCGCGCGGCGCCGTGCTTCGGGGGCGGCCGATCGGGAGGGGCCCGCAGCCCGGTGTGCGGGCCCGAGGCCGGTCGCCTCAGTCGGCGGAGCCGGTGGCGCCGCGCTGGTAGGCCGCGGGCCGGGCGGGCCGGGCCGCCAGGTCGAGGGCGGTCGCGAGGTTGCGGTCGATCGCGGCCTGCCACTGCCGCGGGTCGCGGCGGCGGCGCTCGCGCGCCAGCGCGAGACCGGAGAGCACCGGACCCAGCCAGGCGTCGGCGATCGGGGCCGGGGGGATCCGCAGGTCCTGGCAGACGGCGTCGCCGTGGATCCGGCGGGCGAGCGCGTTCAGCGCCGGGCGGGCCAGCTCGCGCGGGACGTGGAGCAGCCCGTGCAGTGCGGAGGTCGCCGACTCCAGGGTCGCGTCCGCCAGCACGGCGGAGTCCTCCGTGACGGGTCCGGTCACGGCCTGGAACACGGCGTCGAGGCGGGCGGCGGCCTCGTTGCCCGTGATCCCCCGGACCAGGCGCTCGTCGATCCCCAGCAGGTGGGCGACGTACCACCAGTAGCGGTACAGGTCGGCCTGTTCGCGGCTGCTCAGCCCGAACCCGAGGAGGCCCTCGGCCGTGTAGGCGGTCAGGGTGAAGTCCACCCACGTCCGCCCCAGGTCGACCTGGTTGATCGGATGACCGTCCGCGGAGGCGTCGTAGCCGCGGTTCAGGGCGAGCCTGCGCATGTGCGCGTGCAGCATCCGCACCTGGAGGGTCGCCACGTAGCCGGGCTGCCCGACGCGCAGGCCGCCGGGCAGCATGACCCGGGTGAGCCACGACCCGGTCTCCTGGATGCGCCGCTGCGCGGAGTCGACCAGCCGCCCGGTCGTGGTCAGCACCGCGGAGATCGACGGCGACTCATAGACCCGGATCAGGGAGCCCGCGTTGAGCGCGATGATGTGCACCGGCGGCGGGGATGTGTAGAACGGCAGGGGGCCCCGGTCGAGCAGGGCGTCGTCCGCGTAGTCGGGCAGGCCCTCGGTCTGGCGCAGCAGCGCCTCCAGTGCCGGGGGCGGATCGGCGAGGGAGTCCAGGCCCTCCCGGATGCCCTGGTCGACCACAGGCCTGGCCTGCCGCATCCCGACCCGGTGCATCTCGTCGACGACCGCGTCGGCGAGTAGGTCGCCGGTGGTCAGCGCCCACCGCATCAGGTCGGCTCGGGCCTGACCGAACTGGGCCAGGACGGTCGACCGCCCCGCCCGTCGGGTCGGCCACCGGTTCTGTTCGGTCATGGTCTCTCCGTAAGTCGGTAGGTGGCCCGGCAGGCCCGGGCGGAAGGGTCGGGGTGGTCAGCCATGGGTCCGGGCCCGCGGCCTGTCCGGGAAGCCGTGGGGTTCGCCGCTCCCGGCGATACCGCTCAGCACCTCGGCGGCGGCGAGCTCATCGCGTGCGGCGAGGCGGTCGAAGCCGTGGACGGCGGGGTGGGCGTAGCGGCCCAGGGTCGCGATGAGGACGGCACCGGCGACGAGGACACCCATGAGGACGGGGATGACGGGGTCGTAGGAGCCCGACAGGTCGTACCCCAGCCCGAGGAGCAGCGGCCCCAGTGCGCTGCCCAGCAGGAAGGCGGCCTGGAGCAGGCCCAGGATCCGGCCGAAGTGCCGCGTGCCCAGGTAGCGGGTGATGAGCAGGGCCAGCAGGTCGCCCTCGATGCCGAAGGCGACACCGATGAAGGCGACCGCGACGGCGGCGCCGGTGAAGGGCGGTTCCAGGAAGAACATGCCCGCGATGGGGGCGATCATCACGATCGGTCCGACGACGGCCGCGTGCACGCGGTCGAGGAGGAGACCGCCGGCCACCCGGCCCACGAGCGAGGCGAGTCCGAAGACGACCAGCAGCGTGGCCGCCTGTTCGGCGGTCAGCCCGCGGTCGGTCATCATCGGCACGAGGTGGACCTGGAGGCCGTAGACGACGGCCCCGGCCAGGCCCAGCCCGAACGCGATGCCCCAGAACCACCGGGTGCGGACCGCCTCGCCGACCGTCAGGCCGGGGAGTTCGAGGCTGACGTCGCGGCCTTCCACACGGGTCTCCCGGAGGAGTCGTCCGCGGACGTGCCGTTCCGCGCGGGCGCGCACGAACAGGGTGACCATCGTGACCGACACCAGGATCGAGACCAGTGCCATGATGCCGTACGTCTGCCGCCATCCGACGGCGTCGATGAGCGCTCCGGCCAGCAGCGGGGCCAGGGCCGACCCCAGTCCGATGATGCCCGTGACCGTTCCGACGGCGAGGGCGCGGTTGTTGTCGAACCAGCTCACCACCGCCCTGGCGGCGGGGACCGCCGTCCCGGCCCCGAAGAGGCCCACGAAGAAGCAGGGGACGAAGTAGACCCACTCGACCGGCGGTACCAGCCCGATCAGCGCCATCGACACCGCGAACAGCACGAATCCCGGAACGAGGATGTAACGCGCGGCGAAACGGTCCACGAGCTGCGCGACGACGACCAGGCCGATCGCCATCCCGACCGCCGCGACCGAGAACGCCCCGGTGACGGTCGTGCGACTGAAGCCGGTCTCCTCGGCGATCGGGAGCACGAACAGGCCGATGGTGGCCAGGTACATCTGGGGGCCGACGGCACCGGCGGTACCGCTGCCGACGATCACCCACCAGGGGCTCCTGGGTCTGGACGTGCGGGGGGCGGGGGTGCTCATGCGGTCTCCGTGGGTCGTGGGGTGGTCCTGGGGGCGGTGCTCAGGCGGCGGGGAAGGAGACCTTGGTCAGTTCCTCCGAGGCCCGCCAGACGCGCGCGGCCTCCTCCGTGCTGCGCAGCGGCGGGTACAACCGCTGCTTCGCCGGCGGGCCGCCCAGCCCGCCGGGGCCGCCGGGGCCGTAGAGCGCGCCGCGCGCGGCGTCGGGGGCGGTCGCGGCCATGAGCGCGGGCAGCTTCGCCGTCTCCAGGGTGCCCAGCAGGATCCCGCGGGCCGACAGGGCCCGGATCAGACGGATGTGCGGGGTGTCCTCGCTGCGGCCGAGTTCGGGGCGGGCGGCGAGGAGGCCGGTCGGGGCCACCCCGGGGTGGGAGAGGTTACTGGTGATGCCCCACCCGTGGGCCGCGCTGCGGCGGTCCAGTTCGAGGCCGAACAGCCCGAACGCGATCTTGGACTGGCCGTACGCGCGCATCCCGTGGTAGGAGCGTTCCCAGTTCAGGTCGTCCCAGTTGATGGCGCCACGGCGCGCGGCGACGCTGATCTGCGAGGTCACCCGGGCCCGGCCCGCGCGCAGCAGCGGGAGGAGGTGGCCCACCAGGGCGAAGTGGCCGAGGTGGTTGGTGCCGAACTGCAGCTCGAACCCGTCGACCGTGGTCTGTCGGCCCGGGGGCCGCATCACGCCGGCGTTGTTGATGAGGATGTCGATCGGCCGTCCCTCCCCACGCAGGGTGTCTCCGAGGGCCGCGACCGAGTCGAGCGAGGACAGGTCGAGGCCCCGCAGCGAGACCTCGGCGTGGGGTGTCGCGCTCCGGATCCGGGCGATCGCGGCCTCGCCCTTGCCCGGGTTGCGGACCGGCATGATCACCTCGGCGCCCGCGGCGGCGAGCCGCGCGGCCGTTCCCAGGCCCATCCCGTCGCTCGCACCGGTGACGACGGCGCGTTGTCCGGTCAGGTCCGGCATGGTGATGTCGATGGGTCGACGTGGCATGGTCCTGCTCCTTGATGTCGTGGTGGCGGGTTCGCCGACGGGCTGCCGCCGGGGGACCCGTGACTCCCGGTCCGCGCGGGCGGTCGGCGAGGGCACGTCCGCTCGTCTCCCCGGTCCCGCTCGGGCCTCGGCACCGATCCTGGGTGGAGGGCGCGGACCTATCCAGGGCCTCCCGATCACAGGCTCGGCGGGCCGCCCCCGCGCCCCGTACGGGGGGATCGGCGGGCCGTGGCTACCGGCGTCCGCGAGCGGTAGACAGGACGGTGGGAAACAAGACGGCACCCCAGAAGGAGGAGCGCGTGATCGATCGCCCCGGGTTGGCGGAGTTCCTCCGCAACCGGCGTCGGGCACTGCAACCCGAGGACGTCGGCCTGCCGCGCGGGCGGCGCCGCAGGACCGACGGGCTGAGGCGTGAGGAGGTGGCGTCGCTGTGCCACATGTCGGTCGACTACTACTCCCGCCTGGAACGGGAACGCGGCCCCCAGCCCTCGCAGCGGATGCTCGCCTCGATCGCCCAGGGGCTGCATCTGTCGCTCGACGAGCGCGACCACCTGTTCCGCCTGGCCGGCCACAACCCGCCCCCCAGGGGCTCCTCCAACGAACACGTCGGCCCCGGGCTCCTGCGCGTGCTCGACCGCCTGGACGACACACCCGCCGAGATCGTCACCGAGCTCGGCGAGACCCTGCGACAGTCCCCGATGGGCGTCGCGCTGACCGGGGACACGACGCGGTACACGGGACCCGCGCGCAGCGTGGGGTACCGGTGGTTCACCGACCCCGCCGCCCGGCGGATCCACGCCCCGGAGGAACACCCCTTCCTGACCCGGATGTACGTTTCGGGGCTGCGCGGACTCGTCACCCTCCGCGGCCCGCGGTCCCGCGCAGCCCACCTGGCCGAACTGCTGCTGGCCCGTAGCGAGGAGTTCCGGCGGGTGTGGAGCGACCACGAGATCGGGATACGCCCCCACGACGTCAAACGCTTCGTCCACCCCGAGGTCGGCGCGCTGGAGCTGAACTGCCAGCGGCTCCTCGACCCGGACCAGGCCCACCTGCTGCTGGTCTACACCGCCGTCCCCGGCACCGAAAGCCACGAGAAACTCCAGATGCTGTCGGTCATCGGCGCTCAGGCGCTCCACTGACTCCGGGGGCCACCCGCCCCACCGCGCCACCGCTCCGCGGAGCGTCGGCGCGGTGGGGCGGGTGGCCCCGGGGCTCCCGGCACGGGGTCGGCCGCGAGGACGCCGGACCTGTCGTCGGGGGCGGATGGCCCCTGGCCCGGTGATCGTTCCGGAACGGCCCCGGACGTACGTGCGCGGGGTGTCGAATGTCGGCATGCGCACTTTCTCCAGGGAGGACCTCCTCGAACTCGCCGGACGACGGTCCTACGAACGCGGTGTCGACCACGTCTCCGAGGTCACCGGCCTGACCGTGGACGGGGACACGGTGCGCGGCACCGTCAACGGCTCCCTCCCCTACCGGGTGGAACTCACCCCGCCGGCCGCCGGCATGTCCTGCGCTGCGACTGCCCGTGGGCGGAGGAGGGGAACTTCTGCAAGCACGCGGTGGCGCTGGGACCGGTCCACCTGTTCAACGTCGAACACGGTGTGGAGACCCCGGCCGTGGCGGGCACCCGCGCCTACCTGGAGTCGCTCGGCCACGGCGAACTCGTCGACCTGGTGCTGGAGATCGCCACATCCTCCCCCGGGGTGCGCGACCGCCTGGAGATGCGCGCGGTCGCCGGTGCGGGCGGTGAGGTGGACCTGGCCGCCCTGCGCGCCCTGATCGACCGGGCGCTGCGCGTCAACGGATTCGTGGAGTACGGGCAGGCCCGGGGGTACGCGGAGGCGGTGGAGCACGTCGCCGACGCCCTGGGCGAGCAGGGGATGGACCGTTACCGGGAGGAGCTGTCCCGGATCCGGTCCGAACGACCGAAGGAGGACTGGTCCTCGCACTACCTGATGACCGAGTTCGCACGGGTCACCGGCGACACCGACCTCCTGGTCGAGGCGTACGCCTCGGAGGGCACCGGGTGTACTACGCGGGGATCGTGGACGCCCTGCACGCGGCGGGCCGCCGGGACGAGGCCCTGCGCTGAGCGTGCGAAGGCCTGGAGAAGGGCATCGGTCGAGTGGACGAGCGGATCGTGGACTACGCGGTCCGCGCCTACCGTGAGGACGGCCGGGAGGCGGAGGTCCGGCGGCTGAGGTGGACGGTGTTCGAACGCTCCCCGGAGGTGGCGACCTACCGGACCCTGCGCGAGGACACCCCGGAGCAGGAGTGGCCGGGGGTGCGGGAGCGGGCACTGGCGGTACTGCGGGAATCCGCCGCGCGTCGGCGCCACCCCGGCTACCCCAGCACCCTGGTCGAGGTTCTGCTGGACGAGGGGAGCGCGCGGGAGGCGTGGGAGGCCGCCGTCGAGCACGGCTGCGACGACCGCCGGTGGCTGCGGGTCGCCGCGCTGCGGGAGACCTCGCATCCGCAGGACGCCCTGGGGGTGTACCTGCCGCGGGTGGCCGAGAAGGTGAGGTTCACCGACACGGCCCTGTACCCGGAGGCGGCAGAGCTCGCCAGGAAGGTACACCGGCTGTACGAGCGCCCGGGGCGGCCGGAGGAGGCGCGGGCGTTCGTCGACGGGCTGCGGACCGAGCACCGGCGCAAGCGGCGGTTCATGGCCGAGCTCGACCGGGTGGGCCTCGAACGTTGACGGCGCGGGTGCGGAGGTGGCGCCCCCTGCCGTCTCCTTGATTCCGGCGGCGTCCCGAACAGGACCGACCGGCCCCGGCACCCCCTCCACCATTTCGGTACCACGACCCGAACGGTTCCCTGTCGACAGAGAATCCCCGAATTTCTCATACACCGCCACCGAATAGAAAAACGCGACACCACCATGCGCGTTTTTCATATATGCGGATTCATCGAGTTGCTCTCATTTTCGGACGAGCGGGACCGGCCGCCCGGGGAGACGGGGAGAGCCCTCCTCGACAGGGCGGGCCGACACCGAGAACCGGCGTTTCCGCACCGTGGCAGGCACATCACCGCACTTCGATTGATGGGATCATGGAATGCGAGGATCCCACCACCTCTGTTCCTGTTGTTTCTGCTGTTTCGGTTGTTCCCATAGTTTCCGCTGTTCCGATTGCCCCTGTTAACTCCCGGCAACATATCCAATAAGCCTGGCGTAATAGGTCGTTCAACATTTAAGGTGCTGATGTCGCCCCACAGTAGGGCGTGATGAGAGAAAGGTTGTTCCATGAAGGCCTCCCCCCTCCTTCGTTTCGCCGACCGGATCCTCGAACGCTTCACCCCCCGGGTCGAGGCCCAGGCCGCCGCCGCGCCGTGCGGCTACCAGTACCGCTGCGTCAGCAGCAGCTGCTCCCGCCGCGTGTACAGGCAGCGCCGTGAGTGCTGCCTGCAGGGCGGCGAGGCCCGTTGCGGCTCGTGGGTGACCATCGCCTGCGACTGCTGATCCCCCCGGCCGGCGTGGCCCCGCCACCGGACGGGGCCGCGCCGGCCCCTCCTCCCCCGATCCCCCGTGACCTGTGACCTGTGACCTGTGACCTGTGACCTGTGAAGCGGACCCCCTTGCTCGTACTCACCACGTTCTTCCTACAGACCGCGGTCGCCGGGATCTTCCTCACCTCCGGGCTGTCCAAGATCCGCGGTGAGGCCAACCTCCGGACCTGGTCGGACCTGGCCGAACGCCTTCGTGTTCCGCGTTTCCCCGCCCGTGCCGCCTCCCACACGCACGTCGCGGTCGAGCTGCTCGTGGGTGCCGCCCTGCTCGCCGGGGCGTGGGCGAGGGTGCCCGCCCTGGTCGCGGCCACCCTCCTGTTCGCGGCGTTCGCCCTGCTCGCCCTGTACTCCGTGCGCGCGGAGAAGGCCGTCACGTGCTCGTGCTTCGGCAAGGCCGAGTCCGCGCTGGGGTGGCCGCACGTGTGGCGCAACGCCGTGCTGACCGTGCTCGCCGCCGCCGGCCTGGGGTGCTCCCTCGCGCTCGGGCCCGAGCTCCCGACGCCGGGCGGGGCGGCCGTGGCGCTGGCGGCCGCCGTCGCCGTCGCGGCGGTGGCGTTCTACTTCGACGACCTCGTCGACCTCTTCAGTCCCGGAGCGGGCGGCACGCCGTCCGCGCCCCTCCCCCACGCATAGAACCTGGAGAACGTGATGGGAGTCCTCATCGCGGCGGTCGTGGTACTGACCGCTCTCACGCTGTTCAACCTGGTGCTGACCCTGGCGCTGGTGCGCCGCCTGCGCCATTCGGAGAACCCGGGGCAGGCAGGGGCGTTCCCCGTGTTCCCGGACCTGGAGGAGGTCCCGGCCGGCCGGGCCGTCCCGGAGTTCACCGCCACGACCAGGGAGGGGGTCGAGGTCTCCGCCAAGGAGCGGCTCGGCGACCGGGCGGTGTACGCGTTCTTCGACACCAGCTGCGGCAGCTGCAAGAAGCAGCTCCAGCCCCTGGTGGACTTCGCCGGGGACGCGGGGCTGTCCCCCGAGCAGGTCATCGCGTTCGTGGGGCACGAGGACCCCGAGGCCGACGCGGACGCCTACACCTCCGTCCTGGAGGGGCACGCCACCATCGTCATGCAGAGCCTCGGCGACGAGGTGGGCCTGGCGTTCTCACCCGGCGGCATCCCCGCCATCATCCTCGCCGACGCCGACGGTGTGGTGGTGCGCTCCGGCGTGGAGGTCAGGAGCGTCGCAGCCGCCTTCCTGGAGGCCTGATGTCCTCGGGCCCGGACGAATCCGCCCCCAGGGACGGGATGGGTCCGCGCACCACGTGTGTGCGGGCCCTCCACTCGCTGGAGATCGCCTGGCGGGCGGCCCCCTGGTCGCTGGCCCTGTACTCCGCCCTGACGGTGGTGGCCGGCGTCCTGCCCGCCGGGGTCACCCTCGTCACCAAGTGGCTCCTGGACATCCTCCAGGCCGGTGACGGCGCCGGGGGCGTCCCGGGGCCGCTGGTGGAGGCGCCCCTGCTGCTCGTGGTGTTCCTCGGGGTGTTCACCCTGGTCTCCGCGTTGTCCGAGTACGTGCTGACCTACCTGAGCTCACGTCTGAAGCGTGCGGTGGCACTGCTCGTGCAGCAGCGCCTGTACGGCGCGGTCAACCGGATCGCGGGGCTGCGCCGGTTCGAGGACCCGGCTTTCCTGGACCGGTTGCGGATGGCGCAGACGTCGGCGACCACCGCTCCGGAGGAGATCCTCGGGTCGCTGTTCGGAACCGTGCGCTGGGCCCTGACGATCACGGGCTTCCTCGGCATCCTCCTGACCATCAGCCCCGTGATCACCGCGATCACGGTCGCGTCCGCCCTGCCGATGCTGTTCGTGCAGATGATGCTCAACCGCGAGCGGGCCGGGATGCTGTGGCAGATGAGTCCGCGCATGCGCCGGCAGATGTTCTACCAGCAGCTGATGCTGGACCCGGCGGCGATCAAGGAGACCCGCCTGTTCGGCGCCGGGGGGTTCCTGCTGGGGCGGATGCGCGGTGAGCTGCTCCGGATCAACGACGCCGAGGAGCGCCTGGACCGCAAGATGGTCCTCACCCACGGGCCCCTGGCCCTGCTGGGCGCGCTGGTGTCCGCGGGCGGCCTGGTGTGGATGGTGGCGGGCGCGTTGCGCGGGGAGTTCACGATCGGTGACGTGGCGGCGTTCATCGCGGCGGTCGCGGGGGTCCAGTCGTCCCTGGGCGGCATCGTCGGGAGCCTGACCGGCGCCTACCAGGCCCTGCTGTTGATGGGCCACTACCAGGACGTGGTCTCCACACCCTCGGACCTTCCGGTTCCGGCCGATCCGCGTCCCCTCGCGCGGCTGCGTGAGGGAATCGAGGTGGAGGACGTGTGGTTCCGGTACACCGACGACGGGCCGTGGGTGCTCAAGGGGGTGTCGCTGACCATCCCCGCGCAGGGGTCGCTGGCGCTGGTGGGGCTCAACGGCGCCGGCAAGAGCACCCTGGTCAAGCTCCTGTGCCGCATGTACGACCCGACCCGGGGCCGGGTGCTGTGGGACGGGACGGACATACGCGAGGTGGACCTGGAGGCGCTGCGGAACCGGATGAGCGCGGTCTTCCAGGACTTCATGTCGTATGAACTGCCCGTGCGGGAGAACATCGCGCTCGGGGCCCTGGAGGACAGGGACGACGGTGACCGGGTCCGCGAGGCCGCACGGACGGCCGGGGCGGACGGGTTCATCGAGGAGATGCCGCACGGGTACGACACGGTGCTCTCCCGTGTCTTCTACCAGTCGGAGGACGGGGACGGGGACACGGCATCGGGCACGACCCTGTCCGGCGGCCAGTGGCAGAAGCTCGCGATCGCACGGTCGCTGATGCGGCGGGGCCGGGACCTGCTGATCGTGGACGAGCCGACCTCGGGACTGGACCCGGAGGCCGAGCGGAGGGTGCAGGACCAGCTGCGGACCCTGCGCGACGGGGCCGCGACGGTGATGATCTCCCACCGGTTGGGGGCGGTACGCGGCGCGGACCGGATCGTGGTCCTACAGGACGGTGTGATCACCGAGCGGGGCGACCACGGGGAACTGATGGGCAGGGGCGGGGAGTACGCCCGGTTGTTCTCCCTCCAGGCCGAGGGGTACACCGGCGGCGACGCATCCGGTGCCCCGCCCGCGGAACCGGACGAGGTGATGGCGTGATCCTGGGTGCGGTGCTGGGTCTGGTGGTGCTGATACTCACCGCCCTCGGGGCGGTGGCATGGTGGCTGCACCGCCGCTATGTGGTGATCACCGTGCGGGGAACGAGCATGACACCGACCTACCGGCCCGGAGACCGGGTGCTGGTCCGCCGCGGCCTGTCCGGCATGGCGACGGACGGCGTGGTGGTCGTGGGCGAGCCCGACCCGGTGACCGGTTGGCGCGAGTCGGCCCCGTTGGACGGGAGGGTCACCGGCCGGGGGTGGTACATCAAGCGGGTGGTCGCCGTAGGAGGCGACCGGTACCCGGTGGAGGTCGGCCTCCGGGGAACGTGCCCGCGAGGGCATGTGGCACTGCTGGGCGACAACGTGCTGAGTTCGGACTCCCGAGCCCACGGGCCCTGCCCCGAGGAACAGATCCTGGGGGTGGTGGTCCGACGGATGGCACCCGCTCCCGGTGAACCGGAGGTGACGGGTGGATCCCCCCGGGTGTGACGGGGGGGATCCGACGGACCGGACCCGGGAAGGTGCGTCAACGGTGGCCCGGGCGGCGGTGGTACCTTCCACGCTCCCGTCTTCGGCGGAACACGCCGTGAGGAAGAGGGGCGGCCGAGAGCGGACCCGGCGCGGAACGGGTTTCACGGCCCGTCCCGGCGCAGGTCGGCGGAGTACGGCCATGAACCTTCGCTTGGGCCGGTGCCCGGTCCGCGGCCCGTCGACGCACGCCCGGGCAGGCGGGTCAGGACAGGGCCGGGGTGCCGCAGCACTTCTTGTACTTGCGGGTGGAGCCGCACCAGCAGGGTTCGTTGCGGCCGGGCGGCCAGGGGGTCGGGCGCGCGGAGTCCGCGGGGAGGGCCTCCTCCGTCCAGGTCTCCGTCAGGTCGGTGCCGGTCAGATCCGGGTGTTCCCGGGAGAAGGCCGCGATCTCGTCGGCGTCGACGAGGACCGTGGAGAGGAGGACGTCGGGCCGGGTGCGCCTGGCCTCGCGGAGCTCGCGTTCGGCGTTCGTGTAGTGCTCGGTGTCGGAGGTGTCGGCGTCGATCAGCCCGATCTCGCGGGCACGGGGCAGGCAGGCGCGGGAGTAGACCGGTCGGACGCCTTCGGCTCGCAGGAGGGTGTCGTCGAGGTCCTCGTCGTCGGGCTCTCCGAAGGCGGCCAGGGTCCCGGGGACCCTGTCGAGGGAGGCTTGGGCGGCCCGGTCGTGGTCGTCTTCGGGCAGGCCCAGCCGCCGACGCACCCGGGCGCGCCCCTGGAGGACCATCGCGTCCAGCATGTTCCGGGGCGCCAGGTCTTCGGCGGGGTCGGCGAGCGCGTCGCGGCAGGCGATGTTGAAGCAGCGCAGCGCGCGCTCCAGGTCGCCGGTCTCCTCGAACAGCTCGGCGAGCATGTGCGCGGGGCCGGGCATGAGCGCCGGGTCGCCCGCCAGGGCCCGGGCGAGTGCGTCGGCCTGCGCCGCCTCTCCGGCGCCGCGCAGCCGCTCGGACAGCGAGAAGGCGGCGTACTGGCCGCTCTCACGGGTCGGCGGATCGGCGCGGACCGCCTCCAGGAGGCGGCGGGCGGCGTCGGGCCGGTCGGCGCGTTCCAGGTACTCCACGGCGTCGAGGAGGACGTCGCCGACCTCGTGGGGGAGGTCGACGAGGTCGGTCAGGAACTCCCGGGGGAGGTCCAGGCCGCGGATCACCTCCCACAGTCGCGGGGCGATCACGTCCTGGAGGGGTTCCGGAAGGGTCTCGTGGGTCATGGCCTCGACGGTAACGGGGGGGTTCCGGTACGCGTGCCGTTTTCGAGGGAATCCACGGGATCGAACACGGTACGGCGTCCGAGTACGGTGGGGTCGATCGGATGGCGCCGTGAGTGGGAACGGATGGGGCATGCACGGTTTCGAGCGGCTTCCCGCCAGGGTCTTCGACTTCACCGTCGGCGGTCGCCGCGATCTGTACTTCGCGATCCTGCACGTGTTCAACGACGCCAACGAGCGGTTGGAGACGGCGCTGCTGTTGGAGCAGGTGCACGCCCGGCTGCCCGACACCGGGTTCGGCGAGCCGGTGGAGCAGGACGAGGTGGAGGCCGCGCTGCGGCACCTGGAGACGCTCGGGCTGGTGGAGTCCTCGCAGAGTTACACGGCCGGGTACGCCACCGCCGCCGAGTTCGAGCGCAAGAACGTCCAGTACACGCTGACCGTGCGAGGGGAGGCCGAGTTCGCGGGGGTGCTGGTGACCCTGGAGCGGCTGAAGGAGAAGGGCGCCCTCCAGACCGCGGTCCTGGACGCCGTCGCCGACCGGCTGGGGGCCCTGCACCTGCTGATGGGCGACGACGATCCCGCCGCCGACAACCGGGTCTTCATCGCCCTCCAGGAGTTGGAGGGGCACCTGGACTCGCTCCGGGACAACACCAAGCGCTTCAACAACGAACTCCAGCGGCTGCTGCGCGCCGACGGCGCCGACCTGGACACCTTCCACGAGGTCAAGCGGGCCACCGTCGGGTACCTGGACGCGTTCGTCGACAACCTGGAGGAGCGGGCCCGGACCATCGCCGACGCGCTGGCCCGGGTGGAGGGGCACGGGGTCGATCGGGTGTTGGAGCGCGCGCTGAACGGGGCGAACCTGCCGCCGAGCGCCGGGGACCGGACGCGCGCGGACTGGATGGCGGGCAGGCGCGCCAAGTGGTCGGGGTTGCGGTTGTGGTTCGCCCCCGCCGCGGACGGCCAGGAGGGTGTGCGCAGGTTGCACGAGGTGGCGCGGCGGGCCATCGGTTCGTTGCTGGAGACCCTGGAGCGGATCACCGAGTCGCGGCGGCGGGCCTCCAGCACGGCCGAGGACCTGCGCACCGCCGCGCGGTGGTTCGCGCGGTCGGGCACGGAGGAGGAGCGGCACCGGCTGTGGTCGGCGCTGACCGGGCTCTCCCCCGCCCGGCACGCGGTCCTGGGCCATGAGGACGGGGAGTTGATCGCTCCGGGGACCTCGTGGGCGGCCGAGGAGGCCGACCCGGTCCCGGTGTCGCCGAACCTGCGTTCGTCGGGGCGTTCGGGGAGGGTCGCCCGGACCGCGCGGGTCCGGGACGTGCGCGAGGTGGGTGAGCGCAGACGGGAGCGGGCGCTGGCGCAGCGCGCGGAGGTGGAGCGGGCCCGCCGGCTGCTGGCCACCGACGGCCCGGTGCGGTTGTCGGCGTTCGGGGGGTTGGAGCACGACGTGTTCGAGGAGTTGTTGTCGTTGCTCGGGCGGGCGTTGTCCGAGCCCGTCTCGGGGGACGGTGCGCGCCGTGCCCTGACCTCCGACGGGCGGATGGAGATCGTGCTGCTCGCGGCCGGGGACGGTCGGGTGGCGACGTTGCGCACGCCGCTGGGGGTGTTCACCGGCCCGGACCACGTGGTGTCGATCGGTGTCCCCGGGGCGGCGGCGGTGCCCGAGGGGGAGGTGCGGTGAGGGTCTCGTCGGCGCGGTCGGCCAACCGCAGGGTGGACGAGGTCAGGCACGAGATGACCGTGGGCATCCGGGCGCTGCTCGCCTCTCCCCTGCTCACCCGGGAGACGGACGAGGCGGCGTTCACGGTGGTGCGTCGCCGGCGCACGGAGTTGACGGCGTGGTTCGACTACTTCTGCGGGTGGGCGTTGACGGTGGAGCCCCGGCACGGGTACGCCCGGTTGGCCAAGGTGCGCGCCGTCGACTCCCACGTGGCCGTGCCGCGTCCGGCCCGGCGGGTGCGCGGGACCGGTACGCCGTTCGATCGGCGGCGGTACACGTTGTTCTTCCTGGCGGCGGCGGAGTTGACGGTGTTGAGCCGGACCACGATCGGTCTGCTCGCCCAGCGGGTGGCGCACACGTGCGCGATGGAGGACGACATCGCCGACTTCGACTCCTCGGTGCGGGCCGAGCGGGCGGCCCTGGTGGACGCCCTGCTGCTGTTGGAGCGTTACGGGGCCATCACCGCCGTGGACGGCGGTACCGAGTCGTACCTGGCGGGGGCCGACGCGCTGGTGCTGTACCGGGCGGACACGGCGCGGCTGGCCCGGTTGTTGAGCGCTCCGGTCCCTCCGTCGCGGGCGGCCGGGGACGGCCCGGACCCGGCGGCGCTGGTGGTCGAGGAACGGTACGGGCCCCGGTCCGGGGACGGCGAGGCCGCCGTGGAGGCGGCCCCCACCCACAACCAGCGCCTACTGCGGGCCCGGCATGGGCTGATGCGCCGCCTGCTGGACGACCCGGTGGTGTACACCGCCGACCTGAGCGAGGCCGAGGCGGAGTACGCGTCGACCCTGACCGGGCGCTCCCTGGTGCGGCGGGCGGCCGAGGAGGCCGGGTTCCTGCTGGAGGAACGGGCGGAGGGGTACCTGCTGGTGGACCCGGACGGACGGGCCACCGACGACCGGTTCCCCGGTGAGGGGCACGTGAAGCAGACGGCCCTGCTGCTGCTCGACGTGCTGGTGGCGGCGACCGCGCCGGTGCCGTTCGCCGACCTGGCCGGGGAGGTGGAGGGGCTGCTGGAGCGGCGGCCCGCCTGGGCCAGGAGCTTCCGTTCCGAGGGTGGCGCGGCCCGGTTGGCCGAGGCCGCCGTGGACGTGCTGGTGGGGCACGGACTGGCCCGTGGCGTGCCCGGTTCCCTCCCGGGCGAGAGTGCCCATCAAGCCCTCGCGGCGGCCCACCGGTACGCCGTGGACCGTTCCGACTTCGAAGGAGGAGCATGACCGACGAGCCCGGTGGGGTGACGCCCGGCCGCTGGAGGCCGAGCCGCGCGGGCATCCTCAACGTGTGGCGGTACTACCGGGAGACCTTCTCCTTCCACCGGGGACGGCTGCTGCTGCGGGGCCGCAACGGGACGGGCAAGTCCAAGGCGCTGGAACTGCTGCTGCCGTTCCTGTTGGACGCGAGCCTGCGCCCGAACCGGTTGTCGACCTTCGGCGGCGGCGAGCGGGTGATGCACTGGAACATGATCGGGCACGGCTACCCGGGGGCGACCCGGGTGGGCTACGTGTGGCTGGAGTTCGAGCGGGCCGGCGCCTCCGGGAACGAGTACCTGACCCTGGGCGCCCGGTTGCAGGCCACCCGGGACGTCTCGTCGGTCAAGGCGACCTACTTCACCGCGTCCGCGCGTGTGGGCGGGGCCCTGGCGCTGCTCACCCCGGAGGAGCAGCCGCTCACCGTCAAACAGCTCAAGGAGGCGGTGGAGGGTCCCGGGCACGGGGTGGTGCACCCGGGGGCGGAGGAGTACCGGTCGGCGGTCCGCTCCTCGTTGTACCCGGGTTTGGACCAGGCGCGCTATGACGCGCTCATCACCGCGCTGCTCCAGTTGCGCACCCCCAAACTCTCCGAACGGTTGGACCCGGGGTTGTTGTCGTCGCTGCTGTCCAGTGCCCTGCCGCCGTTGGGGCACGGCGAACTCGCCGACATCGCGGGCGGGTTCGAGCGGTTGGACCGCCACCGGGAGGAACTGCGGGCCCTGGCCGGCGAGGTGGAGGCCGCGAAGGTGCTCGCCGACCGGCAGCGGGTCTACGCCTCCCGGGTCCTCCGGGGCGCGGCGGCGGGGCTCGTCTCCGCGACCGGCGCCATGGACCGGTCCGCGGCCGAGGTCAGACGGGTCGAGGCCGAGGCCGCGCGGATCACGGCGGAATCGGAGGAGCTGCACGAACGGGAGAAGGGCCTGGACCGTCGGGTCGAGACCCTCTCCGACGAGCTGCGGGGGTTGAAGGACGGCGACGCCTACCGCGCCGGCGCGGGCATCGAGATCCTGCGGTCGAGCGCGGACCAGGCCCGCGAGGAGGCGGACGCGCGGGCGCGGGACTCCGAGGAGCGCGGGGCGCGGGCCGTGCGGGCCCGGGCGCGGGCACGGGAGGCGGCGGAGGGGGCGGCGCGCGCCGAACGGGAGACGGAGGCGCTGAGGGGTGAGGTCGCCCGCGCGGCCGAGCGGGCCGACCTGGCCGGTGTGGTCGAGGAGGCGGAGAGGGCGCTGGTCGCGGAGGGCCCGGAGGGCGTGGGCCGGTACCGGAGGTTGGTGCGGGCCGCCGTGCGGCACCGGGGTTCCCTGGTCGAGGAGGTCCGGACCGCCGTGGGGTTGCGCCGGGAGCGGGTGCGGCGCCGCGAGGAGCTGGAGTCGGACCTGGGGGACGCGGCCGAGGACCTGGCCGACGCCGAGGAGACGGCGGACAAGGCCGCCGCGGCCCACGGGTCCAGGATGGAGGACCTGGCCCAGGCCGTCGAGGCGTGGGCCCTGGGGTGCGTGGAGCTGTCCCTGCCGGAGGCGGAGGCGCTGGTCGAGGGGATCGACCGGGACGAGGGCACCGGACCGCACGCGGTGGTCGCCGAAGCGCACCGGCGATCCGGCGAGGTCCTGGCCGTGCTGGACGAGGGGCACCGGCGGCGTGCCGAGTCGCTCGGAAGGGAACGCGCCGAGGTGGCCGGGGCGATCGCGGAGCTGGAGGCGGCGACCGAGGTCGCCCCGGTGGCACCGCGCACCCGGACGGCCGACCGGGCCGGGCGCCCCGGCGCCCCGCTGTGGCGGACGGTGGCCTTCGCCGAGGGGGTCCCCGTGTCCGTGCAGGCGGGGGTGGAGGCCGCGCTGGAGGCGTCGGGGCTGCTGGACGCCTGGATCATGCCCGACGGGTCGGTGCCGGCGGGCGGGGTGCTCGGCGACACGGTCGTGACGGCCGCCGGGCGGCCCGTCGCCGGGCCCGACCTGTCACGGGTGCTGGTCGTCGACGAGGAGAGCCCCGTCCCCGCCGGTCGTGTGCGCGCGATCCTGGCCGGGGTCGCCTACACGGCGAGCGGTCCCGTCACCGGAGCGGAGGACGCGGAGACGGGTCCCGTGGTGGCGGTGAGCGGCGACGGGCACTGGCGGACGGGCCCGGTGCACGGCCACTGGTCCAAGGAGGAGCCCGCGCACATCGGTTCCCGGGCCCGGGAGCGGGCGCGGGCGCGCACCATCGCCGAACTCACCGGACGGTTGGAGGAACTCGACGGGGCCGCGGCCCTCGTCTGCGCCGAGCGGGAGAGGGCGGCCGAACGCCGCCGGAGGCTGGCCGCCGACGTGGCGGCGCTGCCCTCCGACGTGGAGACCCGCGGGACCGCCGGTGAACTGCGTTCGGCGCAGCAACGGGTCGCCGACCGGCGCACGGGCCTGGACCGGCGCCGTCGGAGGTTGGAGGAGCACCTGCCCCTCGTGGCGACGGCGGAGCGGGACCTCCACTCCCTCGCGGCACGTCACCGGTTGCCGGTCGACGCCGAGGCGCTGGAGTCGGTCCGCGAGGCGCTGGCCGCCGTGGGCGAGGCGGTGGAGAACCGGCTCGACCGTCAGGTGGGGCTGTTCGGTGCGCGGTCCCGTCGCGACGAACTCGACGAGACCGCCCGGCGCGCCGAGGAGGAGGCCGAGGAGTCGGCCGGAGCGGCCCTGGCGGCCGAGGGCGACGCGCGGGCCCTGCGGACCCGCCTGGACACCATGGAGGCCACCGTCGGGGTGGAGCACCGACGGGTCCAGGAGCAGGTGGCGGCCAAGGAGCGGCGCTCCACGGAGCTGCGCCGTGAGCTGGCGGACCTGCGGGAGGAGAGACTCGTCCTCAGGGAGGGTCTGGGGGTGACGCTCACCGAGATCCGCACCCTGCGGAACGCGAGCGCCACCGCGGTGGCCGCGCGGGACGCGGCGGCGGAGCACTTCCGTTCCCTCGTGGGCACCTCCCTGTACGAGGACGCGGGGATCGACGTGCCCCTCCCCGGGGAGTTCACGGTGCGCGGCACGCTGGAGACGGCGCGGGCCGTGGCGTCCGCCTCCGGTCGCGCCGACCACTCACCCGAACTGATCGGCACGGCGCGCGCGAGGGTGACCGAGGCCGTGTACACCGCCCGGGACGCGCTGTCCGAACGCGCGCTCCTGGAGTTGGTCACCCATGAGGAGATCCAGCAGGTGAGCGCGCTCGTGGACGGGGTGCGGGTCGGTGCCCGGGGGCTGCACGACGTTCTGGTCGAGGAGCAGCGGGTCCGGTCCGGCGACCTGACCGAGGAGGAGCGGGCGCTGTTCGACCGGGTGCTGACCGGTGACACCCGGCGTCACCTCGCCGACCGGCTGCGCCGGGCCCAGGGCCTGGTCGAGGGGATGAACGAGCGGTTGTCCCGGGTGCGCACGGCGTCCCGGATCGCGGTCCGGCTGCGCTGGGAGGTGGCGCCGGACGCGCCGAGCGGCACTCCGCGCGCCCGGGAGCTGCTGATCCGCGATCCCCGGAACCTGGGCGAGGCCGACCGCGAGACCCTGCACGCGTTCTTCCGTGAGCGGATCGACGACGCGCGGGCCGAGGACACACCGGCCGGGTGGGAGGAGCACCTGGCCCAGGTGCTGGACTACACCGCCTGGCACCGGTTCACCGTCGAGTTGGACAAGGACGACGGCGCCGGGTGGCAGGTGCTGACCCGGCGCGCCCACGGGGGGCTCTCCGGTGGGGAGAAGGCGATCGCGTTGCACCTGCCGTTGTTCGCGGCGGTCGCGGCGCACTACGCCACCGATCCCGGTGCTCCCCGGTTCATCCTGTTGGACGAGGTGTTCGTCGGCGTGGACAGCGCCAACCGGGGGCAGATCTTCGCGCTCCTGGTCGACCTCGGCCTGGACATGGTGCTGACCAGCGATCACGAGTGGTGCACCTACGCGGAACTCGACGGTATCGCCATCCACCAGTTGATCCCGGCGGAGCCCGGCGAGTCCGACGACGCGGTGACCACGGCCCGGTGGGTGTGGACGGGCGGGGAGCTGGAGAGCGACGATGCCGTGGGGGAGGCCGTGTGAACGTCGCCGGGAAGGTGCCCGGACATCTCGGGGAGGACGCCCTCCTCCCCCTGTGGCGGGCGTTGCACGAACGTCTGTCCTCCGGCAGGGCGGTGCGTTCGGTGACCGTGAGGGGGCTGGACCCGGCCTCGCAGGAGGCCGTGGCCGACCTGCTGGGGCTGTCCTCCTACCCGGGGCCCGTCGTGAGGGTGCGCCTGGACCGCGTGGAGGAGGCGCTGGCGCCTTCGGGCGCGGACGTCAGGTCCGTGGTGGAGGCGGTCGTCGGTCCGATCGGCGACCGTGCCGCCCACCGGGAACGGGTCGCGGGCGAACGTGAACGGTTGTGGTCGTGGCTGTCGCGGCACCCGGTGGTCGTCGCCCAGCCGGCGCTGTCGCACTGGGTGGACCGGGTGCGCGCGGACGGTGTGCCCGGGGGTGGACCGGAGGTGTTCCGGGTCCGGCTGGAGCACGCGTTGCGGGTCGTGGCGGCCCTGCCCGCCGAGGACGGTCGGCCGTTGCCGGCCCTGGCGGCCGAGGTCGTGGGGGACCCGCACGCGCTGGACGGCGGCAGGCCCTTGGCCCACCTGGTACTGAAGGCCCTGGCCGCGCTGCGCGACCTGCCCGTGCCCGGGAACGCGCACGACCGGAGGGCGTTGTGGGGGGCGTTCGGGGTGGACTGCGACGTCCATTCCAGTTCCGTCCTGACCCTGGGCCTGCGCCCGGAGGGGGACGGTCCCCTGGCCGCGACCCTTCGGGTGTGGGCCGACGCGGGACGGGCCGCCGTGGTGACCCTGGACCAGCTGTCCATGGACCGGTCGTCCACCGACGCGCATCCGTCGTGGTCCGCCCCGGTGGTCCACGTGGTGGAGAACCCGTCGGTCCTGGCCGTGGCGCAACGCGGGCTGGGGAGCGCCTGTCCGCCTCTGGTCTGCACGGCGGGATGGCCGAGCGGCGCCGCCGTCGCCCTGCTCCGGTCGTTGTCCCGGAGCGGAGCGGAACTGCGCTACCACGGGGATTTCGACGGGGAGGGCCTGCGCATCGCCGCTCACGTGATGGCCGGAACCGGTGCCCGTCCCTGGCGTATGGGCGTCGGGGACTACCTGGCGGCGGCAGCGGGGACGGCGGGGGCTCCGCACCCGGGCCGGGTCACGGCGGCGCCCTGGGATCCGGGGCTGGCGGACGCCCTGTCCTCCCGTGGCGTCGCCGTTCACGAGGAGCAGGTCGCCGAGGTCCTCGTGGCGGATCTGCGGGCGGTGTCGGCGCGGGGCGCCGGGGGTGCGGGGCGGTCCCGGTGAGGGATGCGGACCGACCGCTGCGGCGCATCCGCCCTCGGTGACGGTTCGTGTGCGCGAAACGGCTCCGCCGGCGGGGTGCCGCCCTGGAGAACGGTGACGGCGCGCGCGGCGGGCAGGGCGCGCGGTCGGGTGTGACGTGTCATCGTGGGCTCGCGTCCCCTCGGACGTGTGCTGTGCGTGCGTGGGTCTCCCCCGTCGGATTCGAGGCCTCGAAAGCGCTCGGCCGGACGGCGGGGCGACGCCCGAGGGCGTCGGGGTCGGGCGGACGCGGGGGCGGGGAGGCGTGCCCGCCCGACCGACGCGGAGGGGTCGGAGTGCGGCGGGTGTGCGCTGTTCGGACATGGTTCCATGGTCGGGCCGGATCCGGGGGCGTGGCGGAACTTTCTCGTGCCTGTGGAAAACCCGCGGATCCGGTGGCGCGTTGACGCGGGGTGCGGCCGTCAGCCGTCGCAGCAACAGCAGCAGTGCTCGCACCCCGGGCAGTCGCAGCACTCGCAGATGTCGCACCACGAGGAGCGCGGCTCGCCGGTCCAGGGCCCCGGGTGGGGGTCCCGGCAGCAGAACTGGCAGGTGCAGCACATGAACAGGGCCACCGCGCAGCCGATGATCGGCCCTCGGCGCCGGGGCGGGTGGCGCAGGTCCGGGGTCTGGCAGGAGCAGCGGCAGGAGCCGCCCCCCTTGTCGTGCCCGCCGGAGTCACCGCCGCCGGGGTGACCGGGTCCGGGGCCCCCGGCGTGGCCGGTGCCTCCGTCGCGGTGTCGGTCCCGGCGTCCGTGCGGGTGGTCGGCACCGTGGTGTCCCGGGTGCCCGTGGCCTGGCGGGTGCCCGTACCGCCCCGGGTGGCCGTGCGGGTGGTGACCCGCCCGGGAGAAGGTCCGCTCGACGGCGCGGCCGAGTTCGCGCACCAGGAGGGCGCGGACCAGACGGTCCTCGGTGAACACGGCCTCCGCCAAGGCGAGGCGGACGCCCAGGACGGCGCCGTCGCACAGGTCACGGGCCCGGTCGAGGTCGGTGCCGGTGACGGTGAGCGGGTTCCAGGCGCCCCGGGCGCGATCCTCTTCGAGGTCCTCGACGGCGTCGAGGAGGTGGGCGACGCGGCCGAACAGGCGACCGGCCTCGCGCAGGGGGGCGGCGTTGGCCGGGCGCCCGGCCAGGACGGCGGTGTGCGCGAACGCCTCGCCGGTGGCCTCCTCGGTGGGGGCGGTGACGGTCAGGACGTCGGTGCCCGGACCCGCGGAGAGTTCGATGTCGCGTTGACGGTCGATGACGGCGAGGAGGGCGGAACCGTCGAGGCCGAGGCCGTCCCCGGAGGCGGTGGCGCCGCGCCGCCAGCGTTCGGCCACCCGGCCCGCGAGGGCGCGCACCCCGCGTCGGGCGTAGAGGCCGTCGCCGTCCTCGATGTGGTCGGTGATCTTGGCGGAGGCCAGCATCAGGGAGACCGCCGCGGCCAGGTGGGCGCCGGCGCCGTCGGCGACCCTCGCCCCGCGCATGCCGCGCAGGGGGCAGCGGCCGGCCCGGCGGGTGCCCGCCTGTTCGGGGGCCTGCGCGGCGGTCAGGACGGAGACGACCAGGCCGTCGTAGTTGGTGGCGATCCGGGAGGCCTGGCCGTGGTCGTCCCGCAGGGCCAGGCACAACCCGCACATGTGGGACATCCACTCCTCCGCCAGCCCGTCGGGGAGGGTGTGCCGACAGGGACGCAGGATTCCGAACACGGGGCGTCACCTCGCTCTTCCGTCATCGTCGTCTCGCACGGGAACGACCGTTCGATGCCGGATACGGGCGAGGGGTTCCGTGCGGGGGCCGCGAAGGTTCCGACCCGGGAGCCGGGACCGGCCGGGGCGCGACCAGCCCCCGGGACCCGGGGCGGACCGGCGGCGGAGGATCCCGTGCGGGGTCCCTCGCCCGCCGGGGAGCGGAACACCCGGGTCAGCGGAGGGAGGGGGACCCGCAGCACTTCTTGTACTTGCGGGTGGAGCCGCACCAGCAGGGGTGGTTGCGTTCGGGCGGCCAGGCGGTGACGCGCGGGGAGTCGGGGTCGGGGACGGCCGAGGTCCAGGCGCGGAGGGTGCCCGGGTCGGCGGGGTCGAGACCGTGCTCGGCGGCGAAGGCCGTGATCTCGTCCGGGGTGACCGCGATCGTGCCCAGGTGGACGTCGGGGAACCCGCGGGCCTGGGCCCGCAGGGTGCGTTCGATGCCGTGGTGGTGGGCCGCCGGGTCGGTGTCGGCGGGCAGCAGGCCGCGTTCGCGGGCCTCGGCGAGGGCCGGTGACGGGAGGAAGGCGTGGTTCTCGCGCACGGTCTCCGGGAGCGGACGGGGTTCGTCGGCCTCGGGGAAGGGGCGGTCGAACATACCGGAGGGCAGGTCCGCGCCGGCGTCTGCGGAGAGGCGGCGCGGCTCCGAGGCCGCGTCGGGCAGGTGCCGGGCGGCCTCGCGCGCGGCCAGGTCGTGGCCGTCCGGGGTGAGGCCGAGGCGTTCGCGGACCGCGGCCCGGCCCAGGAGGGGCACCAGGCCGATGCGGTCGAGGCCGGCGACGGTCTCGGCCGGTCCCGCGAGGATGCTGCGGCAGGCGATGTTGTAGCAGTGCAGGGCCCGGTCGAGGTCCCCGGTGGCGGTGGAGTCCTCGGCGAGGATCAGGGCCAGGCCCCGGTCGAGGCGGCCGGAGTCGAGGAGGCCGTCGATGAGCCGGGCGGCCTCGTCCGGGTGTCCCCGGCCGTGGAGGAGGTCGGCGAGGGCGTGGGTGGCGTACTGCCGGTGCGCCGGGTCGGGGGCGTGGGCGCGCAGGGCGTCCAGGAGGGTGCGGGCGCTGTCCGGGTCGCTCTCCCGCAGGTCCACGGCCGCGCCGAGAAGGACGTGCGCGTCCGTGGTCGCGGCGAGCTCCGCGCGGAGGCGGGTGGGCAGGGGGAGATCCTGGACGGTCTCCCGCAGCGTTCGCGGGAGCGCGGCGGGGACCGGCGGTGTTCCTGTCATCCCTCCAGGTTAGGAGTGGGCGTCACCCCGATGCGTCGGTCCGGGGGAAGGTCACAGCGGCCACCACGGGGCGTCGGTCACGCTCCCGAGGAGGTCGAGGGTTCCGAGGCCGAAGCGGGCGCCGGCCTCCAGGCCGGTGGCGAGGAAGGCGACCAGGAGGATCACGACCAGGACGCGGGCGGGCCATCGGGATCGGCGGGGGGCCTCGGGAAGGTCCTCGTCCTCCTCGCCGTCGAGCCAGGGCCGGCCCAGGCGGGCGACCTCGCGGCGCGAATCCTGGAGTTCGGCGTGGTAGTGGTCGCGTTCGTCGCGCACCCGTTGGAGTTCGGCGCGTTCGGCCCGCACGGCGGCGCGGGCGTCGACGAGGTCGACGCGGGCCTCCTCCGGGCCGTACTTGGTGAGCCAGCGTTCCAGGCGGGCCAGGGGGAGGTCGACGTACTGGGTGGGCCAGTTGTCCTCGGGGGCGACGTGGTCGTCGGGTTCGGGGGCGGTCTCGGTGGCGTAGTCGGGGGCGGCGGGCGGGTCCGGGTCGAGGGTGGCGGAGAGGTGGTCGTCGGGTTCGGAGGCGGGAAAGAGGGGCGGGGCGTCGTCCGGGAGCCGTTCGGGGGCGGGTGGGAGCTCCTCGGCGACCGGGGGTTCGGCGCCGGGGCGCGCGGGGCGACCGCCGAAGGCGCCCTCGGCGAGCGCGCGGACCCGGTCGGAGCGCGGTGCGCGGGGCTCCTCCCCCGGGGCGTCGTCGGGGCCCGCGGTGTCGGAGGTGTCGGGGCGGGCGAGGCGTCGGCGGAAGAGACCGGTGCGGATGGGAGAGGGGGAGCGCCGTACCGCGGGCGGCGGTTCCTCCTCGGCCACGGGCTCGGCCCCGACCCCGACCTCGGCCCCGGGTTCGGGGTCCGGGTCCGGGTCCGGCGCCGGGGCGATGCGGGGCCTGCGCGACTCGTGGGGTTCGGGGGCGTCGAAGATGCGCGGGGGGCGCTCCCGTCCCGGCCGGGCGGTGCCCGTGGCGGCGGGCTCGGGGTCGGGACCGATGAACGTCTCGGTGTGCGCCGGGGCGAGGCGGGGGCGCCGGGACGTGAGGGTGTCGTCGTCGACGGGTTCGGGCCAGAGCGCCTCGTCGCCCTCGGGCGGGGACGGGGCGGGGTCCGAGGCCGCCTCCACGGCGGCGCGCCCCGTGGGGATCTGCGACTCGGTGGGGAGCCGGGGTCCGGTCTCCTCGGTTCCCGGTGGTTCGACCTCGGGCAGGTCGCAGGCGGCGTCGGCCGCCTCCCGGGACGCCCAGGCGCGAGCCGGGGCACCGTCGGGGAGCGCCCCGGTGCGGGGCGGGCGGGAGGAGGAGAGGAGACCGCCGTGGGCGGGGGTCTCCCCGGGGAGCGGTTCGGCCTCGGGGAGGTCGTCGTCGGGGTCCACGGTGTCGGCCACGAATCGGCGGGTGCGCGACGCCCCCTCCGGGAGGGCGGCGCGGTCCGGTCCGTCGGGACCGCCCGGCCACAGGTCCTCGTCGAGGGAGGGGGAGTCCGCCGCGTCCCGTTCCGTGGGCCACCGCGGTCCGGGCGCGGGAGCGTCCCTCGCGGAAGGTGTTCCCGGGGTGGTCCCGTCGGACGGTCCCCCGATCGGGGGGACGTCGTCGGGCCCGTCGAACCGTACGGGTGCGCTCGGGGGCCGGGCGTCGTCGGTGGACGGGGACGGGCGGCCGTCAGGGGTTTCCGTCGCGGGTCCGGGGTCGTCGGAGGGCAGAACCTCGGTCGGGGGGACGAGGTCCAGGGGAGCGGGCGCGCCCGGATCCACCGGGACCGGGACATCGTCGGTGGACCGGGACGATACACCGAGGGGGCCGGGGGTGGTGGGGCGGGCCCCGAGGCGCGTATGCGCTTGCGAGGCGGTCCGCCCGGCGTCGGTCGGCTCCGCCGTCGAGGTGTCGGAGGGCCGGGCGGGGGCACCGGGGCGCGCGTTCTCGAAAGCGGGTCGTGGAACGGTGGACGTCTCCTCGTCGGTGAGCGCCGGCGCGTCCGGCCCGATGGACGCCGGAAGGTCGTCGGAGGGCTCGTCGGCCGCCCCCGGAACGGACGGCTCGTCCCCGGGCGCCGTCGCGGACGCGGGCGTGTCCGGCCCGGTGCCCGCCGAAGGAGCGGCGGCGGACCGGTGGGCGTCGTCCGGGTGCCCCTCCCGCCACCCCCGGGGCGGGTGTGGCTCCGGGATCGGCGGAAGGACCGTACCGGACTCGGGGTGGTCGCCGGGCGGCGCCGTCGGGGGGAGCACGCCGGTGAGCAGTGAGTCCCGGGTCCGCGGGAACCCGTCCGCCTCCTCCCGGGCGGCCCGGGCCGGAGCCGGGGTCGGGGCGGGGTCGAGCCAGTCGACGAGCAGGTCACGGCGGTCCGTGAAGGTCGGCGCGTCCGGGATGCCGCGCTCGGCGAGGTGCGCGGCGAGCGCGTCGCCGCCCTCGTCGCGCAGAACGCCCACCAGGCGTTCGGCGACGGTGCGCAGGTCCGTGCCCGGCGGCCGGAGCAGCGGCCCCGGCCCGTCGCCGGGCGGACCGAAGGCGATGTGCTGGGTGGAGTCGGCCGGCACCGGGTCGTAGGTGGACAGCGACCAGTCCCACCCCGCCGCCGGGATCGTTCCCCGGGGGGTGAGCACGTCGTACAACGTCCGGTGCATCCCCCACAGGAAGCGCAGCTGGACCGCCTGCCACAGGTCGGCGCGGTCCGGTGCCAGGAGGACGCGCACCGGCCGCTCGGGGTGCTCCAGCGCCGAGGCGACCCCCTCGACCAGGAGTTCGCGGTCACCGACGGTGAGATCGGCGGCGCGGCGGTCCCGGGTGCGCACCGCCCCCGGTGCCGCCGACCGTTCCCAGGGTTCGGGAGCGTCCAGGACGGACATGGTGCCCCAGCCCGCCTTGGGCGGGCGGCGCGGGTGGGGGCGGGTGTTGGGGTTCTCGTGCAGGGACAGGATCCGCGGCAGGGTCAGACCCTCGGCCGGGCCGACGATGGCCCAGGCGTGCGCGGTGTCGACCTCCCCGGGCCAGCGGTAGACGAGCGCGCCCTGTCCGTCGGGGTAGGCGCGCGCCCACAGGGTCTCGGGGTGATCGGCGGGGTCGGGCAGACAGGCCCGGTAGTCGACGGTGAGCGCGGGTTGGAGCCGGTCGCGCCAGGCGCGCAGGGTGAGACGTGCGTTCTCGGTGAGGGAGGCGGCGGCGGGTCCGGGGCCGACGCGCCCCAGCAGGGTGGGATCGGCCCAGGCGAAGTGGATCTGGTGGTACACACTCTCGGGCAAGTGCCCCTCCCCACGGGTCGCCGGGGCGGCACGATCGGGGCACCGCCTCTAGGGAAGGTATCCGGTCAAAGCTCGGTAAAAACCGTGTTCGCGAACATGTGCACGACGAAACCGCGCGCTTCCTCAGGGGCCACTCCCGTCCCGGGGGCCTCCGAGGCCCCCGGGCGGCGGCTCCGACCTGCCGGGATCCCCGGAGGAGGCGGGTCGGAGCCACCCGGACACCGCTACGGGTGTCCGCTTTCGGCCGTTCTGCCGGACGCGGTGGACGCTCCGGTGGACGTCGGGCGACCGGACGAGGCCGCGCGGTCCGGTGGGCGGGTCACCCCGTCACGGAGAGGCCACCGCGCGTCCCCACGGTCAGTGGGCCTCGTCGAGGAGCCGTCGCTGTTCGGGGGTGAGCGTGAGGTCGACGGCCTCCACCGCCTCGTCGAGCTGGTCGACGCCGCTCACACCGACCAGGGGGACGACCCCTCCGGCGATGAGCCAGGCCAGCACCACCTGGTTGCGGGTCGCCCCCGTCTCCCGGGCGACCTCGTCCAGGGCGGCCAGCCGGTTGCGGGTGCCCGGGTGGTCGTAGGCCGGGCCGAGTGCGGCGGCGCGCTCGGGGCGGACGTAGGCGCCGCTCAGGAGCGGGGTGTAGGCCACCAGGGTCAGGTCGCGTCCCGCGGCGTTCTCGGCGCGCACGTAGTCGAGGAGTTCGGGGGTGACGTGCGTGAAGGCGGGTGATTCCAGCCGGACCTCGTGGCGGGGCTGGAGGTAGCTGTAGCGGTACTGGAGGACGGTGGGCCGGTGGCCGTGGTCCCCGGCGGCGGCCCTCGCGCGCTCCAACCGCCAGGTGCGGTGGTTGCTCATGCCCAGCAGGGAGACCGTGTCCTCGTCGACGAGGCGGGACAGGGCGGCCATGGTCTCTTCGAGCGGGGTGTGCGGGTCCTCCTTGTGCGTGTACAGCAGGTCGATGCGGTCCACGCCCAGACGTCGGCGGCTGCGTTCGGCGGCGGTGGCGACGACCTCGGCGGACAACCCCTCCTGGTCGTACGGACCACCACCGGGGACGGTGGGCTGCGCACCGATCTTGGTGGCGATGACGACCTCGTCGGTGATGCCGTTCGCGCGCCGCCAGCGGCCCAGGAAGGTCTCGCTCTCGTGGCCTTCGAAGCCCTCCACCCAGTACTGGTAGCAGTCGGCGGTGTCGACGAAGGTGCCGCCCGCGGCGATGAAACGGTCCAGGATGGCGGCGGAGGTGGCGTCGTCGGTCTGGCTGCCGAACTTCATGGCGCCCAGGCACAGGGCGCTGACCTTGCGACCGCCGATCTCGGTGTGGCGCATCAGTTCACGTCCTTGAGGGTGTGGGCGGTCTCGGCGGCGCGTTCGGCGAGCACGCCGAGGTAGTGGTCGATCTTGTGCTCGATGGCGCCCTGACGGTCGACGAGTTCGGCGATGCGGTCGTCGAGCCGGTTCTTGTGCTCTTGGAGCACCTCCAGGCGTTCGGGGATGGTGTGGTCCCCGTCCCGGACGAGTTCGGCGAACTCGCGCAGGCGCGCGATGGGCATGTCGGTGTCGCGCAGGCAGCGGATGAGGTGGAGGAGTTCGACGTCGTCGGTGCGGTAGCGGCGGTGTCCGCTGGGGGCGCGGTCGACCCGCCGCAGCAGCCCGGCCTTCTCGTAGTAGCGCAGGGTGTCCAGGGTGAGATCGAAGCGCTCGGCGATCTCACCGGGGGTGTAGTAGTCCCTCATGTGCTCCAGCATGGGACCTGGAGTGCGCTCCAGGTCAAGGGAGGAGGGGAAGAGGGGCTCCCCGTCAGCCGTGGTTGCCCTGGACCGCCCCGACCACGGAGGCGGTGAGGTTGTCGATGATCTCCTCTTCGCCCACCTCGGGGTGCTCCAGCCACCACTCCCCCGCCGCCTGGACCATGCCGACGACGGCGTGCGCGGTGATCTGGGCGCGCAGGCGGCCGGTGACGCGTCCTTCGACGAGCATGAGCTCGGCGAGTTCCTCGCCCAGGCGCCGGACCATCATGCCCAGGTCGCTGCGGGTGCGCTGGTCCTCGGAGGTGGCCCGGTCCATGAGGAAACGGTAGAGGTTGAGGTTCTGCGAGATCATCGACAGATAGGCGCCCACGGTGGTCCGGGCGCGCACCTCGAACTCGGTGTGCTGGTGCAGTTCGGCGCGGATGCGCTCGATGAGGGGGTCCACGTGGCGGCCGGCCAGGGCCCGGTAGAGGCCGCCCTTGTCGCCGAAGTGCCGGTAGAGGATGGGTTTGCTGATCCCGGCCTCGGCGGCGATGGCGAGCATGGAGGCGTGGGGTCCGTCGCGTTGGATGACGCGGTCGGCGGCGTCGAGGATGGCGCGGCGACGCTCGGGGTCGCGTCCCCGCCCGCCGCGCCCCCGGCGGACGGTGGGGACCTCCGACACGGTCGCCGTACCGGAGGCGTCATCGCCGTCGTTCATCGGTCACCGCCGCACGTCTTGGTAGGCCACAACGTTTCACCTTAGGGGTTGCGGAGGGCGGCCCGGTGCGGGGCCGGACGTGAACGGGGCCGGGGGCTCCGGCGGGGAACGCGGTGTCAGGACGGCAGGGCGATCCAGGTGGCCCACGCCTGGGCGAGGAGGCGGCCGTCGGCGTCGTACAGGGCGCTGCCGGTGCGGATCTTGCGGCCCTCGATGGACTCCAGGTGTCCGGCGACGACGTGGGTCCCACCGACGCGGGGGGCGCGCAGGGCCTGGACGGTGATGCGTCCCAGGACGGCGGGGCGGCCGGAGACGTCGCTGGACCAGCCTCCGGGGCAGTCGAGGGCGGCCCACACGTCGGGCAGGCCGACGGCGCCGGTGCCGTCGTCGAGGACCGGGTGCGGGGTCCAGGAGCAGGCGACGGTGCCGCCGACGCCGTCGGGGCCGTGGCCGGGGCGCACCGGACCGGCGAACAGGCGTAGGCCGTCGCCTTCGGCGCGTTCGGGACCACAGCTGTAGCAGCGGGGGAAGGGGTGGAGGGTGAGGCCGGGGTAGCGGCTCTCGGCGTCCTTCGCGGTGGCGGGGTCGATGGGGTCGCCGGGAACCGCCGGGGTGTCGGGGACGACGACGGTCTCGGCCTCGGCGATGAGGCGGGCCTTGGCGTCGGCGGCCTCGGGGTCGATGAGCCGCGCGGGCGCGTCGGCGGGCCCCTCCACGGTGAGCGGACGGCCCAGGGGCGGCGGGGTGCGCAGGGTGACCTGCACGGCGGGTCCGCCGACGGTGGTGAGCCGGGCGGCGAGCAGACCGGCGCTGTAGCCGCCGTTGCCGGAACCGTCAGGGCCGTTGTGCGTGGTGGGAATGGTGATGGTGGGGGCGCCGTTGCCCGTGGTGGCGTGCATCACTCCAGGGTAGGGGTGGGACGTCTCCCGCCGCCAGGACGCCCCCGGACGACGACCCCCGGGAGCGGTAGCCGGGCGCCTCCTGCACCGGTACGGCCGCACCACGCGGTGCGGCGGTCCACGGGGAAGGGTGCGCGGTCGGCACCCCACCGGGGGTCACGCGTCTTCGGGGAGGGCCCCGGCCGGGCGGGCCGACGGCCACTCCCCCAGGCGGCGGAAGTCGGCGTCGAGCAGGCCCAGACGCGGGTCCACCCGGTGCAGGAGGGCCGCGCCCGGATGGCGTCGGCGCACCAGGGCGACGTCCCGGTCGGTGATCATGTCGTCCACCCAGGCGAAGGGGCGCCCGTCGGCGTACTCGACCAGGGTGGTGGTCTTGAAGCAGAGCCCCTCCGCGGCGGTGGACCAGTGCGGCAGTTCCACCACCGGGAGTTCGGGCAGGCCCAGGACCGGCCCGATCATCGTGTTCGCGTCGTGCTCCCAGGTGGTGGCCCACACCAGGGTGTAGGGCAGGGCGAGCAGCCGTTCGCCGTGGTCGGGGCGCAACCACACGCGCAGGGGACGGGGGGTGTCCTCCCATCCGTGCGGGCGCAGGCGGTGGGTGGTGTACCCGTCGGGGCGGCGTTGGGCCTTGGCCCGGAAGGGGTTGAGCGGGCCGTCGACGTCCAGGAACAGCAGGGGGCGGTGGGACACGGGGCTCCTGTGGGGGTGGGGGGCGCCGGGGCCCATCCTAGGGACGGGACGGATCGGCGCCCGGAAGGGGATGCCGCGTTCGGGAGGTGCGCAGGGCCGCGCGGCGCAGCAGCCGGACGTACCACCCCCAACGGGCGGGGGTGCGGACGGTGCCGGTGAGGGTGCGTTCGGCGCGGTCCAGGCCGTCCTCCAGGAGGGCGTCGTGGAAGGGCCGGAACAGCAGGGGCCAGGTGAGCAGGGCGGGCCCGCGGGCGCGCATCCGGAGCAGGTGGCCGAGCACGGCGCCGCCGTCGGGTTCGGGGACGACGGTGAGTTCGTGGAAACCGTCGAAGCCGCGCGGGGCCGAGAAGCGGAAGCGTACGCGCTCCCCCGGCGTGTACTCGACGACGGTGTAGCGAACGGGGCCGTGGCCGCCCGCGGCGCCGACCCCGAGGGGACGGTCCAGGCGCATGGCGGGCCAGTGGTCGGTGGGCCAGAGGCCGTCGGTGTCGGAGGCCAGGCCGTCGAGGAGGGCGCCGACCTCGGCGGGGGACGCCGTCAGGCGGCGTCGGTGGACGTTGTGGACGCGCATCGGGTGGACCTTCCATTTTTAGAGGGGTGTCTCTAAAAACCAGTGGAGCATAAAGTCCCTCCCATGGGAAGACCCTCGCGCTTCGACACCGACGCCCTCGTGGAGACCGCCATCACCGTGGCCGCGCGGGGCGGGCCGGCGGCGGTGACCATGGTCGCGGTGGCACGGGCCGCCGGGGCGCCCAGTGGTTCGCTGTACCACCGGTTCCCCGGGCGGCCGGCGTTGCTGGCCGCCGTCCGCTTGGAGGCGCTGACCGATTTCCAGGAGGGGCTCCGGGCCGTGCTGGCGGTGGCGGACCCGCTGGCGGCGGCCACCGGGGCCGCCCGTCACGTGGTGGCCTGGAGCCGGACCCGTCCGGACCGGGCGCGCGTACTGCTGTACTCCCCCGTCGACTTCGAGGTGGAGCGGTGGCCCGCGGCCGAGCGGGAGCGGATGGAACGGGGCAACGCGCGGTCGGGGGCCGCGCTCGTCGGGATCGCCGAGGCGTTGCGCGCCCCGGAGGAGTCCGCCGGGACCGCGTTGGAGCGGACGCGGATGGCGGTGGTGGATCTGCCGCTGGCCCTGGTCCGCCGGTATCTGTCGGGCGGTGGGGAGATCCCGGCCGAGGCGGAGGACGCGGCTGCGGACGCGGCGTACCGGCTGCTGGCGCCGAGGCCCTGAGAAGGCCGCCCGGGGCCGCGCCGCCGGGCGGTCCGCGCCCCTGGGCCGGCCGGGGGCCGAGGGGCCGCACACCGATTCCGTGATCCGGTTCCACCCCGGCCACGGGCCCGCTCCGTGCCCGAAGAGCCGTAGGCCGACTTCCGGGAGCCGCCCTCACGTGGGGCGTGGGTCACGGGTTCAGGACCAGCGGGCGCGCGCCTCCAGGGCCCCGTCACCGGCCAGGAGGGTCGACACGCCTCCGTCGTCGTCGATGGTCCGGGGGCGCAGCGTCCCCCGGAACGCCCGGGTGAGCACCCGCACACGGCCGGGACCGCCGCCGGTGAGGACGCGCAGCATCCAGGGCGCCCCGGGGTCGGCGGCATCGGCCGGGACCGCCAGGTGGAGGGTCACCTCGGCGGACCGAGAGGTTTCGGCCCCCTGGTGGGAGGCGGTGTAGGAGACCATGCGCAGTACGGCCGAGGAGGGCGTGTCGGTGGTCTCCTCCGCCCGGGGCGCGGCCTGCGCGGCCAGTTCGCCGGCGAGCCGACGGGCCTCGGGCAGTTCCTCCGTCCCGGAACGGCGGGACACCCGGTCCAGGGCCGCGGCGAACCAGGGGGCCGTCTCGGGTCCGCCGCGGCGGACCCACTCCAGGGCCAGTTCGCGAAAGGCCCGTTCGCGGCGCCGCCGGGACAGGTGTGCGCCGGCGGCCACGATCGCCGTACCCGCGCCGGCCAGGGCACGGCAGAGGGCGGGGGTCGGCACCCGGTCCCCCTCGGGCCGCCGGCAGGTCGAGCGGATCCTCGTCATGATCCAGGTCAGCAGATGGGAGACGGTCCTGGCGGCGGGCCCGTGGACGACGCCTTCGAGGGGGGCGGCCCCGTGGCCGCGATCCCATCGTCGGCGGAGTGTGGGAGGGACGTCCCGCTCGGCGCGGCGGCCCCGGGCGGAGAGGTGCCAGTGGTCGTCGCGGTTCCACAGGGTGGCTTTCCCCCCGCGCAGGAGCCCGTCGCCGAAGGCCACCGTGACCCCGGTGGGACCGCAGGTGAGGCGGACCCCCGGGGCGTCACGGGTGTCGAAGCGGACCTCGTCGACCTCGGGCAGGCGTACGTCCAGTTCGGCCGGTCCGGTCGGCCCGGCGACCCGGTGGAGGCGCTCGGCGGCGATGGTCACCTGCGCGGCCAGCCCGGTGCCGCGGCGCTCCACCGCCAGGGCCCGGATCGTGGCCGTGTCCAGGTCGTAGTCGGCGGCCAGGTCGGCGGCGACCTCCTCGGTGACCGGGACGACCACGGGTCTGAGGTTCCCGGCGTGGTCCCGGTGGGGAACGGGTTCGGGGGCGGGCGGCAGCAGTCCGTCGATGTCGTGGCCGGCCTCGGCGGCGCGCTCCACCATCCAGGCCCGTCTGCGGGGACCCCGGTCGGCCATCCACAGGAGGGCGTCGCGGGCGCGGGCCTCGCGCCGTCGTCGGCCGCGGGCCAGCGCGGAGAGGAACAGGGGGTGCGTGTTGTCGGCCCAGACGTCGGCGGCGGTGCGGGCCGTCTCCCGGTCGAGGAGGCGGGCGTCGGCCGTGGCGTCCTCGATCTGGACGAGGGAGCGGTCCAGGAGGGCGCCCAGAACGGCGAGGAGGGACGAAGAGCGCGGATCGGCGGGGGGCGGGGTGCCGGGCATACCCGGAATCCTGGCACATCCGGGCCGTGGAGACGAAGTGGGAGGGGCACGCCACGGGGCGGGTGCGGCGACGGGGAAACCCGCCGCACCCGCCCCGTGGCGTAGGACCCGGTCGGGGCCGGTGGCGGGTGTCGTCACCGACACCCGCCACCGTCGGAGCGCCCCGCCGGGCCGGTCCGGGGTGGGGCGGGCGGATTCCTCCACCCGCCCCGGGGGTCCGGCCCGGGGCCGGGGGCCGACTCCGCCGCGGGCCCGTCCGGCCCGCGGTGGCGTCAGCGGATCGGCAGGCCGGTGATGGTGCGGCCGATGATGAGCTTCTGGATCTCGCTGGCGCCCTCGAAGATCGTGAAGATGGTGGCGTCGCGGTGCCAGCGCTCCACGGGGTACTCCCGCGTGTAGCCGTTCCCACCGAGGATGCGCACGGCGTTCTGGGTGACGAAGGTGGCGGTCTCGCTGGCGTAGAGCTTGCTCATGGAGCCCTGCGCGCTGTCGAAGTCCTTGCCGTTGCGGGCCATCCAGGCGGCGCGCCACACCAGCAGGCGGGCGGCGTCGATGCGGGTGGCCATCTCGGCGAGGAGGAAGGCGACGCCCTGGTTGTCGCCGATGGGCCTGCCGAACTGCTCGCGCCGGGTGGAGTACTCCAGGGCGTACTCGTAGGCGGCGCGGGCGCAGCCGACGGCCATGGCGCCGACGGTGGGGCGGGAGGCCTCGAAGGTCTTCATGGCGGCCTGGCCCTTGGAGCGCCGTCCCTCCCGGGCGCGGGCGATGCGCTCGTCGAGCTTCTCCTTGCCGCCGAGGAGGCAGGAACCCGGGACGCGCACGTCGTCGAGGACGACCTCGGCGGTGTGGGAGGCGCGGATGCCGTGCTTGGCGAACTTCTGGCCCTGGCTCAGACCGGGGGTGTTCGGGGGGACGATGAAGGTGGCCTGGCCGCGCGAGCCCAGCTCGGGGTCGACGGAGGCGACGACGACGTGGACGTCGGCGATGCCGCCGTTGGTGGCCCAGGTCTTGGTGCCGTTGAGGACCCACTCGTCCTTGGCCTGGTCGTGGACGGCGCGGGTCCTGATGGCCGAGACGTCGCTGCCGGCGTCGGGCTCGGAGGAGCAGAACGCGGCGAGCTTGACGTCGTCCGCGGTGCCGAACATCTGCGGCGTCCACTCGAAGAGCTGTTCCTGGGTGCCGTTGGCGGCGACGGAGACGGCGGCCAGCCCGGTGCCGGTGATGGCCAGGGCGATGCCGGGGTCGCCCCAGTAGAGCTCCTCGAAGGCGACGGGGATGCCGAGGCCGCTGGGCTCCAGCCACTGGTTGGCGAAGAAGTCGAGGGAGTACAGGCCGATCTTGGCGGCCTCCTGGATGATCGGCCAGGGGGTCTCCTCCCGCTCGTCCCACTCCGCGGCGGCGGGGCGGATGACGTCGGCGGCGAACCCGTGGGTCCAGTCCCGGACCTCGCGAACGTCCTCGCTCGGTTCCAGGCTGAAGGCGGGCGCGGTGGCCTCACTCATGCGCTACATCCTTTGTCGGACCCTCCGGGGGAGGAGGGGGGAGATCAACTTGTGTTACCAACGGTAACACCGAGGGAGGGCGGGCACAATCGGGCCCCGTGGAGAACAGGACACCGGCCCGGCGGGGCATCGAGGCGGCGCCGCCACGGGGTGCGGCCCCCGGGTCGCGGCGCCACGGGGCCACGAACGGTCACGGGCTCCCGTGTGTCCGGGCGGGCCGACGGCGACCGCCGGGCTACCGTGACCGTGTGGAGATTCTGACCTTCCTCTTCTCCCTGGTGGCGGGCATGACCGGGATCATCCTGTGGCGTCTCGAATGGCTCAAGGCCCCACAGCACGCGTGGCGGGTCCGGCGGCACATCACCCCGCCCACCTCGGCGACCGCCACCGACGCACCGCGTCCCGGACGGGCCGACGTCCACGTCCTCTCCGAAGGCCGCGCCACCGTCTACAGCGTCGTGTGCACGCTTCTGGGCGAATCCGTCGCGGGTCGCCGACCCCGCGTCCACAAGAACCGGTTCTCCCCCGAATCCGATCCCCTCCACCTCTCCGCGCCCCTCCCCCACCCCGACCCCCGCGACCTGTGGGTGGAGATCACCTGGGTGACCTTCCGCCCCAACCTGCACCACGGCGAGCGCATCAACGTCCACACCGGGGAGTTCCTCCGCTGGCGCTGGTCGTGGACCTCCCTGAGGCTGGGCCGCCGCCCCGGCGAGGGCTGGTCCGGTGCCCGCGTGTACCGCGCCAAGGGTCGGTGGATCCACCACTCCGCCCGTCCCATGGCCCTGATCCCCGAGGACCGGTGAGTTCCGCCCGGGACGGCGCGCGGACGTCGTCCCGCCGCCACGGTGGCCCCGGACCACGGGGCACCGGGCCGGGAGGTCCGACCACGCGGGAGGGAGCCGCGCCTCCACGCCCACCGGGGCGCGTCGATGGGGAGGTCCGACCACGCGAAAGGGGGGTCGCGGCTCGCACCGCACCCCCCTCTTCCCGCCGGACCGGCTCAGTCGTCGAGGGCGTACTTCTCCAGGAACGTGTACACGTCGTGCTCGTCCACGCCGGGGAAGGTCCCCGACGGCAGCGCCGACAGCACGTGCGAGTGCGCCCGCGCCGACGGCCACACGTTGCCCTCCCAACGCGCGGCCAGGTCGGCGGGCGGGCGCACGCAGCACTCCCCGCTCGGGCAGTTGGACTTGGTGCGGTTGGTGGTCTCGCGACCGCGGAACCAGCGCGACTCCTTGTAGGGCACGCCGAGGGTGATGGCGAAGTTGCGCTCCCGGCTGGGGTCGACGTGCGCCACGCACCAGTGGGTGCCGTTGGGCTTGTCGGTGTACTGGTAGTAGATCGAGTACCGGTCGGGTGAGGCGAACACCTGGCGGCCCGACCACTGGCGGCACATGCGCTGGCCCTCGATGGCGCCGGTCTCGTCCGTGGGGAAGACCAGCCCGTCGTTCTCGTAGGCCTTGTAGATGATGCCGGTCTCGTCGTTGCGGATGAAGTGGCAGACCAGGTCCAGGTGACGGTAGGCCAGGTTGGTGAACCGGTGCGCGGCCATCTCGTAGGACACCGAGTAGACGTCGCGCAGGTCCTCCACCGACAGGTCGCGGGCCTGCTTGGCCTCCTGGAGGTAGGTGACGGCGGTGGACTCGGGGATGAGCACGGCCGCCGCGAAGTAGTTGGCCTCCACCCGCTGGCGCAGGAAGTCGCCGAAGTCCTTGGGCGTGCGGTGGCCGAGCACGACGTGGCCCAGGGTCTGGAGGAGGATCGTGCGCGGGCTGTGCATGCCCAGGGTGGTCTCGCGCTTGAGGTAGATGCGCCGGTTGACGTGGTCGGTGAGGGAGCGCACCGAGCGGGGCAGGTCCTGCACGTACCGGAGGCTGAACCCGTGGTGGGTGGCGATCGCGAGGATCTGCCCCTGGGAGAGCGCGCCGGCGGTGTAGTTGACGGCGCCCAGGGTCTCGGCGGCGGACTTCTCTATGTGCTCGAAGTAGTTGCCGCGTTCGCGCATCTGTCGGCGCAGGTCCGCGTTGGCCCGCCGGGCCTCCTCCGGGGTGGCGGTGGGCTTGGCGCTGCGGCGCTTGAGTTCGTCGTAGAGGCCGACGATGTGTTCGAGGACGTCGTTGGGGACCCGCTTGCCGACCTTCAGGTGCGGGAGGTTGAGGGTCTGGTAGACGGGGTCGCGCTGGGCCTCCTCCACGGAGATCTCCAGCTGGGCGCGCCGGCTGGGGGGCTGCTTGGAGAGAAGTTCCTCGACGGAGACGCCGAGGCAGGAGGCAAGGGACGTGAGGAGGGAAAGCTTGGGTTCACGTTTGCCGTTCTCCAGCAGGGAGAGCTGGGAAGGCGCCCTTCCCACACGTTCTCCCAGGTCAGACAGGGTCATGCCGCGCGCTCGACGCAGATGACGGAGCCGCTGGCCGAAGGTGACGAGATCTAGGTCACCTGTCAAAGACGGTATTTCTTCAGCACCAAAGTACGCCATGCGTTCATCTTACGGAAAGAATCGACGATCTTCACCCGATTTCGAGTGGAAAAGCTCTGGATCTTCCCTAAGAATCATAGTTACCGGCGGGGAACTTACCGCCCAGGGGCTCCCCCCCTGGCCCCGGGCAGGCCCTCCCCTCGACCGGTGTGAACACCTTGGGGACTACACGTAAGGCGGGAACGCACATGAGCACCAGCGCTCGACGTCAGGAAGCCAGCGCGGCACTCCAGCGGGAGTGGGAGACCGACCCCCGGTGGGCCGGGATCGAGCGCACCTACTCCGCCGACCAGGTGGTCAAGCTCCGCGGCTCGATCACCGAAGAGCACACGCTGGCCCGCGCCGGTGCCGAGCGTCTCTGGAAGCTCCTGCACACCGAGGACTACGTCAACAGCCTCGGCGCCCTCACCGGCAACCAGGCGGTCCAGCAGGTCCGCGCCGGCCTCAAGGCCATCTACCTCTCCGGGTGGCAGGTCGCGGCCGACGCCAACCTCTCCGGCAACACCTACCCGGACCAGAGCCTGTACCCGGCCAACTCCGTCCCGGCCGTCGTCCGCCGCATCAACAACGCCCTGATGCGCGCCGACCAGATCACCTGGGCCGAGGGTGACGAGAACGCCCCGCACTGGCTCGCCCCGATCGTCGCCGACGCCGAGGCCGGCTTCGGTGGCGTCCTGAACGCCTACGAGCTCATGCGCGGCATGATCGCCTCCGGCGCGGCGGGCGTGCACTGGGAGGACCAGCTGGCCTCCGAGAAGAAGTGCGGCCACCTGGGCGGCAAGGTGCTCATCCCCACGGGACAGCACGTCAAGACCCTGAACGCCGCGCGCCTGGCCGCCGACGTCGCCGGTGTCCCCTCGCTGGTCATCGCCCGTACCGACGCGCAGGCCGCCACGCTGATCACCAGCGACATCGACGAGCGCGACCAGCCGTTCGTCACCGGTGAGCGCACCGCCGAGGGCTTCTACCGCTTCCGCAACGGCGTCGACGCCTGCGTCGCCCGCGGCCTGGCCTACGCCCCGCACTCCGACCTGCTCTGGATGGAGACCGCGACCCCCGACCTGGAGGTCGCCCGCAACTTCGCCGAGCGCATCAAGGCCGAGTACCCGGACCAGATGCTGGCCTACAACTGCTCGCCGTCCTTCAACTGGAAGCGTCACCTGGACGACGCGACCATCGCGAAGTTCCAGCGCGAGCTGGGCCACATGGGCTACAAGTTCCAGTTCATCACCCTGGCCGGCTTCCACTCGCTCAACTACTCGATGTTCAACCTGGCCAAGGGCTACGCCCAGAACGGGATGACCTCGTACGTCGAGCTCCAGGAGGCCGAGTTCGCGGCGGAGGCCGACGGCTACACCGCGACCCGCCACCAGCGCGAGGTCGGCACCGGCTACTTCGACACCATCAGCACGACCATCGCCCCCGAGGCCAGCACCACGGCTCTCACCGGTTCCACCGAGGAAGACCAGTTCTCAGCGGCTCACTGACCCTGGTCTTCTTTCCCCGGCGGTCGTTCCTCCCCGCTTTCGTGGCTGGGGCGGGGCGGGACGGCCGCCACCCCCTAGCCGTCGGCCATGCGCGATCCGTGTCACACGCGCATGGCCGGCGGCTTGTGCCGACGGCCGCTCCCCGTTCCCGGGGGGCGGCCGTCGTCGTGTCCGGACGACGACGGGCACCGCCACGGCCGGGACGGCGACGAGTGTGACGGCGGTAAGGACGACCGGCCGTCGAGGTCGGTGATCGCCCGGCGCCCGGGGCGCGTAGATTGCGTCTCGTGAGAGACGAGATCCGCCCCGACCGGCACCCTTCCCCCTCCGAGGAGGGCCCCGCCTCCGCGCGGACGCCCGCCGCCCCCGGCATCGGCCTGCCGGGGGCGACCACCCTGCGGTGGGAGATCGTGTGCCTGTTGGCGTTGTCCCTGGGCGCCGCGGCCGTGTCGGCGACCATCAGCTTCCTCGGCGTGCTCACCGCGACCGAGTCCCTGGCCGAGCACACCGCCAGCCTGGTGCGCCCCCAGGCCGACGAACGGCCGTGGCTGGACCTGTCCTGGCAGCTGTACCGGGTGGCGGTGGGGCTGGTCCCGGTGCTGCTGGTGGGGTACCTGCTGCACCGGTCCGCCGAGTCGATGCGCACCATCGGGTTCGATCCGCGCAGGCCCGGGTTCGACCTGGGCTCGGGGGCGCTGCTGGCGGCCCTGATCGGGGCCGGCGGCCTCGTCGTCTACGTGGTCTCGTGGCGCTTGGGCATGACCGTGACGATCGCCCCCAGCGCCCTGGAGGGGAACTGGTGGGACGTGCCCGTGCTGATCCTCCAGGCCGCCAAGAACGGGATCCTGGAGGAGGTCGTGGTCGTCGGCTACCTGCTGCACCGGCTGGGGCAGCTGGGGTGGTCGCCCTGGAAGGCGGTGGTGGCGAGTTCGGTGCTGCGCGCCTTCTACCACCTGTACCAGGGGGTGGGGATGTTCTTCGGCAACCTGGTCATGGGGCTGGTGTTCGGCTGGTTCTATCACCGGTACGGCCGGGTGATGCCGCTGGTGGTGGCGCACACGATCATCGACATCGTGGCGTTCGTCGGCTCGGTGTACCTCATCGGCCACCTGGACTGGCTGCCCGGCTAGGACGTGTTCGACGGATCATTCCGCCTCGCGGCGCAAACGTCGAACCGGACGAAGGCATCCGCCTCGTGCCCTGGGACCCGCCCCGGGGCGCGCGACCATCGGACGGTCCTCGCGTCCCGGCTCGCGGGAACCGGCCTCAGGGCCGGGCGGTGGACCCTCGTCGCCCGTCGCGGGCGGCGAGGGCGTCCTCCAGGTGACGGGGACGGCCCAGCAGCCAGCCCGTCACGGCGTTGACCAGGACCAGGGCCAGCAGCAGCAGGAGCGGGGCGTGCCAGCCGCCGCTCAGCTCGTGGAGCAGACCGAACAGGAAGGGACCGGTACCGGCCATGAGATAGCCCAGGCTCTGGCTCGTCGCCGACAGGGCCGCCGTGCCCTCCCCCGTACGGGTGCGCAGCGCGAACGAGGTGAGGGCGTACACGAAGCTGCCCATACCGACGCCGATGAGGGTGGTCCACACCCACACCCCGTTCATCGGAGAGAACCACAGCCCGCCCAGCCCCACCAGATAGGACAGGGAGAACATCAGCACGAAGGGCCGCTGGTCGCGCACCCGGGTCAGCAGGGTGGGCAGCACCAGGGACATGGGGATGCCGAGCAGCGTCAGGTAGGACAGGGCCAGCCCGGCGCTCTGGGCGCTCATCCCCTGGTCGCGCAGCATCTGGGCGTACCAGCCGAACATGATGTAGGCCACCGACGACTGTGTGCCGAAGTACAGCATCGACTGGAGGCCCACGCCGGTGGACAGCACCCGGCCGAAGCCGAACCTCCGGGTGGAGCCGCCGGGGGTGGACCCGTGGCGCAGGACCAGCAGCCACGGCACGACGGCGATCAGGCCGAACAGGGCGTAGGAGCCCAGGGCGACGCGCCACTGACCGGTCGAGTCGTACAGGGGCACGGTGGTGGCCGCGGCGATGGTGGTGCCCAGGGCCAGGGCCGTGGTGTAGACGGTGGTCATCAGCCCGACCCGGTGCGGGAAGTGCTGCTTGACCAGGACCGGGAGGATGACGTTGCCGATCGCGCCGCCCGACAGGGCCAGCACGCTCAGGGCGAGGAACGGCAGCGGGGATCCGACCAGGGCGCGTCCGCCCAGACCGAGGGTGAGGGCGGCCAGGGCCAGTACCAGGAGTCGATGCGAGCCGAGCCGGCGGGACAGCGAGGGCGTGAGCGCCCCGAAGAGCGCGAAGCTCAGCACGGGCAGGGTGGTGAGGACGCCGGCGCCCACGGCGGTCATCCCCAGCGCTCCGGTGACCTCGCCGAGGAGGGGGCCCACACTGGTGATGGCCGTGCGCAGGTTGAGGGCCGCCAGGGCGATACCGGCGGCGATCAGGAACAACGCTCCGACCGATGGGCGGTCCGGGGTGTTCCCGTCCTGAGGGCGACGATTCGTCTCGCTGTTCCGGGGAAGGACTCGGGTACTCATGGAAGGCGACTCACAGATTCGTAGGATGACCCGATGTACTGCATGAGGATAACGCATTGACGTTCGAGACCAATTCCGGTCCGTGACTGGTCTAAGCTCCGGCCTTAACCGACCGCATCCGTACGCTGGCCCTGTCATCCGGCGACCCGCCCCTAGGAGGTAAAAGCGTGCCCCTCGCCTCGACACGCCGGACCGGTCTCGTCGACCAGGTCATCAGTCAGTTACGAGCCCAGATCGACTCGGGTGAGTGGGGCATCGGCGACCGCATCCCCACCGAGTCGGAACTGTCGGAACAGCTCGAAGTGGGCCGGAACACGGTCCGCGAGGCCGTACGGGCCCTCGCGCACGCGGGCCTGCTGGAGATCCGCCAGGGGGCGGGCACGTTCGTGCGCGCCTCCAGCGAACTCGGTGGAGCCCTGCGCAGACGCCTGGAGCGCTCGCGCGTGCGCGAGAACCTGGAGGTGCGCCGCGCCCTGGAGGTCGAGGCGGCCCGCCTGGCGGCGCTGCGCCACACCGAGGAGGACATGGCCGACATCGACCGGGCCATGGCCCTGCGCGAGTCCACCTGGCGCGATCGGGACATGAGCGCGTTCGTGGAGGCCGACTTCACGTTCCACCGCGCGGTCGTCAACGCCACCCACAACACGCTGCTCATCGACCTGTACGACGACATCGCGCAGGTGGTGTACGCGAGCATCGCGCACACGGCCTATGAGAAGAACGAGGAGGAGGGCGCCGCTCCCACCCCGACCGGGGACGGGATCGACCACTCCAAGCTCACCGAGGCCATCCGCGCCGCCGACCCGACGGCCGCGGTGCGCGAGGCGACCTGCTACATCGACGAACTGCTCTCGCTGACCGAGGAGTGAGCGGCCCGGCCGCGCCGCGGCCCCACCCCTGGGGGCGTCCCCTTTCCAGGGTCGGGGCCGTTCGCGCGTGCGGAACCGGCACACCCCCGAGCCGGATGTGGCACCCGGGACGGGTCGAGCACACGAGGCACCCCGGGACCGAGGTCACCGTCCCACCTCGGGCCGGCATGAGAGCCGAACCGCACGTGACTCCCGGGACGCGCGGGGCTACTCGCCGCCGTAGGCCTCGCCGAGCGCCGGGCGCGAGGACAGGCGCGGCCGGGACTGGTCGCCCCCGGAACCGCGCGCGGCCCCCTCACGGCGACCGCCCAGGGGCCTGGTGCGCGCGCCGGGGCGCCGGCTCCGGGTCTCGACCGCGCCCTCCCAGCCGCTGACCCGCGACGGGTCCAGCCCGAGCAGGTCCAGGGTGCTCTCCCCGGCGCACACCGCGTCGATGATCTCCCGCTCGCGCGTGATGCTGTCCATCGTCTCGGCGATGATGGCGCTGACCTGCCCCCGGGGCAGGCACACGACGCCGTCGTCGTCGGCCACGATCCAGTCGCCCCGGCGCACCGGGAGGGGGACCGGCCCCACGGTCGTCATGGTGATCTGCTCCCCGACCGAGCCGCCCGCCTCCGGACGCGCCTCGCGCACCGCCACCCCCGCGCCGAACACGGGCAGTTCGCAGCGGGCGATGGCGGCGACGTCGCGCACGCACCCCTCCAGGACGATGCCGGTCACGCCGCGGGCACGGGCGGCCACCGCCAGGATCTCGTCGATGTAGCCGTACTCGGTCTCCCCCGAGACGTCGACGACCAGGGCGGCCCCGGGGGGCGCCTGGGCGATGGCGACGTGCAGGGCGAGGTTGTCCCCGGGGGCGCAGCGCACCGGAAAGGCGGTCGCCGCGAAGGAGGCCCCGGGCCAGACGGAGAACAGATCGGTCCCGAAGGGTCGGGCACCGCACCTGGCCAACGCCACCGTGCCCACAGCCGTCAGTGTGTCCGCAAGCGCCATGTCTGCCTCCCGCTACACCCGCGCCCGGTGTGGCCGATTCGAACCGACCTCCTCCATACTCACGGGTAACTTAGGCGTGACGCAAGCCATACGTGGCGGAAACACGTAAAAATGCTACCGATGGTTACATTTGTCGGCGATCCGGCGCGCGAGACCCTGGGACCGGTGCCTCCGCGGCACGCCCCTACCCGGGGATCCACTCCAGCGTCCGGTCCCCGCCCCGCCGTTCCTTGCGGATCGACAGGTGCTCCCAGGTCTCCACGTGGCCGACCCCCGGTGCGCCCCGGAGCGCCTCCAGCGCCTCCACCAACCGGCAGCGGTCGGGCGCGGTGAGCGTCCCCACGATGTCGTAACGACCGAACCCGCTGGCCAGGAACGAGACGCGGGACATGTTCGCGAGCGCCGCCCCCAGCGCCTCGGCGTCACCGCGGCAGCGCAACCCGAACCCCAGCTGTTCGTTGGCCCCCAGCGCCGTCGGCTCCACGATCGCCGTCACGTGGATCACCCCCGAGTCCAGCAGACGCACCACCCGGGAGCGCGCCGCCGCCTGCGACAGGCCCACCTGCCGGGCCAGATCCGCGTACGAGGCGCGCCCGTCCCGGAGCAGTCTGCGAACCAGCCGCCAGTCCAGGGCGTCCAACTCCACGTCGCGCAGTTCCCGCACGCTGCTGTGGGCGTCCTTGAACACCGACACCGCGCGGAACACCTCCGCGCCCTCCACCCCGGGCAGCGCGCGCAACTCGGCGAGCTCCTTGGTGAGGGCCGCGTCATCGGCCAACCGCACATGGGCGACGGCCGGGAACCTGCCCGCCGACTGCGCGGCGAAGGTCACCGCCTCGCGTTCCCCCAGGGCCTCCATCAAGGGGCCGACGGGGCCGGCGACACGGAACGACACATGGCCGAGGACCTCCATGCCCACCACACCGGCGTGCAGAACGCCGACGATCCTGATGGCCCCCGACTGGACCAGTTGGCGCACTCTGGCGCGCACCGCCGTACGAGAGAGGCCGACCCCGTCGGCCAGCGCCTGGAACGTCGCTCTGCCGTCCCCCTGCAACGCGCGCATCAGCGCCGCGTCAACCGCATCGAGCACAATGGTGCCTTTCGTTCCCATGACGCCGCCCTTCCCCCGGACGACGCCCCCTCCTGCGGCCAGATCATCGCAGCTACGACGCCGCGATCACTACCGATCGAGAAAGAAATCGGCTGATTCACCCCTTTGAACGGCCGAGAAGCGTGTCCCAATGCCCCATCGAAGGCTTTGGAACCACATAACAGACTTGTATAGAACATCCCTAATGAGGGAGTAGCCGTGCACACAACTCAGGCAGAGCGCCACACTGATCTCACGGGCCCGCGCCACTTCCCCCGGGGCACTTCACGCCGCGCGACGGAGGGCATCGGCCCCGACGGCACGCCCCGGACCCTGACCGGTCATCGGGGGGAGGGTCTTCCTCTCTCCGTACGGACGTCACCGTCGACGGATACGGACGTGCTCGCGGACGGCACGGCATGACCGCGAGCGGTCCATCGGCGGGGAACAATGGACAGCACGGGGCCGGAACTCCGACCCCTGGAGAGGAAGCGTCGGTGGCAGCGGAGGACGAGCGAGGGAACAGGGCGTCGGCGCGCCCGGGCACGGCCGGAGCCCTGGTGTGGACGGCCGCCGCGGTCCCGCTTCCGGGCATCGCCCACCTGCGGATGCGCCGCTGGGTGGCGGGCGCGGTGATCCTGGGCCTGTACCTGGCCGCCATCGCGGCGCTGGCGGTGTGGGCGATGAGCCTGACCGGCGCCGGGGCGGACACCCTGACGGCCGTGGCCGGTATGGCGTTGCGCAGCAGTTGGCTGCTGACGGCGATGGGCGTGGTGTTCGTCGTGGCGGTGCTGTGGATGGCCGTCATCGTGCACTCGTGGGTCATCACCCGCCCTGCGGGGCGGTCGTTGGGCGTCCGGCTGCTCAGCGGGGCCGTGGTGGTGCTGCTGTGCCTGATGGTCGCCGCGCCCTCGGCGCTGGCCCTGCACGGCGGGTACACGACCTACGCGGCGCTCAACAACATCTTCGGCGGGCCCGATCGCGAGGGCGTGCCGCACGACGCCGCCGACCCGTGGAACGGGGCCGAGCGGGTCAACGTCCTGCTGATCGGTTCGGACTCGGCGGACAACCGGTACGGCGTGCGCACGGACACGATGATCGTGGCCAGCGTCGACACGCGCACAGGCGAGGCGGTCCTGGTGGGCCTGCCCCGCAACCTGGAGGACGTGCGCTTCCCCGAGGGCACCGCGCTCGCCGAGCGCTATCCCGAGCCCTACGGGTTCGACCTGCTGCTCAACGACGTCTACCAGACGGTGGCCGAGGACCCGGAGGAGTTGGCGATCAACCCCCACGTCGTCGACCCGGCGGCCGACACCCTCAAGGCGGTCATCGGCCACAACGTCGGTCTGGACGTCTCCTACTACGCGATGGTCGACATGATGGGGTTCCGGGACCTCATCGACGCCATCGGCGGTATCCGGGTGAACATCGAGGAGCCCATCCCCTACGGCGTGCACGGCGGTGTCCTGGAGCCGGGCCTCCAGCTGCTGGACGGCCACGAGGCGCTCTGGTACGGGCGTTCGCGTGTCAACAGCGACGACTACGGGCGCATGGGCCGCCAGGGCTGCCTCATCAAGTACGTGGCCGAGCAGGTGGAGCCGACCACCGTCCTCACCAGTTACCGGCGACTGGCCGGCGCCACGGAGCGGACCCTGAGCACCGACATCCCCCAGTCGAAGGTGCCCGCGTTCGTGGAGCTGGCCGACCTGGTCGGCGACACCGGCGGGATGAGCACGTTGCAGCTGTCTCCGCCGCAGGTCAACACGGCCAACCCGGACTGGGACGAGGTCAAGCGGTTGGTCGACGAGGCGATCGCGGCCCAGGGGTCGGACGGCGACGAGCTGCCCACCGGCACCCCCTCCCCGACGAACCCGGCCGCGCCGGGCGAGGAGGCGGCGGAGGAGGAGGGGCGCACCGAGTGGCAGGAGTACACGGGGCTGGACGAGGAGGCCCCGGCCGACCCGGGCCGCCAGGTGGGCGAGCAGGCCACCGATCTGAGCACGCTGTGCCCGTGACACCGTGAAGCACGGCCCGAGGGGGCGCCGACCGCAAGGCCGGCGCCCCCTCCCGTGTCCGGGCCCGGTGTCGGCGACGAGGTGATCGGCGGGTCCGGGCCGTTCGGCGCGGAAGCCGCGCTGAGGGGCGCTCCCCGGCCCCCGCGATCCCCGCCTCAGGGCCCGGTGGGCGCGGCGGTGCGGCGACCTCCGGGAGAACGCGTGACTGCCCGTCGGAGCCGTGGGTGAAACCGCGGGCACGTCAGGTGACCGGTCCCGGTCAGGTGGCGGCGATCCGTTGCCCGTTCCCCGGGCCCGTGTGAATCTGACGCGGTGACCTCCGCTCAGCTTCTGGCCCTTGTCGCGTTGGGCGCCTTCCACGGTCTGCATCCGGGCATGGGCTGGCTGCTGGCCGTGGCGCGGGGCCTCCAGGAGGGCGGTCGCGGCGCGGTGCTGCGCGCGCTGCCGCCGATCGCCGTCGGCCACGCCGGGAGCGTGGCGGTGGCCGCGGTGGCGATCACCGTCACCGGTTCGGTGACCGCCTCGGTGCTCTTCCCCGTGGTCGGCGGGGGCCTGATCGTGGTGGTCGGGCTGGTGATGCTGTTGTGGCGTCGGCACGCGCACCGGTTGGAACTGCGACTGCCGCCGTGGCAGCTGGCGGCCTGGTCGTTCGTCATGGCCTCGGCGCACGGGTCGGGGCTGATGCTCATGCCGGTGCTGGCCGGGAACACGTCGCACGACATGGACGCCGGCGGCGGACACGGCGGGCACGGGGTCGCGGCCCCGGCCACCGTGGCCGGGGCCGCCCCGGAGGCCGGCCCCGGGGCGTGGGGCCTGTGGGACGCCACCCTGACCGGGCTGCTGGCCGCCGGGGTGCACACGGCGGCGATGCTCGCGGCGTGCGCGGTGGCCGCGTTGGTGGCCCACGACTTCCTGGGGGTGCACGCCCTGCGCTGGAAGGGGGTCACCATGGACCGGGTCTGGGCGGTGACCCTGCTGTCGGGCGGCGTTCTGGTGCTGTGGTCGGTGCTCTGAGCGGCCCCTCGAAGAGGCCGCCGCAGGAGTGCCCGCGGGTCAATGTGGGAAAAATGTCCTTTGTGCCGGAAATCTGAGCATGTCTTCCGGAGTTGACCACTCTGGAACCCGCGTCGGGGGGCGTCGCCGCCCGGCACGAGCGAAGGGCACAAAGGGCATGGCACACCGACCCGCACGACCGGAGCGCCGCTGGCACCGGGGCCTCCTGGCCGTCGGCCTCATCGTGGTCCTGGGCCTCATCGCGGTCCTGGGCACCCGCCTGGTCGCCCAGCGCGGCGACACCGCCTTCCCGACCTCCACGCCGTGGGGCCCCGAGTGCTCGGTGTGGACCGGCGAGGAGAGCGTCCGCCTCGAACGGGACCAGGCCCGGCGGGCCACCACCGCGGCCGCGGTCACGACACAGGGGGACGCCGCGCCGGTCGAGGCACCCGACGTCGAGGACATCCCCGACGAGGTGATGGAGGTCCTGGAGAACGGCCCGGAGGACGACGCCGGACCGTCGTTGACCTGCCGTTCCGTGAAGGACCGGGACCTGGCCGTCGAACCGGACCTGGAGCCCTCCGGGCTGACACCCCGGGCACAGAGGCTCAAGGACGGGGTGGAGGAGCACTTCTCCGAGCCGAGCCTGGGCGGATACGTCCCGGGCGGTTACAACACCGGGCACGGTGAGGGTTCGGCGCACTACGACGGGCGCGCGCTGGACATCTTCTACCGGCCGGTCAACGAGGGGAACCGGCGCGAGGGCTGGATCATGGCGCACTGGCTGATCGCGCACGCGCCCGATTACGACATCGACGTCATCATCTTCGACGACCGCATCTGGAGCACCTACTACCCGTCCCTGGGATGGCGCGACTACGATGCCGACCCGGACAACGAGATCCTGCGGCACCTGGACCACGTGCACGTGGACGTACAACGCGGCCGGGACGCCTCCGAGGAGCGCTGACCGAGGGCGCGGGGCCGGTGGGGGCCGTCGACGCCCCACCGGCCCCTCCCGTGCCGTCGGCTACTCGTCCAGGCGGAAGCCGACCTTGAGACCCACCTGGAAGTGCGCGACGCGGCCGTCCTCGATGTGCCCGCGGACCTCGGTGACCTCGAACCAGTCGAGCCCGCGAAGCGTGCTCGACGCCCGGTCGATGCCGTTGTGGATCGCCTGGGTGATGCCCTCCGGCGAGGTACCGACGATCTCCGTGACCCGATAGGTGTGGTGGGACATGTGTACCCCCTGCTGATCGGTTGCGCGGCCCGACGGGCCGACCTCCGCTCATCTGCCTCCCCGTTATCCCCCTCCGTCACACGTTCCGTCGCACGAAGGCGACGTCCCGGCCGCTCCGACCGGGAAAGGGAGCGGAGGAGACACGTGACCCGACATGGATAAGGACTTTGGACCCTGTTGGGATTCCGATGACCACGAGGGCACGGACGTCTCTTCCGTCACGTCCCCGAAAGGCCCCTGGAATGGCGGTATACGTACTGACCTGGCACTAAAGGCCCCAGAGACGACGGGACTCTCCCGAGACAACCTCGTAACCGACTCTTGACGTACCCCCGGGGGGGTCGGTGTACATTGGGTCTTGGCGCTTCGGTCCCCCGTCGAAGCGCGGAACGATGTTTCGAGCCCCCGTCGGAACATCGTGTGCGACGCCGGGTGGTTTGCCCCCGTAACCACCCGGCGTCGCCTTTGTCTTTTCGGGGCCGGGCCCCCTACCCTGCCGTTACCGCCCTTTGACCGGGCGGGAGGATTTTCTCCGGGAGGGTCGGCAGTGGGCGATGAGGAACGGGCCGAGACCGCGATCTGCTCGCGGCGCGACTGCCGCGAGGCGGCGGTGTGGGCCCTGGTCTGGAACAACCCGAAGGTGCACACCCCGGACCGGCGCAAGGTGTGGACGGCCTGCGACGAGCACCGCGCCTACCTGACGAACTTCCTGGAGCTGCGCGGCTTCCTGCGCGAGACCGTCCCCGTGGACGAGCTGGAGGAGCGGTAGGGCCGGTCCGGCCCCTCAGGAGACCGTCGTCGGCCGTGCCCGCTCCCCTGCCGCCGCGTGCGGTGACTCCCCCGCCTCCACCGACAGGCCCGGCCGGGATGCCCGTCCCTCGGCCCCGGCCACCGCGCGTCCGCCCCCGCCCTCCGCACGGGTCACCGGGGACCCGTGCGGAGGGGGACGGTGAGGCCCGCGTCCTCCCGGACGATCAGTCGGCGGCCACCCGCCAGGCGGCGGCGCGCAGGGCCGGGGCGCCCAGGTCGGCGATGCGGGTGAGAAGCTCGGACCAGGGGGCGGCCGGTCCGCACTCGGTCAGGGCCCGTCGGACGAGCCCCAGGGCGAGCACTCCCGCCGCGTAGCGGATCCGCTCCTCCTCCGTCGCGGCCCGCAGGAGGCCCCGGACGATCTCGGCCCGAACGTCCCAGGGGATCTCGTCGCGCCCCCGGCGGTCGCACAGCACCTTCACCGGACGGAGGGGGACGTCGCCGCCGGAGTGGGCCGTGCGCGAGCCCAGGCGCAGGTACCACAGGAGGAGTCCCGTGATCTCCTCGGGCCGTACCCGACCCTCGTCGCGGCCGATCCGCGACTCCACGCGTCCGATGACGAGGTCCATCGCCTCGGGCAGGTACTCGTCCCGGCGTTCCAGAGAGCGCACGACCGACCGCACACGACCGTCGAACCGGCCGGGGTCGTCCCGCTCCCCCGTGTACACCGCCGCGACGAAGTCCCCCAGCAGCACGGTCAGCCGACGGTGCGGCGTGTCCGTTCCCTCCCGAACGCGGACGAGTGGCCCCGCCGACGGTCCCGGAACGAGATCGAGCAGGCGGTCCACCACCTCGTGCGCCCGGTCGAGGGCGATCCCCTCACGCCACAGGGTGTGGAGTCCGACACGGGTCCGACCGAAGGGCCGTCCCATGTCGCCCGCGGCGTCGTTGAGGGCGTCGACGTCGGGCGCGCCACCCCAGGAGACCCAGCGGGAGGTCCAGTACCCGAACCTCCAGTGGGTCTCCTCCGCCTCGGGCAACGAGGCCACCAGCGCGGCCATCGCCGCCCGGTGCTCCGGCGGGCAGCGCAGGGGCCCGGGGCCCAGAAGGGCGAGCCGGGTCTCGGTGTCCGCCGACCTCGGGGCGTGCTCGGCCAGTGCGGGCAGCGCCACCGGGTCGTCCAGGCACCGGACGAGGGCACCGAACACGGCGGCGCGCACGTCGCGGTGCAGCCCGTCGGCGACAAGGATCCGGGCCAGGTGTTCCACGGCGCCGGGCGGGCGATGGTGTGCCAGGAGGCGGGCGGCGGTCTTGCGGACGGTGACCTTGGCCGGGCCGTGCAGGGTCCGGGCCAGGGCCGGCCCCAGTTCCGAGGGCGGTGTGGCCAGGGCCCTGAGGGACAGCGCCGGCGCGGCGGCCCGGGACCGGGGACCGTCCATGGCGTCCAGGAGGGATTCCAGGTTGCGGTCGTGGTTCCGGCCGAGGGCCCGCAGGGCGGCCTCCCGCAGCACGATGTCGTCGGTGGTCCGGTAGGGCCACAGCCGGTGCGTCGTCCGGGGCAGGTCGCCCAGTCGGAGGAGGGCCCGTTCACGGTCGTCGACGCTCAGCGCGGGATCGGCGGCGATGACGCTCAGGTGTTCGGCGACGGCCCCGGCCAGGCGGAGCGGCCAGAGCCGGGCCGCCCGCCGGTCGACGTCCGGAATCCAGGCGTGCCCGTCACGGACCCGGGTCGCCGTCATCATGGCCGTGAGGACGGCGTCGGTGCCGTGTTCGCGGACGAGGAGACGCCACACCCGGGGGATCCGAACGGTGTCGGGGTCGGTCCCGGTCAGGCGGAGCGCCTCCCGCGCCGCGTCCGGTCCGGACAGGTGGAGCCGGGCCGCCGCGCCGGCCACGGCCCGATCCCCGCTCTCCGATACGGCCGCACGCAGGTGCGCGCGCAGTTCCGGGAGGTTCCGGGCCCGGCGGCCCAGTTCGCGGACCACCAGGACGGTGGGCAGGTGATCGCCGCGTTCGCGGGCGGCGGCCAGCACGGGGGCCAGACGCCGGTACAGCTCGTGTTCCGTCCCTCGGGGCAGTACCTGGTCCAGGTGGGGTTCCAGGTCGACGACGCTCCCCCGCCTGCGCGACGTCCACCAGGGCGGGTTCGCCCGGGGGCGGCCGGACTCCCCCAGGCCCTCGCCGCCGAAGCGCTCCACCAGGCGCGTGTAGACCTCCAGCGCCCACGCGGTGAGCGCGGTGCCGGTGCCGGGGTGGCGGAGCAGACGGGCGGCGATGTCGCGCAGGGCCCGGCGGGTGTCGGCACTCGTGTCGCGGGCCTGGACGGTGTCGGCGAGCAACCGTTCCAGGGCCGGGAGCGACGCTTCGAGCAGGGGCGGGGGTGTGGCGGCGACGGCGCTCAGCAGGACGCGGCGCACCGGGTCTCGTTCGGCGCGGGCCCGTACGGCACGGGTGAGGAGGACGTCGGCGATCAGCGCCGGATCACCCGTGCGCACGGTCGCCTTGAGCAGGGCGGCCAGGCCGCGGGCACGTCGGTCGACGTCGCCGGAGCCGGCGGCTTCGGTGAGCGTCCCGGCCACCTCGGCGTGGGGCAGGAACGCGAGGACGCCCAGGGCGAGGTGCGGGTCGTCGCGCCGTCCGTTGCGCCGTGAACGGCGGAGGCGCTCCAGCGCGGACCGTGCCTCCTGTTCGGCCCGTCGTGGGGCGAGGAGGTCGAGGTGGGCCGTGAGCGACGGGATCCGCAGGGCGTCGCGGCTCTCCAGGAAGGCCTCCAGGTAGCGGGCGCGGACCTCGGGTTCCATGGCGCGGAGGACGGGGCGGGCCGCTTCGGGGAAACCGCGCATGGTGCGCATCAGGGAGCGGACGCTGCGGTCCCCGTAGAGCGTCACCGGGTAGCGGGTCGGGTAGAAGCGCGCGTCGTCGCCGCGCGTTCGGTCGTGGACGCGGGCGGCGTGCGGGTAGGCGTGGTACCGCCGCCCCGGGTGCCCGGTCGCCAGGTCGGCGACCGCCTCGGGGCGGAGCGGGTCCAGGGCGCGCAGGAGGCGGGTGCGGTCGGCGGGTTCGTCGTCGCGACCCGCCTCGCGCAGGGCGTGCAGGTAGGCGACGAGGGTGTCCGGGTGGCGGCGGGCGAGCCGCCGCCAGGACAGGACCGCGTGGGCGAGGTCGGGCAGGCGCGCGGCGACGACCGGCGGGGAGCAGGCGGGCAGGAGGGCGGCGGCCTCGGGGGCGCCGTGGTCGTGGTGGACGCGGGGCAGGAGTCGGTCGGCGAGGGCCGTGCGGCGGGCGTGGAGCAGGGTGCGGTAGAGGGCGCGGCGCAGCTCGGTGGGGGCGTCGCGCAGGACGGGGATCACGACCTCGTCGGGGACGGGGAGCGCGCGGACCGCGCGCAGGGCGGCGCGGCGCAGATCGTGGTGGGGCGAGGCGAGGTGGCGGGCGACCGCGTCGAGGTCGCGGGAGACCAGGGCCAGGTGGGAGGCGAACGCGCGTTGGGCGTGCGGGGCGAACCCGGTTCCCCGGGTGTGGGCCTCAAGGTCGCGGATGATCGCGGTGAGTTCCGGGGTTCCCGCGCGGCGGCGGGCGAAGTCCGACAGGGCGCGCATCCGCGCGGTCGCGGAGAGGGGTTCGACGGTGGAGAGAAGTGAGGGGGCCGACGCGCGCGTCGGCTCGGTGGGGCTCAACGGCCCGGGCGGAGACCGCCCTTCCTGATCGTCATGGCGCGAGAGTACACCGGGTTCGCGACATGTGAGAACCCCCGGGCGGTCCGGCCCGGGGGTTCTCATCGCGCTTCGGGGTCAGCGGCCGGCGCGCACCCCGGCGAGCAGCGCGGACCACTCGACGCGGTCGAAGGCCAGGTGCCCGGCCTCCCGGTTCTGGGTGTCGCGGACATCCGCACCGTGGACACCCTCACGCGCTTCCACGCAGTTGTTCCCGTTGGCGCTGTAGCTGGACTTGTGCCACTCGGTCACGGATCCTCCGTAATGCATTGAGACTCCTTGGTCTCTCGATGATTCAGGGCATGTCCTACCCGCCCCCCTCCACGCGCACCCCGGACACGCAGAAACCCCCGGGCGGTCCGGCCCGGGGGTTCTCATCGCGCTTCGGGGTCAGCGGCCGGCGCGCACCCCGGCGAGCAGCGCGGACCACTCGACGCGGTCGAAGGCCAGGTGCCCGGCCTCCCGGTTCTTCGTATCACGCAGGTCCACTGTTCCGACTTGGCGACGGCACTCGACACAATCGCCGGTGTTCGGAGAGTAAGACGACTTGTACCAATCCGACGTCATGCGAGACCTTCCAGCACTGCTAGAGACTGTTCCACGGGGAGCGCGGAGCGGAACGCGGTCGCCACCATCGACAACAGTCGCCGGTGCGTCGATCGCTCTGCCAGCACGTTACCCGAGGCGTAATCACAGCTGATCACCTGTTCCTCGCCGGGGAGATGGAACACCATCACCGGCGCGCCGGGGACCAGGAGGGCCGAGGTCACCATGTGCACGGTGACCCTGCCCGTCTCACTCCAGCGCAACAGGTGGGCTGCTTGCTCCTTTCTGACCTCTTCGGGTAGCGCCTCCAGGGCGAATACCGGGAAGGCGGTGGTCAGACGGAGTTCCGGAAGTTGTTCGAGCCTCTGGCAGCGAAGATCGACCAATCGTGCTATCTCCTCGCCCGTCCCCCACGGGCGAGCGGCCCGGAACAACGCTGTCGCATAAGTCCGGGACTGGAGATATCCCGGCACATGGGCGGGTGACACGACCTCCGCCGCGCGGGCTTCGGGCTCCACCACCGACAACGACCGTGACCAGGGTGGGAGGGCGACACCGTCCTTCGCTTCCTCGAAGCGCGCCAGCAAAGGTCCTTCTCCGGGTAGAGCGCGGTCGAGGATTTCCACGGACGGACGCTTCGGGAGGGAACCATTTGTTTCCCACCGAGAAATGCTCGATACGGACAAACCCGTACGAGCTGCCAGCTGTTGCTGTGAAAGGCCGGCTTCCATTCTCCGTTTGCGCAGTTCGGATGCGAAGTCGGGGGGTTCCATATGAGAAGGGTACCGGTACAGCCATCGGTTCCGGGGTGGGAATCCGCAGATTCCTATGGGATCAGATCAGGAACCCCGATGCTGAATTCATGACCGGAGTACACAGAACAGCAGCTCAGCAGATAGGCGCGGAGGCGGCGGTCCTCGCTCTGCACTCCGCGTTGCGCCGTCGGGGGATCGCCGCGAGGGACGGCGACCTCCCTGGATCGGTGCGCGCCGAGTACGCCGGACGCCACGTGACCGTCCGCTACGTCGACCACCGGTGGTGGCGACCGATGCGGGGCGAACCCCACGTCACCGTCCCGGTCGCGCACGAAGGCGGCGAAGACCACCTCGCCCGCGACCTGGTCTCCGAACTCCTGGGGCGGCTGTGAACCCCCTGACCTTCGACGAGTTCGCCCGACTCACGCGACCCCGATCCCGGCCCGCCACGATCGCGCACCACCCGGCCGGGCCACTGCCCCGACGAAACCCCGGGGCCCGCGCGTCCGCACCGACCGCACCGACCGCACCGACCGCACCGACCGCGAGCAAGGAAACCACCATGCCCGACCGGAAGACCGCCGCCGACCGGCGCGACCGGCCCGCCACGCCCGGCCAACGGGAACGCGCCGACGCGCTCTTCGACCGCCTCTCCTCGCTCCTCCGCGAGGCGTCGGACCCCACCGTCGACCCGGCCGCCGTGCTGCGCCGGGCCGACAGGGCCTTCGACTCCCTTCACCGCCACCTCCGCGCAGGCGGCGCCCTCCCCCACCCCTGGCGCGACGCCCGCCGCTGACCCGGGATCCGGGTGGGTCACCGCAGGCCGGTCGGGCTCCCGCACGGGCGACGCGGGACGCACGCCCGACCGGCACGTCCACTGCGCACGGCACCGGCCGTGGAGCCGCCGCTGGGAGGCTCCCCGGCGTCAGCCGTCGAGGCGCCGGGCGGCGCGGGCGAGGTCCTCGGGGGTGTCGCAGTCGGCGACGGCGTCCGGATCGGGGGCCGGGACGAACCGGGGTCCCAGCGGACCGAGGAGCCCGTACAGGGACCGACCGGCGTACGCCGCCAGGGCCGCGCGGACGGCACCGGTGTCCCAGACACCGGTGAGCCACTGCTCCCGTCCTCCGCCGTCGACGAACACCGCGCCGACGTCCTCGACGGCGCCCTCCAGGGTCGCCAGGTGCCCTCCGGTCAGGTGGGGCAGGTCGGCGGCGAGCAGGGCGAACCGCTCGGCGGTGACGTGCGGCAGCCCCGCGCGCAGGGCGGGGACCGGCCCCGAGCCCGGCGGGTCCTCGCGCACGTACAGGGCGGGCGGCGACTCCCTCTCGGGGCCCACCACGATGATCCGACCGTCGGGCGCGTGGGCGCGGACCGCCGCCGCGACGCGCTCCACGAGGGTGCGTCCGGCGACCGCCAGTCCCGGCTTGTCGACACCGCCCATGCGGCTGCCCGCCCCGCCCGCGAGGATCACCGCGTCCAGAGTGCTCACTCCACCAGCATGCACCCTCCCGTGCCGGGCCGGGCGGCCCGGGAGGGGCGAGGGGCCTCGGGGTCCCCCGTCCACGGGAGAAGCCCCCCTTCGTTTGGGCGCGTCGCGGCGTCCCCCGTCCCGCTCCGTCACATCATGGAAGGGTGAGAGAGACATCGTTGGACGACCACGTGACCGTGCACCTCGTCGGAGGCCCGCCGTGCTGGGACGGGCTCGCGATCGAGGGGGTGTACGACCACGAGGAGATCTACGAGGTGCCCGTGGGGGAGCTCGGCGCCCTGCTGAGGGCTCCGTCCGCACCACGGCCGCCGCAGTCGAAGGGCGCGCCCGAGGTGCGGGCCGTGTACGAGCCACTTCCCGGCGGCAACCGGAACGTCTGGCACTTCAAGGGGTGGGAGTGATTCCTGCCCGGGACCCCGGACCGATCAGGGTCCGGACCGGGCGGGGCCCACACGTTCGAGGTGAACGCGGAGACCACTCACCACGAACACCACACAAAAGACCTGGAAACACATACAAAGCAAGAAAAAAACCACACAAACACCTAGAAGTCACTCTTCGAGTGTGGTTGAGTACGCATCGCCCCCAGATGCGGGGCGGCCCCTGCCCCGGCCCCTCACTCACCGCCATGACGAGGAGTCCCATGACCGCCGCGCTCTCCCGAGGCAAGACGATCGCCCTGGCCATGGCCTTGGGCCTGCTGCTGTCCTTCGGCATCACCATCGGCACCGCGGCCCCCGCCGCCGCAGCCGGTACCTTCCGCCTGTGCAACGTGGCCTCCAACTACACGGCCCACGCCACCTTCTCCAACAGCGGGGGGTTCTCCACCCGGGTGGTCGGACCCGGCCAGTGCACGTCGGTCGGCCTCTCCTCCGGCTTCCGCTCCTACTCCGTGACGATCCGCGGGACGTGGGCCAACGCGGCCTCCAAGAGGACCCACCTGTACAACATCCCCGCCGGTCGCAGCATCGACTTCCACACCGGTGGGACCTTCGCCTCCCCGCAGTTCACCCCGCTGGTCTACTGACGACGCACCCGGGGAAGACGGCCCCTCGCGCCCGCACCGCGCGAGGGGCTCTTCCACGGTCGTCGCCGGAACGCGGCGACGGCTCCGGGGACTCCCCCGACGCGGTGTTCCGGGGCGCACGAGGGCCACGGGGCACCGCCTTCCGCGGGAGCCGGACACGGGCACCGGGGAAGGGCGGAACCCACCGATGGGCCCCTGGCCGAACCCGTCCCAGGGCCGCTCCCGGCGATGGCGAGCGGCACGGAACGGCGGCCCGGCCGGAACCGGCGGGGCCGCCCGCACCCTCACCCCTTGACGCAGATCACCTGGCGCAGGCGCGCGACCACGCGCACCAGATCGGTCTGGGCCTCGATGACCGACTCCAGGTCCTTGTACGCCGCCGGGATCTCATCGACCACACCGGCGTCCTTGCGGCATTCCACGCCCTTGGTCTGCTCGACCAGGTCGGCGGCGGTGAACGTCTTGCGGGCCCTGGTCCGGCTCATCCGGCGTCCGGCCCCGTGCGACGCCGAGTTGAACGAGTCCTCGTTGCCCAGGCCCTCGACGATGTACGTCCCCGTCGCCATGCTGCCGGGGATGATCCCGTACTCCCCCGCGCCGGCGCGGATCGCGCCCTTGCGGGTCACCAGGAGGTCCACCCCGTCGTAGGTCTCCTCCGCCACGTAGTTGTGGTGGCAGGAGATCCACTGCCCGAACCCGGTGCCCGGCACCTGCCGGGCCAGGACCTCGCAGGCCAGCCCCATCATGACGTCGCGGTTGCGGCGGGCGTAGTCCTGCGCCCAGAACAGGTCCCGGCGGTAGGCGTCCATCTCCGGGGTCCCGGTGAGGAACACCGCCAGGTCGCGGTCGGGCAGGTCCTGGTTGTGCGGCAGGTCGCGGGCCTTGCCGATGTGGTGGTCGGCCAGTTCCTTGCCGATGTTGCGCGACCCCGAGTGCAGCACCAGCCACACCGCGCCCTCGTCGTCCAGGCACACCTCCAGGAAGTGGTTGCCCCCGCCGAGGGTGCCCAGCTGGCGCAGGGCCCGCTCGCGGCGCGGGTGGACGGCGTCGGCGAGGTCGTCGAACCCCTTCCAGAACGCGTCCCACGCCCGGCTGCGCAGTCCCGGGATCGTGGCGGGATCGACGGCCTCGTCGTGGAAGTGGAACCCGACCGGGATCGCCGCCTCCAGCGCCGAGCGCAGTCGGCCCAGGTCGTCCGGGAGCCGTTCGGCGGTCAGGTCGGTGCGCACCGCCGTCATGCCGCAGCCGATGTCGACGCCGACGGCGGCGGGGCTGACCGCGTCGCGCATGGCGATCACGGAGCCGACGGTGGCGCCCTTGCCGTAGTGGACGTCGGGCATCACGGCCAGGCCGTGGATCCAGGGCATGGCGGTGACGTTGTGGAGCTGCCGCATGGCGGCGTCCTCGACCTCGTCCGGGCGGGCCCACATGCGGATCGGGACCCGGTCACCGGGGATCTCGGTATGGGTCATGACAGGCCACCTCCCTTTCCGCGAACGGCCTGTGCTTCGGGACGGACGCGAGCGCGCCCCGAGACATTCAGCCGCAAAGGGTGCTTTTCGTCCACTCGTTTTCCGTCGCGGGACCGGCGATCACCCTCCGATCGCGGACATCGGCCGGGCCGGCTGGAGGAAGCCCGGGTCGTCGATGCCGTGGCCGGGGAGCTTGCGGGCGACCGCCGCCGTCCAGCGTTCGGCGATCTCCGCGTCGGAGGCGCCCTCGCGCAACGGGGTGCGCAGGTCGGACTCCTCGCGGGCGAACAGGCAGTTGCGGATCTGCCCGTCGGCGGTGAGCCGCACCCGGTCGCAGGTGCCGCAGAAGGGTCGGGTGACCGAGCCGATGACGCCGACGGTGGCCTCGCGCCCGTTCGGGAAGGTGTGCCCGAGGACCCGGAAGAGTTCGGCGGGCGCGCTGCCGCGCGCGGCCGGATCGGCGTCGGCGAGGTCGAAGACGGCCTCCAGGCGGGCCAGGATCTCGTCGGCGGTGATCATGTCGTCGCGGCGCCACCCGTGCTGGGCGTCGAGCGGCATCTGCTCGATGAAGCGCAGCTCGTAGCCGTGCTCGATGCAGAAGCGCAGCAGGTCGGCGGCCTCGCCGTCGTTGACGCCGCGCATGAGGACCGTGTTGACCTTCACGGGGGTGAGCCCGGCGCGGGTGGCGCCGGTCAGGCCTTCGAGGACGTCGTCGAGTCGGCGGCGGCGGGCGAGGGTCTCGAACACGTCGTGGCGCAGGGTGTCGAGGGAGACGTTGACGCGGTCCAGGCCGGCCTCGGCCAGGGCGGGGGCCATGCGGGCCAGGCCGATGCCGTTGGTGGTGAGGGCGGTGTGGGGGCGGGGGGCCAGGGCGGTGGTGCCGGCGATGATGCCGGGCAGGCCGCGACGGAGCAGGGGTTCGCCGCCGGTGAAGCGCACCTCGGTGATGCCCAGGCGGGTGACCCCGATGTCGATGAGGCGCAGGAGTTCGTCGTCGGTGAGGAGCTCGGGTTTGGGCAGCCACTCCAGCCCTTCGGGGGGCATGCAGTAGGTGCACCGGAGGTTACAGCGATCGGTCAGCGAGACGCGCAGGTCCGTGGACACGCGCCCGTAGGAGTCGGCCAGCACGGGCGTCACCCTCTCCAGTTGAAATCGTCGAGCAGAACGCCACTCGTACCCACTCGCGGGATACCCACCCATCAGCGTAGAAGATCAACTTTCGGAATGAGTAGCACTTATCAACCCTTTTGACGGATTTCGTCGGCGCGCACGAGAGGACCCCCGTGTTTCGGGAGCATCATCCGGACCCCGTGCCGCGTCCGCCCCGGCGACGTCCGGGACGTCGGGCGGCGGGGTGAGCGCCCACGGGGCATGCCCTAAGGTGTCCCTCGCCATGGGCGATCGTCTCCGCGACCGCCGCGGGGGCGCACCCGACGAGGAGGCAGGACACGGTGATCACCACACGCGCTTGGGGACTGGCGGGCGGTCCGAACGGGTCCGGGAGGCTGGCGGCCCGGGCGTGGGCCCCCACCGGGGGCGAACCGACCTGGCTGGCCGTGCTGGTGCACGGCTACGGCGAACACCTCGGACGCTACGAGCAGGTCGCCGCCGACCTGGTGGCCGCCGGCGCGGTGGTCTACGGCGCCGACCACCGGGGGCACGGGGGCTCCTCGGGCGAGCGCGTGCTCATCGACGACTTCGCGGGGGTCGTGGAGGACGTGCACCGGGTCGTCACGCAGGCCCGCACCGCCTACCGCACCCTGCCCCTGATCCTCATCGGTCACTCCATGGGCGGACTCATCGCCTCCCGATACGCCCAGACCCATCCCGAGGCGCCCACCGCCCTGGTGCTGTCCGGACCGGTGCTGGGCCGGTGGGAGGTGCTGGAGGCGCTGGCCGCCGCCGAGGAGATCCCCGACGTGCCCATCGACCCCGCCACCCTGTCCCGCGACCCGGCGGTGGGCGAGGCCTACGTGGCCGACCCACTGGTCTGGCACGGCCCGTTCAAGCGCACGACGGTGAACGCGATGCTGACCGAGGTCGAGCGGGGCGTGGAGGCCGGACCCCTGGTCGGGACACCCCTGCTGTGGGTGCACGGCTCCGACGACCGGCTGGTGCCGATCTCCGGCACCGCGAAGGGCATCGAGGCGATCAGGGGCGAGGACTTCACGGCGCGGATCCTCCCCGGGGCCCGCCACGAGGTGTTCAACGAGACGAACCGGGACGAGGTGATCGGCGAGGTCGTGCGCTTCGCCCACCGGTTCGTCTCCTGAGCCCGCCCACCACCGGCCCGGCGCCCGGCCCGGCGCGGACTCAGACGTAGAGTCGCCCGTGGGGCTGGGCCGGGTGGGCCAGCGTCTCGGCGTAGGCGGCGGAGAGGCGGTCCACGGCGTCGGCGAGCACGTCCGGCGGCCGGGTGTAGGACAGGCGCAGATAACGCTCCAGCGTCCCGTCCGTACCGAACACCGGCCCCGCCGCCGGGTGGACGCCGTGGCGGACCGCGGCCGCGGACAGGGCGCTCGCCACCGGGTGCGGCAGCGCCGCCCACAGCACCAGGCCGCCGCCCGGCACGTTGGGCCGCCAGTCGGGCAGCCGGTCGCGCAGCGCCGTCAGCAGGGCGTCCCGGTTGCGGCGGAGCCAGCGGCTGCGCTCGGCGCGGATGCGCATCACGTCGGCGAGCAGGTGGGTGGTGGTGAGCTGGTCCAGGACCGACCCCGCCAGGTCGAAGCGCTGGCGGACCGCCATGAGCCGGGCCACCATCGGCGGTGTGGTGCGCACCCACCCCACCCGCAGTCCGCCCCACAGCAGTTTGCCCACCGAGCCGATCGAGATGACCCGGCCGTCGGTGTCGTGGGCGGCCACCGGGGTGGGCAGGTCGCCGGAGTCGATGGCCAGCTCGGCCACGGACTCGTCGATGACCAGGTGGGTGCCCGCCCGGCGCGCCTCGCGCACCAGGACCCGGCGTTCGTCGTCGTCCATGAGGGCGCCGGTGGGGTTCTGGAAGTCGGGGATGAGGTAGGCCAGCGCCGGTTTCCACTGGCGGAACGCGTCCACCAGGTACTCCATGTCCCAGCCCTGCGGGGTCACCCCGACGGTGCGCACCCGGGCGCCGGTGCGGCGGACCGCGTCCACGGCGTGTGGATAGGTGGGCGACTCCACCAGGACCTCGTCGCCGGTCTGCACGAGCAGGTCCAGGACCAGGGCCACCCCCTGCTGGGCGCCGTTGGTGACGAAGATCTGTTCGGGGGTGGTGGGCAGGCCGCGCTCGACGTAGCGGCGGGCGATGGCGTGGCGCAGTTCGGGCAGGCCGTAGGGGTGGTAGCCGAGCCCGCCGACGTGCGCGGCCAACTGTTCGGCGGCCCGGAACCCGGCGTCGCGCAACCCCTCCACGGCCGGAGGGCCGGCCACTCCCAGGTCGATCTGCTCGGCACCGGACAGGAACGGTGACGGGGAGGACTCCCCTGCGCCGGCGTCGGGCAGGACGGTCCAGCTGCCGGCCCCTTGGCGGCTGTCCAGGAACCGGTTGTCGCGCAGCCAGGCGTAGGCGGCGGTGACGGTGTTGCGGCTGACCCCCAGTGCGGTGGCCAGGTCGCGTTCGGCGGGCAGGCGGGTGTTGGTGGGGACCCGCCCGTCCAGCACCAGGCCGCTGACGGCGCGGCCGATGGCCAGGTAGTAGGGGCGTTCCACGGGGGCCTCGCCGATGAGGCGGGCCAGCAGGCGGCCGTTGATCCGCCGGGACCCGCCGCCCGCGGTGGAGCGCTCCGATGTGCGGACCCCGCCGCCCTGTCGCGCCATGACACCGCGCCCTTCCGCGCCCACTCAGGGCCACTTGTTGGAATTGGCACTGTGAACGTGGTGCCACATCGGCCAGGATACCGAAGTGGCACCTCCGCGGAACGGGGGTCATCGCGGGTGCCCGAAGACGCCCGGAGCCCGCGCCCGCATCTCATCCGATGATCCCCTCTTTTTCTCGAAAGGACGTCCCGTGAACGAACGGCGCGGCCCCCGCCCCTCCCTCCTGAGCCGGGTGATGATCACCCCCGTGCTCCCCCGGCCGCGACTGCGCCGCCTGGTCCGGCTGTACGTCGGCCTGACCCTGTACGGGCTCAGCGTCGCCCTGCTGATCGAGTCCGACCTGGGGGCGATGCCCTGGGCCGTGCTGGACCAGGGCCTGGCCCTGCGCAGCGGGCTGTCCGTCGGCACCTGGAGCGTCATCGTCGGGGCGCTCCTGATGCTGCTGTGGATCCCCCTACGGCAGAAGCCGGGCCTGGGCACGCTGAGCAACGTGATCGTGGTCGGCGTGACCGCGGACCTGTTCCTGTGGCTGCTGCCGGAGACCGGGGTGCCATGGATCCGCGTCGGCGAACTACTCGTCGGGATCCTGGCGTGCGCGATGGCCACCGGTTGCTACATCGGGGCCGGTCTGGGCCCGGGCCCGCGCGACGGGCTCATGACGGGGCTGGCGGCCCTGGGGGTCTCGGTGCGGCTGGCCCGCACCGGGATCGAGGCGCTCGTGGTCGTCACCGGGTTCCTGCTGGGCGGCACGGTGGGGGTGGGCACCCTGTTGTTCGCCGTGACGATCGGCCCGCTCGCCCAGATCTTCCTCCCCTTGTTCCGGATGTCCGAGAACCTCCCCGAAACACCGATCAGATCGGGCCATCGGTGACCTCGTCATCGTTTGTTGATCACCACGACATAACTTCTGGACCGACAAAAACCCCAATCGACCACATATCCGGCTGCACTCTCCAATGCACGTGCAATTGCGGGTGGCGCGTGCCCGGCACAAGGGGGAAGATGGGGAATCGCGGTGAACGGAAGGACCGTCTTGGAGCGGCTCCCGGGGACCGACCTTTTCGCCTGCCCTCACCTGGGAACATAATCGGGTACAGGGGCACGCGGCAGGTGGTCCGAGGGGAGAGGCCGTGATCCGAGCGGCGCCCCGGTCCGCGGCGGACGCCGCTCCGCCGGAACGGGCCGGGAGAAGCACCCCGACGGGGCGTGCACACGGGCGTGCGCGATGTGGTCCGCAATGGAGCGCCGCGATCCCGTCCGGAGGCGAGAGTGCCGCGCCGACCGCAAGGACTCAACGATGTGATGGGGGTGAGCCGCGTGCCCGGCTGGATTGAAGACTACGCAATGATCGGCGACATGCAGACCGCCGCTCTGGTCGGTCGCGACGGTTCCATCGACTGGGCCTGTCTGCCCGACTTCGACTCCTCGGCCTGCTTCGCGGCCCTGCTCGGCGACGAACAGAACGGCTGCTGGACCCTGCGCCCCGCCGACGGCGATCCCCGCGCCACCCGGCGCCGTTACCGGGGCGACACCCTCATCCTGGAATCGGAGTGGGACACCGACACCGGCTCGGTCCGGGTCATCGACTTCATGCCCCCGCGCGGCGGGGCCCCGCACATCGTCCGCCTCGTGGAGGGGCTCAGCGGCAGCGTCACCATGGAGACCGTGCTGCGCCTGCGCTTCGACTACGGCCACGTGGTGCCGTGGGTGCACCGGGCCGGCGCCGAGCTGGTGGCGGTCGCCGGCCCCGACGCCGTCTGGCTCAGCACCCCCGTCCACCTCCAAGGGCACAACTTCACCCACGACGCCACCTTCACCGTCACCGCGGGCCAACGGGTGTCCTTCGTCATGACCTGGCACCCCTCCCAGGTGGAGGAGTCCGACCACCTCGACGCCGAGAAGGCGCTGTCGCGCACCGAGCGGTTCTGGGAGAAGTGGGTGTCCCAGTGCACCTACGAGGGCCCCTACCGCGAGGCCGTCATCCGCTCCCTCATCGTGTTGAAGGCGCTCACCTACCGGCCCACCGGCGGGATCGTCGCCGCCCCCACCACCTCGCTGCCCGAGGAGATCGGCGGCGTCCGCAACTGGGACTACCGCTACTGCTGGCTGCGCGACGCCACCATCACCCTGGAGGCGCTTATCCGCTCCGGGTACAAGGACGAGGCGCTGGCCTGGCGCGAATGGCTGGTCCGGGCCGTGGCCGGCGAACCCCAGCTGATGCAGATCATGTACGGCATCCGGGGCGAACGACGGCTCACCGAGTGGGAGGCCGACTGGCTGCCCGGGTACGAGGCGTCCCGGCCGGTGCGCATCGGCAACGCCGCCGTGGGCCAGTACCAGCTGGACGTGTACGGCGAGGTCATGGACGTCCTGCACCTGGCCCGACGCTCGGGCATCCGGGGCGGCGACTACCTGTGGGGGTTGCAGCGTTCCCTGGTCAACTACCTCGAATGGTGCTGGGACGAACCCGACGAGGGCCTGTGGGAGGTGCGCGGACCCCGGCAGCACTTCGTGCACTCCAAGGTGATGGCCTGGGTGGCGGCCGACCGGGCGGTGCGCAGCATCGAGGAGTTCGGCAAGGAGGGCCCCATCGAACGGTGGCGGGCCCTGCGCGACACCATCCACTCCGAGGTGTGCGAGTACGGGTACGACCCGCAGCGCAACACGTTCACCCAGTACTACGGCAGCAAGGAACTGGACGCCGCACTGCTGCTCATCCCCGAGGTGGGGTTCCTGCCCTACGACGACCCACGGGTCATCGGGACCATCGAGGCGGTGCGCAAGGACCTGATGGTGGACGGGTTCGTGCTGCGCTACCGGACCGACCTGGAGAACTCCGCCGACCAGCTGCCCGGCGACGAGGGCGCGTTCCTGGCGTGCAGCTTCTGGATGGCCAACGCGCTGCTGTCCATCGGACGGCAGGAGGAGGCCAAGGAGCTGTTCGAGCGGCTGCTGGCCCTGCGCAACGACGTGGGACTGCTCGCCGAGGAGTGGGACCCGCGGATCGGCCGTCAGGTGGGCAACTTCCCGCAGGCGTTCAGCCACGTGCCGCTGGTGACGACGGCGCTCAACCTGGCCGACCGGCAGGGCGGGTGGCGCGCCGAGTAGCACGGGAGGAGCGCGGCCCCGGCCGCAGACGGTGCCCCGTGGCCGACCGGTGGAATCCACCACCGGGCCACGGGGCACCGTCGTGTCGGGGCGGAGGCGGGAACGACGGGTCGGGGCCGGGCCGTCCGGCGGGCATCCCCGCGGATCACGCGCACCGGGTGATGGACGGTCCCGTCCTCCGGTGGTGACGGCACCGGGCGTCCATGTCCCGGCCGCTCGCCCTCAGGAGGTGAGGGTGGGGTCGGCCCAGACCGGGTAGACGCCGTTCTGGTCGCTGTCCACCTCGATGCGCAGACGCAGGGCGTCGCGCACGTCGACCTCGATGTCCAGGGTCTCCCCCAGCCTCAGGGTCTCGGTCACTTCGGGCTCACCGTCGGTGTAGACGGTGAACGTGGTGGTCGCCGAGGCGCTGGAGTTGTCGTCGACACCGATGGTGGCCGTGAAGGTCGACCACTTGCGGCCCAGGTTGTAGTCGGCCCACCCGTCGCAGGACGAGCTGTGCTGCATGCAGAAACCAGGGACGATCGCCCGGGTGTAGGCCTGCCCGTCGACCTCCGCCCTACCGGTCTCCGGGCGCCAGTAGCCGTCGTCGTCGACGATCTCCAACTGGGTGAGCAGGGTGCTGTCGCCCGGCGCCGGGTCGCCGGCGGAGCCGTCCGTGTCGGCCGCGGACGCCGACTCCTCCTCCGTGGGAAGGCCCGCCGCCGGCGGGGCCTCCTCGGAGGCGGACGGTTCGCCGGGGGCGTCGGCGGCGACCTGCCGGGAGTCGCCCTCCAGGAAGGGCAGGCCCCGGTCCATGACCACGTAGGTCAGGGCGGCACCGCCGAACATGCCGAGCACGGTGACGACCGCGAGCCCGATGATCAGGGGCTTGCGCGACTTCTTCCCGGGGGCTTCCGGCGCGGGCGGAGCGCCGTGGGCCGGGAAGGCCCCGGTGGCCGTCCCGGCGGGCGGTCCCCAGGCGGGCCGGGAGTACGCGGGCGGGGGACCGTAGGCGGGACCGGGGTTCATCGGGCCCGAACGTGTCGGACCGGAGTGGGGCGGGGGCATCGGCGGGCGTGCCGTGCCGCCCGGCGGGGTGGGGCCGCCGGGTCTCCCCGTCGGCGGCCCGGCGGGAGCGCGCGGCGCGGGCGAGGGACCGGGGGCGGGACGCTGCTGGACGGGGCGTCCGCGCATCCCGCCGACCGGGCGGTGCGGCATCTCCTCGATCCGGGACTCCTCCGCCACGGGGGGCGGGACGACGGTCGCCTCGGAATCGGAGGCCGCCGGGCCGCCGCCGGGGGCGGGCGTCGGGTTCGACGACGGGACGACGGTCGCGTCCGTGCCGGAGGGCGGGGTCCGAGGGCCGGTGGGGGCGGGCGGGGCGCCGGGGACGGGCGGGCTCGCGGGAGGAGGACCGGCGAACGGCGCGCCCTGGGGCGGCGCCGAGCCCTTCGGAGCGCCGCCCGGCAGCGCGGAGGGGTCGATCTTCGCGGTCGCCAGGGTGTCCTCGTCGGGGGCGGCGAACGTCGCGGTCGCCAGGGTGTCCTCGTCGGACCCGCCCGGCTCGTCCGGGACGTCCGCCCCGTCCGCGACGGCGCTGAACAGCGACGCCGCGAACACGGCGGAGGCACCGGGGTCACCGTCGACCACCGGGCCGCCGGGTTCGTGCCCCGGGCCGGTCCACGGCACCGAGGTGGCCAGGGTCCGCAGCGCCCGGACCCAGTCCGAGGCCCCCGGGCGCTCGCCGGGTTCGGCCGAGAACATCGACACGATCAGGGCGCGCGTGCGCTCCCCGGCGTCGGCGACCAGCGGCAGGGCCGCGAAGCGTTCGCGCAACTGCTCGGGGGCGGGCGGCGGGTCCTCACCGGTCAGGGCGTAGAACGCCACGGCGCCGAAGGCGTAGCGGTCGGTGGCCGGGGAGTACTCGCCGCCGAAGATCTCCGGAGCCGCGTACCCCGGGGTGAACCACGGGCGGGCCGTCATGTGCCGGGCCGCGATGCGGCTGAGCCCGAAGTCCACCAGGGTGGCCTGACCGTCCGCGTCGATCATGACGTTGCCCGGGGAGAGGTCACCGTGCACCACCGGGCGCCGGGAGGGGGTGGCCCGACCCGAGTGCAGCATGTCCAGCACCTGCGCGACCTGCTCCAGGTGGCGCAGCGCCTCGCGCTGTCCGTGCGGGCCCTCCTCGGCGTGCTCGGCCCGCCAGTCGCGCAGGTCCAGGCCGTCGATGTGGTTCATCACCAGGTACAGGCAGCGTTCGGTGTACTCCCCGGACCGCCCCTCGGGGTGTTCGGGGGCACCCTCGAAGTGTTCGCGGACCCCCACCACGCCCAGCCGGTTGATGAAGCGCAGCAGCTCCGCCTGCTCGGCCCAGCGCGAGCTCAACTCGGCGAACTGGGCCGGATCGGTGGTGACGTCGGCGTCCAGGGCCTTGACCACGACCGGTTCGGTCTGCCCGGCCAGGGTCACCTCGGCCAGGTAGAGGGTGGCCTCGCCGCCGCGTCCCACGGAACGGACCAGACGGTACTTGTCCGGTTGGGAGTCCGGACCGACGTAGAGACTCAGGCTCACGGCTGTGGCACTCGATTTCACGGTGGGGGCTCGGGCATGGCCCACAGGGTCGGGGGTTCGGGCTGTGGGCACAGGGGACCACATTAACGCGGACGACTGTACCCTTACGCCCTGTACGGCCCCAATGGCCGGGAACGGCCGTGGGGTCGTGGGGCCGTGGGCGAGGCACGGGCGACGGTGGGGGGACGGGGATGGCCGACGAACGGGTGCTGGGCGGGCGTTACCGCCTGCTCTCCCGCCTGGGTCGCGGCGGCATGGGCGAGGTGTGGCGAGCGGTCGACGAGCTGCTGGACCGCCCCGTCGCGGTCAAGCTGGTGCGCGCCGAACGGGGCGACTCCGATGAGGCCGTGACGCGGTTCCGTCGCGAGGCCCGGGTGACCGCCCGGTTGGCCGGCCACCCCAACATCGTCATCCTGCACGACTTCGGCCAGGAGGCCGACGGTTCGGTGTACGCGGTGATGGAGCTGGTCGCCGGCCGCCCGCTCTCGGACGTGCTGCGCGACGCCGACCCGATGCCGGTCGCCCGCGCCACCGACCTGATGTCCCAGACCGCCGCCGGGCTGGGTGCGGCGCACACGGCGGGGATCGTGCACCGCGACGTCAAGCCCGCGAACCTGATGGTGCTCGCGGAGGGCTCCGAACCCCACGGGGGCACCCTGAAGGTCCTCGACTTCGGGATCGCGGCGTTCACCGCGGCGGCCCAGAGCCGTCGGCTCACCCAGACCGGCCGGGTGCTGGGCACGCCCCTGTACATGGCGCCCGAGCAGGTGCGCGGAGAGCGGGTGGGCCAGGCCGGCGACCTGTACTCCGTGGGCGCGATCCTCTACCAGATGCTCACCGGCGAACCCCCGTTCCCCGGCGACGACCCGCTGGCGATCCTGCGCGGACACCTGCGGGAGAAACCCCGACCGGTGGCGTCGCTGCGACCGGGACTACCGGAGCCGCTGGCCGAACTGGTCGACTCGCTGCTCGCCAAACGGGCGCAGGAGCGGCCCGCCTCGGCCGAGGAGGTCCGCGAACGCCTGGCCCCGTTCACGGTGGCGCGGCCCTCCCGCCCGGTGTCGGCGTCGGACACCGGGGCCTCCCTGCCGGTCCCCCGCACCCGCCCGTACACGAAGGTCGCCACGACGGGCACGCCCGGCACCGAGGGCGAGGACCGGTTCCGGCTGCGGTCCATGGTGGAGGCGTCCCAGGAACTGGCGGGCGAGGGACGCTACGCCGAGGCGGCGGAGCGGTTGCGTCCGCTGCTGCCCCGGCTGCGCGCCGCGTTCGGCCCCGACGACCCCGAGACGCTGCGGGCCCGCCGCCGGGAGGCGTACCTGACCGGGAAGAGCGGCGCCCACGCGCGGGCGGCGGAGTCGATGGAGGCACTGCTGCCGGACATGCTGCGGGTACACGGCCCCCGCCACCCGGAGACCCTGACGGTGCGCTACTACCTGGCGACCAACGCGGGCCGGGCGGGTGAGCACGCCAGGGCGGCCCGGGTGCACGCCGAACTGCTGCCCGATCTGGCGGCCGTGTACGGACCGGACACCGAACGGGTGCTCACCACCCACCTGTACCTGGCCTTCGAGACCGGGGAGGCGGGGGATCCGGGCAAGGCGGTCGGGATCCTCGACGAGCTGATCCCGGACCTGGAGCGGGCGCTGGGCGAGGACCACCCGACGACGCTGCGGGCCCGCCACTACCAGGCCGCCTACCTGGGACACGCGGGCGATGCGTCCGAGGCGGCCCGCCGCTACCGGGACCTGGTCGCCCGGCACGTGCGGTTGCACGGCGAGGAGGCGCCGGAGACCGTCCGCGCCGCCGCCCACCTGCGCCGCTGGCACGGCCTGGCGAAAAGGGACCGCCCCAAGGCGTGAACCGGCCGCGACGGTCGCCCGGCGATCACGCCGTTCCGCCCCCGCGCGAGGCTCCGCTTCCCTATCGTCGTCTCCCATGGAACGTGACACGACCGCCCCCGCCCCGGCATCGGTCCTCGTGCCGCTCCTCGGGGGCGACGTCATCGTGACCCCCGAGGCGGAGGGCACCGCCCGGAACATCACCATCGACCGGGAGGCCGACGCCGGATACCTGCTCCTCGACGAGGCACCGGTGGAGAGGACCACGGACCACGGCGGTTTCCTCGTGGACCGCGCCTTCGACGGACGCCCGGTCGGCGTCGAAGTGCTCACGCTCCGACGACCCCTCGACGTCGAAGCCGTGTCGAGGGCGCTCCGCGAAGACGGCCCGGAGGTCGACGCGGAGCCGCGCGCTGGGATGACGGGTGTCCGTTCGAGGGCCGATCGACCGGAACGGCCGTGGATGTCGCCGCCGGACGCTAATGTTCTGGCCATGCCCAAGGACCTCAACGAAATCATGGAAGCCGGGTGGGCGAAGGCCCTGGAGCCGGTCGCCCCGCAGATCGCCGCGATGGGCGACTTCCTCCGACAGGAGGTCGCCGACGGGCGCACCTACCTGCCCGCCGGCGAACATGTCCTGCGCGCGTTCCAGCAGCCGTTCGACGACGTGCGCGTGCTCATCGTGGGCCAGGACCCCTACCCCACCCCCGGCAACCCGGTGGGGTTGAGCTTCTCCGTCGCCCCCGGTGTGCGACCGCCCGCGAGTCTGAAGAACATCTACAAGGAGATGCAGGACGACCTCGGCCTGCCGATCCCCGACACCGGTGACCTCACCCCGTGGACGGAACAGGGCGTGCTGCTGCTCAACAGGGTGCTGACGGTGGAGCCCGGCAAGTCCGGTTCCCACCAGGGCAAGGGCTGGGAGGCCGTCACCGAGCAGGCCATCCGGGCCCTGGCCGAGCGGGACAAGCCGATGGTGGCGATCCTGTGGGGGCGCCAGGCCCGCAACCTGCGTCCGATGATGCCGGGCGTCCCGTGCGTGGAGTCGGCGCACCCGAGTCCCCTGTCCGCGCGCAGCGGGTTCTTCGGCTCCAAGCCGTTCAGCAAGACCGACGCGCTGTTGAAGGAGCAGGGCGCGGATCCGGTGGACTGGAGCCTCGTCTAGCCCCCGGACCTCCTCCACCCCTGTCGACCTGCGGACTCGGCACCGACCCCGGTGCCGGGTCCTCCCTGTGTCCCGCCCCCCGACCCCGGAAAGGTCCCTCGAACGTGGCGAAGCAGCCCTCCTACGCGGACGCCCTGAAGATCCTGGGGAAGAACGACTCGGAAGTCTTGGACATGGCCGAGAAACTGGCCGACGGGGGGTTGGGGGCGCTCGGGGTCCCGGACCTGTTCGGGATCCGGAGCATGGTGGTGGGCAAGGGGCGCAGGGCCCTGGAGGGGATGCGGGGCAAGCTCAAGGGCGAGAGCCGGCTGTCCCGGACGGAGAAGATCCTCGCGGCGGAGCGGCTCCTGATCGTCGTCTCCTTCTTCGAGGCCGCCGGGGAGGCGTGGGAACAGGTCGGGATGCCCTTCCCGATGAAGGATCTGGAGATCACCGGTGAGGAGCGGATCGCCCTGGTGGAGGGGATCATGCGACCGACGGGCAGGGTCGTCCCCTACCTGACCGACCGATGGAGCGAGGAGAACCCCGAGGGGCTGTCCCCACCCGATTTCCATGCCATGGAGACGGAGGAGCTCTTCGACGACCTCGTCGGCTCCTTCGTGACCATGGTCGCGGGTCTGGCGGTGACCGAGGCGCACGGCATCACCGACGTCCGCGATCCGCTCCTGGACGCCCTCGGAAGCCGACTGGAACACGTGGTCGTGCTCCGCCATCAGGAGCATCGACGCGCACTCGCCGCCGACATCCCCGAGTTCGCGATGTGGACGCGCGAACAGGAGGACACCCGCACCCGGCACCGGTGGGACACCGGCCTGGCGGAGGTGGGCCGCCGGCTGGACGCGATCGCCTCCGACCGTCCGGTGGCCCGACGGCGGACCGAGCTCTCCGCTCTTCACCGGAGCGTGCTGCGTCGGCCCGTCCTCCCCTCGGACGACACGGTCCGCGATCTGGTCCTGCCCTCGCTGGAGGAGGCGTACATCCCCCCGCGCGGGCGGATCACCCTGATCAGGAGCCATGCCGTCCCCTCCTCCGAGTCATGGTGGCAGGAGACCACGGGCATCACGCAGGACCTGGAGGGGTTCATCGCGGCCCACCTCGTGCACCCGCAGGCCACCGCCTTCCCGACCGTCGTCCTCGGGCACCCCGGCGCCGGGAAGTCGAAGTTCACGGAGGTGCTCGCCGCGCGGCTGCCCGCCGCCGACTTCCTGCCCATCCGGGTGGAGCTGCGCTCCGTCCCGCCCAACGCGCCGATCCACGCCCAGATCGAGCAGGGGCTGACGCACACCCTCAACGCCCCGGTGTCCTGGCGGGAACTGGCGGACTGCGCGGACGGCGCGTTGCCGGTGATCATCCTGGACGGGTTCGACGAACTCCTCCAGGCCACCGGGGTCGACCGCTCCGACTACCTGGAGCGGGTGCACGAGTTCCAGCAGCAGCAGGAGGCGATGGAGAGGCCGGTGGTCGTCATCGTCACCAGCCGCACCGTGGTCGCCGACCGGGCCCGGTTCCCCCACCGGACCACCGTCATCAAGCTGGAGCCCTTCGACGAGGCGCGGATCGACCGGTTCCTCCGGGTGTGGAACACGGCGAACGGCCGGGGCGGCACGGGGGCGGAGACGCTCACCACGGAAGCGGTGCTGCGCTACCGCGATCTCGCCGAACAGCCGCTCCTGTTGGCCATGCTGCTCGTCTACGACGCCCGGGACCACGCGCTCCGCCGCACCGGTGACCGGCTCACCCACGGGGAGCTGTACGAACGGCTGCTCACCATGTTCGCCGCACGCGAGGTGAGGAAGCACCGCTCCTCGCTCGACCAGCACGATTTCGACCGGGCCGTCGAGGACGAACTGCGCCGGTTGGAGGTGACGGCGCTGGCCATGTTCACCCGGCGGCGGCAGTACGTCACCGCCGAGGAGCTGGACCGCGACCTCGACGTGCTGATGCCGGGCGCGGTCCCGCGCCCGAGCGACACCGCCCCGCACGGCCGGATCGCCCCGTCGCACCAGGTGCTGGGCCGGTTCTTCTTCGTGCACGAAGCGCGGGCCAGGGTCGCGGAGGGGACAGCGCGGACCTACGAGTTCCTGCACGCGACCTTCGGCGAGTACCTGGTGGCGCGGGCCGTGGTCGCGGCGCTGGACCGGTTGCGCGCCTTCCGGTCGCTGGCCCTGCGACAGCACGGGTGGGCGCGGTCCGCCAACGACGGCGAGCTGTACGCGCTGCTGTCGTTCGCGTGCCTGCCCGGCCGGGAGAAGGTCGTGGACTTCCTGACCGAGGGGCTGGAGAAGCGGTTCCGTGAGGACACGGGGCTGCGCACGGAGTACTCGAAACTGCTCCTCGACCTGTTCCAGGCGTCCGCGTTCCCGGCGGCCGACCGCTCCCACGGAGCGTACGAACCCGCGCGATCGCCCATCACGACCCGGCAGGGCAACTACACGGCGAACCTCGTCGTCCTGCTGGTGCTGGTCCGCGAGGACGCGGTGGACCTGCACGAACTGTTCCCCGACGTGGACAGACCGCTGCCGGAGTGGCGCGACATGGCGGGACTGTGGCGGTCCCTGCACAGCTCGGAGTGGTTCGCCTTCCTCAACACGGTGCGGGTGCGGTACCTGGACGCCTGGGATCCGGACCGGCGCCGCACGGTGATATCCCGGGATCGGGGGGAACCGGTGAACGTGGGCGAGTGCGTCGGGTTCGAGCTGTACACGGACCTGGACGTGCGCCCCGACGTGCTCGATCCCTACGAGGTCACCTCGCCGTTCCGGTCGACCGCGTCGCGGATGCTGCGCTCCACCGCCATGCGCGTCAACGGCACCAACGCCCGGACGGTCCTGGGGCTCCTGCCCTACCTGCATCGGATCTCGGAGGAGCTGGGGTCCTGGTTCACGGACGACGACGGGCGAAAGGCGTGGCTGGAGGTGCACGAGGTGCTGCGGTTGCGCCTGGAGACACCGGGACACGACCCGGACGCCCGGCTGGTCGGCTACCGCAGGTTGCTCTCCACGCGAAGGCTGGGAAGGCTGGAACTGGTGGCGCTGCGCCAGGCCGCCGAAGACGCGCGGTGGCCCTCCGACACGGGTGGCATGGAGCCGCTGCGTCGCACGGTGCGGGACTATCTGAGCGCCGTCCGCTCCGTGTCCCCCCGGCCGACGTTGTCACGGGAGGCGATCCGGCCGATCCTGGAGTCGTTCCCGACGGGTTTCCTCCCGAACGGCATGGTGGATCGGATCCTGGATCTGGCGGACGCGGCCCATCGGACGGGGGACGGGGAGAAGGGTCGCCGCCGTGTCCCCATCGTCATCAGCCCTCCCGGCAGCGGGGAGCACTGACCCCCCGAACCACGGACCCCACCGTCCGATCCCACCTGAGGGTCCGAGATCCTTCGTGGAGGACCTCGGCACCCCGCCCCCGACGAAAGGCCCCCCGAACGTGGCGAAGAAGCTCTCCTACGCGGACGCCCTGAAGATCCTCGGCAAGAAGGACTCCGAGGCCTGGGACCTCGCCGAACGGCTGGCGGACGGCGGGCTCGGACTGGTGGGCGTCCCGGACCTGTTCGGGTTGCGGAGCCTGCTGGTGAGCAAGGGCCGGGAGGCGGTGGAGGGCATCCGCGATCGGCTCAACGGTGAGGGCCGGCTGACGCGGACCGAGCGCATCCTGGCCGCCGAGCGGATCCTGGCCGCGGTCGCCTTCCTGGAGGCGCTGGACGAGGTGTGGGAGGCGGCGGACGCCCCGCTGACCCTGGACGAGCTGGGGTTCTCCGCCGAGGACCGGGCCGTCCTGTTCGAGCCGCTGGTGTCGCCCGGCCAGCCCGAGCGGGTCGCCCTGCCCTACCGCTGGAACATCGAGGCCTCCCACCAGGCCCTCGACTCCGCGGACCCGGCCGCCGGAACGAACGCGCCCGAGACCCCCTGGACGCACGCGCGTTTCGACCGGGCGGAGGAACTGACCCGGCAGGAGTACTTCCACGGCCTGGTCGAGGCGTTCCAGCACGCCGTGCCCCGGGTGACGACGGCGCGCGAGCACGGGATCGAGGGCCCCGATCACCCGCTGCTGACGACGGTGGGCACCGAGCTGGCCGTCAGGGCGACGGAGCGGTACGCCGAGCACCACCGCAGGCTCGCCGTCGAGGTGCCCGAGTTCGGGCTGTGGGCGCACGAGGGCGAGCACGCGCGGACGAGGGCGGCCGTCGACGAGGGGTTGGGGGAACTGCGCCGGCTGTTGGCGACGGTGGGTTCGGAGCGTACGGTGGACCGGCGCCGGGAGGAGCTGTTCGCCGCCCATCGGGCCGTGCTGGACCGCCCCGTGCTGCGCGCGTCCGACGTCCCGACCGGCCTGGTGCTGCCGTCGCTGGCACAGGCCTACGTCCCCCCGCGCGGACGCATCGCGGTCGTCACCGCGAACGCCGTCCCCTCCTCCAAGGAGTGGTGGGGGATGCACACGCCCGTCGACGAGCTCGCCGCGTTCATCGCCGCCCACCTGACCCACCCCGACGCGACCGACCACCCCACCGTCCTGCTGGGACACCCCGGCGCGGGCAAGTCCAAGTTCACGGAGGTGCTCGCGGCCCGGCTGCCCGCCGCCGACTTCCTGCCGGTACGGGTGGAGCTGCGGTCGGTGAGCCCCAACTCCCCCATCCACGTGCAGATCGAGGAGGGCCTGGCCGCCGCCCTGCACACGCGGGTGTCCTGGCGGGAACTGGCGGACTCGGCCGACGGGGCGCTGCCCGTGATCATCCTGGACGGGTTCGACGAACTCCTCCAGGCCACCGGGGTCGACCGCTCCGACTACCTGGAGCGGGTCCAGGAGTTCCAGCAGCAGCAGGAGGCCATGGGGCTGCCGGTGGTCGTCATCGTCACCAGCCGCACCGTGGTCGCCGACCGGGCCCGGTTCCCACAGGGGACGACCGTCATCAAGCTCGACCCCTTCGACGAGGGACGGATCTCCCGCCTGGTGGCGGTGTGGAACCGGGCGAACGCCCGAACCGAGGGGGCGCTGACCACCGAGGCCGTGCTCCGCTACCGCGACCTGGCCGAACAGCCGCTGCTGCTGATGATGCTGCTCATCTACGACGCCGCGGACGGCGCGCTGCGCCGTGCCGACCAGCGGCTCACCCATGGGGAGCTGTACGAAAGGCTGCTCACCATGTTCGCCCGGCGGGAGGTGGACAAGCACCGTTCGGGCCTGGGCCGGGAGGATCTCGCGGAGGCCGTGGAGGACGAGCTGCGCCGGCTGGAGGTGGCGGCGCTGGCGATGTTCACCCGACGCAAGCAGAACGTGAGCGCCGAGGAGTTGGAGCGCGACCTCGGCGTGCTGATGCCCGACGCGGCCCTGGACCCGGCCGACACCGACCTGCACGGCCGGATCGCCCCGGCCCACCAGGTGCTGGGCCGGTTCTTCTTCGTCCACGAGGCGCGAGCGCGGACGGGGACCGGGACGGCGAGCGTCTTCGAGTTCCTGCACGCGACGTTCGGGGAGTACCTGGTGGCGCGGACGGTGGTGGCCGCCCTGGAGGAGCTGGACGCCTCCCGGTCCCGGGTCTCACGGCGGCGCGGGCGGGCCCAGCGCATCGACGACGGTGAGCTGTACGCGCTGTTGTCGTTCGCGTGCCTGCCCGGCCGGGAGAAGGTCGTGGACTTCCTGGAGGAGGCCCTGGAGCGGCGCTTCGCCGAGGACCCGGGGCTGCGCGAGGACTACGCGGACCTGCTCGTCGAGCTCTTCCGGGAGGCTCCGTTCCCGGCGACCAACCGGTCCTACGGGGAGTTCGAGCCCGCGCGCCTGCCGGTCACGCTCCGGCAGGGCAACTACACGGCCAACCTCATCGTGCTGCTGATCCTGGTGCGCGAGGACGAGGTGGATCTGGGAGAGCTGTTCCCGCCCCCGGCCGAGCCGCTCCAGGAATGGCGCAACCTGGTGGGGGTGTGGCGTTCGCTGGACAGCCCGGAGTGGTTCAGCGTGCTGAACACGGTGCGGCTGAGACACCTGGAGTCGTGGACGCGGAAGGACAGCCACAGCAGGCTCTCCCGGGAGACCGGCGATCCGGTCGACGTCGGTGAGTGCATCGGGTTCGAGCTGCACACGGACGTCGAGGTGCGCCCCGACGTGGTGGACCCCTACGGGGTGACGGTCCCGTTCGACCGGGCGATCTCCCGCATGCTGCGCTCCATCTCCATGCGCGTCAACGGCAGCGGCGCCCGGGTGATCCTGGGCCTGATCCCCTACCTGAGGCAGGTCTCCGGCGATCTGGGCGCCTGGTTCCTGGACCCGGAGGGCGAGAGCGCCTGGTTGGAACCGCACGAGGTGATGCGGTTGCGCATGGAACCGCCGCACCGCGATCCCGAGGGGCGCATGAACTCCTATCGCAGGCTGCTCACGTCGACCCAGCTGGGCCGTCTGGAGCTGCTGGTGCTGCGGCAGGCGGCGGAGGACCTGCGCTGGCCGAGGGGCGAAGCGGACACGGTCGTCTCCCCGTTGCGGCGCATGATCTGGGAGTACCTCTCCGGGATCCGGTCCGTCGTCTCGGGCAACAGCCTGTCGAAGGAGAACGTCGCCCCCGTGCTGGACATGTTCCCCCCGGGTTTCCTCCCGGACGAGATGGTGGACCGGATCATCGCCGTCGTCGACCAGGAGAACCCCCTGCGCGGGAGGCGCGAGCGCGTACACGCCCACCTGCGCTAGTGGGCGGCGCGGGGCCGGGTCCCCTCCCCGGGGACCGGCTCCGCCGCCCTCAGTGGGACGCGCTCGCGCCGACCCGTGCCACCAGGGCGGGCAGCGTCGCGCCGATGGGGTCGTGCACGACCGCCGACGCGAAGTCGTCGTAGGGCGTGGGCTCGCCGTTGACGATGACCAGCGCCGCGCCCGCCATCATCGCCATGTCGCACAGCCCCGCCACCGGGTGCACCGTCAGCGACGTGCCGACCGCCAGGAACACGTCGCAGTCGCGGGTGGCGTGCGTGGCCGCCAGGATGACGTCGGGGTCCAGGTTCTGGCCGAACGAGATCGTGTCCGACTTCTGGATCCCGCCGCACTCCACGCACCGGGGGTCGGACTCCTCGTCCAGGCGGGCGAGCACCTCGGGGGTCGGGGTGCGCAGCCCGCACGCCGTGCACCGCACCCACAGCATCGTCCCGTGCACCTCGATCATCCTCTCGGCGGGGACCCCGCCGAGCTGGTGCAGGCCGTCGATGTTCTGGGTGATGAGCGCGCGCAACCGACCGGTGCGGTCGAGTGCGGCCAGGGCCCGGTGGGCGGCGTTGGGCCCGGCCTCCCACACCTGGTGGGCGCGGCGCTGTGACCACACCTGCCGGCGGACGTTCACGTCGCCCATGTAGATGCCGATGTCGGACTGCGCCTGGGCGTCGGGGTCGGTGGTCCACACCCCGTTGGGGCCGCGGAAGTCGGGGATCCCGGAGTCGGTGGACACGCCCGCACCGGTCAGGACGGTGATGCGCCCGGCCGACTCCAGGAGTTCGGCTGCCCGCTCGAACGCCTCGGGATCGGAGAAGGGCGTGGAGTCTGTGGTCATCGCGGCCATACCCCATTCTTGCAGCGACGTGGGACCGGCTTTCCCTCGGCTTGGTCGTGGGCGCCCCCGCGCGCCCCTGCACACACCTTAACCTCGGAAAACGCACGAAGGTGTGCCGGAACGACATCGGTCCGATGCACACGAGAAGGGCAAAGGGTGCGAAAATCAACGCAATCATGAAGCAGCCCTCCTACATCCTCGTGGTCAACGGGACCAAGGTGCAGCGGCCCGTGTTCCTGTTGGGCGCGCCGCACTCCGGTGTCTCCGAGATCTCCCGCGCCCTGTCGCGCGCACCCGGGTTCCACCTGAGCGCGGGTTCCTCGGGCGTGCTCAACGCCGTGTACGCCGTCGCCCGCAAGCCCTCCCTGGCGTTGGAGAAGGCCGCGGGCACGGCCAGCCTGTTGCGCGAGGCCTACGCCGAGGCCTGGCAGTTGACGCCGCTCACCTGCCCGCGCTGTCCCGGACCGTGGGCGCGGGTGCCCGCGAAGGACTCCGCCGAACCGTGCGAGCACAGCGCCGACGTGCGCCGGTACGGGGACGCCAGTCCCGATCTGCTGTTCAGCGCCAAGGCCCTCGGGATCGCCTTCCCCGACGCCCTTTTCGTGCAGATCATCCGGGACGGGCGCGACGTCGTCGCGGAGATGGTGGACGATGAGCGGTCGTTGGCGTGGGCGCGCCCCAGCTTCATGAACGTGGACCACGAGTTCCCCAACCACTTCTTCGGGTTGGAGGACGGCTCGGACCTGGAGGAGTTCCGGGACGGGTCGATCGAGGCCAAGTGCGCGATGCGGTGGCGTGGCGCGGTGCGCATGTCGGCGACGCTGCGGCGCGGCATCGAGACCGACCGACTGTTGACGTTGCGCTACGAGGACCTGCACGGCGGGGAGGTGCAGACCGCCAAGCGGTTGCGCGACTTCACCGGCGTGCGGGTGTCGGCGACGGAGCTGATGATCGAACGCTCCTGGCGGGTGGGGGCCTGGCGGGACCGGCTCACCCGCGAACAGCACGCCGACGTGGTGGAGGCGGCCGGGCTGGAGCTGTCCCGCCTGGGTTACCTGTGAGGCGGATCGCCGCCCCGCGCCGGGCCCGCCTCAGGGCGCCCCGGACGCGGTGAGCAGGGTGTCGGCGGTGGCGTGGGCGCTGGACCGCCGATCCCGCGCCCCCGGGTCGCGGGCTCAGGCCGGAGAGCGTTCCGGGAACTCCTCCGGCCCCTCCGCGCCGGGACGGCCGATGACGACGGTGTCGTCGGCGGACTCCTCGATCTCCTCCAGCAGTTCCCGGGTCTCCTCGTCCTCCAGGGCGGCCTCCTCGCTCACCTCGGGGACCACCGCGGTGCACACGATCTCCACCAGGGCGTCGGGATCCATCAGCTCGTCGATCCCGATCACCGTCATCGGCGGGTAGTGGCGGCCCATGTGGCGGCGGTACACCGATCCGATGGTGTTGCTGCTGACCCGGTAGGCGTGCATGACGGTCGTGTAGATGCGCATCTCGACCACGTGGAACGGTTCCGCGTGGGCCGCGCGCAGCGCCTCGATCACGTTGCCGAGGGCCCGGTCGAACTGTTCGGCGACGCCGTCGCCCATCACCTTGCCGTCGTGGCGGCGGGCCGCCTGGCCGCCGACATGGACGATCCGGCCCGGTGACACCACCAGGGCGTGGGAGAACCCCACGGGTTCGGACAGGGTGAGCGGGTTGACGATCTGGTGCGGTGTGCGGTCCACCGGCGGAACCCCTCCCGGTTGTGGTCGTGCCCATCGGCCGCGTCCCGGCGGACTCCCCCCGGAGGGATCCCCGGACGTGCGGCTACGATGAGCCCATGTCGATCACTTTCCTGCTGTCCCTCGTCGCCCTCGTCGCGGTGCTCGCCCTCATCGTCGCCATCTTCATCGGCGGCATCGTCTACGTGGTGCGGATGCGCCGCCAGGGCACCGAGGCGACCCTGGTCGGCGCGCGCAAGCGCCGCGACCTGCGGACCTGAGCCCGCAGAGGTCCGTCAGTCCCCGTCGAACCGGTCGGGGTCGGGACCGAACCTGACACCGGCGTCGAGCCGGCCGATGCGCTCCATGTCGTCCTCGCTCAGCTCGAAGTCGAAGATGTCGAAGTTGGCGCGGATGCGCTCGGGCGTCACCGACTTGGGGATGACCACGTCACCGAGCTGGACATGCCAGCGCAGCAGCACCTGGGCGGGGGTCCGCTCGTGTTCCTCGGCGATCGAGACGACCACCACGTCGTCGAGCAGTCGACCGTGACCGAGCGGGCTCCACGCCTCGGTGACGATGTTGTGCGTCGCGCCGAACTCGCGCAGCCGCCGCTGTGAGAGGCGGGGGTGCAGCTCGATCTGGTTGACCATGGGCGCGATCCCGCCCTCCTCCATGACCCGTTGCAGGTGCGGGATCTGGAAGTTGGACACGCCGATGGCACGGGCCCGACCCTCGGCGTACAGGTGCTCCAACGCCTTCCAGGTGGGAACGTACAGGTCGCGGGCGGGCAGCGGCCAGTGGATCAGGTACAGGTCCAGGGTCTCCAGACCCAGGCGTTCGAGGCTCGCGTCGAAGGCGCGCAGGGTGTGGTCGTACCCCTGGTCGGGGTTGGCCAGCTTGGAGGTGACGAACACGTCGTCGCGGTCGATCCCCGAACGACGCAGCGCCTCCCCCACTCCGCGTTCGTTGCCGTAGGCGGCGGCCGTGTCGATACTGCGGTAGCCCACCTCCAACGCGGTGGTGACCACGTCGACGACCTGTTCATCGGGCACCTGCCACACGCCCAGGCCCAACTGTGGGATCCGCGATCCGTTGTTCAGCGTCAGCTCGGGAACCGTCATGGTTCTCATCCCAGTCATCCCCCGTCGGCCCGCAACGCCGTCGTCGCCCGCCGAAGGGCCGTCGGCGAGCCCGCGACCTCCCCCAGGTCGCCCACTTGGCATACTGCCACGGCGACCCGGCGGTGACCGGTCACTGCACCGCCACGTACGGGCTTTTTACCCGGGAGACCGGAGACCGCGCCCCGATCGGCCGTATCGACCTCCCCGGGCCCGGTTCCGGGCGCGGCGTCGGCCCGTGCCGGGGCCGGGGTCGGGCGGTAGGCTGCCCGGGCCGGGGAAGGGGGCGTCGTGGGTCGGGATCGTCGGGCCGCGGTCGGCGCGGAGCTGATGCGGGACCGCACCGCTCTGGTGGAGCGGATCGTGGCCGAGGTGCACGCGGAGGTGCCCGCCTACCGGGCCCTGCACGGATCGCAACTGGCGGAGGTACGGGCGATCACCGCGTGGTTGGTGACCCGGTCGCTGGAGCTGTGGGTGGCCGGGGGGACCCGGCTCGCGGCGGAGGACGTGGAGCGGTTGCGGGGCATCGGCCGCACCCGGGCGGCCGACGGCCGCTCGATCGGCGCGGTCGTGCGCGCCCACCGGGTCGGGTCGGTGGCCGCGATGCGTCTGATCTCCGCCTACGCGGGCGACCGGCTGGAGACCGCCGACGTGTTCGCTCTGAGCGAACTGTGGATGACCTCGATCGACCAGATCTCCGAGGGCCTCGCGGCCGGGCACGCCGAGACCGCCCGCCGGATGGACGCCGACCTGGAGCGGGCCCGGCGGACGTTCCTGGACGATCTGCTCATCGGCCGGCAGGCGTCCCGGGGCGCGATCCGCGACCGGGCCCGCACCCTGGGCATCACCCCGCCCGACCCGGCGGTGCTGGTGGTGGCCGAACCCGTGAACACGGGCGATCCGTCCCCGGTGACGGTGTCGAACGCCCTGGAGCTGATCGCCCGGATGGAACCCGCGGTCGCCGACCCGCTGTCAACGACCCGGTCGGGGCGGGTGGTGCTGTTGTCGTCCCCCGACGACGCCGACCGGGCCGCACGGGCCCTGGACGGCCGCGCCTGGCGCGGGTGCGTGTCCGCGCCGCGGCAGTTGACGGACGTGTCGTCGGCCTACCGGCTGGCCGACGGGGCCCTGGAGACCGCGCCGCCGCACGCGTTCGGGTCGGGCGGACTGCTGGGCGAGGCCGACGCCTGTGTGCTGGCCCTGCTCAACGGCGGCCCGGTGACCCCGGACGCGGTGCGCAGCGCCGTCCTCGGTCCCCTGTTGACCGAGTCCAACGCCCACCTGCTGGAGACGTTGCGGGCCTACTTCCGGGAGGGCGCGGCCACCTCGGCGGCCGAGTCGCTGCACGTCCACGCCCAGACCCTGCGCTACCGGCTGCGCCGGGCACGGGAGCTGACCGGCCACGACCCGCACCGACCGTGGTCGCGGTTCGTCCTGGAGACCGCCTGCGCCATCGCCCCCTGAACGACGGTCAGTCCCCCGAACGCCCGATGACGCGGTCCCGGTAGGCCTGGAAGGCGTCCCGGGATCCGCCGTCGAGGGTGAGGAACCCCCCGTCGGAACAGTCGACGGCCCGGCATCCCAGCAGTTCGGCCAGGAGCAGCGCGGTGGGGACGGCGTCGCCGCCGCCCCGGATGTGCAGCATGACGGTCTCGACCGGGTCCTTCGCGCCGATGTTCAGCTCCATCGACCAGGCACCCTCCGCGTCGGACAGGAACCCCCAGGCGGGGTCGGACAGGTCCGCGTCGGGGAACCCCCCGCGGATGCGGTCCAGGACCTCGGCGACCGGGCCGATCGGCGGCGGTTCGTGGTCGCGGGGCAGATCGGACACCGAGGCGATGTCCTCGGGAAGGGGTACCAGTACGACGTCCCAGCTCATTCGGGCCTCCTGGAAGTAGCCGTGCGCGGAGCGAGCGTAGCGGGCGGGGACGACGGACACGGGTGTCCGGAACCGGCCGTGGGCGGGCCGGCCGGATGGGTAGGACTCCCCCGGAACGGTCCCCCGCCGGAAAGGTCCCGCATGTCCGCCTCCCCTCCGCAGTTGCACGGCCCCGAGTTCGAGGCCGACCCGCACCCCGCCTACCGGTGGCTGCGCGAGCACTCCCCCGTGCACCGCGTGGACCTGCCCGGCGGGGCGTGGGCGTGGATCGTCACCCGCCACGCGGACGCCAAGGCGGTGCTCGCCGACCCGGACATGCTCAAGAGCCCGCACGCGGGCAACGAGGTCTGGCGCGAGGCCGGACTCGGCCTGCCCTACGATCACCGGCCCTCGCTGATGCTCAGCATGGTCAACGTGGACGCCCCCGATCACAGCCGGCTGCGGCGGGTCGCGGGCACGGCGTTCACCCCGCGCCGGGTGCGGACGCTGGTGGAACGGGCCGAGCGGATCACCGCCGACCTGCTGGACCGGATCGTCGACGCCGGGACCGGCGAGGCCGACCTGGTGCGGGACCTGGCCTACCCGCTGCCCATCGCGATCATCTGCGACATCCTCGGCGTCCCCGAGGCGGACCGGGAGGAGTTCCATCGACGGGCCGCGGTGATCGACTCGTCGTCCTACGAGGAGATGGAGGCGATCGCCGCCACCACCGACTGGTTCGACGCCTACCTGGCGTCCTTGGTGGAGGCACGGCTGGCCGAACCGACGGACGACCTGCTCGGTGACCTGGTGGAGGCGCACCGGCGCGGGGAGATGAGCCGCGACGAGGTCACCTCCGCGGCGTTCCTGATGCTGGTGGCCGGGCACGAGACCACGGTGGCGCTCATCGGCAACCTCTTCCACATCCTGTTGCGCCGGCCGGAACGCCTGGAACGGTTGAGAGGCGAGCGCGACCTGGTGGGTCCGGCCATCGAGGAGGCGCTGCGTCTGGAGAGCCCGTTGCAGAACGCCACCTGGCGGTTCCCGCGCACGGCGACCACCGTGGGCGGGGTGGGGCTGGCGGCCGGCGAACCCGTCCTGGTGTCGCTGCTGGCCGCCGGACGGGACCCGGAACGCTACGCCGACCCCGACGCGTTCGACCCCGAACGCGGTGACCCGCACCTGTCGTTCGGGCACGGCGCCCATTTCTGCGTCGGCGCGCACCTGGCGCGGATGGAGGCGAAGGTCGCCGTGAACGCGGTGCTGGACCGCCTGCCCGGTCTGCGCCTGGCCGTCGACCCGGCCGAACCGCGCCGGTGGCCGAGCATGATCATGCACGGCCTGTTCGATCTCCCGGTGCGGTTCGACCCCCGATGACGGCCGGAGGGCTTGGGGGAGCGGGCCCGCGGGCCCTGTTTCCCATCGGACTCTCCGGGCAGTCTGGGGAAAGCACGGAAAACTTACTCCCGGTTGGTCCGGGGTGAGGAGGACATCGGTCTCCGGTGACGGAGACTGACAGGCGGAGCCCGCCCGTGGGCGGACTCCGCGCTGCGAACACGAGTCACATCGACTGGAGGGGGACCAGACGTGACGACCGCAGACCACAGGCCCGACACGGAGTCCAAGCCCGGGAGCAGCCAGCCGTGGCTGCACCAGAAGGGCCGGGAGATCCAGGAGTTCGGCACGGTCCGCCAGATCCCGGTGGGGTTGTCCCACGACGCGCGCATGTACTCGTGCCAGCGCCTCAACCAGGTGCTGTGCGACACGCGCATCCTGCACGACCTGTACAAGAAGCACCACTGGCTGATGCGCGGCCAGACCTTCTACCAGCTGCACCTGCTCATGGACAAGCACGCCGAGGAGCAGTTGGAGCTCATCGACGCGCTCGCCGAGCGCGTGCAGACCCTGGGCGGTGTGGCGGTCGGCGACCCCCGGCACGTCGCGGAGATCACCGGCATCCCGCGTCCGCCGAACGGCGTCGAGGAGGTCCCGGCGATGCTCTCCCGTCTGCTGGAGGCGCACGAGACCATCCTGGAGGACGCCCACGACGCGGCGTCCCGGGTCCAGGAGATGGGTGACGACGGCACCAACGACCTGCTGGTGTCGGAGGTGATCCGCAAGAACGAGCTGGAGGCGTGGTTCGTCGCCGAGCACCTGGTGGACACCCCGCTGGTCCGCAGCTGACGCGCGGCAGGCGCAGGCCGGGCGACCATGGTCGCCCGGCCTCTTCCGTGCGCGGGTTCAGACGAGGGTGAGGACGATCTTGCCGGTGGTGCGCCCGGCCTCCCCCAGGGCGTGGGCGTCGGCGACCTTCTCCAAGGGGAAGGTCGCCTCGACGAGCGGCCGCACCCGGCCCTGTTCGACGAGGTCGGTGATCGCCTCCAGGGCGGCGTGGTCGGGGGCGACCATCACGGTGGTGCCGCGCCTCCCGTGGGACCTCGCCGCCTCGGCGACCTCGGTCATGGCGAAGGGGTTCGTCAGGCCGATGTAGAGGCCGTCGGGGCGCAGGGTGCGCAGCGAGCGTTCCAGGTAGTCGCCACCGATCCCGTCCAGGACGACGTCGACGCCGTCGAGGACCTCCGCGAAGTCGACGGCGGTGTGGTCGACGAGTTCGTCCGCGCCCAGGTCGCGCAGCAGCGCGTGCTTGGCGGCCCGGGCGGTGCCGATGACGTGGGCGCCGCGCGCCTTGGCGATCTGCACGGCCAGGTGACCCACTCCCCCGGCTGCCGCGTGGATCAGGACCCGCTGCCCGGCTTCCAGGCGGGCGGCGTCCACCAGCGACTGCCAGGCGGTGAGCGCGGCCAGCGGCAACGCGGCGGCCCGTACGTGGTCGAGGCCGGCGGGCTTGCGGGAGAAGTGCTGGGCGGGGGCGACGACCTGGTCGGCGTAGGCGCCGGGGGTCGTGGGGAAGTTCGGCATCCCGTACACCTCGTCGCCGACGGCGAACCGGCTGACCCCCGGGGCGATGGCGGTGACCACGCCCGAGACGTCCCATCCCTGGCCGAACGGGGGCGTGTGCCAGTAGCCGGTCTCGCGCATCTTCCAGTCGGTGGGGTTGACCCCGGCGGCGTGGACCCGGACACGGATCTGGATCGGCCCCGGTTCGGGGAGGGGCGTCTCGACGACTCGGAGGACCTCGGCCCCACCGAGGGAGTCCTGTCGGACGGCGCGCATCTGCTCTGTCATGGGACCAGCCTTCCGGTTACGGTATCCCTTGTACAGAAGGCACTTGAAAGATCGGTAGGTACCCCGTGTACACCACCCCCGACCTGGTAGAACGTGGTGGCGCCAACGCCTACCTGCGCGGTTGCGCGTCCCGGAGCGCGCTGGACCTGCTCGCGAACAAGTGGGTGTGCCTGGTCGTCGGGGCGCTCAGCCCCGGCCCGATGCGGTTCGGCGCGCTGCGTCGTCGTCTGGACGGGATCACTCAGAAGATGCTCACCCGGACCCTGCGCGACCTGGAGCGGGCCGGCGTGGTGGAGCGCACCGTGTACCCGACGACGCCGCCGCAGGTGGAGTACGCGTTGACGCCGCTGGGCGAGAGCCTGTGCGGGTTGATGGACTCGATCCTGGGCTGGGCCGAGGAGCACATGGAGGAGGTGGAGGCCGCCCGCGCACGCTACGACGAGCGGGTGTCCCTGCCCGTGGATCCCCTGCCCCGGGACGCGCCGGCGCGGCGCTAGATTGAGTGCCCCGCCCCGCCCCTCCTGGAAGGTCCCCCATGACCCGCATCGGCATCACCGGCCACTGTGACCTCGGTGAGGACACCAGCGCCCTGGTACGGCGGGCACTCGACCGCGAACTGGCGGGATTCGCCGGCGGCCCCGACCTGGTGGGGGTGTCGTGCCTGGCCAGGGGCGCCGACCAGATCTTCGCGGAGGCGGTCTGGGACGCGCGCGGGACCCTGGAGGTCGTCCTCCCCTCGGTCGACTACCGGGAGACGAGGGTCTCCGCCGAGAACCTGCACCGGTTCGACGGTCTGCTCATGCGCGCCGCCGCGGTGCGGTTCATGCCGTTCCGCACCGCCGGCGAGGAGGCCTACGCGGCGGCCAACACGGCGGTGCTCGCCCGGGTGCGGCGCCTGTTCGCGGTCTGGGACGGCCGGCCGGGCCACGGCGGGGGCGGTACCGCCGACGCGGTGGCGGCGGCCCGGCGCGCCGGGGTGCCCGTGCACGTGATCTGGCCCGAGGGCGCCGTCCGCGGTTGACGTGCGCCGTGGCCGCCGGCGCGCTGACGACCCCCGGCGGCGGGCGATCGTCCTGGGCGGCGGGCCGCCTCTCGACGGGGCGGCCCGCCGCGTGCTCAGGAGGTGATGCCCCAGCGGCGGCGCAGCGCCCGGTCGGCCCAGTTGAAGAACACGTCGATGACGATGCCGATGACCAGCACGATGATGATGTAGCTCAACAGCCGGTCGGCGTCGTTGAGCTGGCGGGCCTGGCTGAGGGCCCAACCGATGGAGTTCTGCTGGTTGATGATGACCAGCAGCTCACCGGCCATGAGCGAGCGCCACGCGAACGCCCATCCCTGCTTGAGGCCGGTGACGAACATCGGCAGCGCCGCCGGGATGATCAGCAGGGAGTACCGCTGCGCCCCGCGCAGCCCCATCACCTGGCCGGCCCGCAGCAGCGTGGGCGACACGTAGTCGATGCCCGACACCAGCCCGCCCGCGATGGAGGGGGCGGCGCCCAGCACGATGACGAACATGATCGCCGACTCGCTGATGCCGTACAGCAGCATCGCGAACGGGAACCAGACGATCGACGGCATGGTCTGGAGGCCGGTGATGAGCGACCCGATCGCCGTCCGCAGCGGCGTGAACCGCGACACCGCCAGCCCGATGACCACGCCCACGACCAGTGCCAGCGCGAACCCCGTGAGGGCCCGGCGCATGGTCACCTGCACCGCCACCCAGAACTCGGGGGTGGTGATCTCCTGGAACAGGGTGGGCAGCACCTTGTCGGGGCCGGGGAACACGAAATCGCTGCGCCACCCCGACCACACGACGGCCTGCCAGGCCGCCAACACGAGGATGACGGCGACGAGCTTGGGCCAGGTGCCCGACCACACCTTGCGGACGGTCTCCCCGAATCCGCGTTCGGCGACCCCCCGCTTGGGCTGGAGTTCGAGGGCGTCGAGCCCGTGGACCTCGCGGTCCCGGTCCCTCACGTCGGATTCAGGCATGGCGGGAGACCTCCTGGCGGAGCCGGTCGGTGATGACGGCGGCCTGGGTCGCGATGAGGGGGGAGTCGATGCGGCGGGGGCGCTCGCCCTCCACCGGGAACTCGTCGATGACCCGGCCGGGGCGGCTGGACAGCAGCACGACCCGGTCGCCCAGGCGCACGGCCTCGCGCACGTTGTGGGTGACGAAGAGGACGGTCAGCCCCTTCTCCTGCCAGATCCGCTCCAGCTCGTCGTGGAGGATGTCGCGGGTCATGGCGTCCAGGGCGCCGAAGGGCTCGTCCATGAGCAGGACGTCGGCGTCCTGGGCCAGGGCGCGGGCCAGGGCGACGCGCTGGCGCATTCCGCCGGACAGCTCGTGGGGCTGCTTGCGCTCGAACCCGGTCAGGCGCACCAGGTCGAGGAGTTCGCCGACCCTCCTCCTGCGTTCGGCCTTGGGCACCTTGTTGACCTTCATCGGCACCTCGATGTTGGCGCCGACGCTCAGCCACGGGAACAGCGCGGCCTCCTGGAACATCATGGCGACACGGTGCCCGCCGACGTCCACGGCCCCGGTGGTGGGTCCGTCGAGTCCGGCGACGAGGGAGAGCAGGGTGCTCTTACCGCAGCCGGAGGCGCCCACGATGGCCAGGAACTCCCCCGTGCCGACGGTGACCGACATTCCGTCGATGGCGGTCACGGCCCCCTTGCCGTGGCCGAACACCTTGGAGATGTCGGCGATCTCGACGGCGGTGGTCCGCCGGGGCGTGTCGGTGATGGTGGTCATTGGGCCCCTACCCTTCCAGCCCGGCGACGCGCTCGCGGCCGTCCTCGGCGAGGAGGGCGTTGAGCGGGTCCAGGGCGTAGATTCCGGTCAGGTCGACGGGTTCGAGCAGTCCGATGGCCTCGGCCCTGTCGGCTCCGATGAGCAGTGAGTGCGCGGCGGGATCGACGGTGAACGTGATGTTGTCGAGCCCCGCGGCGGTGAGGTCGGGGTCGGGCGCGCCCCCGGTGAGCGTTTCCAGGTGGGCGGAGACGGCCCGCAGCGCGGTGTCCGGGTCGCCGTCGACCAGGTCGACCGCTTGGATGTGTCCGCGCAGCAGATCCTCGACCCGTTCGGGGTGATCGCGCAGCAGGGCGGCGGAGACGACGAGGTGGGTGGTGACGAACTCGCCGCCGGGCCACAGGTCGGCCTCGTCGACGAGCAGGTGGGCGTCGTCCTCGGCCAGCAGGCGCCCGAGGTAGGGCTCGGGGACCCAGGCGCCGTCGATCTCGCCGATCGCGAAGGCGTCGACGGTCTCGGGGTTGGCCTGGGGGACGATGGACAGGTCCCCGCCGCCGGCGGTGTCGACCTCCCAGCCCTGTTCCCGGGCGAACCAGCGCAGCGCCACGTCCTGGGTACCGCCGAGTTGCGGGGTGGCCAGGGTGGTGCCGACCAGGTCCTCGACGTCGGTGATGTCGTCCCGGACCACGAGTCCGGTGCCTCGGGTGGCGGCGCCGGCGACGATGTGCAGGGCCCGACCCTCGGACTGGAACCAGCCGTTGACGGCGGGGCTGGGGCCCAGGTAGGCGGCGTCGATCTCACCGGAGAACAGGGCGTTGACCGCGTCGGGGCCGCCGTTGAAGGTGCGGGTGTCGAACGCGGTGTCGCCCAGGGCCTCGGCGAAGATCCCGTTCTCCACCCCCACCAGGGCGGGGGCGTGGGTGAGGTTGGGGAAGTAGCCCAGGGTCAGTGCGTCGTCCTCCGCCGCGTCGGCGGCGCACCCGGTGACGGCGAGTGCCAGGCCCAGGGCCAGGGACGCCGGGGCGATCCGCTTCGGTGGGGAGGGCACACACATGGGAGGGGACCCTTTCGAGCGCGGTCTGAGGACGATGGAAACTCTACTTAATAAGTAGGATTTGTGAAAGTCAGCGCGCCGCCCCTGGTCGGCGGCGCGATCGCGGGGGCCGGCCCACCCCACCGCACCCCGAGAGGCGCCGCGGGGAAAAGCGCAGCTCAGGACGTCGCACACCCGTGAAACCGCCGATCCGAGGCCCTCCACGGTTCCTGCGGATACCGGCGGTGATCCAGGTCACCTCCGCGCGGACACGGACCGTGTCGGAGGTGCGAGGCCCCCCGAAGGCCACGGACCACGGGAACGCCGAAGGGCGGCGGGGCCGAGGCCCCACCGCCCTCACGGTGTGCGTGTGTTCCGCGCGCCCCCGAACGACGGAGCCGGACGTGGCGCGGAGTTCCCTGGACGCGGTGGCTACTCCGCGGCGGTCTCGATGACCTCGCCGTCGGCGTCCACGGCCAGGACGACGCCCTGCCAGGACTCCTTGACGAACTCCAGGACGCGCTCGTCGTGCAGCAGTTCGGCGAGCAGCTGGACGCGCTCGTCCTCGACGTTCTCCTCCAGGGCCACCAGGCCGTTGGCGTAGGCCTCGACGTAGTCGTCGCCCTCGGGCTCCCAGGCCAGAACGTTGCTCTCCGTCGGCAGCTCGGCCTCGATGGCGTAGTTGCCGTTGACGACGGCCGCGTCGACGTCGGCGATGGCGCGCGGCAGCTGCGCGGCCTCCAGCGGCGTGACGGTGATGTCCTTGGGGTTGTCGGTGATGTCCTTCTCGGTGGCGAGCCCGCCGGCCTCCGGGTCGACCTCGATGAGCCCCTCGGCCTGGAGGATCCCCAGGGCGCGGTTGAGGTTGGCCGGGTCGTTGGGGACGGCGATCTCGGCGCCCTCGGGCAGGTCGGCACTGCTCTCGACGCTCTCGGAGTACAGGCCGAGTCGCTCGATGTGCACGTCGGTGATGTACGTGAAGTCGGCGTCCGGACCGTTGGCCGCCCACTCGTTCAGGTAGGTGCGGTGCTGGAAGTAGTTGGCGTCCAGCTCGCCCTCGACCAGCAGGGTGTTGGGGGTGTTGTAGTCGGAGATCTCCACGATCTCCAGCTCCAGCCCGGCCTCCTCGGCGAGGTTCTCGTCGATGAAGGCGAGGATGTCACCGTGCGGCACGGGGCTGACGCCCACCCGCAGTACCTCGCCCGCGCCCTCTCCCCCGGCCTGCTGCTCGCTGGGGGCGCCGCAGGCGGTGAGCGCCAGGGTGACGGCGGCGGCACCGATGACGGCTGAGGTCGTGCGCATGTGCGCTCCTTCGTGATCGTGAGGGTGGAGGATCGCGGGGGGCTCCGCGGCCCCGGTGGGACACACCGGGCCTCGGAAGGGATCGACGTGCCCGGTAGGACATCCGATGACCTGACCAAAGACTACCCAACCTGCTTGGTAGGAAATACGCCTTTCCCGTTCCCGTGACACGTGGCATCGGCCACACGGGACCGGACCGGAGGGCGCACACGCGGGCGCGCGTCGGCGCCGACCCGCGACGGGGGCCGTGGCGGAGAACGGGGCGACCCGGGTCCGGGGCGTCGCACGGGGGGATCCGGAGAGGTCAGCCCCGGGACTCGACCACCGGGAGCCCCTGGGCCCGCCAGGCCCGGAAACCGCCGATGAGGTCGGTGGCCCGGCTCAGGCCCAGCTCCTGGAGCTGGACGGCGGCCAGGCTGGAGGCGTACCCCTCGTTGCAGAACAGCACGATGTGCAGGTCGACGGAGTCGGCCTCGGGGACCCGGTCCGGACTGGTGGGGTCCAGTCGCCATTCCAGGACGTTGCGGTCGATGACCAGGGCGCCGGGGATCTCCCCCTCGGCCGTCCGGTCGACCACGGGTCGGGTGTCCACGAGCAGGGCGCCGTTCTCCCGGGCGGCCAGCGCCTCGGTGGGCGAGAGCCGCTCCAGGCGGGCGCGCCTGCTGCCGAGGAGGCGTTCGATGGCGCTCATCGGCCGACCTCCTCGCGGGTCGGCACGTCGTCCAGGGTGGGGACGTCGGGCTCGGGGTCGGTGGTGAGGACGCTGCCGGTGCGGCGCAGCGCGCCGTCGCCGCCGACCTCGTAGTAGTGCATGGCGGTCAGCGGCGGAGAGTAGGCGTGCACGCTGACGGCCGGCGCGTCGGAGGCGTTGACGACGTCGTGGACGTGGCCGAGCGGGAAGCGGCCGACCTCGCCGTCGGCCAGGGTGCGCTCGCGCAGTCCGCCGGCCCAGTAACGCTCGACGAGTTCGCCGGTGACGACGGTGAGCGAGCCCAGGGAGCCCGCGTGGTCGTGCAGGCGCGTCGACTGCTCGGGGGTCCAGGAGATGAGCCAGACGTCGGTGTGGTCGTCGGCGTGCAGGCGCACCGACCAGCGGTCCTCCGCGTCGAAGTGGATCTCGTGGAGCCCCTGGCGGACCTCTTCGGCCACCTCCGCGGCCAGCGCGGCCAGGCGGTCCGGGGTGAGCGGGGTCGGGGCTGTGGTGACGGTGGCGTCGACGGTCATGGTCTTCTTCTTCGCTGCCGTGGTGGTCCGGGACGTGGCGGGGTGCGACCGGTGTCCGGCCGGTCGCTCACCGACAGCGCTCGTCGAAGGTGAACGTTCTCCACCGGGCCGGGAGGCGTGCCGAGGTGCCGACTGTCATGCGTCAGAGTAAACCATATTCCCTACATGTTTAGTGGGTAGATGCTCCGGAAACCGGGGGTCGCACACGCCACATCCCCCGTGGGCCGACCGGTGACCCGTCACCGCGCTCCCCCGGTCGGGGCCGCCGGCGACCGGCCCCGACCGGGGCTCGTGACAGAACGGGCGAGGCGGACTAAGTTCGTTGGGGATCCCGACTAATCCCCTCACCGTGGAGTACCGATGCCCCTCGTCGCCGGAATCGACAGTTCGACCCAGTCCTGCAAGATCGTCGTCTGCGACACCGAGGACGGGAGCGTGGTGCGCGAGGCCCGCGCACCCCACCCCGACGGCACCGAGGTCCACCCGCGCGCCTGGTGGACGGCGCTGGAGGAGGCCTCCTCGGGGCTGCTCGACGGGGTGGCGGCGATCGCCGTCGCCGGACAGCAGCACGGCATGGTCGCCGTGGACGACGACGGCGCGGTGGTGCGCGAGGCCCTGCTGTGGAACGACACCCGGTCGGCCGACGCGGCGAACGACCTCATCGAGGAACTGGGCGGGGCCGGGGCCTGGGCGGAGGCCGTGGACAACGTCCCCGGCGCCTCGCTGACGGTGTCCAAGCTGCGCTGGTTCGCCGAGCACGAACCGGAGACGGCGGCACGGGCCACCGGGGTGATGCTGCCCCACGACTGGCTCACCTGGCGGCTGGCCGGCGGCGAGGACGAGCCGGTCACCGACCGGGGCGACGCCTCCGGCACCGGGTACTGGTCGGCGAGCGGCGGGGAGTACCGCACGGACCTGCTGAAGCGGGCGTTCGGACGGGAACCGCGCACGCCCCGGGTGGCCGCCCCGGCCGAGATCGTGGGACGCACCCGGGCGGGAGCGGCGATCGCGCCGGGCACCGGGGACAACATGGGCGCGGCCCTGGGCCTGGGGCTGCGGCCGGGCGACGCGGTGCTCTCGCTGGGCACCAGCGGCACGGTGTTCGCGGTGAGCGACACCCCGGTGCGCGACGCGTCGGGGACGGTGTGCGGGTTCGCCGACGCCACCGGGCGGTACCTGCCGCTCGTGTGCACGTTGAACGCCGCCCGGGTGCTGACGGCGACCGCCGCGATGCTGGACACCGACCTCGCGGGGCTGGACGCGCTCGCGTTGACGGCGGAGCCGGGCGCGGACGGGCTGGTGATGCTGCCCTACCTGGACGGTGAGCGCACCCCGGCGCTGCCCACCGCGACCGGTTCGCTGCACGGACTGCGGCGGGAGAACATGACGCCGACGAACCTGGCGCGGGCGGCCGTGGAGGGGATGCTGTGCGGGCTGGCCGACGGGTTGTCGGCGCTGACCGACCACGGTGTGCCGGTGCGCCGGGTGCTACTGGTCGGGGGCGCGGCCCGGTCGGCGGCGGTGCGGGCGGTCGCGACGACCGTGCTGGACGTGCCCGTGGTGGTACCGCCGCCCGCCGAGTACGTGGCGCTCGGCGCCGCCCGCCAGGCGGCCTGGGCGCTGGCCGGCACCGCCGAGCCGCCGACGTGGGGTGTGAGCGGGACGGAGGTGCGGGCCGCCCCGGTGCCCGCCCCGCACGTGCGCGAACGCTACGCCCAGACCCGCCGGACGGTCCACGGCCTCTGACCTCCGAGGTCGGGGGCCGGCGGGCGCGGCCGAGGTCGGTCAGCGGGGGCCGGCGGTGACGGTGGCGAGGGCGGCCCACAACAGGGGCGTGGCGGCCGGGTCACCGATGGTGCGCCAGCGTTCGAGGCGGGTGCGCTGCCAGTCGGCGAGCGCCCGCACCGGCGCGGGCGCGTCGTGGGCGGCGTCCACGGCGGCGATCAGTCCGCTGAACGGCCGTTCGGCGTCGGGGACCCGCCCGAACCGGCGCAGGGCCAGGTCCGTGGGCAGCGTCCACCGGGCGGCGGTGACCAGGTCGGCGCCGTTGCGCAGCATGGCCGACGCCGGCCCGAAGGGTTCGGCGAACCGGGTGTCGGCACCGCTCTCGCAGGCGATGAGCGCGACCCTCGGCGGCGCGGGCCACACCTCGTGCCCCGGCCGGCCGTCCGGGGTGCCCAGGAGCAGATCCTTGGCGCCGAGCGGGCGGTGACCGCGCATCGGCTCGGCGTGGCCCTGGACGTCGGCGGCGCAGCACAGGTGCAGGAGGGCGTCCTCGCTCTGTCCGCCCGCCACCGGGGCGGAGGTGACGTGGCCGACGTAGAGCAGGCGTCGGGGGCCCGAGCGCAGGGCCTCCCCCAGCCAGTGGCGGTCCAGGTCGGTGCGGCGCAGCGCCTCCTCGGGCGCCGCCACCCGGGGCAGCATGTCGTCGGCCGTCCGGTGTGCGTCGATGAGGGCCAGGATCCCCGGATCGCCGCCCGGTCGGCCCAGCACCGAACCCAACGGGGAGTCGGCGCGGAACCCCGGCACCCGGGGGTCGAGGATCAGCACGGCCGGGGCGCCGGTCCCGGACCGGGGACGCGGCGCGGCGGGCACGAGGGCGGCCGGGGCCGCCAAGGCCACGTCGGCGAGGTCGAGCAGCCGGGTACCGTCGGCGACGGCCAGCAACTCCCAGGGGACCCGGCCGGTGCGCGGTGACGGTTGGATCCGCACCAGCGGACGCGCCCCCGTCCCCTCGGCCACGGTGCGGATCTGGTCCGTGAGTTCCACCGGCCACAGCGTCTCGGCCAGGCGACCGGCCAGCGCCCGTTCGGTGACCGGGTCGGCGAGCGCCCCTTCGGTGAGCGCCCTAATCAACGCGCCCTCCGGCCCCGGCAGGGCGGCGGACAGCTCGGCCAGCGCCGCGTCCACATCCGTGGCGGGCGCGTACCCGGTGCCGAATCCCTGGGCGCCGGCCGTCCACCGCCAGGCCATGTACAGGCCGTCGGCGTCGGCCAGGCGCACCAGCACCGTCGGCACGGGTCCGGGGAAGGAGACGTCCGTCCCCCGAACCGGCGCGACGCGTTCGTCGGAGAGCACCGGCCGGTGGTAGCGGGCCTCGGCCAGGGCGGCGTACTCCTGGAGAGCCGTGCGCTCGGGCGAGACCGCCACCCGGGGAGGAAGGCCCACCCGCAGGCCCGGTCCGCGCGCGGCCGGGGCGGGGAAGAGCTCCGCCACCGGGTCGGCGGGGGCGGTGTCCCGCCCGGCCGCCAGGGGCGCGCCGGTGGAGGAGAACTCCACCAGCTCGAACAGCAGCCCCTGGTCACCGGTCGTCCACGCAAGCCGGAACGCCAGGTCGGTGGCGGCGCGCGAGAGCGCGCTCCACTGGGCGCGGGCGTGCCCGGTGGCGAAGTCGGCGCGCATCGCCGCCAGGGTCAGGGCCACCGGCACCACCGTGGTCACCACGGCGGCCCGCGTCTGGTGTTCGCGTCCCGGGAACGCGCCGGCCTCCACCAGCCGCATGGTCGTCGAGGCCACGAGGAGGTCGACCTGGGCGCAGCGTTCGTGGGAGCCCTGTTCCTCGAACAGGGCTCGGGCCCGCTCGCACCGCTCCCGCATGGTGGGGTGATCGCCGACGGCGAGGGCGCGGCGGGCGTCCTCCAGCAGGCCCTCGCCCAAGGCGGCCCGCACCCCCAGCTCCTCGAACCGGCGACGGGAGGCCGCGGCCGATGCGCGCGCGGCGTCGGTGGAGCCGCGCAGCCGGGCCAGGAGGGCGCGGGCCTGTTCGCAGGCGGCCAGGGAGACGGGGTCACCGTCGCGCTCGAACGCGACGGAGGCCTTGAGGTAGAGGCGTTCGGCCTCGTCCAGGTCGCCCCGGCGCAGGGCGACGAAGGCGCGGGAGCCGTCGAGGGAGGCGGGTTCGCCGCCCAGGGCCCGGAAACGTTCTGCGGCCTGGGCGAGGAGGTCCTCGGCCTCGTCGAGGCGACCGGTGTCGGCGGCGACGTCGGCCAGCCCGGACAGCAGGTAGGGCACCGGACGCAGGGTGGGGTCGGTCCCGGCCAGGGCGGCCCGGTACACGTTCTCGGCGGCGCCCCACGCGCCCCTGGTGGCCAGGACCATGGCGCGTCCGCCCGCGATCTCGGCCCGGTGCGCGTCGGCGGTGGTGCTCTCCTCGACCCGGGCCCCGGCCTCGTCGAGCAGGGTCGCGGCCAGCTCCGTGTCGCCCAGGCGTCGGGCGTTCTCGGCGCGGTCGATGAGCGCGTGCACGAGGAGACCGGCCCGGATCGGGCGGGCGACGGGGTCGGTGACGTGCGGGCCCGGGGGCCGCAGCAGCCCCAACGCCCGGTCCAGGGCGTCCGCGCCCCGGCGGAGATCGGCCAGGCCGATGTGGGCGCGGCCGAGGTCGGAGAGCAGGGTACCGCGCAGGAGGTCGACGAGGGGGGTGGCCTCCAGGCCGTCGGCCATCACCAGGAGCCGTTCGAGGATGTCGTGGGACTCGCGGTACCGGTGGAGTTCGAGGAGGGTGCCGGCCTTGGCCGACCACTCGTCGAAGGGCTCACCGAAGAGGACCCCGTACTCGATGACGAGTTCCCCCTCCACGGGACCCTCGGACATCAGAAGTCCTCGTCGGCGCGCGCGGCGCGGAGTTCGGCCAGGAAGGGGGGCGGTTCCCCGGAACCGGCGTGGGCGCCCCGGGCCAGGTCCAGGCGGCGGGCGGCCAGGGCGCGCAGCCGGTCGCGGGCCGCGGCGGCCTCGGGTCCGCTCGGTCCGGGATCGAAGCCGGGCAGGAGCACGTGGACGTCCGGGTCGGGGACGGCGGTGGCGGGCAGGTCCACGGCGGTACGGCCGGCCCAGGCGTCCCCGGCGGGCTCCAGCGGGAGACGGACGGGGGCGGAGGCGCCCAGGACGATCTCGGCCGTGGGGCGCACGGACGCGCCCCGGGCCAGGGGGCCCATGACGGCGTGGACCTCGATGACGCGCGCCGCGCCGTGGGCGTGAACGGCCCAGCTGACGGCGGTCTCGGCCGCGTCGAGGAGTCCGGCGGGGTGACGGCACCAGTCGTTGACTCCGTGCCCGCGCGCCAGGATCCGGGCACCCGGCGGCGGCGCGGGGGCGGCGGGGCCCGCGGCGAGGGCGTGGTCGTCGGCGGTGCGCGAGCCCAGGGCCGGGTGCCCGGCGGGGTCCGGGAGGGCGCCGATGTCGACCCCGTGCAGGTCGGCGATCGGGGCCAGCCCGGCGAGAAGCCCCATGGAGTGATCGCCGGACAGGGCGGCGATGCCGGGCCGGTGATCGGCCAGCAGGTCGGCGGCGGTGTCGGGGGGCAGGGCCCGGTGGGCACGGTGGGCGAGCACCGCCAGCTCCAGACCCAGCAGGTCGGGGTCGAGTGCGGGGACGCCGTCCAGGAGGGAGGCGGGCCACCAGCGGGCGGCCCAGTGCCCGAGTGCCAGCGCCGCCAGGGGTCGGGCGAGGGCACCGGGCCCGGCGGTGACCCGAACGGGAGCGCCGCCGGAGGCGGCGACGGCCACCGCCAGGGCCGCGTCGGGCCCGTAGAGGTCCCACAGCCAGCCCTGGGCGGCGGACACGTCGTCGATGTCCGCGTGGGGAAGCGTGAGCCGGGTGACGTCGGGCCAGGTCAACAGGCCGCCGTCGGCGTCCACGATGGAGGAGGCGAACGCGGGCCCGGGGGCGGGGGCGGGCACGGCGACGGTGACACCGCCCTCGCCGGCGACGACCTCGATGACGGTCATGTGGTGCTCCCGGGCTCACCCGGCGCACCGTGCCGGCCGGTACGGAAACGGAACACGTCGAAGGGGGAGGTGATCAAGCGGCACTCCCGGAGGTGGTGGGGTCGGCGGCCTCGGGAACGCCCGAAGAGCGCAGCACGGCGCGCACGCGGGCGCGATGATCGCGCAGCACCGAATAGGCGATGCCGTCCAGCAGGGCCCACAGTTCGTCGGCGTCCCCCACGGGCGCCCCGTGGGCGTCGCGGCCGTGCAGGCGCGCCCACAGGCGGCGGACGTAGGCGGCCCAGGGGGCGCGCAGGGTACGGGCGAGGTCGGCGAAGGGGCCCTCCGTCGCCGTGGGGTCGACGGTCGCGCGGCGGGCCCGGGACACCGAGGACTCGCGCCGCCATCGCCGGTCGATGATCCGGTGCGCGACGGTGGGCCCGGGGTCGGACCCCAGTGGGTCCAGGCCCACGGCGAGCCGCCCGCCGACCAGGAGGGCGACGCGCAGGGATTCGTCGTCCAGGCCCAGCGGGGCGCAGGCGCGGTCCGCCTCGGCGGCCACCAGGTCGGGGACGGGCGGCAGGTCATCGTGTCCGGGGGCGCGCAGCAGGGTGAAGACCCGCTCGTAGACACTGCGGTCCAGGGGCGCGGGAAGGGAGGTGGTGGAGGCGCCGGCGCCCACGGTCGGGGCCGGGGGCACAGGGTGGTCGGTCAGGCCCAGGTGCGCGGGGGCGTCGGGGCGGCCCCAGGCGGGGTCGGGCCCGTCCCACAGCGCGGTGCCCAGACCGCTCCCACGGTCCTGCGCGATCAGCCTCTCGAACGCCGCACCGGCCGCCCCGGAACCGGGATCGGGGCAGCCGTCCAGCACGGCGTCGGCCAGTGCCAGCGCCGCAGGCTCGGGGGCCGCCGCGCCCGAGGCGGGCGGGCCCTCCGGTCCGGGCCCCTCCGCGGGCCCGCCGGGGGCCGTCGGTACGGGTGCGTCCGCCCAGGCGAAGGCGTCCCCCGGACCGAAGGCGGCGACGGGGCGGGGCGGCGGGGTGCGGTGCGCCCAGGACCGGGAGAGGGCGTCCGCCACGGCGCGGGACCGCACGGGGTCGGTCAGGTGCTCGCGCAGCGCCGCCACCGTGCGGTCACCGCGGTCGGCCATCTCCTCGACGGTGGCGCGGGCGACGTCCCGCGCCCCCGGGCCGTCGGGGTCCCCGTGCTCGGTGGCGAGTTCGTAGCAACGCTGGAAGTACAGGTCCTGGGGGTTGCCGTCGACCACCTTCAAGGTCCGGCGCACCCGTTTGAGCAGGGTGAACCAGCGGGCGGTGGCGACCAGGCGCGGTCCGTCGTCGCGCAGCAGCCCGGCGGCGGCCTCGGCTCCCTCGGCGGTGAGCAGGTCGCCGGCCAGTTCCGGGCGCAGGACCGGGCGCAGCACCAGCGGCAGGAGGATGAGCTTGACGGTGCGGGTGAGCGGTGCGCCGTCGGGTCCGCTGAGAGGTTCCAGGCCGGACCCGAGCGCGCGCCAGGCCAGGTCGACGACCTGGGACCGGGGGCGGAGTCGTTGGTGGGGGATCTGCGACACGCGACGACGATACCCCGGGCGGAAGCTCCGGTTCCGGCCCGAACCTGGGATCGGTAGGCAGAGGCGGCGGTGTGGACTGTGGGCGACAGAGAGATCGACCGCCGAGGAGGCGTCCCATGTCCGTGGTGAGAACGGTGTTGCGTCTGGTGTTCGTCATCGAGGTGGTCGTCGGGCTCGGCCTGCTCGGCGGGTACCTGTGGCTCGGGCTGAGCGCCCCGGCGGACGGGTTCCTCAGCCCCTGGCAGACGTACATGGGGATGGCGATCGCCGGTGTCGTCCTGCTGGTGACGTCCTTCGTTCCCCTGAGGATCGCCTCCGCGCTGTCCGGCCTGGGCGGCGGGAAGGAGATGGCGAACGCCCCCATCGCGGTCGGCACCGTCACCGACCGGCGGCGCACCGGGCTGACCGTCAACGACATCCCGCAGATCGCCATCACCCTGGACGTGGAGACGCCGGAGGGCCACCGGTTCACGGGCGTGGCCAGGGAACTGCTCGACCCGTCCGAGATCGGCAAGCTGGAGCCGGGCACCACCCTGGCGGTCCGCTACCGCCCCGACCGCCCCGGCGTGGTCGTCCTCGACCGCGGCGGCGACCCGGCGGCGGCCCAGGCGGCGTTCAACGCGGTGATGCTGCGGGCCGGGCTGACCACCCCGCGGGCGCTGGAGATCGCCGCACACGGGATCGCCGCCCAGGGCGTCATCACCGACGTCCGCCCGACCGGCAACCTGGTCAACGGCGACCCGGAGATGGACGTCGAGGTCGCGGTGACCCGGCCCGACGGTGGCGTCTTCCACACCCGCACGGTCAAGCGGATGCCCGCCCGGCTGTCGACGTCCCTCCAGACGGGCCGGGTGGTCACCGTCCACTATCTGCCGGGCAACGAGGACGAGATCACCCTCCAGACCCCCGCCAACCCGGGGGCCCGCTGATCCGGGCGGGACCGGCACACTGGCCGGGGGACGAACGGTGCTCTAGCCTGTGCGCGGCAGCATCCACCCCCGTGAGAACCGTGGTGAGTATGAACGACGTCAAGCCCCGCCGCCTCGGCGACTCCGACCTGCGCGTCTCCCGGCTGTGCCTGGGCGGGAACGTGTTCGGGTGGACCGCGGACGAGCCGACCTCCTTCCGTGTCCTGGACGACTACGTCGCGGGCGGCGGCACCTTCGTGGACACCGCCGACGGCTACTCCGCCTGGGCTCCCGGCCACCGGGGCGGGGAGTCCGAGACCGTCATCGGGCGCTGGCTGGCCGACCGGGGCCGCCCCGGGGGCCTGGTGGTGGCCACCAAGGTGAGCGAGCACCCCGAGTTCCGGGGCCTGTCGGCGGCGAACGTCCACGCCGCCGCGGACGCCTCCCGTAAGCGGCTGGGCGTGGACGCCATCGACCTGTACTACGCGCACTTCGACGACGCCGCGACCCCGCTCCAGGAGAGTGCCCGCGCCTTCTCGGAGCTGGTGGACGCGGGGAAGATCCGGCACATCGGCCTGTCCAACTACACGCCCGACCGCATCCGCGCCTGGCTGGACATCTGCGCCGACCGGGGGCTGCACGCCCCGGTCGGCGTCCAGCCGCACTACAGCCTGCTGGAACGGGGCGCGGAGGACGGGCTGGTGCCGCTGGCGCGGGAGCGCGGGCTGGCCCTGCTGCCGTACCACGGGCTGGCGCGCGGCTTCCTCACCGGCAAGTACCGGCCTGGCGGCCCGGCCGTGGACAGTCCGCGGGCGGGCCGGGCCTCGGCGTTCCTGGAGGACGGGCGGGCGCTGCGGGTCCTCACCGCCCTGGACACGGTGGCGGAGCGGTTGGGCGTCGCGCAGGGCGCCGTGGCGCTGGCGTGGCTGGCCGACCGGCCGGCGGTCGCTTCGGTGCTGGCCAGCGCCCGCGACCCCGAGCAGTTGGCGGACCTGCTGGCGGTCGGCTCACTGGTGCTGGACGAGGAGTCCACCGCCCTGCTGACCGAGGCATCCGCGGCCTGACCCGACCGGACGGCATCACTGATGGCGCGGGCCAGGGTGCGGTTCGCCGACCATGACGCGCACGGTCGGATCCTCGATCACGACCACTCGGTCGTCGCGGACGAGACGAGTGGTGAGCCTGTGCGGGAAATCCGGGCACCGGTCGGCGATCCGCGCGTGCACCCGCGCCACCTCACGGCGTGCCCGGGCCCGGTTCGCCGACCCCTCGGCCTTGCGGGCCGGCGCACGCCGCGCTTTGGCGAGGCGGGCGCGGTCGGCCCGGGTCCGGGCCGACCCGGCCGGGAGGATCCGCCCCCGCCCCGGGCACCCGGGGCGGGGGCGGGGCGCGTCCCGCCCGTGTGCGAGGGAGGTCAGGCGGCCGTACCGCTCTCCCGGATACGGTCCCTGATCCACTCCCCCGCGGGCTTGAGCGAGTTCCAGTCCCCCGAGCCGCACGAGCCGGTCCGGAAGACCGCGCCGGAGCGGAAGTCATCGGAGAAGTTCCAGTTGACCCAGCTGATCCCCTCCTCCTCCATGAGGTCGAGGTAGGCCTGGGCGGAGGCGAAGTCGTCGGGGCCGTCGCCGGTGTACTCCTGGGTGCCGAACTCGGTGACGAACAGCGGCAGCTCCCGCGCGGCGGACCGGAAGCCCTCCCGGTGGAAGGAGGTGTGCGAGGCCGCGTAGAAGTGGAAGACGTACATGATGTTGTCGGCGTCGACCGGGTCCGCGGTGATCTCGGTGTGGTCGGAGCCCTCCGACAGTCCCAGGGAGGACCAGCCGCGGGTGCCGACCAGCACGACCGCCTCGGGGTCCTCGGCCCGGATCACCGGGATGACCTGTTCGGCGTAGCCCTTGATGGAGGACCAGGGCACGCCGTTGGGCTCGTTGGCGATCTCGTAGAGGACGTTGTCCTTGTCGGCGTGCGCGTCGGCGATCTCGGCGAAGAAGGTGCGGGCCCGGTCGAGGTTGTGGTTCGGGTCGCCCGGGCTGAGCATGTGCCAGTCGACGATGACGTACATGCCGCGTTCGGTGGCCTCCTCGATGAGTTCGTGGACCCGGTCGGTGAACCGGCGCGGGTCGGTCTCGTAGCCGCCCTCCTGGATGTACATCGACACGCGCAGGACGTCGGCCCGCCAGTCGTGGGCCAGGGTGTCCAGGGAGGAGTCGGTGAGGCAGTGGTCGAACCATTGCAGGCCGTGGGAGCTCATGCCGGTGAGCTGGACCTGCCGGCCGTCCTCGTCGCAGAGCTTGAGACCGCACACCTGGAGTCGTCCGTGCTCTCCGACCGGGGTCGCGGCGGCGGGGGCGGGGTCCGCGGCGGCGGTGAGGTCGGTGGCGGCGGGGCCGCGCGCGACGCTCATGACGGCCGCGGTGAGGGCCAGGCCGAGGAGCAGGATCGCGGCCTTGGCCGTGCGGCCGGCCTGGGGACTCGGGGCATGGGCGTGGTGGGGCACGGCGTCCTCCGGCGGGGATGGCGGCCCGATGCGACCGGGACCGGGGCCGCACCGAACCAGAAGGAATCCTTCCTGTTCCGGAAACCTAGAACGCCGTCACGCTCGGGTCAATCCCCCTTACCGAACGAATTCACCGCAGACGGCCCCCGCCCCGGCGGGCGCTCCCGCACCACCGGCGGGGCGGCCGGGGCGCGCTCGCGGGCGCCCCGGCGCGGGTCAGACCGGAGCGGGTTCGGGCTCGGGTTCGGGTCCGGGCGGCTCGGGGAGGGGACCGGGGCCCGGAGGCTCGGGATCCGGTCCCGGCCGGGGCGGTCCGGGCGGGGGCGCGGGGACGGGCGGGAACGGGTCCGGGGGCATGGGCCGCTCGGGTACCGGGTCGGGATAGCGCGATCGATGCGGACTCACCGTGTGCATGTCTTCTCCGTGCTGTCGGGAGGGCGACGCGACCGCGCGCGTCACCCCCATGGGTTCGGCCCCGAAGCCGGGGCGGTGGTGCGTTCGCGTACCGGAGGGGACCCTCCCGGTCCTCGCCGACGTGGCCTCGGCCGCGGCCCGTGCGACGATCGCCGGACGGCGGGTCATCGGCGCGATGCCGGGCGGTCCTGGTGGAGACGCCGCCCGGCGCGTTCGTTGAGCACCGTCGGTGCCTTGATGAGCGTGTTCAACGCCCCGTGGTCGGCTTGCGCGCCCTTGCGCTCCTCCGGGTGGGCCGGGGCCGTGGGCAGCACGGCCGCCATGAGACGGGTCACCCCTTGGACGAAGGCCGGGGAGATCCCCCGGCTCAGGATGACCAGGCGGGCCAACGGGGTGAGGACCACGTGGCCCCGCCCCCGCGCGGCGGCCTCCACGATGCGGGCGGCGGCGCGCTCGGCGCCCACCGACACCAGCGGCAGTCCCGCACCGAGGGAGAACCACGTGTACTCGCGCTCGGGGCGGCCGACGAACACGGCGGCCCGATGGGAGCCCGTGCGCATGAGCCCCGGTACCACCGTGGTGACGCCGACGCCCGTGCGCGCCGCCTCGGCGGCCAGCCCTTCGGAGAGCGCCACCTCTGCGAACTTCGCGCAACTGTAGGGCAGGAGGTGGGGCACGCTCAGATGACCGCCGATGGAGGTGATGGTGACCAGCCGGCCACCGCTGTGCCGCAGCGGTTCCAACGCGGCCAGGGAGACCCGCAGGGGCGCCCAGAACATCGTGTCCATCGCCTCGTGGAAATGGCGTTCGGAGAACACCTCGTAGGGGCCGACCTGGATGATGCCGGCGTTGTTCACCACGAAGTCCAGGTGGCCGAGGTGTGCGACGGCGCGTCCGACCAGCGCTCGGGCCTGTTCGGGGTCCGTGAGGTCGCACCGTTCGCCGTGGGCGGTGACACCCCGCCCGCGCAGGTCCTCGACGGCCCGGTCCACCTCCTCGGCGTCGCGGGCGCAGACGACCACGGAGGCACCGCGCGCGCCGAACTCCCGGGCCAGTTGCAGTCCGAGTCCCCGGGAACCGCCGGTGATCAGCGCGGTGCGTCCGACCAGCCCGGGTTCGTGCCCCGACCGGGCCCGACGGCCCGCGAGGGCGGCTCCCCCGGCGAGGGCGACTCCCCCGGCGAGGGCGAGCGCGCGGACCGGGTGCGCCGGGCCGCGTCGCGCGAGGCCGGCCCTCCGTGGCCGGCCCGCCCTGGTCGGGGCCGGGATCGAGGACGTTCTTTCTCGGGTCATGCGCATCCTCCGTCCGTCACGACCTCCGGCACGGGACGCCGTTCCTCCCGCGGGTCCGCCCCCCGGTCGGTCCGCCGGTCCGCCCCGAAGGGCGTGGGAGTACGGCTACCCGGCGTCACGCGGTGGAAACCGCGAGCGGGAACATATGGGCGAACCCATGCCCCGGGTTGGTCGGCGGGCCGAGCGCGACACGGCGGCCCTCGGAAGGTCGCCGGCCGGGTCCGGGACTCCGTCACGGAAGGGCCCCGGATCAACCGGCGCCGTCCCCGTGCCCCGTGGTGTCCGGTGCTCGCGGAACTCGAAGCGCATCGCACCCCCTGGACCGGGGTGTCGCGTCGTCCACGGGCGTTCGGGGCTCCGGCGGCCCCACGCGTCCCCCCTCGTACTCCGCGAGGCGATCTTCCAGCGACTCCATCACGTCGGCGCGGTCCTCATGGCTGCGCTCGTGACCGATCAGCTCCCGTACGCGCTCGGCGGCCAAGGAACGGACCCGCCGTTCCAGCTCGCCGGTGGAGGTACCGGCGGTCTCGGCACGGCGGCGGTGAACACCCTCCTGGACGGTCCGGCCTCCGCCACCCGCGACGCCCCGCTCGTGGGCTTCCCGTCCGCCCTCCACTCCCCCCACGGGCCGGCCTCTCCGTCCGCCACGACCGCCCGGACGTAAAAACCGACCTTTCCCCCGATACCAATCCGTTACCGGCGATTGGTCCGGTGACCTTCGGGTAGTGGTCGTCCCACGGTCCCAGGACCGGATGCCTCCTCGTGCGGGGGTGGCGACCATGAGACGAACAGAAAGATGACCATGAAGCGGAAGAACGTGTTCGTCCTCGGACTGGACGACCACAATCATGAGATCCTCCGCCGGACCCCCACCGGCAGCCGATGCGATTTCCACGCCTTGTCGACGCTGGAAGACCTCCGCTCCGAGCGGCTGGACATCGAGAAGATCCTCGCCGACGCCGAACGGACCCTGAACGGGTTCGACGGGACCGTCGACGCCATCGTGGGCTACTGGGACTTCCCCGTGACCCTCCTGGTGCCGATCCTGTGCGCCCCGCGGGGCCTGCCCTCCGCCACCCTCGAATCCGTCGTCCGATGCGAGCACAAGTACTGGAGCCGCCTGCTCCAGAGCGAGGTCGTCGACGAGTACCCCGCCTTCTCCCTCGTGGACCTGAACGACCCCGCCCCTCCCGCCGAGCCCGGCTATCCCTTCTGGCTCAAGCCCGTGAAGTCCGCCTCCTCCGAACTCGCCTTCCGGATCGAGAACGACAAGGACTTCGACGAGGCGATCGAGTCGCTGCGCGAGGGCGTCGGCAAGATGGGGCATCCCTTCGAGCAGATCCTCCAGCGCATCGACCTGCCGTCCGAGATCGCCGAGGCCGGCGGCAACTCCTGCCTGGCCGAAGGCGCGCTCCACGGACTCCAGGCCGCCGTCGAGGGGTACACGTACAACGGCGAGGCCGTCGTCTACGCCACCCTCGACTCGGTCGACTACCCCGGAAGCCCGGTGTTCCTGCGCCACCAGTACCCCTCCACCCTTCCCGAGGGGGTGCGGCGACGCATGGCGTCGGTGGCCACCCGGGTGATGGAGAAGCTGGGACTGGACAACTCGCTGTTCAGCGTCGAGTTCTTCTACGACCCCGTGGAGGACGACCTGCGGGTCCTGGAGGTCAACCCCCGCCACTCACAGACGCACGCGCCGCTGTTCGAGCTGGTCGACGGTGCCGCCGACCACGAGCGCATGCTCCGACTCGGTCTCGGCGAGGCGCCCGTCCTGCCCGAGGGGATCTCGGGAGAGTACCCCGTGGCCGCCGAGTGGTACCTGCGCCGGTTCTCCGACGGCTTCGTGAGCCGTGTGCCGACGCCGGAGGAGATCGCGATGGTGGAGAAGACCGTCCCCGGGGTGCGGATCCGCGTGGTCCCCCGGGAAGGACTGCGACTCTCCGAACTGTGGGCCCAGGACAGCTACAGCTACGAGCTGGCCAAGATCGTCATCGGCGGGGCCGACGAGAACGAGATGCTCGCCAAGTACGAGCGGTGCGTGGAGGAACTGACCTTCGAGTTCGAGGAGTCGCCCGCAGCCGACGAACGCTGAGGACATCGACGAAAGGAGCTTCGATGCGGGTGGTCGAAACCCTGCCGTACGAGATCCGAACGGAAGAGCACTTCTGGATACCCATGTCCGACGGGGTGCGCCTGGCCGGACGCGCCTGGCTCCCGGTCTCCAGCGAGATCGACCCGGTCCCGGCGGTCCTGGAGTACATCCCCTACCGCAGGCGTGATCTCACCGCCGTGCGCGACTCGATGCACCACCCCTACATCGCCGGTCACGGCTACGCGTGCGTGCGCGTGGACCTGAGGGGGACCGGGGATTCCGAGGGCGTGCTCACCGACGAGTACCTGGAACGCGAGCAGCAGGACGCCGAGGAGGTCCTGGCCTGGCTGTCCGAACAGCCCTGGTGCGACGGCACGACCGCCATGATGGGCCTGTCCTGGGGCGGGTTCGCCGCGCTCCAGGTGGCGGCCCGCCGACCGCCGAGCCTGGGCGCCATCGTCATCACGTCCTTCACCGACGACCGCTACGACGACGACTTCCACTACATGGGCGGCTGCCTGCTGTCGGACAACCTCGCCGAGGCCGGGACCACGTTCGCGGCCGGCACCTGCCCGCCCGACCCCATGACCACGGGCGACCGGTGGCGGGACATGTGGCTCGAACGGCTTGAGGCCAACCGCCCCTGGGTCCTGGAATGGCTGCGCCACCAACGCAGGGACGCATACTGGCGGCACGCCTCGGTGGGCGAGGACCCCGAACGGGTGGAGTGCCCCGTGCTGGCCGCCAGCGGATGGGCGGACGGCTACTCCAACGCGGTCCTGCGCGTCCTGGAGAACCTCCGGGTCCCGCGCCGGGGCCTCATCGGCCCCTGGTCGCACCGCTACCCCCACATGGGCCGCCCCGGACCGGCCATCGGCTACCTGCAAGAGGTGATCCGCTGGCTGGACCACTGGCTCAAGGGGGTGGAGAACGGCGTGGACGAGGGTCCCTCCCTGTGGGCCTGGATGCAGGACAGCGTCCGCCCCGCCACCTCCTACGAGGAACGGCCCGGCCGATGGGTGCGCGAGGACCGGTGGCCCTCCCCCGGGATCGAGCGCACCGGGCTCGGGCTGGGGGCGTACCGGCTGCTCACCCCCGACGAGCTCACGCCGAACGGGAACGAGGTGACCGGAGAGCCGCTGAGCGTGTCCTCACCCCTGACCGTCGGCCAGTTCGCGGGCAAGTGGGCCTCCTACAACGCCCCGCCCGACCTGCCCTACGACCAGCGCGAGGAGGACGGGGGATCCCTCGTCTTCGAGACCGCCGTGCTGCGGGAACCCGTCGAGATCCTCGGTGCCGCCGAGGTGGAACTGGAGGTGTCCGTCGACGAGCCCGTGGCGATGGTCGCCGTCCGACTGTGCGACGTCGCGCCCGACGGCGCCGCGACCCGCGTCACCTACGGCCTGCTCAACCTCACCCACCGGAACGGGCACGCCGAACCCGAACCGATGCCGCCCGGCGAACGCCAACGGGTACGGGTCGTCCTCAACGGGGTCGCGCAGGCGTTCCCCGCAGGCCATCGGATCCGGCTGTCGGTGTCCACCTCGTACTGGCCACTGGCCTGGCCGCCGCCGCGACCGTTCCTGCTGACCGTCCACCCCGAGAACAGCACCCTGACCCTGCCGGTCCGTCCCGTGCCCCCCGGGGAGGAGCCGGACCCCCGGCCCTTCGAGGAACCCGAGTCGGCCCCCGAGATCACGACCTCCCGGCATGAGACGCCCGAACACAGCTGGTCGGTGCACCGGGACATGGTGGAAACCCGGTCGTCGCTGGAGATCGTCAAGGACGGGGGCATCCTGCACTTCGACGACATCGACCTGGACGTGGGACGGCGCGCCTACGAGCACTACGAATCGGTGGCCGGGGACTTCACCTCGGCCAAGGGCGAGTCCACCTGGACCATGCGGTTCGCGCGGGGGGACTGGCGCACCCGCACCGAGACGCACACCTCGCTGGAGTGCACCGAGACCGCGTTCCGGGTCCACGCCACGCTCGACGCCTACGAGGACGAGAAGCGGATCTTCTCCCGTCAATGGACGGAGACGATCCCACGCGACCTGCTGTGAAACCACGGAGGGGCGGCCGGGGACCGCGACTCCGGACCGACCCGCACCACGATCACCGTTCACGTTCCGAGGGGGAAGACATGAACACGATCGAACAGATGACGCGCACCCACCCGAAGGACCCCGAGGGGGTCGGGGAGAAGGTGCGGGCCTGCATCGAGGCGTGCGGCGAGTGCGCACAGGCGTGCACCCTGTGCGCGGACGCCTGCCTGGGCGAGGAGGGCGTGGCCGACCTCGTCGCGTGCGTCCGCTCGGACCTGGACTGCGCGGACCTGTGCGAGACCACCCACCGCCTGCTGTCCCGCCGCACCGCACGGGACGACGCACTCCTGAAGACGGTCCTGGAGGCCTGCGCCCAGGCCTGTCGCAGGTGCGGCGACGAATGCGAGCGGCACGCCGGACACCACGAGCACTGCCGGGTGTGCGCCGAGGTGTGCCGCCGCTGCGAGGACGCGTGCCGCGATCTCCTCGCGGCACTGTGAGCGGCACGTCGAGGGCGGGAGGAACCCATGGAGACGTCGGTACCGGCAGGACCCCTGGGGGTCGTCGCGACCGTGGCGATCGCGGTCCTGGTGATCCTTTTCGTGATCTGGGTGATCCGCCGGGACACCATCCGCAAACAGCGGGCGGTGCGTTCGCCGGACTACTGGAAGGAGCGTCCGGACGGCCGCAGGTACCCGACCGGCTGGGATCAGAGCCCGGGCGCGGGCGGCGCCCGGAAGGACCCCGGGGAAGGACCGGCGGGCGACGACGGGCCGCCGCCGGAGGGAGGCGACCCCCCGACCAGGTGAGGGGAACGAGAACCCGGGCGGACGCGTAGCGGACCGGAGCCCGAGAGCGGGCATGTTCGCTCTCCGGGCTTCGGGGTAGTCGCCTCGTGCACGAACACATGCGGAAGGTGAGGAAGACGATGGCCACGACCCGGGCGCCCGCCCCGATGGAGACGATGCGTTTACTCCCGCTGCTGTCGACCCTGGTGGCCAGAGGGGTCATCGTCCGCCGACCCCGGTGGGAGGCGGCGGCAGCCGCCCTGGAAACCGACCACAGGCTGAGCGCGCTCCTGCGGGAGTTGCGCGAACGGCACGGCGACGGGCCGTTGCCGCTGAACATCGCGGGCCGGCGGATGGCGATCGTGCTGGCGCCCGAGGACGTGCGCCGACTCCTGGAGGGGACACCGGACCCGTTCTCACCGGTGGGCCGGGAGAAACGGGGGGCACTGGCGCACTTCCAGCCGCACGGGGTCCTGGCGTCCGACTCGGACGCGCGCGAGCCCCGTCGGGAGGCCAACGAGCAGGCACTGGCGACGGGGCGGGTCCACCCCGACATCGACACCCTGTCCGCCCACGTCGAGGAGGAGGCCGAGGTCCTGCTCCACGCGCTCGGGGATGCGAACGCGCTGGACTGGCCGCGGTTCTCGGCGTCGTTCGACGCCCTGGCCCGGCGGGTGATCTTCGGTTCGTGGGCGGCCACGGACCACCTGACCACCGCCCTGCTACGGCATCTGCGCTCTCGCGCCGACTGGTCCTACGCCATGCCGATCGACCGTAAGGCCCGCGAGGAGTTCCTGCACCGGGTCCGCGAGGGGATCGACCACGCCGAGCCGGGGAGTCTGGCCGCGCGACTCCCCGACGACGCTCGGGTGCGGCCGGAGGACCAGGTCGCGCACTGGCTGTTCGCCTTCGACGCCACGGCCATCGCCTCGTTCCGCGCCTTGGCGTTGCTGAACGCGGAGAACACGGACTTCGAGGGGATCGTGGCGGACCCGGCCCGGCTGGCGGCCACGGTCCAGGAGTCGGTGCGGTTGTGGCCGACCACGCTGGCCATCCTGCGGGAGGGCGTTCGGCCGACGGAGTGGCGGGGGATGACGTTCGAGGAGGGGACGGCGTTCGTGGTGGTGAGCTCGTACTTCCACCGCGACCCCCGGCTGCCGTACGCCGACGCGTTCACCCCGGAGATCTGGCTGGACGGACGCGCCGAGGCCGAACCGGGGCTGGTGCCGTTCAGCCACGGCCCCGCCGAGTGTCCGGGCCGGGACGTGGTGCTGGCGACGACGTCGCTGTTCCTGCGGGCCCTGACCCGGAGGGGGAGGCCGACGCGCCTCGACGCCGCCCCGCTGGTGTCGGCGTACGTACCGGCGTTGCTGGACCACACCGCCCTGCGGTTCTCGCCCGAGGGGGCACCGTGAACGGAATCGGAGGGACTCACCTGGGGTGAGTCCCCGACGCACGTGAGATGAGAGGGGTGACGAGGATGGAATGGGCATGGGTGATCGCCGCGGTTCTGCTGGTGGCGGTGGTCCTGTTGGTGATCTTGGTGGTCCGCCGCAACCTGGCGGACGATCGGAGGGTCCCCCGCTCCGATGAGCCGACCGAGGAACGGAGGAAGTACCCGACCGGTTGGAACCGGAGCACCGGCGAGTCGCTCAACCCGGACGACGAGGAAGGCCCGCCCGGCCAACGGGGCGGCGTCTGACCCGCACCGACGGTCCCCGCCCGGAGACGGGCGGGGACCGTTCCCGTCTCGCCCGGACCCCGACGAGGGCGCCCCACCCTCACCGGCGACGGAGCCCCTCCCGGTGCGTCACCCCGCGTGCGCGGGGAGCACGTCATCGCCGCCGTCGTCCTTGCCTACAACCGGGGACCATCCCCGCGTGCGCGGGGAGCACGCCGCAGAGCGTCCCGTCGAGATGCTCGACCTGGGACCATCCCCGCGTGCGCGGGGAGCACCCACCCCTCTTCGACGTGGAGTGCGCGGATGCGGGACCATCCCCGCGTGCGCGGGGAGCACTCGAAAGCGGTGCGGACGATCTGCACCAGGTCGGGACCATCCCCGCGTGCGCGGGGAGCACGCTGCGCAGCGTCCCACCGGCGAGGTCGGCTGGGGACCATCCCCGCGTGCGCGGGGAGCACCGCAGTCGGGGCGTTCGGGACATGGCATCTCCGGGACCATCCCCGCGTGCGCGGGGAGCACCGCCACCCGGTCAGGAGGGCCCCTCAGGAGCCGGGACCATCCCCGCGTGCGCGGGGAGCACCTGCGCGGCGTCGCCCAGCTCGACCCCGGCGTGGGACCATCCCCGCGTGCGCGGGGAGCACGACTGCCAGCGCGGGCGTCGACGCCCGATCGAGGGACCATCCCCGCGTGCGCGGGGAGCACTTGGTCCTGGGCAACAAGAAGGCGCTCGCGAAGGGACCATCCCCGCGTGCGCGGGGAGCACCGTGCAGCTGCACCTGGCCGACGGCAAGTTCGGGGACCATCCCCGCGTGCGCGGGGAGCACGCGCCCGCAATGGCCTGGACAGCGCCGATGACGGGACCATCCCCGCGTGCGCGGGGAGCACTCGGCGGCCAGGCGGGCCTCGGCGCGGGCGGGGGGACCATCCCCGCGTGCGCGGGGAGCACGTGCGGCGTGCTTTGGGGGTGCGGCCGCCGCTGGGACCATCCCCGCGTGCGCGGGGAGCACACCGTTCACCTCGGCCCGGCCGCTCTCCTGGAGGGACCATCCCCGCGTGCGCGGGGAGCACGTGAGCACGATGGTCATGGAGCGCCGGACCTCGGGACCATCCCCGCGTGCGCGGGGAGCACCCCGTCGGGCGGGTGATCGCCCGGATCAGGTCGGGACCATCCCCGCGTGCGCGGGGAGCACGTGTCGAACTGGTCGGCGGTCAGGGGTTCGGCGGGACCATCCCCGCGTGCGCGGGGAGCACGAGGCCGCCCTACGCGACGCCGGGTTCACCGTGGGACCATCCCCGCGTGCGCGGGGAGCACCCGGCCCTGACCTCGTACGCCTCGGCCTCGATGGGACCATCCCCGCGTGCGCGGGGAGCACTCCTTCCTGCCCCTAGAGGGCGATGATCATGGGGGACCATCCCCGCGTGCGCGGGGAGCACGACGACACGCGGGCGGACATCACCGCCCGACAGGGACCATCCCCGCGTGCGCGGGGAGCACCTTCATGTCCAGCCCGATCGCGAGTTCGGGGAGGGACCATCCCCGCGTGCGCGGGGAGCACCGGGTGTGGGGGGCTGGTTTCGGGCCCGGTTGGGGACCATCCCCGCGTGCGCGGGGAGCACGCATCGACCAACTTCGACGCCGACAGCCAGCAGGGACCATCCCCGCGTGCGCGGGGAGCACAGTAAATGACCTGCGCGGATTCCAATGGAAACCAAGCGATTTTGCAACTTCTCGAAATTCAGACACCGAGGATAAAAAACCCATATCACCCAAGGGCTGATCAGCGGCCGAACCTGCGGCGCTTCGAGGCCTTGCTCCAGCCCTTCTTCGGCGGAGTCACCGAAGGCGACGACGAGGCCTCGGACGGGCGGTTCATGAGAGTCAGTCCCTCATGCTCGACCGGCTCCCAGTGATGCTCGAAGGTCTTGAATCCGAACCCCTGCTCGGAATCGTTCGCGTACACCAGCAACGCCCGCCCCTGCCCCGCGTACTGCCGCACCTCCTCCCACAGCAGGTCACGCACCCGCCGGGACGGTCTCCCCACGAACACCCCCGAAGAGATCTCCAACAGCCACCGGGTCAGCAACCCCCGCAACCCCTTCGGGCAGTTGGTCAGTACCAGAACCGTCACCACACGACCTCGTACCCGTAATTGTGTCCCGCCTCCAACAACAGCCCTCGGTCACCGACGAGACCCACCTCGTCCTTCTCCTCCACGGCCGCTTTCGGGTCCCCCAAGAGCAGCTCCTTCACGTCCTCCACACAACGCTTCAGCAGCCCCTTCCTGTTGATGTGGTCCCGCAGCAGCCGGCGGGTCACCCCGTCGACGTCCTCGTCCCCCTGCGCCGCCGCCTCGAAGGCCACCGGAATCCCGATCTCCACCTTGTAGAGATCCGCGATGTCCATGACGAACCCGCGCTCGTGACCCGAGTGCACGAACCCCAGAGCCGGGCTGCACCCCAACGCCGCCGTCACCGCGTGCGCCACCCCGTAGAAGCACTGCGCCGCAGAGGTGATCGCCTTGTTCGGCGTATCCGATCGGTCGTGGTCCCCCGGCACATAACGCCTTCCGTGCCAGGGCACCCCCGTTCGTTCCGCCTCCGCGCGGTAAGCGGCCTGGACACGCTTGCCCTCATGCCCGAGGAGCTGTCGGCGGCCGTACCGTTCCACGTCCAGGTCCGGGAACCGCTTCCGGTACATCGCCCGTGCCACGGCCAACCGTTTCTGCGGGTTGGCCCACTCCGTGGCCTGGGCCTCCACCAACCGCGACGACCGTGTCAGCGCCCGCCCCGCCGCGTAGAAGCGCACCCCGTACTCGCCCACCCACACGACGGTCGCCCCGCACTCCCCCAGCAGCTTCATCGCACCGTCGGTGACCCGGGTGCCCGGACCCAGCAGCAGGGCCCCGATGGTCGCCGACGGCAGATAGCGCACGCCTTCGCCGTCCTGCGCCGTGATGGCGTTGTCCTCCCGGTGCACCAGGCACTTCTCCAGGTACACGAACGAAATGCGCTCATCGACCCTGGTCAGTTCCCACGGCGTCGAGACCCCGCGCCGTCCCGCCGTGGCGGTCACCGCCGATCCTCCACCGGAGCAAGGGTCATCAGCCCGCACCCGTACGCCTTGGCCCGGCCGAGGCCGGAGGACAGCACCCGACGGAGCGCGTCGGGGTCGGTGACGGTGAGCCGCCCGTCGAAGGTCGCCCTGACGATCGGCACCCGCATCCGCTTCCCCTGGCGCTCCGAGCGGGGGTCGGGCTTGTCGAACCCCGCCGCGTTCCGGTCGTGCACGGTCAGCTCGTACTCGTCCTCACCCGGCAGCAGCCGCTGATCCGGGTTCTTGCGCACGATCGCGAACCCGCACGCGTCCTGCCGCTGCAACAACCACCCGGCCTGGTGGCGCGGGGTGACGTGCGCGGTGACCTTGGTGGGTTCCCCGTCCTTGCGCCGAATGCTGTGCACCGGGTTGGCGGTGAGCCGGAACCCCCACGTCTGCCCCTCGGCGAGCCGGTCGAGGAACCCCGCGTAGTCGTGGCTCTTCCACACCCGGTCCGGGTCGTCGAGGTCTTTCCATCCGGCCTGTTCGGCCAGGTGGTCCATGAGTGGCCGGGTCGGGCTCACCACGTACAGGAACACCTCCGCCCGCGCGTTGCGGTCCACCCGCCACAGCACGCGCGGCCCGCCCGACTCGGAGGGCAGCATCTCGGGGAAGCACCCCATCACGGCGGCGTGCAGGACCTGCGGTGAGGACAGCAGCCTGCGCCCTCCCGAGCTGTTGGTGTTGAAGCGGAATCGGGTGAGGTACATCAGTCTCCTCCCAGCGCGAGCAGGGGTTCGTGGTCGGGTATCCGCTCGCGGCGCGCGTCCGGGTCGGGCACCCTCACCGCATCGGCGGTCACCGCGCGCATCGCGTAACGACGGTGCGCGGGGTCGAAGCTCACGGGGAGATCGCGCAGCAGATCCCCGTCCGTTCCCCCCTCGGCGTCCACCAGCGTGGTGAGTTCCACCTGCGACCGGCTACGCGAACGCCGCCGGTACCAGGGGGCGGCCTGCCACGGTTGTTCCTTCAGCACGTCCTCCACCCGGCCGGGCGAAGGCCGGCCCAGGTCCAGGGGCCGGGACGGCGGGCAGGAGCGCCGTCCCAGGTAGGGCAGGAACACCGGGGCCCGAACGGCGTCGTACAGGGCGTCGATCAGTTCCGGGTCGCCCTCGACCGCCGCGACGAACACCGCGTCCGCCAGGTAGAAGCGCTCCGACACCGGCATCGAAACATGGGTGACCAGGTGCCGGGCCGTCTGGTAGTCACGCACCCGCACCCCGGGCTGGTCGACGCGCACCCCGAAACGGAGCGCCGCCAGGTCGGACAGGTCCGCGGTGCGCTCCCGCCCCAGGGCGGCGGCCAGCAGTCCGATCACCCCGCTCTTGGTGGGCGCGTTCTCCGTGGTGCGCCGGGCGAACCGGGACGCCGCCCCCCAGGACTGGAGCGGTCCCGCCAGGACGAGGGGCAGCACGCTCATGCGCCGGACACCTGCCGCCGGACGACCGCCTCGCCGACCTGCTCGACCAGTTCGGGAAGGGTGACGGAAACGCCGACGTCGGCGAGCTTGGCGGTGCGCGTTCCCACGCGGACCACCCAACTGTCGACGTCCTCGCCGGCCCCGTAGGCGCTCTCGACATCGCGGATGTGGTTCGCGAGGTTCTCGCAGGCCTCTCCGAGGTAGCCCTTCTCAGCCTCGATGGGCTCCTCGAAGGCACCGACGAAGCTGATCGGCCGCGACCCGCGCAACTTGACGATCACCACGTCCGGGAGGGTGTGGTTGCCGAAGGTGTTGATCTTGCCGGTCGGCAACGACTCCACGAACCCGCGCACGAACGCCTGCACCGCGCGGCGCAGCGGCTCCGTGGCGGGTTCGTCCTCCCGCAGCCCCTCCCCCAGGTTCTTGCGCAGCAGGTCGACGTCGACGGCCGCGTAGCGGTAGAGGGTGGCGGAGTTGAACTCGACGGTGCCGATCATGCCCGCGCCGGGCTCGGAGTCCTCGTTGCGGTCGTCGACGGCGGTGTAGTAGTCGGACTCGTTCTCCACCGCGTGGACGCTGATGGCGTGGGCCACCTGGGCGGCGGCGTCCACGTTGATGTCCGCGCCGTCGGCGACCATGCGGCCGAACAGGGCGATGTCCACCGAGTGGTGGGTGTCGGCGACGGACTTGGCGCGGGCCTTGGCGTCCTTGTCCTTGAGGAACGCCTTGATGTCCTTGCGCCCTTCGAGGGCCAGGGCGGCCAGGCCGTCGCGCTGGCGGGCGCTGAGGAACATGAGGTAGGAGGACTCCGGGGCGGGCTCCTTCTCACCCTTCTTCTTGGCGGCGTCGGCCTTGCGCTTGGGCACCTCGATCTTGGAGCCGGTGGCGACCTGCACGGTCTCGGCGGCGAGGGCGAGGGCCTCCTCCTGGGACACGTCGGGTTCGAGTGCGACGATGCGGGCGGCGACCAGCTCGGCGACACGCTTGGTGCGGGTGCCCAGGTCCTCGGGGTCGAGGAGGGCGTCGAAGGCGAGGCGGGTGGCGCGCTTCCACGCCTGGCTGGAGACCCGGGCCCGGCGGACACCACCGTAGACGGCGGTCTTGGGGGTTCCGGTGTCGTCCCGGTTGAGGTTGCTGGGCGGCACGGTCTGCAACACGTGCACGTCGAGAATGGTGCGGCTCATGGTCGTCGGTTCCTCGTGGTCTCGTCGGTGTGGTGCTGTCGTGTTCCGCTCTGCCGCGCCGAGTGCGGGCAGGGGGCGCGGCGCGCGGAAGGCAGAGGGGATCTCGGGAGAGGAGGGAAGGGACGCGGTCCCGTCAGTCGTCCGTCGGGGCCGTCGCCGGTCCGGCCTCGCCCTCCCGATCGGCGGCCGGCGGGCGGTGGGACTGGAACCCGCGTCCCCACTCCGCGCGGACGCGAGCGGGCCCGGTCTTGAAGGCCCGGATCCGGTAGAGCTGGTCGGCGAGCAGGCCGTAGTCGAGGGGGACGTCGGAGGCGCGCAGAAGCTTGACGATGCCCCGGAGCCGGTCCAGGCGGACACCGTCGTCCAGCGCGCTCCCGGCCTGGACGAAGCGCTTGCGCAGGGGCTCGTCGATGGTGCCGCCCGGCATGAGGCGCCGCACCGCACCGCCCAGGTCGCGTCCGCGCTTGTGCATGCCCTGCTCCCGCTTGGACTGCTGGTGCAGGGCGTAGAGGGTCAGGGCCTCGTGCGCGGCGGCCTCGGCGGCGTCGATGTGGGGGTGGCCCGGCGGGAACCTCTCGTAGAAGTCGTGGTCGAGGGTGAGGCCGAGCAGTTCGGGCACGGCGGTGAGGGGTTTGCCCGCGCCCCGGCGCAGTTTGGCGAGGATCGCCACCGCCTCGGGCCGGTCCTTCATGTAGCCGCCCTGGATCGGACGGATGCGTTCATCGACGAAGGCCCCGAGGTCGTGGAGGTCGTGGATGTACTCGGTGGTGGTCGTGGTGGTCACCGCTGTGTCTCCGTTGTCCGTTTCAGGCGTCGTCGCCGGGGCTGTTGGAGGGTTCGGGGGCGTCCGGGCCCGGATCCGGGTCAGGATCCTCGGAGGTGGACAGGGGGAGCACCTTGCGCAGACCGGCACGGAACAGCAGGTCGGCCCGGGAGGTGTTGAGCCACAGGTCGCCCCGGGAGGTGTGGACGACCCTGCCCTGCCAGGCGGCCTCCCCGCAGGCCCGGACCAGGTCGTCGCCGATCTCGGAGAGGATCCGGTGCGCCCGGACCTGCCATCGTCGGCGCTGCTCCATGGGGTGGCCGGGGTCGTCCGACGGCTTCAGACCACGGAGCCAGGCGCGGAAGGGCTCGTCGAGTGCGGCGAACCCCTGGTCACGGGCGGCGCTCCGCGACGGATCGGTCTCCCTGCCCGCGGCCCGGGCGAGGTCGGTGGCCAGGTCGCCCAGGACGGTGACGGCGTTCTCGGCGTCCGTGACCGCGTCGACGGCCGTCCGCCCGAGCGCCCCGTCCCGTTCGCAGAGGAGGACGACCGGCATGGCGACGGCGTCGTCCACGATCTCGTCGATGACGGACTGCTGGGTGCCGTAGGCGACTCCGACGAGATGGACCCTGACCAGGGAGTCCTTGCTCAACGGCCCTTCCAACGCCAAACGGGCGAACCAGTCGAGGATGCGGGGGATCACCTCTCCCGCCGCCTCGTTGCGCTGCTCTCGCCCCCGGGTCTCCCCGGTGACCAGCGCTCCCAGGCCGCGCCAGGCGGCGCGGGAGGGATCGTGGTCGCGAGGCAGGTAGACGATGGCCTCCTTGAGCTTCTTCTCCTGGGCGGGACTGCGCCGCCAGGCGGTCATGGGCTCGCGTTGGTGCAGGTTGCGCGGGGTGAGCGGGTTCCCATAGGCGAGGAGGACACCGTTCACGGACGCGCCGTCGTGATGCAGACGCAGGCGGCGGGCCTGCCAGGTGTAGAGGTCCCGCAGGCCGTGCGGGCGGGCCGCGGCATCGGTCCCGGTGAGGGGTTCGGCGGTATCGGGGTCCAGGCGCCAGGCGGGCCGGTCCAGGTGGGGTTTGCGATGCGACTTGCCGGTGTCGAAGGTGACCAGGTTGAACAGCAGGGTCTCTTGGAGGGTGTCCCCTTCGACGTGCACCCCGCCGAGGTTCCCGGCCCATCCCACGCCTTGCGGGTAGACCTTTCCGCCCTTGAGCCGGGGATCGCCGACCGCGCCGGACTTGATGCCGGAGGTGTCGTAGGCGTGGGCGTGCACCAGCCAGCGTGCCGCTTCGGCGAAGGTCAGACGCGTGGCCCCGAGGGCGCGCATGGTGAAGAACCGGGCGTTGTTGGGGACGTCGGCGACGATCGGGTCCGGTGAGGAGTACTCGTCTCTACCGGTACGCAGATCGGCGACCTGGAGGAACGGGGTGAAAGGGTGCAGCAGGTCGAAGCGTTCGCGGTGCTTGTGCAGGTAGTCGGCGACCGTGTCGGCCGGGATCCCCTCCTCCCAGAGTTCCTCCCAGGCGTCGAGGTCCGCCGGGCCGTCGAGGGCGTCGTGCAGGATCGCCAGCAGCAGTCGCAGCAGCGCGAAGTCCTGCGTGGGCACGTCGCCGACCAGGCGGCGCAGATCGGCGGCCTGGGCGAACACCTCGGTGAGGGAGAGTTCGGTTTCGGTGCCGTTCGCGCGCAGGACCGGGATCCAGGGGCGCAGGGTGAGGTCGAAGGTGGGCGGTGCGGTGTCGGCGTCATTCGGCACGGGTGGCCTTCAATCCGTCGGTCCGGGTGTAGTGCAGGTGGTGTCCGGCCAGTTCGGCCCGGTCGTTCTCGTCGAGGAACAGGACGAGTTCCCCGGCGATCCAGTGGGCGTCCTTGGTCTGCCAGGCGGGGACCATGTCGGCTTCGAGTTCCTCGATGGCCCGGTCGATGGCGGCGCCGACGGTGAACTGGTAGGGCAGGCGCAGCGCGGAGGCGAGCAGGGCGCGGGCCGCGTCGGAGGGCGGGGCCGTGTGGGTCGGCAGTTCCAGGCCGCCACGCTCGTCGGGGAGCCAGGGGACGGTGGTGACGGTGCCGTCGGTGGAACGGCGGGCGACCAGGACCTCCAGGCTCTCGGCGGTGTCGCGGACCTGGGCACGGCCCTTGTGCGAGTCGTCGGCGTCACCGACACCGGCGTCCACCCAGCCGATGAGAGCGCGTCCGGGGCGTTTCGGCTCGTCGAGCAGGAAGACGTCGGCCTTCTCCTGTCGGACCACGTGGGTGACCTCGTGCGCGGTGCGGGCCTCCTCGGCCTCGTCCTTCCAGGCGGGCGGGATGAGCGCGTCGTCATCGGCGTAGGCGTCCTGGACCAGGGGGCTGATGTCGTCGGGGAGACGGACGGTGCGCTCGGCGTCGGTGCGCGCTTCCAGGCGGGAGCGCAGGACGGCGAGGGAGCGCAGGAGGACGTGCGCGCCGTAGATCGTGCGCGAACCGCGAACGGGGTCGGGCGGTGTGGTGGTCCAGTCCACACCGGTGATCAGGCAGCGGGCGCGGCGCAGGCGTTCGGGGCGTTCGGCCTGGTCGTCGCCCCTGGGATGGCGGTGAAGGCGACCCATGCGCTGGAGGACGAGGTCGATGGGGGCCAGGTCGGTGACGAGGAGGTCGAAGTCGACGTCCAGCGACTGCTCGACGACCTGGGTGGCGACCACGATGTGCCTGGCGGGGCGGTCCGCGCCTCGGCCGGGAGGACCGTAGGCGGCGACGAGGTCGGCGTCGTTGGCTGCGCGGTCCAGGTCGAGGAAGCGGGAGTGGGCGACGGTCACCGTGCCCTCGCCGAAGATGTCCCGCAGGTGGGCGGCGGCCTCGTGGACGCGGGCGACGGTGTTGCGGATGACCAGGGCGCAGCCGCCGTCGACAAGTTCGGCGGTGAGACGGGCCCCGAGGGTGTCGAGGTCGTCGGCGAGGGGTTCGACGAGGACGTCGGTCCCGCGGCCGGAGGCGGGGGGCGCGAGGACGTTCGCCGGGGCGCCGGGGGTCGCGGTGGTGATGAGGGGGTGGGCGCGGGCCTGTTCGACGTGGTCGTGGCCGCCGTGGTCGCCGGTGTAGGCCGCGACGAGTTCGCGGCGGCGCCGGGCGGGGAGGGTGGCGCTCAGGATGACGACGGGGACGCCGTACTCGCCGAGCCAGGTCAGGGCGCGGTCGAGGTAGGTGTTCATGAACGTGTCGTAGGCGTGGGCCTCGTCGACGACCACGGTCTTTCCGGCGAGGGCGAGGTGGCGCAGGACCAGGTGGCGGGTCTTGAGGCCCATGAAGAGGAGCTGGTCGACGGTGCCGACGGCGAAGGAGGCGAGCATGCCCTTCTTCCGGCCGCGCAGCCAGCGGTGGGCGATGAGCGAGGTCGAGTCCCGGTCGTCGCCCCCGTCCCGGTCGAGGTCGAGGGTGACTCCGCCGCCCATGAGGGCGAGGTAGTCCTCGTTGAGGTGGGCCTTGGAGTGGGCGAGGAAGACGGAGGCGGCCTCCTGGGGCATGCCGGGGACGTGGGCCAGCCAGCTGAGGAAGCGGTCGAACATGGCGTTGCTCGTGGCCATGGTGGGGAGGGCGACGAAGCAGCCACCGGCACCGGAACGGGCGGCGAAGACCTCGGCGACGGTGAGGGCCGCCTCGGTCTTTCCCTCTCCCATGGGGGCTTCGAGGATCATCAGGCCGGGTGCGGGCATGGCGCGGGCGGCTTCGACGGCCTGTTCCTGGACGGGGCGGGGGTTGGCGCCCGGGGGGAGGGCGAAGCGGGTGGCGAAGAGTTCGGCGGGGGTTCCTGGGGGTTCCCGGGGACGCCACTGGGCGGGGAGATCGAGGAGACGCCAGGCCTCGCGGGTGCGGACGGGGTCCTGGGAGCGGGTTCCGGCGTTGGGGAAGAGGGGGAAGAGGTCGGGATTGCTGGCGATCCAGTCGGCGGTGATGACGAGGGAGGAGAGCAGGACCTGCACGGGTTGGGGGAGCTTGGCGTCCCGCCAGGCGGCGAGGCGGGGGGTGACGCCGGTGCGGTCGGCGGCGACGTCGAGGAGTTCGTGCTGGACGTCGAGCCAGGCCTGCTCGTTGCCGGGGGTGCGCAGGAGGGCGGGGCGTTTGTCGGCGGCGAGGATGCCGGTGTTGGTGGGCTGGACGCCGTGGTGACCGCCGACGACGACGGTGAGCTGATGGGTGGCGCGTTCGGTCCAGCCGTGGCGGGTGACGAGCCAGTCCCGGAGGATGAGCTGCCCGGCCAGGCCGTGGGGGGCGTAGGAGTGGTCGGGGAGCTGCTTGCGCGAGGGTGTGGCGAGGCCGTTCGCTCGCATGTCGTCGGCAAGGACGTCGACTTGGCCGGCGAAGGCGGGGGTGGCCTTGCCGATGTCGTGGACGCAGCAGAGCCAGACGGTCAGGAGACGGGCATCGTCCTCGCCGCCGGGGAGGGCGTCCGCGATGAGGCGGCGGACCTGGGGAGGGAGCCATTCGTCCCAGAGCAGGGTGGCGACGGCGGCGCTGTCGGCCATGTGGCGGTACAGCGGGAGCCAGTCGTTGGTGTCGAAGTCGTGCTTGGCCCACACGACGCGCGCGGCGGAGGAAAGGCCGGCCGCCCAGGGCTCGGAGCGCCCATCGTTGGTCATGCGGACATTGATAGCCCCTTGCGGCCCTCCCCCGCAGGAGAATTCGAAAGTCTGTGCTGGCCTGATCCGGCCATACCGCCACTTGCTGGTTCTCCCCCATGAAGCAGGCCAGACGTGCTAGAAGGGCCCCGAATCTACGGAAACCGATCCAGTACCCCCTGGGCACGGGGAGCACTGGATCAGCCCAGACATGACCAAAGCACACTCGAAACCATCCCCGCGTGCGCGGGGAGCAGCCTCCGGGCGGGGTTTTCTCATGTCAGGGGCCGGGACCATCCCCGCGTGCGCGGGGAGCAGTCGGGGCACTTCTCCTCCGTACAGCCGTGGCGGGGACCATCCCCGCGTGCGCGGGGAGCAGAGCTGCTCCAGGGCGAAGTCGTAGCCCTCCCAGGGACCATCCCCGCGTGCGCGGGGAGCAGCTGGCCAGCCCCGGCGTGTACTTCCCCTCCTGGGGACCATCCCCGCGTGCGCGGGGAGCAGATCGAGGAGCGCCGCAACGAGGAGACCGTGCCGGGACCATCCCCGCGTGCGCGGGGAGCAGACGCCGCGGTGGACCTCAACGGCTACGTCATGGGGACCATCCCCGCGTGCGCGGGGAGCAGCCAGCGCACCTGGGCGGGGGCCGAATCGCGGTGGGACCATCCCCGCGTGCGCGGGGAGCAGACAAGCCCGAGGAGGCCCCCGATGCCGCGTGAGGGACCATCCCCGCGTGCGCGGGGAGCAGCACGCGCTCGCGCACGCGCGCACCCTCCCGAAGGGACCATCCCCGCGTGCGCGGGGAGCAGATGGAGATCGCGGCGTTCGAGAGCGACCGCATGGGACCATCCCCGCGTGCGCGGGGAGCAGCACCCCAGGGACAGCAGCAGGTCGACGGTGGCGGGACCATCCCCGCGTGCGCGGGAAGCAGGAGCCGATCACGCACACGCCGAGGTGGCTCGTGGGACCATCCCCGCGTGCGCGGGGAGCAGGCCAGTGAGCATCCCACGAACCCGGGATTCGAGGGACCATCCCCGCGTGCGCGGGGAGCAGCGCCGCCACCTCCGGACGCTCCTCCGCGAGCTGGGACCATCCCCGCGTGCGCGGGGAGCAGCGGAAGCCGTCAGGGTTGTTCTCCGGGAGGGAGGGACCATCCCCGCGTGCGCGGGGAGCAGCCTGCCGGCTGGAAGCAGAACGCGGCCAGCCCGGGACCATCCCCGCGTGCGCGGGGAGCAGCCGGTGACGGCCTGGTCCTCGTCGGGGAGGCCGGGACCATCCCCGCGTGCGCGGGGAGCAGCGACCGCAGCCGCCACCCTCGCCGGCGTCACCGGGACCATCCCCGCGTGCGCGGGGAGCAGACGGCCCTCAAGACCCTGCACCCCGGCTGGCGGGGACCATCCCCGCGTGCGCGGGGAGCAGTTTGAACACGGTCCTTGGGGTGATCACCGGGGAGGACCATCCCCGCGTGCGCGGGGAGCAGACCTTCGCCTCACAGCGGCGCAGCCACTCCTCGGGACCATCCCCGCGTGCGCGGGGAGCAGCCGGTGGAGGTGTCCAGCCTCGGCAAGGCCGTGGGACCATCCCCGCGTGCGCGGGGAGCAGGATTCCAGGGCGCGGAGCGTGTTCAGGCGGGCGGGACCATCCCCGCGTGCGCGGGGAGCAGCGTGCGCGACCGGCTGCTGACCCAGGCGATCGGGGACCATCCCCGCGTGCGCGGGGAGCAGGGCAACCACGCGGTCGCGGCGCTGACCCACTGGGGACCATCCCCGCGTGCGCGGGGAGCAGGCGGATCGAGGTTGCCCAGGTAGACCGGGGTGGGGACCATCCCCGCGTGCGCGGGGAGCAGTGCGGGTCCGGTCGGGCTGAGGTGGGTCAGGAGGGACCATCCCCGCGTGCGCGGGGAGCAGGCTCCCGTGGGTAGCCGGGCGACCACGGCGTTGGGACCATCCCCGCGTGCGCGGGGAGCAGACGGCCCCGGCGACGAAGGCGTTGCCGGGGCCGGGACCATCCCCGCGTGCGCGGGGAGCAGGCGATGCCCCGCCGGCGCGGCCTGTACATCGCGGGACCATCCCCGCGTGCGCGGGGAGCAGGATACGCCCCATGAGCCCCCTCTGTCACGAAGGGGACCATCCCCGCGTGCGCGGGGAGCAGAGTAAATGACCTGGGAAGATTCCAGCGGAAACCAAGCGATTTTGCAACTTCTCGGAAATCAGACACGAACCCCGAAAAGCCGCTTCATGCACAATGCATGACCAAAGCACTCGCTTCCCCCTAACCCCCGGAAAGCAAAAACCCCGGAGGCGCTGAGCACCCCCGGGGTCCGTCGGTGCGTGAAAGTTCCAGGAAGGGAACACCGACGCCTTCATTGTGCACCACTCGGAGACTCTCCGCACACGTTCAGTAGCGATCCTCGCCGTTTCCGGATGGCCGGAGCCCGACACCACCAACACGTCTGAGTGGAATGTCCGCACATGACGGCACCTTTCACGCCCGGAACGGCGACGGAACCGTGACCATAGCGGTCACCTACAATCCGTGATCAACAGCGCTCGTAGAGGTATCCCTCCGCGCCCTCGGGAACCAGATCGAGGTCGCGCAAGATCGTCCTGGACGGGCTCTCCGGATCCGCGCACACGTCCTCGAACGTCAGCCCTGCGTTCTCCAGCGTGTCCGGGTACTCGATGTCGAGCACGCCTTCGTCCCCGTAAACGGAGGTATAGGCGTCGCACTCGAACCAGGCCGCGCAGGATTCGGTGATCGCGAAGTCGAACCCCGCCTCACGTCCCCGCTCGGTCTCCTCCGCCGCGTTCTTCTGGGCGGCGAGCAATCCGTGATCGTGGACGATGGCGACCAACTCCTCCGCAAGGGCGAAGTTGTCCTCCACGGTCAACCACCCCTGGGACCGTAGGTAGGAGTCCAGGTTGTCGAACTCGACCGCCGCGAACCCGTCGTCCGCGCATCCCTCGATGGTCGCGCCGAGGAGTGCGGCGATCCGGCCGCGCTTCTCGTCCGTGGAGGTGTCCAGAAGCCGTTCGTCCGGCCACCCCGGGTCGATCACGGGCTCCCCCGCCTCGTCGAGCAGGACCAGACCCTCATCGAGCCACTTCCGCTCCTCCCCCGGCTGCGTCTGGAACCCGTTGACGTAGCAGATGGAGTACATGCCCGGCTCCGGTTCATCCGTGGAGTCCCGGACCACGATCCCCACGTCCTCGGGCGGCGGGTATCCCCCGCCGAGCTGATAGTCGAACCAGCCGTTGGGCAGACCCTCCGGTTCCGCGTGCGCGGAGAGCTCCGCCGTCGGCGCGCACCCGGCCACCACCACCGCCACCGCTGACGCTGCCAGACCGGTCACAAGGGAAACGCGCATCTCGGACTCCTTCACGGGTCGCTGCGATACGAGACGGGCACCGGAGGGCACCGCGCTCATGGATCGATGACCCCGGCCCGCGCGGACTCTCGGCCGTCGGACCGATGGGAGCGGTGGCGGACGGCCGCGACGGTGCGAGCCGGGAGGGTCACGCACGGGAGCCTAGCGGCGGACCCGGACCGGGGAAACGGTCGGAGTGCGGATCGCGGCAACGGTCCGGGCCCGCCGCCGGTCACGGGGCCAGGGCCGCGAACCAGCGGTCCGCGATCCTGCGGTCTCCGCTCGCCGACGGGTGAACCCCGTCGTAGGTGTCCGCGTCCGTGTCGAACCCCGTCCACTGGTCCACCACGGTGATCGGCGACTCCGGCGTCGCGTTGGCGTCCGCCCAGCCCGGGATGGCCGCGTTGAGGTCCCGCACCCCCTGCCCGCAGGTCGCGCAGCTGCGGTCGGAGTCCATCGGGATGATCTGCGCGACCAGCAGGTGGACGTTCGGGTCGTGCGCGCGCATCTGCGCCAGCAGGGTGTCGTACGCGGCGAGGATCTCGGCCGCCGGGATCCCGTTCCACACGTCGTTGGTGCCGAAGTGCATGAGCACCGTGTCCGGGTCGGTCCGCTCCAGCCAGTCCACGAGCAACCCCTGCGAGGCGACGTTCGTGACCAGGTATCCCCCGTGCCCCTCGTGGTCCCCGTCGTAGGCGAACCCGCACCCGTCGCCCGGCAGCGTGCCCACGAAGTCCACCTTCCGCCCCGCGTCCACCAGGTCCCGCCACAACAGGGCCCGCCAGCACCCCGGCGACCCCGTGATCGAGTCGCCCAACGCCATGATCCGCACCGCGTCCCCGCCTTCGTCCTCCGTGTCGAATCCGCAGTCGAGTCCGGTGAACTCGACCGCCCCACCGGTGGTGGTCCCCTGGACGCCGAACTCGGCGGTGCCGCCCGGGGCCAGGTCGGCGTTCCATCCCACGTTACGGGCGACGACCGTGCCCTCGCGGTGTTCGAAGTCGGCGTTCCAACCGGCCGTGGTGGCCTGACCGGTCGGGTGCGTCCAGGTGGCGGTCCACCCCGAGATCGGGGCGTCGCCCCGGTTGGTCACCTCGATCCGGGCGGTGAACCCGCTCCCCCACGAGGAGGTCACGGTGGCCTCGGCCGCACAGTCCTCGGACTCGGCGGCGGCCGGGAGAACCGGCGTGGCGGTCAGGGCGAGCGCGGCGACCAGGGCCGCGCGCAGGAGGGGACGGAACACGTGTTCGCTCCTTTCGGGGGATCTGGGAGCGCTCCCAGACGGGGGCACGCTACCCCGCGCACCCGATCCGGGGAACCCCCCTTCTCCCGATGTGGACCCGGCGCCGCGCGGGAGGTGGGCGCCCTTTCCCGGACGCCGCCCGGGTCCGCCCGCGCGAACGCCCCGATGCCGACCGCGCGGTCCTCGCCGGGCGGACGGCCGGGCGGACGGCGGCCCCCGCCCGGAACACCGGACCCGCACCGAGGGTCACCCCGGAACGGTCGGGGAGGACGTCGACTTCACCGTCACCGCGTGCCGGGGCCGTCCACGGACTCCCCCGTCCCGTGAGGTCGGGGCGAGGACCCGGGAACGCTCCGCCCTCGCGTACCGCGCGCCCCACCGGTGCCGCGAAGGCCTCCGAAGCGCGGGGAACACGGTCTACAGGCGGTCGGCCAGGCCGAAGTGCGGGAAGAGGGCGGTGTCGAAGAACATCGCCGTGTGCCGCACGCCGGTGGGCGCCAGGTCCAGGACCTGGATCCCGAAGGCCCGGTGCACACCCTCCCGGTCGCGCATGTACAGCCCGAACGCCGGCTGCCCGTTGGCCGAGGTCGGCACCAGCACCATGTCGCCGGCCCGCTCGGCCGGGCAGTGCGTGGAGATCAGCTCCGCGATGTGCGCGCCGCCCTGGACCCAGGTGCGGAACGGCGGCATCTCGAACACCGCGTCCTCGGTGAACACCGCCGTGATCGCCGAGGCGTCGTAGGTCTCGAAGGCCGCCACGTACCGGGCCAGGATCGCCTTGCCCTCGGCCGGCTCGACGATCTCCTCCTCCACCGGGGCGTTGCGGGACAACTGCGCCCGGGCCCGCTGGAGCAGGCTGTTGACCGCCGGCACGGAGGTGTCGAGGATGTCGGCGACCTCGGCGGCGCTCAGCCGCAGCACGTCGCGCAGCACCAGCACCGCGCGCTGGCGGGGCTGGAGGTACTGGAGGGCGGCGATCAGGGCGAGGCGCACGCCGGTGCGGGTGGCGACCACCGAGCCCGGGTCGTCGGCGCCCACGAGGGCGTCGGGCACGGGTTCGAGCCAGGGCACCTCGGGCCCGTCGGCCAGTTGGGCCGACGGATCGTCGGCGGGCCCGCCCAGCCCGGTGGGCAGGGGCCGCCGACGACGCCGTTCCAGCGCGGTGAGACAGGCCGTGGTGGCGATGCGGTGCAACCAGGTGCGCAGACTGGATCTGCCCTCGAACCCGTCGTAGGCCTTCCACGCGCGCAGGTACGTCTCCTGCACCAGGTCCTCGGCGTCGTGTACCGAGCCGAGCATCCGGTAGCAGTGGGCGTACAGCTCGCGCCGGTAGGGGTCGGCGAGCCGGACGAACTCCTGGTCGGTCTGCTGTTCCATCACGGCCGTCACGTTACGCCTCCTGTATGACAGAACACACGTTCCCGGCCGGGTCGGTGAACCAGGCGACCGACGGCCTACCGTGCGCGATCCCCCTCTCGTCCTGATCGAAGCCCTCGTAGCGCAGGGTCCGCACGCCGCGACGGGCGAGCCCGTCGACCGCGGCGACGATGTCGTCGACGACGAGGTTGAGGACGGTGTACGTGGCGGGCACGTGGTCGGGCTTGGGGTAGACGAGGACGGCCCGCTCCCCGCCGAGGTGGATCCGGATCAGCCCTTCCTCCTCCATGCCCTCGACCGGTCGCACGGTCAATCCCAGTGTCCCGCCGTAGAACTCGCGGGCCGTGTCGGTGTCCGGTACCGCGAAGGACCCGAAGGCCCGGTTCCCGTCGAACATGTCCCCTCCTAGGACTCGGACGCGGCCATGGCCGCGCGGTGGGCTTCGCTGAGCTGGATGATCTGGACGTGGTTGCCGTCCGGGTCGATCGCGGTGGCGAACAGGCTGCCGTCGCGGTCCTCCAGCGGGGCCAGCCACTCGGTGCCGCGCGCGTCCATGCGGGCGGCGACGGCCCGGGCGTCCTCCACGTCGAAGTTGATGATCATGCGGGTGGCGTCGGTCGCCTTGGGGCCGATGTCGTCCCGCCGGTCGATGAGCAGGTGGAAGTGGCCGAAGCGGAGCACCCGGTAGGAGTCGACGTCGTCGTCGGAGTGGGGCTCCAGGACGGCCGCGTACCAGTCGTGGAGTCGGTCGGGGTCGGTGCTGGCCAGGAGCATGCTGTCGAGATTGGCCATGGTCCCTCCTCGGGGATCGGATCTCATTCGTTCACCCGTACCGACCCGGCGGCGTCCCCGGACTCATCGGCCTCGGCCGGTTCTTCCGCGGCGCGCAGCAGGACCAGGGCTGCCGCGCCGCCCAGGGCCATGGCGATCGCGCCCAGGACCCCGGCGAGGTTGAGCCCGGCGGTGAACGCCTCCCGGGCCGGGCCGAGCAGGGCGGCGGCGAGGTCGGCGGGCAGGTCCCGGGCGACGGCGACGGCCCCGGCGAGGGTGTGCCCCGCCTCCTCGGGGACCCCCTGCGGCGGCTCGACGGCGGCGCGGTAGACGGCGGCGGAGAGGCTGCCCATCAGGGCCACGCCCAGGGCGATGCCGAATTCGCCGCTGGTCTCGGACAGGGAGGCGGCGGCGCCGGCCCGTTCGGGGGGCGCCGATCCCACCACGATGTCGGCGATGAGCGCGGCGCCGGGCCCGAGCCCGATCGACGCCAGGAGCAGGCCGGTCATGACGGTGAGCGCCCCGTCCTGGACGGGTGCCAGGGCCAGGACGACGAACCCGGCGGCGGTGACGAACATGCCGCCGCCGATGACGGTGGCGCGACCGACCCGGGCGGCCAGCGGCGGGGCCAGGAGGGTGGCGACGATCATCGCCGCCGACGGGGGCACCAGCCACAGCCCGGCGATGAGCGGCGGGTACCCGGCGACGAGCTGGAAGTACTGGCTGATGAGCAGGAACGTGCCGCCCATGGCGACGGCGCCGCCCATCATCACGGCCAGGGCGGTTCCGAAGGCGGGCGCCCGGAACAGGCGCAGGTCCAGGAGCGGGTCGGCCAGGTGGAGCTGGCGGCGGACGAACACGACGCCCGCGATCAGGCCGGCGGCGATGGTGAGGAGGGGGACGGTGGGCGGGGCGCCGTCGGCGAGGACCTTGAGTCCGTAGACGGCGGGGAGGACGGCGGCCAGGGACAGGACGACGCTGACGAGGTCGAGGCGGCCGGGGTGGTCGGCGCGCTGTTCGGGCAGCAGGAGCGGTCCGCACACCAGGAGCAGCGCCATGACGGGCACGCCGAGCAGGAACACCGATCCCCACCAGAACCAGTGGAGCAGTACGCCGCCGACCATCGGGCCCAGGGCGGTGCCGCCCATGAAGCAGCTCGTCCAGACGGCGATGGCGGCGGCCCGGTGGCGCGGGTCGGGGAACATGCCGCTGATCAGGCCGAGGGTGGAGGGCATGAGGGTGGCCCCGGCGACGCCCATGAGGGCGCGGGTGGCGATGAGGACCTCCACGGTGGGCGAGAACGCGGCGAGGGCGGAGGCCGCGCCGAAGACGGCGGCGCCGATGAGGAGCAGTCTCCTGCGGCCGATGCGGTCGCCCAGGGTGCCCATGGTGACGAGGAGGCCGGCGATCATGAACCCGTACACGTCCACGGCCCACAGCAGTTGGGGGCCGGTGGGGCTCAGGTCGGCGACCATGTGCGGCAGCGCCAGGTGGAGCACGCTCATGTCGATGGACAGCAGCAGGGTGGGCAGGGCGAGCACGGCCAGGCCGACCAGGGCGCGCCGGTCGGGTCGGGCGGTGGGCGGGGGTGCGGTCACGGTGTCCTCCGGTCTTATGGGTTCGTTCACGTGTACGGACCCGGGCGGGCGGCAGGACTCATCGCGCGTTCGGGTGGAAAGGGTCAAGAAGTGCGGACCGATTCCGGGATCCGCGTTGACGGACGCCCGTGGACCGCGTTGATAGCTTCGGGTGTTCGGCCGGGTACCGAGAGTCCCGTCGATGGGCCCGGCGTCATCGACAGCCAGGAGGGCACCCGATGCGAGCCGTGGTCTTCGAGAACTACGAACGGTTCCCCTCGCTCACCGACGCGCCCGAGCCGAGGCCCGGACCGGGCGAGGTGCTGTTGCGGGTGGCGGGCGCGGGCGCCTGCCACTCCGACGTGAGCGTCTACCGGCATTTCAAGGAGGGCTCCCCGGGGGCGCAGAGGCCCCCGTTCGTGCTGGGTCACGAGAACGCCGGGTGGGTCGAGGAACTCGGCGAGGGCGTGAGCGACCGGGTGGAGGTCGGCGCGGCCCACCTGGTGTACGGGCCGATCGGCTGCGGTCACTGTCGCATGTGCGCGCGGGGCCGGGACACCTACTGCGAGAACGCCGCGACGATGCCCTACCTGGCGGTGGGCCTGGGGCGCGACGGCGGCATGGCGGAGTACATGACGGTGCCCGCCCACCACCTGGTGCCGTTGGGCGACGCCGACCCGGTGGACGCGGCCCCGTTGGCGGACGCCGGGCTCACGCCCTACCACGCGATCAAGCAGGCGCTGCCGCACCTGGCGGGCGGGGGTCGCCACGCCCTGGTGATCGGTCTGGGCGGTCTGGGGCAGATCGGCGTGCAGATCCTCGGGGCGCTGACGGGGGCGACGGTGATCGCGACCGACGTCAAGCCGGAGGCGCGGGCGCGGGCGGAGAGGAACGGGGCGGTCACCGTCGGGGGCGGCGACCGGCAGGTGGAGGAGATCCGCGAGATCACGGGGGGCCGGGGCGTGGACGCGGCGTTCGACTTCGTGGGGATCACGCCGACGATCGCGGCGGCGGCCGGGGCGATGGCGCAGGGCGGCCGGTTGTCGGTGGTGGGCATCGCGGGCGGCACGCACGAGTTCTCGTTCTTCACGAACCCGTACGAGTCCTACGTCACCAACACCTACTGGGGCACGGTGGGGGAGCTCTGGGAGGTCGTGGACATGTACCGGGCGGGACGGATCCGTCCGGAGGTGGAGCGGTTCGCCATGGAGGACGCCCTGGAGGCGTACCGGCGGCTGGAGGCGGGGGAGATCTCCGGTCGCGCCGTGGTGGTGCCGAACGAGGCCTGAGCCCCGCGCGCACGCCCGGACCCGTGTCGGGTCCGGGCGTTCCTCGTGTGCTCAGGCGCCGCGGCCGGTCCGTTCGCGGGCGTGGTGGCGGGCGGCCTTGGCGCGGTTGCCGCAGCCGGCCATGGAGCACCAGCGGCGGGTGCCGTTCTTGGAGGTGTCGTAGAAGTACAGGACGCAGTCGGGGTGGGCGCAGCGGCGGATGCGGTCGGGGGCGGCGAGGAGGTCGAGGTAGCCGTCGGCGGCGGTCCAGGCCGGGCCCCAGGCGGGGGCGTCGAAGGCGACGGCGGTGCGGGGCGCGCCCTCCGCGAGGGTCCTGCGCACGGTGCCGTGTTCGAGGATCGCGTTGAGTTCGGCGGTGGCCCCGGGGTCGTCGGGGGCGGCGACGAGCACGGCGATGGCGTCGCGGGCGCGCAGGAGCGGGGGCAGGGCGGCGGGGTCGGCGTCGAACCGGGCGCCCAGTCCGGCCTCGGTCAGCCACCGGGCCAGGCCGGTCGGGCCGTCGAACAGGTCGTGGCGGGTGCCGCCGGAGACCCACCTGGTGTTGATCAGGTCCATGGCGATCGGTTCGCCTACGAGCGGTCTGCTCGGCACGGTCATCGTCACTCCCCCGTCCTTCCCGTCGCGGGTCCGGGCGCGCGGGCGTTGGCGGGATGCTACCAGCCACCACCTAACCCTTGAAGTCACTTTAGAGGGTTGACCTCTGTGCCGACTAACCCCTAAAGTCTTTTTCAGGGGTTAGAGGAGATCTCATCGCCCCTCCCCTCGACGAAAGGCGTGCCATGACCTATCCCCGTCCCACCACCGGCCACATCGGTCTCAACGTCACCGACCTGGACCGTTCGATCGACTTCTACGTGCGGGTCCTGGACCTGAAGGTCCTGGGACGCGGCGAGGAGGAGGGCCGCGAGTCCGCGTTCCTCGGCCGTGACGGCTCCCTGGTGCTGACCCTGTGGCGGCAGGCCGAGGAGGGGTTCCGCTCGAACGCCGCCGGCCTGCACCACCTCTCCTTCGAGGTGGACACCATCGACGAGGTCCGCACCGCCGAGGCGCGGCTGCTGGAGCTGGCCGTGGAGTTCGCCTACGACGGGGTCGTGCCCCACGGCGAGGGCGCCGCCTCCGGTGGCGTCTTCTTCCACGACCCCGACGGCATCCGCCTGGAGATCTACGCCCCGAGCGGCGCCGAGTCCGCCGAGGCCCCCGTCGCCTCCGCCCCCACCTGCGGTTTCTTCTAGACCCATCGCGGGTCGCGGGCGTCGCCCGGCCGGGCGACGCCCGCCGCACCGAACGAAAGGGGACGGACCATGGGGTCCCCCTACCACCACGGCGAACGGGCGGTCCAGGAACGGGCCGGGCTGGCCGACCAGGCCCTCTTCTCCGAGGGCGCCCGCCGACGGGAGATCCCGGAGGTGGCCGCGGACTTCCTCGCCGAACGCACCTGGCTCGTCGTCGGGGCCCTCGACGCCTCCGAAGACCCGTGGTGCTCCCTGCTCACCGGACCGCCCGGGTTCCTGGACGCACCCGGCCCCCGCACCCTGGACGTCGCGGCCCGGCCCACCGCCGACGACCCGCTCGCCGGGGCCCTGGGCTGGGACGGGACCAGGGTGGGCGCCCTGGCCATCGACCCCGCCACCCGCCGCCGCATGCGGATCAACGGCGTCTCCCGGCCCCACGGGAACGGGCTGCGGGTGACCACCGAGCAGGTCTACGCCAACTGCCCCAAGTACATCCAGAGGCGGGACCCCGCCCCGGCGGGCTCCGGCCCCCCGGTCGCGTCCCGCGTCGGGACACGGCTGACCGGGGACCAGCGGGACCTGGTGCGCCGCGCCGACACGTTCTTCGTCGCCACCGCCGACGCCTCCGGTGACGCCGACGCCAACCACCGGGGCGGCGCCCCGGGCTTCGTCCGGGTCCACTCGTCCACCGTGCTCTCCTGGCCCGACTACGTCGGCAACGCCATGTTCAACACCCTGGGCAACCTGTGGGTCCGGCCCCGGGCCGGTCTGCTCTTCCCCGACTGGGAGACCGGCGCGGTGCTGCGGCTGAGCGGCGCCGCCCGGATCGTGTGGGACGGGGATCCGGAGGGGACCGGACGCACGATCGAGTTCACCGTGGAACGGGTCGTGGCCACCGACGCCGCCGGCCTCCTGGCACCCGATCCGCCCGACCCCTCCCGCTTCAACCCGACCGTCCCCCTCCACGACCCGCGGACAGAGGAAGTGCATCCGTGAGAATCCACGTCGACCGGACCCGCTGCGCGAACCACGGCCAGTGCGTGTTCGCCGCCCCGGGCGTCTTCTCCTTCGACGACGACGAGAACCTCGTGTACGACCCGGCACCGGAGGCGGCCCGGGCCGCCGAGGTCGCCCGAGCGGCGGCGGCCTGCCCGGTGCGGGCCGTCACTGTCGAGGGAGGCCCCGCGTGAGCGGCGAACCCTCCTCCGTCGTCGTCGTGGGGGCGGGGATCGCCGGTCTGCGGACCGCGACGGCGCTGCGCGATCGGGGGTTCGAGGGACGGCTCGTCCTCATCGGGAACGAGCCCCACGCCCCCTACGACCGGCCCCCGCTGTCCAAGGAGGTGCTGACCGGGAGACTCGCGCCCGAGGCCACCGCCCTGCCCGTGCCGGCCGACGTGGAGGTGCGGTCGGGGCGGGCGGCGGTCCGGCTGGACCGGGCGGCCCGTCGGGTGCTCCTGGACGACGGTTCCGAGCAGTCCTACGAGGGACTGGTCATCGCGACCGGGGCCACCGCCGTCCCCTGGCCAGGGCCGACCCCCGCCCAGGGCGTGCTCACCCTGCGGGGACTCGACGACGCCGCCCGGCTGCGCGCGGCCCTGGCCGAGGGCGACCCCCTGCTGGTGATCGGCGGCGGGTTCCTGGGGTGCGAGATCGCGTCGGCCGCCCGGGAGGCGGGGGCACCGGTCGCCCTGGTGTGCCGGGACCGACTTCCGATGCGACGGACGGTGGGCGCCGAGGTGGGCGCGCTGGTCGCCCGGCTCCAGGCCGAGGCCGGGGTGGTGCTGCGCACCGGGGTGAGGGTGACCGGGTTCTCCGGGGCGCGACGGGTGACCGGGGTCGAACTGTCCGACGGCACCCGGATCCGCGCGCGGACGGTGGTCAGCGCCCTGGGGGCGCGCCCCGCCACGGACTGGACCCGGGGCTCGGGTCTGGGAACGCACTCCGGCGGGCTGCGCTGCGACCATCGCCGCAGGGCCCTGGACGAGGAGGGCCGCCCCGTGGAGGGGATCGTGGTGGTGGGGGACGCCGCAGCGGCGCCGCACCCCCTCCCCTACCCGGGGGCACCCTCCCACCTGGTGATCGGGCACTGGAGCGGGGCGGTGGACCACGCCGACACGGCGGCGTCGACCCTGGTGGGCGGCCCGCCCCCGGGGCCGGTGCCGCCGCCCTCCTTCTGGTCCGACCAGTACGGGGTACGCGTGCGGGCGGTGGGGCTGCCCGGTGCGGCCGACCGGGTCGAGGTGCACGAGTACGACCCCGAGCGGCGCCGTGTGGAGGTCTCCCAGCACCGGGGCGGTCGCACGGTCGGGGCCGTGACCGTGAACCGCACCTCCCGCCTGGCGGCCCACCGGGCGCGGATCGTCGCGGAACACGGGGAAGGGGTCGTGACGGGCTGAGGCGACCGGGGCGCGCCCACGGGTTCCCTTCGGGACGCACGGCTGGGAGGATGCCGGAACGCCGCGAGGGTCGTGCGGGGGCGTGGGCCCCCGGAAGGGGAACGGAGCGCAATGGATCTGGGGATCGCGGGCAGGACCGCGTTGGTGACGGCGGCGAGTTCGGGGCTGGGTCGGGCGATCGCCGTGGCCCTGGCCGCCGAGGGTGTGAACGTGGCGGTCACCGGTCGTGACCGGGAGCGTCTGGCGAAGGTCGTGGAGGACTGCGACGCCCACGGGACGTCGGCGATGTCGGTGGAGTGGGACCTGGCCGACCACGGCCGCGCCGAGGAGGTGGCCGCGCACGTGGCCGACACGCTGGGGTCGGTGGACATCCTGGTCAACAACACCGGCGGCCCGCCGCCCTCCCCCGCGCTCGGGCGCGACCCGGAGCTGTGGGAGCAGATGTACGGGGCGATGGTGCTGCCGGTGATCCGGTTGACCGACGCCGTCGTCGGCCGCATGCGCGAACGCGGCTGGGGGCGGATCATCACGAGCACCTCGTCGGGGCCGATCGCGCCCATCCCGACCCTGGGGGTGTCCAACACGCTGCGGGCGTCCCTGCACTCCTGGTCCAAGACGGTGTCCGGTGAGGTGGCCGCGGACGGGGTGACGGTGAACGTCATCGTCCCGGGACGGATCGCCACGGCCCGCACCGACGCCCTGGACCGGGCGCGCGCCGAGCGGGAGGGGCGCACCGCGGCGGAGGTCGAGCGCGACGCCGCCGCGACGATCCCGGTGGGCCGGTACGGCCGGGTCGAGGAGTACGGGGCGGTGGCGGCGTTCCTGGCGAGCGAGCAGGCCGGTTACGTCACCGGGTCGATCATCCGGGTGGACGGCGGGGCGATCCCCACGGTCTGATCCGCGCCTTCCCACCGCCCGGGGCCCGCGCGCCCCGGGCGTACGCGCCCCCCGGGGTGGACACCGCCGGGTGACGGCGTCGGACGGGGCTCGGGGTCGGAACGGCGGGATCGGCCGATGTGCCCGAACGGCCACCACGCAGGACAAGGACAGGCTAACCTAAGAGGCGTTCCCGGCGGTCCGGGTCGGCACCGCTTCCCCAGGTGCCGACCCGCGCCCCGCCAGCGACGGCGGCTCCGACCGCGGTCGGAGTCGCGGCGGGCCCGCCCGACCGGTGGCGGTCAGGACCGCCGGGGCGGCAGTGGCACGAAGGCGCTCGTGCGGGCCTCGTACTCGGCCCACCCGGGACGTCCCCGCATGTGCTCGTCGAGCAGCCGCTGCCCCGAGCCCCGGGTGAGCAGGTACGTCATCACCAGCGGGGCGGGCAGGGTGAGCAGCGTCCACGGGCTTCCCGAGACCGCGACGAGGAACAGCCCCCACCACACGCAGGCGTCACCGAAGTAGTTGGGGTGCCGGGTCCACGCCCACAGCCCCCGGTCCATGATCCGGCCCCGGTTGGCCGGATCACGGCGGAAGGCGGCCAGTTGGGCGTCGCCCACGGCCTCGAAGACGAACCCGACCACCCACAGGGCGACACCCGCCACGGCCCACCCGCCGAGCGGGGCGGGCGCGTGCGCGGCCACCTGGATCGGTGCGGAGATCAACCAGATCAGCGCGCCCTGGAGCAGGTACACGACGCGCAGCGCGTACAGGTCGGGGTTCCCGGGCGCCTTGGAGAGCAGGCGTTCGTAGCGGGGGTCCTCCTTCGCGCCCCGGGAGCGGCGACCGATGTGGACGGCCAGACGCAGGCCCCACACGGCGGTCAGGACGAGGAGCAGCCAGGGGCGGCCCGGGTCTCCGCCGGCGGTGAGCAGCGCGATCAGCGCCACCAGTACGAACCCGGGCCCCCAGGCGACGTCGACCACGCTGTGCCGGCCCAGCCGCCGCCCGACGGCGAAGGTCCCGAGCATGAGCACGGCCAGTGCCCCCGCCGAGACGGCGGAGGTGAGGGCGAGAGCGGCGAGGTTCACGGGATCTCCTCGGGGTCGGGTCGGCGGGCCGCGATCTGGTGGACGCCCATCCGGCCCTCCTCGAAGGCCAGCGCCCCGCCGGCCAGGTACAGCCGCCACACCCGTGCGGTCTCCTCCCCGGCGAGCCCCACCAGGTCGTCGTACCGCCGCTCCAGTTCGGCGGCCCAGGCCCGGGCGGTGCGCACGTAGTGCCGGCGCAGGGAGCGGACCCCGGTCACCTCCAGGCCCGCGTCCTCCAACAGCGTCACCGTCTCCCCCAGGGGGCGCATGTGCATGTCGGGGGCGATGTAACGCTCGATGAACGGACCGCCCCCGGGGTGATCGCTCCCCCGGGACATCTGCTGGACCAGGAGGCGACCGCCGGGCCGCAGCAGCGACCACAGCCGGCGGGCGAACGGCGCGTACTCGTCGCGTCCCACGTGTTCGCCCATCTCGATGGTGGCCACGGCGTCGAATCCGGCGCGGTCGATGTCCCGGTAGTGCCGTAGCTCCACCTCGACCCGGTCCGTCAGCCCCTCCTCGCGGATCCGGGCGGCGACGTGGTCGCGCTGGGCGGCCGACAGGGTGACCGCCGTGACCCGGGCCCCGTACGCCCGCGCGGCGTGCAGGGTGAGCGAACCCCACCCGCAGCCGACGTCGAGCAGCCGCGACCCCTCGCCCAGCCCCAGTTCGCGGCAGACCAGGTCGAGCTTGGCGCGTTGGGCGTCGGCGAGGGTGGCGACGGGGTCGTCCTCGGGCCAGTAGGCGCACGAGTAGGCCATGGTCTCGTCGAGCAGCAGGGAGTAGATCCCGTTGCCGGCGTCGTAGTGGTGGGAGATCGCGGCGGCGTCGCGTTCGCGGGAGTGCAGCGGCCCCCGGGGCCGGCTCTCGCCGCGCGGCACCGGCGGCGGGGTCCCGACGGCCCCCACGGCGAGCAGGACGCGCGCCGCACGGACCCATTCCCGTGGCGCGAGCGACGACGTACCGTGGCGGCGGACCCCGGCCCCGACCCGCCGCAGCGCGTCGGTGAGGTCGCCCTCCACGTCCAGGACGCCGGTGACGTAGGCGCGGGCCAGCCCGAGCTCTCCCGGTCGGGCCACGACGTGGCGCAGGGCGTCGCGGTGGCGCAGGATCACGACGGGGGCGTCCCGCGGTCCCGCCTCGCTGCCGTCCCAGGCGCGCAGCCGGACCGGCGGGTGCCCGTTGAAGAACCCGGCGATCACCGGGGCGAGGAAGTGGGCGACCCCGCGCGGCCCGCCGGTGGTGGTGGGGATGGTGGTGACCTGTGTCATCGGGCGCGCTCCAGGACGATCTGCTCCACGTCGATCAGCCCGGCCCGGAAGCCGGCCTCGCAGTAGGCGAGGTAGAAGTCCCACATCCGCCGGAAGACGGCGTCGAACCCGAGCCCGTCGACCTCTGCCGCGGCGTCGGCGAAGGACCGCCGCCACACCATCAGGGTGTCGGCGTAGTCGGCGCCGAACGCCGTGCGGTCGACGAGGGTCATGGAGGTGCGTTCGCGCACCTGCCGTTCGATCGCCTCGACGGAGGGGATGAGTCCGCCGGGGAACACGTACTTGTGCATCCAGGTGTAGGAGTGGCGGGAGGCCCGCATCAGCCGGTGGTCCATGGTGATGCTCTGGAGCCCCACCCTCCCCCCGGGGCGCACCAGCCGGTCCAGCGCGGAGAAGTAGGCCGGCCAGTAGTGCTCGCCGACGGCCTCGATCATCTCCACGCTGACCACGGCGTCGTACTCGCCCTCGGCGTCGCGGTAGTCGAGCAGGCGGACGTCGACGGCCTCCCCCACCCCGGCCTCGGCCAGTCGGCGCACGGCCAGGTCGCGCTGTTCGGCGGACAGCGTGATGGTGGTGACGCGCGCCCCGCGTCGGGCGGCGCGCAGGGCCAGGCCGCCCCAGCCGGTGCCGATCTCCAGCAGGGTGGTCCCGGGGCCGACCCCGACGGCGTCCAGCAGCCGGTCGATCTTGCGCTCCTGGGCCGAGGCGAGGGTGTGCGGGTCGCGTGGGCCGGGCCCGTCGAACAGTGCCGACGAGTAGGTCATGGTGCGGTCCAGGAAGAGCGCGAACAGGTCGTTGGACAGGTCGTAGTGGTGGCCGATGTTGCGGCGGGCCGCCGTCCGGGTGTTGCGGTCGCCGAGCCCTCGGCGCGGCAGGGTGACGTGGCGCAGGGGCCGCAGGGGGCGCGGAACGAGTTCGACGTAGTGCTCGGCCAGCCGGGTCAGCAGGGCGACCGGGTCCGGGGAGTCCCACTCGCCGGCCATGTAGGACTCGCCCAGGCCGATGAGTCCGCCGACGGCCAGTCTGCGGTGGAAGGCCTCCGGGTCGCGCAGGTACAGGACCGGGCCCTCGGCGGCGTCCGCCCCGGTGGGGTCGGTCGTGGTGATCCGCACCCCGGCCTCGCGGGCCGCGTACCGGGCCAGGGCGCGGGCGGCGGTGGCGCGCAGCCGGGCCCGGGGCACCCGGGCGACGTCCGGCCAGCGTCGGGGGTCGACCGTGGTGATCGGGGGCGGGGTCGTCGTGGTCATGAACGTGGACCTGTCTTCTCGGTGGTGTCGTGGTGTTCCGGTCGCGGGTGCACCGGGACCCCGCGCAGGTAGAGGCCGATGCCCCGGGTGCGGATGCGGGCCGCGCCCACGAGCGGGGCCCAGGGGTGGCGCAGGGCGAGGCGGATCAGGGAGGCGGCGGTGGCCGGGACCCGGCGGCCTCGGACGGAGGCGGCGAAGGGCGGGGCGCCGTCGGTGTGGAGGGTGACCGTGAGGGAGAGCCGTTCGCCGGGTTCGGGCAGGGCCAGGCGGTAGCGGCCGTCCGTGCCGTGGAACGGGGAGACGTACATCGCCTTGGCGACCTCGGCGCGTCCCCGGTCGTCCACCGTGAGCGGGTAGCGGTGGCGTTGCCCGTAGGTGTTGTGGACCTCGGCGATGACGCGGGCCAGGGACCCGTCGCGGTGGTGGCACCAGTAGACGGTCAGGGGGTCGAACACGTACCCGAACACGCGGGCGTGGGCGAGCACGAGGATGGGCCCGCCCTCCAGGTCGACGCCCTGCCCGGCCAGGTAGGCGTCGAGTTCGGCGCGGGAGGGGCGGCCCGCGAACCCGGCCAGGGGGCGCAGCGGCCAGGGGAGCCGGGGCGGACGTTCGAGGTCGGTCAGCCAGTAATAGGTGCGGTGCGCGAAGGAGGAGCGCACCGGGGCGGCACGGACGTGGCGGACGACGGCCTCGTAGAGGGC